>JAAVHN010000018.1 GCA_014799685.1 Subdoligranulum sp. | reverse complement strand
CCTGCGCCCGCATCGCAGCCCGCGCCCGCCGCCGCGCCAGCGCCGCAGCCCGCGCCCGCAATGCAGCAGCCTGCGCAAAGCGCACCCGCCGCGCCGGCGCAGCCCGCGATGCAGGGCATGCCGCAGCAGCCGGAGGGAATGCCGGCCGCGCCGCAGATGGCCATGCCCGGTTATCCCGGTGCGCCGCAGTACCCGGCGATGCCGCCGCAGTACGATCCAGCCGGGGCGGCCCAGATGGGCTGGTACGGCGGTTACATGCCGCCCTATCCGGGATATCCGTATCCGCCCCAGATGGATGCGGCAAGGGCGCCGCAGGTGAACGTGAAGAATACGCAGTTCCCCATGTTTACCCCGCAGATCAACGCGACCGGCAGCAATATGGATCTGCTGCTCGGCGTGAATCTGGATGTGACCGTCGAGATCGGCAAGGCCAAGCGCAAGATCAAGGATATAGTTGAGTTTGGCCAGGGAACCGTGATCGAGCTGAACAAGCAGGCCGGCGCGCCGGTGGACATCATGGTAAACGGACGGCTGCTGGCGCACGGCGACGTGGTGGTGATCGACGACAACTTCGGCGTCCGCATCACCGAGATCGTCGGCACAAAGGATCTGATGGAGAGCTTAAAGGAAGAGGGCATGTAAGCGCACCGTCCGAAACAAGAACCCTTTCGGGAACCCCTGCGGGCGGATGCCTGCTTCGATAAATCAGTACGATATCCCCAATCAAGGAAAAGGAGATAGAATTCATGGGCAAGAAGATTTTGGTAGTTGACGACGCGGTATTTATGCGCACCACTGTCTCGAACGCTTTGAAAAAAGCCGGTTATGAGGAATTGGTGGAGGCCGGCAACGGCGCACAGGCTGTGGAGCAGTTCTCGAAGGAGCATCCGGATCTCGTGATTATGGACATCACGATGCCGGAGATGGACGGCCTGCAGGCGCTGAAGGCCATCAAGGAGGTCGACCCGAACGCGAAGGTCGTCATGTGCTCCGCCATGGGCCAGGAGGCGATGGTCGTTGAGGCCATCAACCTGGGCGCGCTCGATTTCATCGTAAAGCCGTTTAAGCCGGACCGTTTGCTGAAGACCGTTTCTACGATTCTGGGCTAAACGATGCAGTCAGGGGATGTTTTCTCCCTCGTCGGCATGCTGGCCGGTTTTTTCCTCATTCTGTTTCTGGCATATTGGGCCACAAGGGTGCTCGCCCGCGGCTATGCCGCAAACGGCACGGGGCATATGATCGAGGTGCTGGACCGGATGGGCCTCGGGCAGGACAAACAGCTTTTGGTGGTAAAGGCGGCCGGTAAGGTGCTGCTGCTTGGCGTTACCGCGCACCACATCGAAACGCTGGAGGAGCTGGATGCCGGCGCACTGCCTCCGGCTCCGGCGTCCCCGTCAGGCGGCGCATTTTTTGCCGCGCTGAAAGGCGCGCTGGAGCAAAGGAAAGGAAAGGAGAGCGGCGATGAAGGAAACGCAGACACAGGCGAAGCGTAGGGCGCAGCTGAAAAAATATGCAAAGCGCCTTGCCGTCTCTGCGCTGTGTGTGGCCATTCTGATTTCGCTGCTCTGTATTCCCGCGTATGGGGAGCCGATCTTTACCGTAGACCTTGCCTCGGGCGAGGGGGGCAATTCGTTCGGCTTGCTGGACGCGCTGCTTTTGGTGGCGCTGCTGGCGCTGGCGCCCTCCATCCTGGTGATGGTCACCAGCTTTCTGCGCATCATCATTGTGCTGTCGTTTGTGCGCAGCGCAATGGGCACGCAGCAATCCCCGCCGAACCAGGTGCTCATCGGCCTTGCGCTGTTTTTAACGCTGTTCATCATGAGCCCGGTGCTCACCGAGATCAACGAGCAGGCCTACGAGCCGTACCGCGCGGGCGAGCTTACGTCGATGGAGGCCCTGGAGCGCGCCGAGGTGCCGCTGAAGCGGTTCATGCTGCGGGAGGTCTATACAGAGGATATGAATCTGTTCCTCGCCATCGCCAGGGATCGCGCGGGCCTCGAAATCAGCGAGACACCCAGCAACGACGAGCTGATGGAGCTGAGCATGACGATCGTCGTGCCGGCGTTCGCCACCAGCGAGCTCAAGCGGGCGTTCACGATGGGCTTTATGCTGTTTATCCCGTTCCTGATTATCGACATGGTGGTGTCGAGCGCTCTGATGTCGATGGGCATGGTGATGCTGCCGCCCACCACGATCGCGCTGCCGTTCAAGATTATGCTGTTTGTCCTGGTGGACGGCTGGGGGCTGCTGTTCAGCGCTTTGGTGCACAGCTTCCGCACATAGAAAACCGCCGGAAGAATTGCCGGGCCGGGCAGCGGGCCACAGCGCTTTGGGCCATGGCCCGGGGCGTGAAAACAGACTGAATCCGCGCGGATCCCCGCGCACAGAGAAAGGGAACCGGGAATGACGCAGGGACAGGTGATGGAGATCCTGCAGGGCGCGCTTGTGGTGGCGCTGAAGCTCACCGCCCCCATGTTGATCGTCAGCATTGTAATCGGCCTGATCGTCGCCATTTTTCAGGCGGCCACACAGATTCATGAGCAGACGCTCACCTTCGTGCCGAAGCTGCTTGCCATCGCGCTGATGCTGCTGATTATGGGGTCATGGATGATGACGGTGATGAACGATTATGTCAATGAGCTTTTCGCCCGCATGGCGATGCTGTAGCCGATGCCTATGATCGATACGTTGTACGACCGGCTGCCGGTACTGATGCTGGTGTTCCTGCGCTTTACGGGAATGCTGGCGTTCAACCCGGTGCTCACCCGCAGGGGCTTCCCCGCGCAGGCGCGCGTGGCCATCATCGGCGGCCTGACGCTGCTGGTGGCGCCCGCCTTTTCCGCAGCGGCAGTGGCGCAGTGGAACGGGGCGGAAATGATGCGCGCGATGATCCGCGAGCTGGCCGTGGGCTTTGCCTGCGGAACGGTGTTTCAGCTGTTCTATTATATGCTCATCTTTGCGGGCGACCAGATGGATATGGCGTTCGGCCTTTCGATGGCGAAGGCGTTTGATCCCGGCAGCAATATCCAGATGTCGGTATCCAGCAGCTTTCTCAACCTGTTTTTCATCATGTACCTGTTCGCCACAAACAGCCATCTGATTTTGATCCGGCTGTTCACCACGTCGTTTGTGATCATCCCGCTGGGGCAGGGCATTTTGACGCAGAACGTCGCCCAGTGCGTGATCGAGCTGTTCGGCTACGCGTTCCAGCTGGGGTTCCAGCTGGCGATTCCGTTCATCGCGATGGAGCTGATTCTGGAATTCGCGGTGGGCGTTCTGATGAAGTTTATCCCGCAGATCAATGTGTTTGTCATCAACATCCAGCTGAAGGTGATTTTGGGCCTGTTTCTGCTGTTTGCCTTCGTGCCGGTCGTCTCCGGCTTTTTGACAAACTATCTGGATATCATGCTGCGCCGCACGCAGGATCTTCTGTATCTATTCGTACAATAGCCTGCGCGCTTCACAGCGCAGAACGCATTTGAGGTAAGGCCTTGGGCCGCGCGGTATATGCCGCCCCGCGCCCCCAAAATTTGCGGCCGCGAAACGGGGGATCGGCTTGCCGGGCGAAAAAACCGAAAAAGCAACCCCGAAACGAAAACAAGACGAACGAAAAAAAGGTAATGTCTTCCAAAGCAGCGAGATTGGCACACTGCTCTCGCTTTTGGCCGTATTCTTCAGCCTGCAGCTGCTGGGGCCGTGGATTGTCTCGAACATCGAATCCACGATGACGGATTTCATCGCGCTGTCCGCCACGAAAAATGTGCTGACGATGACGGACATGAACGAGTTCTGGCGCAAGGGCTGCCTGTGCTTTGCCGTCACGATTTTGCCGGTGCTCATCATCGGCGCGTTTGCCTCGTGCATCAGTACCATCGCGCAGACGCGCGGCCTTGTATCGTTCGAGGCGCTCAAGCCCAAATTCAGCCGCATGAACCCCATTCAGGGCATCAAAAAGCTGTTCTCCCTGCGCGGGCTGGTGGAGCTGCTCAAATCCATGCTCAAGATCGTCATCCTCGGCATCGTGATCTGGCAGGAGCTCGAAAACCAGCTGCCGCTCATCCCACGCCTGATGGACATGACGGTCATACAGGCCGGCGTGGCCATTGGCTCGGCGATCATGGAGATCGTAAAAAAGGCGGCGCTGATTATGGCGTTCGTCGCGGCGTTCGATTATCTCTACCAGTGGTACGAATACGAAAAGAACCTCCGCATGAGCAAGCAGGAGATCAAGGAGGAGTACAAACAAACCGAGGGCGACCCGCAGGTGAAGGGCAAGATCCGCGAAAAGCAGAACGCGATGGCCCGCCGCCGTATGATGCAGAACGTGCCGAATGCCGACGTTGTCATCCGTAACCCGACGCACTATGCCGTCGCGCTGCAGTACGACCCCGCGCACCACCGCGCGCCGGTGGTGATTGCCAAAGGGCAGGACAGCCTCGCGCTGCGTATTGTTGCCATAGCCGAGGAGCATGATATTGTTGTGACGGAAAACCGTCCTCTGGCACGCGGCCTGTACGAGAATGTCGATTTGAACGCCGAGATCCCGGATCGGTTCTACCAGCCGGTGGCGGAGGTGCTCGCGTTCGTGTATAACCTTAAGAAAAAGGATCTGACTTGATTTGAAGCTCTTCAACAACGTGGTCTCGGCGATGGTGGTGGGAATCATCTTCCTGCTCATCATTCCGCTGCCGACCGCGATCCTGGACTTCATGTTCATCGCGAACCTTACGCTGTCGTTTGTCATCCTGCTGATGACAATGTATATCCGCGAGCCGATGGAATTTTCCATTTTTCCGTCGCTGCTGCTGATTACAACGCTGTTCCGTCTGGCGCTGAACATTTCCTCCACGCGCAAGATCCTCACGAACGGCGGCTATGCCGGCGAGGTCATCGCGACCTTCGGCGAATTCGTCATTCAGGGCAATGTCGTCGTGGGCTTGATCATCTTCTTAATTATCGTTTTGGTGCAGTTCCTCGTTATCACCAAGGGCTCGGAACGCGTGGCCGAGGTATCCGCCCGCTTCACGCTGGACGCCATGCCCGGCAAGCAGATGGCCATCGACGCCGACCTCAGCTCCGGCCTCATCGATGAGGAGACGGCGCGCACCCGCCGCAAAAAGATCCAGGACGAAGCGGATTTCTTCGGTTCCATGGACGGCGCCACGAAGTTTGTGAAGGGCGACGCGATCATGTCGCTCGTCACCACGTTCATCAACCTGATCGGCGGCGTGATCATCGGCATGGTCGCGGGGCAGGGCTCCATCGGCGAGATCATGCAGATCTACTCCATCTCCACGGTCGGCGACGGCCTGATGAGCCAGATCCCCGCGCTGCTCATCTCGGTGGCCACCGGTATGATCGTGACGCGCTCGGCCTCCGACAACAACCTGAACGAGGACGTCTCGAAGCAGTTCCTCTCGCAGCCGCTCGTGCTCATCATGGCCGCCATTGCGATGGTGATGCTCATCTTCATCGGCTTCCCGGCGGCGCAGATCCTTGTAATGTCCGGCATTCTGCTGGTGCTGGGGCTGATCCTGATGCGCAACGCGTCCAGAAAGCCCGTGGCGGCCGAGGGCCCCACCGTCACCGAAGAGGTGACGAGCGAGGCGGCGTTCTACCGCAACATCGACAACGTCTACGGTTTGCTCAAGGTAGACCCCATTTCGATGGAATTCGGCTACAGCTTAATTCCGCTCATTGATGAGAGCAGCGGCGGCAACTTTATGGACCGCGTGGTCATGTTCCGCAAGCAGTTCGCCACGGAAATGGGACTTGTGTTCCCCTCGGTGCGCGTGAAGGACAGCGGTTTGCTCAACCCGAACCAGTACGTCATCAACATCAAGGGCGAACAGGTGGCGATGGGCGAGGTGCTGGTGGACCATTACCTCGGCCTGATCCCGGACGGCGGCGACAATACCATCGACGGCATCGACACCGTCGACCCGGCGTTCGGCATCCCCGCGAAGTGGATCAGCGAGGATAAGCGCATGCAGGCCGAGATGGCCGGCTATACGCTCATCGACGCATCGTCGGTGATGATCACGCACCTCTCCGAGGTGATCAAATCGCACGCCAACGAGCTGCTGAGCCGCCAGGAAGTGAACAACATGCTGGCGAACCTGCGCAAGACCAGCGAGGCGCTTGTGAATGATACCATCCCCGCCATCGTCTCGGTGGGCACGCTGCAGAAGATCCTGTGCAACCTGCTGCGCGAGGGCGTGCCCGTGCGCGATATGGAGACGATCCTGGAGACGCTGGCCGACTACGGCACGAGCGTGAAGGACATGGATATGCTCACCGAACAGGTGCGCCAGGCGCTGAAGCGCACCATCACGCACCGCTTCGCCGATTCCGGACAGATGAAGGTGATCAGCCTCGATGCCACCATCGAGAACATGATCCTTGCCTCCGTGAAAAAGGTGGAGAACGGCTCGTATCTTGCGCTGGAGCCCAAACAGATCCAGGACATCATCACGGCCACCAGCCGCGAGATCGACAAGGTAAAGGATCTGGTGCAGGTGGCGATCATCCTGACATCGCCCATTGTGCGTCTCTATTTCAAGCGGCTGCTGGACCAGTTCAGCATGCGCGTGACGATCCTTTCGTTCAACGAGATCGATACCGATATCAAGATCCAGGCGCTGGGCAATATTTCGATTGCGTAATGGAGTTTTTTCTGTACCGGGCGCTCCGTCCGGCAAAATAAACGCTTCCCGGGTGGAGCAGGCCGCTTTAATCCGTTTCCCCGGCCGGCAGAGTAAGCGCTTCCCGGCCGGAAGCATTCCAAACCACATGTAAGCGTTCGTCAAAGGGGGGATAGGGGAACGTGGCGTTAAAATCCGGGCTGCCAAAGCCGGAGACACTCAGCACAGAGGCGCTTTTGAACCTCTATCGCGCCGAGCGATCGCCGGAGCTGCGCAACGCACTGGCGCTGCAGTACGCGACCATTGCGGAATCCGTGGCGGCCAATCTGTATACCACCTATTACCGCTTCGCCAGCAATACGGATATCGTCAACCAGGGCATGGTGGCGATTTTGGAAGGGCTGGAAAAATATGATTTCGACAGTGAGGTCAACCTGACGGCCTATTTGTACACCAAGGTGCGCTCGGCCATCATCGACTATGTGCGCAAGCAGGATTACCTGCCGCGCCGTATGCGCCGCAACGAGATCCAGATTGCGAACGCGCAGAACAAGCTCTCGATGGCGCTGGGCCGCTACCCCACCAAAAAAGAGGTGGCCGCGTATCTTGGCATCTCGTTCGAGGAGCTGCTCAAGCAGATGGCGGAGCTGGCGGGCGATTACGCCGCCACGGCCGATTCGGACGCGCTGAGCCAGCAGCAGCTGGAATACTGCGATGTGGCCGATGACGACGACCCCATCGCGCTGCTGGATAACGCCGAGCTGCGCAAGGCGCTGGTCAAGGCCATCGACAGCCTCAAGGAGCAGGAGCGCACCGTCATCTCGCTCTACTATTACGAGCATCTGAAGCTGCGGGAGATCGGCGAGGTAATGGGCGTCAGCGAGCAGCGGATCTGTCTGATCAAAAAAAGCGCGGTGCAGCACCTGCGTGCGGCGCTCAGCGATTACAGGAAAGGATGAACCACCATGTATCAGGGCTTTTATACCATCGCATCCGGCATTTTGATGCAGGAGCGTTCGCTCAATGTATTGTCCAACAATCTGGTGAACGTGAACACGCCGGGCTATAAGGCGTCGCGCGTCATCAGCACCACCTTTGAGGAGCAGCTGCTGCGCGTGGAAAACGGCAGGGATACCATCATCGGCAAGGCCGTTCCCATCACCGTCGTATCCGAGGCGCCCACGCGCTACGATTCCGATTCGCTCATCCAGACGGAACGCCCGATGGACATGGCCATCAACGGCGAGGGCTTCTTCCGCATTCAGGCCGCGCCCGTGCAGGTGAATCAGGACGCGGAGGCGACCGACCCGGATAATATCGAGACCGCCCTCACCGAGGAGGGCGCCGTTTACCTGACGCGCAACGGCAACTTTGATATCGACAACGAGGGCTTTCTGGTGCTGCGCGGCGTAGGCCGCGTGCTGGGCCGCCGCGGAGAGATTGATCTGGGCGGTTCGTCCTCCTTCGTGGTAAACGAGAACGGCGAGATCTACGGCGAAAACGGCCAGTATATCGACACGCTGGATATCGTGGTGCCGGACGAGGGCGAGCAGCTGGAGCGCGTGGGCAATTCGCTGTTCCAGTTTGCCGGCGAGGCCACGGGGCGCCCGGCCGAAAACTCCACCCTGGTACAGAACTGGCTGGAGAACTCCAACATCGATACGAACCGCGAGTATACCATGATGATGGAGGCACAGCGCGCGTTTCAATCGTGCAGCACGGCGCTGCAGATCGTGGATAAGATCAACCAGCAGGCAGCCGCGCAGATCGCCGCGCTGTAAGCATTCTTTGAACGGAAAGGAGCCGAGGACCCATGAACATCGCCTTTTATAACGGCGCGTCCGGCCTTGTGGCGCATCAGAGCGCGCTGGAGCAGGTGGCGAACAACATTGCCAACGTGAACACGACGGGCTATAAGCCCACGCGGGCGGAATTTGACGATCTGCTCTATACGCAGATGTACACAAACGAGGTAAAGCCCCTCACCGGCCACGGCGTCAAGATGAGTTCGGCCGATTTGATCTACGGGCAGGGGCCGATCCAGCAGACGTACCGCGCGCTGGATTTTGCGCTGATGACGGACGGCTTTTTCGCGGTGCAGGATCTCAATGGCGAGACCGTGTATACGCGCAACGGCGCGTTCGACTTAAGCATCGAGGGCCGCAACGCATACCTGGTGGACGACCAGGGCCGCTACGTGCTGGACAGCCGCGGCCGGCAGATCACCGTGGATAAGCTTTCGGACGACACATATGATTACTCGGGCCTGACGGACAAGATCGGCGTGTTCGTGTTCGATAACCCGTATGGGCTGGAATCCATCAACAACACCTCTTTCCGTGAATCGGATAATTCCGGCACGGCGCGCATCGCGCAGGAGTATCTGATCCGCGAGCAGGCGCTGGAAAATTCCGGCGTGCATCTGGCCGACGAAATGACCAGCCTGATCGTCACACAGCGCGCCTACCAGCTGAGCGCACGCGTTGTGCAGACCTCGGATCAGATGGAGGAGATCATCAACAATTTAAGGTAGAAGTGAGGAGAGTAGAGCATGGCATTGAACGATTACAATGACCTGAACGAGATCCAGCTTGATGTTCTGCGGGAAATGGGCAACATCGGCACGGGAAATGCCGCGATGTCGCTGGCCGAGATGCTGGCGACGCCCATCGACATCTCTGTGCCGACGGTGCAGATCCTGGACTACGAGGCCGCGATGGAGGCAATGGGCGGCCCGGAGAATATGATTGTCGGACTGCTGCTCTCTTTCGATGGGGACATCAACGGCATGATCATGTTCCTTTTGGAAAAAGATTTTGCGCACATGATGATTAACACGCTGATGGGCGAGGATACCGAGACGTTCGACCCCGAGGATGAGGTGAGCAACTCGGCGCTGACAGAGGTGGGCAACATTATGGCGGCCTCCTACATCAACGCCATTGCGCAGATGACGGAAATGCGCATCAACCTCACCGTGCCGGATATGTGCATCGACATGCTCGGCGCGATCCTCAGCGTTCCGGCCATCCACTACGCCAATATCAGCGACAAGATCATCATGATCGAGAACCACCTGAGTGGAAACAATACGAGTGCTTCCAACCATATCCTGATGCTTCCGGATGTGGAATCTTTACAGAAAATTATGACGGCATTGGGGATTGAAGACTTGTGAGCAATACGATCAGGGTAGGGATATCGGACCAGAATATAGCGCGGGGGCCCGATATCCTCGTAACATTTGCATTGGGGTCCTGTGTGGGCATCTGCCTGTACGACCCGCGCATCAAGCTGGGCGGCCTTTCGCACATTCTGCTGCCCGACAGCACTGCGCAAAAACCGCTGACGGCGCCGTACCGGTTTGCCGACAGCGCCATTCCGCTCTTGCTGCGCCGGATGGAGTCGATGGGCGCGAACCGGCGCTTCATCAAGGCAAAGATCGCCGGCGGCGCGCAGATGTTCGCATCGGTGGGCAAGCCCGCGATCTCGGATGTGGGCCAGCGCAACGTGATGGCCGTGCGCCAGACACTGAACAAGCTGGGCATTCCGATCATTGCCGACGATACGGGCAAGAATTTTGGGCGCACGCTGTATTTCAATACCGAGGACGGCACCATGCGCATCCAATCGGCCTCCAAGGGCGAGTGGACGCTGTAGCGGATGGGGCCCGGATATCTGTGCACCTGTGTGCACAGCAGGATTTGTGCTGCGCCTGTGTGCGGTGGATGCCGTGCCGGATGGGCGGTGCACCTGTTTGGCGTACATAAAACAAAGTGAGATACAAAGACCCGCTGCAGAAAAGCGCTGCAGCGGGTTTTCTGTGGTTTCCGGGAAAAAGGAATAAAAAGGCGGCCGCCCGGTCTGTTTTTCAGTCCGGACGGCCGCCGCTTTATGGATTGTTCAGTCCGTTCCCTCCGACGCCCCCGGCCAATTTGCCGCACTGCCGGCGCAGGCAGCGCCCACGAGGCCAAGGCAGCCAAAGCCGGCGGCGAGGATGAGCGAAACGGTCGTTTCGGTCTGCATGGCGTACTGCCATAGGGTCTGCGGCAGGGCAAGGCAGGTGCAAAAGAAAAACGCAAGCAGGCCGCTGCGGCACAGAACGCGCGCCGCATGGGGGGAATCGGGCAGATACAGCGCCCGCAGCAGCGCCGTGACGAACAGCAGTGCCGTCAATGCCGCCAGAATATCGACTGCGGGGATGATGCGGTACAGGCTGGAGGGACGCTCGATAAAGCGCAGCACCGTTTGCAGATAAAACACCGTGCTGCTCAGCGTGCCGAGCGTCAGCATCCATCTGCCGCAGGGCATGCGGGTGAGGTTTTCAAAAAACAGCAGCAGGCACCAGACGCCAAACACCACAAACAGTGCCGCGCGCGCACCGTCTGCAAACTGCCGCAAATAATACAAAGTCAGATTGTCCATTGCGTGGCGGCTGGCCGTCCCCTGGATGGGCAGCCCGAAAAAACGGTTTAATAGAAACAAAAGACCGTACAGCTCGCTGCAAAAGGCCAGAGGAATCAGCAGGAAGTTGCTTTTCCGCATCCATGCCGCGCTCTTCGGCCGCACCCCGCAGGGCTGCCCCAGCGGAATGCAGCGCGCGGCCAGCAGGATCAGCAGCACGCAGAGCAGCATCAGAAGATAGCGGGGCAGGATGCTGCCGGAGCGCAGAAATCCGGTTTCAGCGTCGGTATTCCAAATAAGGTCCACGGCCCGCGCTGCCCCGAGCAGCAGGCTGAGGATAAGCGCACTGGTGCAATAGATCCGTTTCATACACGTTCCTCTAACGGCAGGTATTCCTGTTCCTGCCCGATATACTTGTAGGCCGGGCGCATGATGCGGTTTGCGAACACCACTTCCTCCACGCGGTGCGCGCACCAGCCGGGAATACGGCTGATGGCAAACAGCGGCGTGAACAGGTCCTCGCTGATGCCGAGCATCCGGTAGATGAGGCCGGAGAACAAATCGACGTTTGCGCAGACGTTCTGCGTGCCCTTTACCTCCTCGACGATGGCCGGGCCGATGCGCTCGATGGCGCACAGCACGCGGAATTCCGTTTCAAAGCCCTTTTGTGCGGCGAGAGGCGCGGCATTCTGCCGCAGGATCACCGCGCGCGGATCGCTTTTCGTGTACACCGCGTGCCCCATGCCGTAAATAAGGCCGCTGCCGTCGCCCGCCTCCCGGCGCAGGATGCGGCGCAGGTAATCCGCCAGCTGCGCATCGTCGCAGGGATCGTCCACATTGGCAAGGATGCCGTCCAGCATCTCCATCACTTTATGGTTCGCGCCGCCGTGCCGCGGCCCCTTCAGGCTGCCGATGGCCGCCGAAATGGCGGAATACGTATCCGTGCCGGAGCTGGAGAGCACGCGGCAGGTAAACGTGGAGTTGTTGCCGCCGCCGTGGTCCGCGTGCAGCACGAGGCACAGGTCCAGCAGCCTTGCTTCCGCGCGCGTGAACTGCTGGTCCGCGCGGTAGGTGGAGAGGATGTGCTCCGCCGTGCTCTGGCCGGGCTGCGGCAGATGCAGGTACATGCTCTGCCGGTCGTACACGCGGCGCTTGATCTGATAGGCGTTCACCATGATGGAGGGCAGCTCCGCGATGAGCGCGATGCTCTGCCGCATGATGTTCTGCAGCGAAAGGCCCTCCGGGTCGTCGTCATATGAGTACAGCGCCAGCACGCTGCGCGCCATTTTGTTCATGATGTTCGGCGACGGCGCCTTCATGATCATGTCCTCGGCAAAATTTTCCGGCAGCTCGCGGTAGGCCTCCAGCACGCGCAAAAACGCCTGTGTCTGCTGCGCGGTGGGCAGGCTGCCGAAGAGCAGCAGCCAGATCACTTCCTCGAACAGAAAGCGGTCCTCCTCCGCAGCAGCGCGGATGAGCCGTTCCACGTCGATGCCGCGGTAGATCAGTTTGCCCGCGGCGGGCACACATTTGCCGTCCACCCAATCATAGCCGACGACGTCGCACACGTTCGTCAGGCCCGCCAGCACGCCCGTGCCGTCCGGGTTGCGCAGGCCGCGCTTAACGCCGAGCCGCTCGCTTGTTTCCGGATCGATGAAGTTATTCTTCAGATACTCCTCGCATAAGTACGCGATGGCCTCCATCCGGATGCGCTGTGTTTGTTCCGTCATTTTGTCCCTTCCTTTCCCGTTTTGTCCCCTCTTTGTCCGGAAGCCACGCCCCGATCAACGGGTTCAGCCGACAGGCCGGGCCCGTTGGCCCGGCCGGCCGCCGGAATATACCCGAAAATCGTTCCAGGGCTTCCCCCGGTCTGTGGCAGCGGCCCCTTTCCCTTTTGGGCCGCGCCATGCGGCAGCAGTCCTTTTCCCCCGGGCTGTGCCGCGCTGCTGCGGCTGTCCCTTTCCCTGGACGGCGCCGCACTTATGACGGCCGCCCATTCGGCCGTCATATTTTCTATTATACAGGCATATGATGCAAAAAACAAGGAAAGTGCCGAAGAAATCGCCGGACACTGTGCCGAAAGGGCAGGACAGGCCATGCCGGCCTGTGCGGTGCTTTTTCGGACAACGAAAACCTTGGCTTTCCGGATCGATGGGGATCTTCGGGCCGGGCAACGGACCGAAGCTTCCCCTGCGAGCATGAATGTGAAAAATGGGGGGATCATCATGAAAAAAATCGTACCGCTCGTGCTGCTGTTTGCCGCAATGATCTATCTGCTGCCCATGACGGCGCTGCTTTTGCCGGTGGAAGCATCCGCCTCCGCCTCCACCGTGCAGGCGCCGCTGCCGGTGCCGCCGGAGAGCACATCCGCGCCAACCGAGCCGCAGCTGCCGCCCGTGTCCGACGCACTGCCCGTCGAGGAGGCGCCGCTTTTGATTTTGGACGAGCGCAGCGGGGAGGTGCGGGAGGTGCCGGTGCGGGATTTCGTGCGCGGCGCGGTGGCGGCGGAAATGCCCATCGATTATCCGGACGAGGCGCTGCGCGCGCAGGCCATCGCCGCACACAGCTACGCGCTGGCCTGCAAGGCACAGGCCGACCCGAACGATCCGACGCTGAAGGGCGCGTATTTCAGCGCAAACCCCGACCAGCGCATCGGATATCTGACGGAGACCGTGATGCGTGCCATGTGGGGCGACGCGTTCGAGACAAACCGCACCCGGCTGTACACGATTGTGGATTCCGTGCTGGACGAGATCCTGCTCTATGAGGGGGAGCCCGCGCTCGCATGCTATCACTCGATCTCGAACGGGCAGACCGAATCGGCGGCCGCCATCTGGGGCTCGGAGGTGCCGTATCTGGTTACGGTGGATTCCATGCTCGATCTCACATGCCCGGATTACGAGCAATCGTTCACGATTACAAAGCAGGAGCTGGCACAGGATCTCGGCACTGTTTTCCCCGACCTTGCGCTTGCGGGCGACGCGGCAAACTGGATCGGCGCAATCGAGCGCACGGCGGCGGGCTATGTGCACAGCATCTCGATTGGCGGCGTCTCCTGCAGCGGAACGGCCGTGCGCAGCGCCCTGCGGCTGCGCAGCCGCGATTTTACGATCACATGGACGGAGGAGCACCTGTTCACCATCACGACGCACGGCTATGGCCACGGTGTGGGCATGAGCCAGTACGGCGCAAATGCGCTGGCGCTGACGGGTAAAACTTATCAGGAGATTTTGGCCACCTACTACCCCGGTACCACGCTTGGCCCGGCGCCGCAGTGAGGGATGCCGACTGCGCGCCGGCGGCGTTTCAGCGGTGTTCCAAAGGCTTCGTGCTGCAGCGAAAAGTACCCGTTCATTTTGACCGGCATTTCCGGCTTGACCGGCATTTCCGGCGCAGCATCCCAATTTCCTCCGGACGGCAATTCCAGCAAAACGCCGTCTGGCTTTTCTTCTCCCGGTGTGCTATACTGATGACAGATCAAAATGGGATCAAACAGGAAAATCAACAAAAAAGCGCCGTGCGGCGCGGAGGAATGCGATGGAAGAAGTTACGATCACGGTACCGAGCCTTGTTTATTTGAACGCAAACAAAAGCTTTTCCGGCAGTCGCGGCGGCATGTGGTACCGGCTGAAGATGGAGGGGGAGATGCTGCGCGCCTGCGTGTGGCCGATGCCCTGGTGCTTTGAAAAGACGGATGAATCCGAAAAGACCTTTGCCGAATTTGCGCCCGACACCGGCGGCCTTGCCGCCGCGCGGGACTGGATCGCCGGGCAGTATGAAGCGCAGCGCTCCCGCTGGAACGCCGCGCCGGTGCTGCCGCCGGAGTGATATGCGGGGGATGACAGGAATTCAATCAAAACCGAAAAAGCGGGAAACGGGAACAGGAACGGCCGCCGGCCATTCGTGGCATTTATCCAACGTTCGTGCTGACGGCGGATGATTTTGCCGGAGAAAATAACAAGGGGATCCAAACGATGCACCTTGCGGATTTCCTGCTCTGTGGGGACTTTTCGCAAAGGGGAAGCAGCAAAAGGGAAGCAGGGATAAAAAACCCCGGGGAGCCGCTCTTTGGCAAAGCGGTTCCCCGGGGCCGTTTTTATGTCCGATTTGCGTTCGATTTGTGTCGCGAAACGCGCTCAGCCCTTGTACCCCACGGCGTCGGCCAGCTCACGGTCGATGACGACGACGGCGTTTGCGTGCAGCTTTAAGAGCGTGGAGGGGTTCTGCGTGGTGATCACGTCGTCCATCACAAGCCCGCGGATGGCCGGCACTTTCGCAAGCCCCGTGGCCGCCAGCACCACCTGCCTTGCCGCGAGGATGTCGCCCATGCCCATGGTGATGGCCGTGGTGGGCACATCCTCTTTCTTTTCGAAAAAGCGCGCGTTCGCGTTGATGGTGCTTTCCGTCAGCTGCTCGATGTGCGCGACGGAAACAAGCTGATCGCCCGCCTCGTTGAACGCAATGTGGCCGTTGTTGCCGATGCCCAGCAGCTGCAGGTCGGCCACGCCGCCCTCGCGCACTTTTTCCTCCAGCTCGCGGGCGTTGGCTTCGGCGTCGCCCATGCCGCTGGCAACATACGTGTTGGCTTTGTCGATGTTGATATGGTCAAAGAGGTTTGTGTCCATAAAATAGCGGTAACTCTGGTCGTGCGTGCCGGGGATGCCGCAGTATTCGTCCAGGTTCACCGTGTGCACGCGCGAGAAATCCACCTCGCCCGCCTTGTTCATCTCGATCAGCTTCTGATAGATGGGCACGGGCGTGCCGCCGGTGGCAAGGCCCAGTTTCGCGTCGGGCTTTTCGTTGATGAGCTCCTTGATCATGTTGGCGATGACCGCACATGTTTCGTCGTAGCTGTTTGTCACGATAACTTTCATGGGGAAACGCTTCCTTTCCGATGACCGTATTTTGCGCCCTGCGCACGGCGGGCATTGACTCGCTGCTTCTATCATACCGCATTTTGCGGGAGATGAAAAGGGGGTGAAAAACATTTTTCTTTTGCACAAAAGGGAGGAATTGCGCAAAAATTGCCGCGGCGAAAACAGAACAGCGGGGGGATGCAGCAAATCGGCAGGGGAATGGTGCGGCAAAGACAGCAAAGCGGCAGGGAAAACAGAACGGCAGGAAAAAGACATGACTTCTGCTTTGTAGTTTTGCAGCTTTTCCAAAACCGTTCGGGGAAACCGTGCAGCGGGAAAGCCGGCGCGCCGGCCCTCAGGTATACAGCGCCTGCTCCAACTCGCTGAGCGCGCCGCCGTGCGCGGCGTCCGCGTTCTGTGCGCGGAAGGCGGCGGGCGTGAGGCCCGTGTGCTTTTTGAACACCTTGCACAGATAGTTCGCGCCCGAAAAGCCGCACAGCGTGGCCACCACCTCCAGCGGATAATCGCGCCGGGCCAGCAGCGCTTTGGCCGCGTCGATGCGCACGGCCGTGAGGTACTGCCCCGGCCCCATGCCCATCGCGGCCGAAAACACGCGCACCAGATGGCTCTTGCTCACGCCCAGCTGCGCGCTCAGCTCCTCCACGCCGTACAGGCCCGCATAGTTCTGGCGGATGGCCAGCACCGCGTCGGCCACCAACGGCGGCAGGCGCGGCACGGCCGTATCGGCGCCCGCCAGCGCACATAGAATATGATAGCACAGCGCACCGGCCTCCGCCGTGCCGGCCGGCGCGCCGCGCTGCAGCACATCCGAAAGCTCGCCCAGCAGCTGTGCCGCCAGCGGGCAGACCTCACAGTTGCTCACAAGCGGCGCCGACAGCCCCGCGGCGGCCGCATCAGCGGCCATGCCGGAAAAGCCAGCCGCCAGCAGATGGCTTTGCTCCAAGGGCGCAGCTTCCACCGGTACGCCGGCCGCCAGCAGCAGATCGCCGGCCGTCAGCAAAACGGGCTCGCCCGCAGCCGTCAGCGCCGCGCGGCCGCTGCTCACCAGAACCGCCGCAAGGGGCGCCGGGGGAAATGCGGCGGGCGTTTTGCCCTCCGTTTGCCGGCAGAACACCGGCGCGCAGACAAGATTTGGGTCAAAAAGCAATAATCTCCACTCCATATCAATATTTTACCATTTCAATTCGTGCAAACCTCTGTTATGATTATAGTATCGACGGTGAAGGCCGTCAAGAGATGTCAATAAAATACAAAACATTTGGAGGTCGATTCCCATGGCAGGCATTAGTTTGCAGCACATCTACAAAATTTACCCGGGCGACGTCACGGCTGTTTCCGATTTCAATCTGGAAATTGCGGACAAAGAGTTCATCATCCTCGTTGGCCCTTCCGGCTGCGGTAAGTCCACCACCCTGCGTATGATCGCCGGCCTGGAGGAGATCTCCAAGGGCGAGCTGTACATCGGCGACCGCCTCGTGAACGACGTTCCCCCGAAGGATCGCGACATCGCGATGGTGTTCCAGAACTACGCGCTGTATCCGCACATGACGGTTTACAAGAACATGGCGTTCGGTCTGGAGCTGCGCAAGACCCCGAAGGATGAGATCGACCAGCGCGTGCACGAGGCTGCCCGTGTTCTGGATATCGAGCACCTGCTCGACCGCAAGCCGAAGGCTCTGTCCGGCGGTCAGCGCCAGCGTGTTGCTCTGGGCCGCGCCATGGTTCGTAACCCGGCCGTGTTCCTGCTCGACGAGCCGCTCTCCAACCTCGACGCCAAGCTGCGTACCTCGATGCGCACCGAGATCATCAAGCTGCACCAGAAGCTGGGCACCACGTTCATCTACGTTACCCACGACCAGACCGAGGCTATGACGATGGGCGACCGCATCGTGGTTATGAAGGACGGCCTGGTACAGCAGGTGGATACGCCGCAGAACCTGTACGATTTCCCGTGCAACATGTTCGTGGCCGGCTTCATCGGCAGCCCGCAGATGAACTTCCTGGACGCCACGCTCGTCAAAGAGGGCGCCAACTACTTCGTGGATCTGGGCGGCGACAAGCTGCTGATCGATCCGTCGAAGGATACCTCCAAGCTGCCCGAGTATGTCGGCAAGAAGATCAAGGCCGGCATCCGTCCCGAGGACATCAAGGACGACGACGAGTTCATGGCGAAGCACAAGGACGCCACGCTCACCGCGCATGTTGAAGTTTCCGAGCTGATGGGCTCCGAGATTTATCTGTACCTCGAGTACAAGGATTACAAGATGACGGCGCGCGTCAACCCGACCAGCACCGCGAAGAACGGCAGCGACGTGAAGGTTGCGATCAACACGAAGAAGCTGCACCTGTTCGATCCCGAGACCGAGCTGGCCATCCTGAACTAATTTCAGATGCTTTTACGGCCCCGCCGGAGAGATCCGGCGGGGCCTTTTTTGCTCTTTTTGATTTCTTATGCCCATACAGAAGGCGAGGGCGGTGCTTTTTGAAAATTTTTCAGAATCCCATTGGGAACACAAGGCTGAATCAGGATTTGAAAATAAGATCATTCGGAAGCGGTCAGCGGAAAAATTCAGACAGGAAAAACATCGCAACGCAAAACGCGAACAACAGCCACAGCGCGCAGCCTGTGCGCGGTGCGGTTGGCGGGGAAACAGGGCGCATCGATGCGGGTTTCTCATTGTTGGAATCAGAGGAATCCGCCGCGCGGAGATCGTTTTGGAAGGATACGGCGGGCTGAGAGAAAACAGGGGGAGGAGTTATGGCTTTGTGGTAAAGCGCCAGGGGATCATTTGTGCCCAGAATACGACCGTAAAAGCTTTCAATCCAGGCGGTATCTGCGGCGCAGCACAGGTCCTCCTCGTCCGCGTTCACTTCATGCACGATCCGGTTGCGGAGATGGCGGTAATGCTTCAGCTGAAGATAATCGTCTTTCCAGCCGGGAACACGGCGCTCTCCGTCCGGCAGCCGCTCCATGTCTTCCAGATATCCGGTAATGCCGATGCCGTTCATATCGCGGCACAGGTTATCCAGCCGTTTATAGGTTTGCAGAAATTTCATCTTAAAATCCCCCAAAAAATGTGCCGCGAAAAGCTTGTTTCCGCAGCACATTTTTATAACAGAATATTCAGGCCTTTTGCGCCCCCACCCAGCGCTGGGCCGTGCACCACACGCCCTTGCCTGCGGCAAGGCTCTGCGGCACATCGAGGATGCGCTGGTTGGCGCTGCCGCGAAAGCGCAGGTCCAAATCGCGCTGCGCGAGGATGAATTCGCCGTCGATGAGGATATCCAGCGTTTCGAGCAGGGCCTTTTGTTCGGGGGCGCCGTCGTGCAGCAGCTCCTCAAACGTATAGCCGGTGTAGGCGGCCACCTCGTAGCCGGCCTGTTTCAGCCGCCGGCCCAGTTGTGCGAACGGCGCAGCCTGGCTGAACGGCTCGCCGCCCGAAAAGGTGACGCCGCGCACGATGGGGTTTTTGCGGATGTGCGCGAACAGATCGTCCACCGTCCAATCGGTCCCCGTGCCGAACGCGTGGCTCTGCGGGTTATGGCAGCCCTCACAGCGGCGCGGGCAGCCCTGCGCGAAGATCGCCGTGCGCAGGCCCGGGCCGTCGACGATGGAATCCTCCATGATGCCGGCGACATTGATCACTGCGCCGTCCAGGCCGGGGCTCGGGCCCTGGCCTGGGCTCCGGTTCAGATTCCGGCCGGGATCCGGGCTCTGGTTCGGGCACAACGCCTCAGTGCTCCATGCCGTGCTTCACACGGTCGTGCTCCTCGGCGCGCTTGGCGTCGTTGAAGCGGTCAAGGGTGCCCACGAGGTAGCCGGTGATGCGGCGGATGCGCTCGAAGCCCACGCCCTTGCCGTTTTTCGCTTCGATGTTTGTTTCAATCTGTGCCATGATCATTTCCTCCTGTTTTTGTTTGGTTTATTATTTGTTTTGCGGGGTTGTTTATGTTTGGGAATGCGCGGCCGTTATTCGCAGCCGCAGGCCTGGAACGTGCCGGGGTACAGCTTGCGCAGCTCTTTGATGCGTTCGGGCGGGATGGCCTCGCCCTCGCGGCGGCCGCAGCGGGGGCAAACCTCGCCGATGACGCCGACATAGCCGCAGATGGGGTCGCGGTCTACGGGGTGGTTGATGCTGCCGTAGCCGATACCGCAATCGTGCATATAGCGCACGATGCTCTCGAACGCCTCTAAATTGTTCGCCGTGTCGCCGTCCAGCTCCACATAGCTGATGTGCCCGGCGTTCGTCAGCGCATGATAGGGCGCTTCCTTCTGGATCTTCTCATAGGCCGAGATGTTGTAATAGACGGGCACATGGAACGAGTTGGTGTAATATTCCTTGTCCGTGATGCCGGGCAGTTCGCCGTAGCGCGCGCGGTCCATGCGGACGAAGCGGCCCGAAAGGCCCTCGGCCGGGGTGGCCAGCAGCGTGTAGTTCATCTGCGTGCGGCGGCTGCGCGCATCCAGATATTCGCGCATATAGCGCACGATGGCAAGGCCCTTCTGCTGCATCTCGTCGCTCTCGCCGTGGTGGTGGCCGTACAGCGCCACCAGCGTTTCGGCCAGGCCGATGAACCCGACGCTCAGGGTTCCGTGCTTGAGCACCTCGCCCACCTCGTCATACGGGCCAAGCTTTTCGCTGTCCAGCCAGACGCCCTGTCCCATCAGGAATGGGAAGTTCATCACGCGTTTTTTGCTCTGGATCGCGTAGCGGTCGTCCAGTTGCTGAATCACCAGATCCATCATTTTTTTCAGCTTTTCGTAGAACACCGTCTCGCTGCCCTTGCTCTCGATGGCCAGGCGCGGCAGGTTGATGGACGTGAAGCTCAGGTTGCCGCGGCCGTTCGCGATCTCCTGCGTGGGATCGTAGGTGTTGCCCATTACGCGGGTGCGGCAGCCCATATACGAGACTTCGGACTCGGGGTGGCCGGGCTTGTAGTACTGCAGGTTGAACGGGCTGTCGATGAAGCTGAAGTTCGGGAACAGCCGCTTCGCGCTCACCTTGCACGAGAGCTGGAACAGATCGTAATTCGGGTCGCCCGGATCGTAATTGACGCCCTCCTTGACGCGGAAGATCTGGATGGGGAAGATCGGCGTCTCGCCGTGGCCGAGGCCCGCGTCCGTCGCCAGCAGCACGTTGCGCATTACCATGCGGCCCTCGGGGCTCGTATCGGTGCCGTAGTTGATGGAGGAGAACGGCGTCTGCGCGCCCGCGCGGGAATGCATCGTGTTCAGGTTGTGGATGAGCGCCTCCATGGCCTGGTAGGTGGCCTTTTCGGTCTCGGCCTCGGATTCCTTCAGCGCGAACGCCTGCGCCTTTTTGGCGGTGTCCGCGCCCACGCGCGGGGTGAGGGCATCGGTCTCGGCGCGCAGATAATCAAGATCCGTGGCAAGCTGCGGACGCAGGCCCTTTTCGGCCAGCGTTTCCAGCAGCTCCTTCACCTCATCCTGCGTCACGCCCGCCTCGGGCGCCAGCAGCTCCAGCGCCTTGTACAGGTTGATGCGGTACCGCTTGCGGTAGGTTTTGGCGACGCCCGGCGCAAGGCCGTAATCAAAATTCACGATGCTCTGGCCGCCGTGCTGGTCGTTCTGGTTCGACTGGATGGCAATGCAGGCCAGCGCAGAATAGCTCTGGATGTCGTTCGGCTCGCGCAGAAAGCCGTGCCCGGTGGAAAAGCCGCCCGAAAACAGCTTTAACAGGTCGATCTGGCAGCAGGTGGTTGTCAGCGCGTAGAAATCGAAATCGTGGATGTGGATCCACCCGTCGCGGTGCGCACGGCTCTGCTCGGGCGTGAGCAGGTATTTGTCGTAGTAATCCTTGGCCGCCTCACTGCCGTACTGCAGCATCGTGCCCATCGGCGTATCGCCGTCGATGTTGGCGTTGCTGCGCTTGATGTCGCTGTCTGTGGCGTCGGCGTGCGTCAGCTCGTCGAATACCTTCATCAGGTGCGTATTCATCTCGCGCACACGCGTGCGTGAAGCGCGGTACAGAATAAACTTCTTCGCCGCGGCGTCAAAGCCCATGTGCATCAGCTGGTTTTCCACCATGTCCTGGATCTGTTCGATCTTCGGCGGCTCCTCGCCGCCCTGCTGCTCCAGCGCCGATTCCACCGCGTTCGCGACGGCGGCGGCCTG
Source organism: Subdoligranulum sp. (assembly GCA_014799685.1). Classification (GTDB taxonomy): domain Bacteria; phylum Bacillota; class Clostridia; order Oscillospirales; family Ruminococcaceae; genus Ruthenibacterium. The sequence continues at coordinate 162,418 of JAAVHN010000018.1, read as the reverse complement.
TGCGGCGTCGCCCTCCTGCGCGGCTTCCATCGCCCGCAGGATCGCCGATGCGATCTTGCTCTCATCATACAATACCATGCGCCCGTCGCGCTTGATGATGCTCTTGATCATGACTTTCCCCCGATCCCTTTTTTACTTTACGCGGAAACCTCTGAATACGTCGACGCGCGTCCCGGCAATGATCGATCCAGGGCTTCCCCGGATTGGCGCAGATGCTGAACGAGGGGCGCTCTGTGCGCGGCAGAGATCCCGCAGGAAAGCCTCCGGGTTTGCCGCTGCATCGTTTCCCCTTTGCCGGCCGGGCCTGCAGGCAGACAGACAGCGCCGGAAAATCCCACCGCTGCGTGTACACCGCGGCGGCCCCGGCGCTTGCAGGTTTTCGTGTGTTCCGAATCCACAAAATATGGATGACGGTTTTTATAATCGCACTACATCTCGTACCCTGTCAAGCAAAATGACGTCCGGAATCCACAAAATATAGATGGCAGTTACTATTATCGCACTATATCTCGTATTCTGTCAAGCAGAAACAAAGAGAAAAAATCGCTGCAATTTTGGCGGATTTGTCAAATGTCCGCCGGTGTGGTACACTAAAGGGGAACGCGTCGCATAATATTCCGGGGGGCTGTTTGCGTGTGGGGGACAGTGACGGCCGGCGGGGCGCGACGGATAAATTCTTCACGCGGCCAAAAGGCATGCCTCCATGCAAAGACAGATGCCGCCGCAAAAAAGCCCTGCAAACTCCGGGCAAGGATATGCGGGGCATCCCCGGGATACGATCCCCGGGATGCATCCGGGCAGGGCTTTGGGGCCATGTGGAGAGCAAACCGTCATGGCAAACAGATGCAGAGAAAACAGGCCGCAGAGAAAATAAAAAGCAGAGAAAACAGAAAGAGGCGTTGGAATATGAATCAAAAGGAGGCACCTCGGCAGCGCAGTGCGGGCGGCGTTTGCTATGAGCTTACCCGCAAACGGGTGAAAAATATCAACCTGCGTATCCGCCGCGACGGCAGTGTGGCCGTTTCTGCGCCGCGCCGCACGCCGTTTGCACAGATTGACGCATTCGTGGCCGGGCGCGCGGCGTGGATTGCGGAGGCGCGCACGCAGGTGCTGGCGGCCGAGGCCGAGGCAGCGCGCCCCTGCACCGTTTCGCGCGAGGAAGCGCTGGCGCTGTTCACCGAGATCAGCGAGGCGGTTTTCCCGCTGTTCGCCGGGGTGCTGGACGGCCGGCGCCCGGTGCTGAAGGTGCGGCAGATGAAAACGCGCTGGGGCGTGTGCGCGCCCGCCAAACGGCAGATCACGCTGAATCTGCGCCTTGCCGAAAAGCCGCGCGCGGCGGTGGAATACGTGGTGCTGCACGAGTACGCGCATTTTGTCCATCCCAACCACAGCCCTGCGTTCTGGGCGGTGGTGGCGAGGGTTTTGCCGGATTATAAAGCGCGCCGCGCTTTGCTGAAAGCGCCCACGTCTGCGGAACAGGGGAAATGCAAAAAGGAAATACAGATGTAAAATGCGGTAAAATGCGCAAAATGTCGCGGAACGGTTTTCAAACGGGGAAATTTGTGATATACTATTACATATGTGTGCCGGAAATTTGGGCTTACGGTTTGAAATTCAGACCGGCGGAGAGCTTGTTCTTCGAAATGTTCCCGGGAAAGATCATCCGGAAAGGAGGCGGCGCATGGATAAATACAAGCGCCTTGTCTCGAATACGATGCTGTTTGCCATCAGCACCTTTTCCTCGAAGCTGCTGAGCTTTGTGATGGCGCCGCTGTTCAGCTACTGGTTTGAAACACAGGAGATGAACGGCATCCGGGAGCTGCTGAACCAGTGCGCGAGCCTGCTGATCCCGCTGGTGAGCCTTGGCATCGCGAACGCCGTCATCCGGTTCGGGCTGGAAAAGGGCGTACGCAAAAGCGCCGTGTATATGAACGGCCTCACGGCCATCGGCATGGGCTTTTTGCTGCTGATCCTGCTGTATCCGCTGCTGCAAAGGATCGAGCTGTTCTGGGATTACATCGTGCTTTTGTATATTTACCTGCTTGTCAGCTGTCTGCGCACATTGAACTGCCAATTTTGCCGTGCGCGCCAGCTGAACCGCCTGTACGCCATCGACGGCATTTTGTGCACGATCACCACCTGCGGTTTTTACGCGCTGTTTCTGCGCGTGCTGAATATGGGGCCGACGGGCTATCTGCTGGCGATCATCTGCGCGGACGGGCTAAGCGCGCTGATGCTGTTCTATCTGACCAAAATCTGGCGCTTTTTAGACATCAGGCGCTACGATTTTGCGCTTTTGAAAAAAATGCTGCGCTATTCGCTGCCGCTGGTGCCGGCCTCGATCTTCTGGCTGATCACGAACGCGAGCGACCAGTTCTTTGTGGCGGCGATGCTGGAAAACGGCACGGCGTGGACGGCCATTCTGGCCGCGAGCTACAAGCTGCCGACGATCCTTTCCATCGTCTCCACGATCTTCACCGAGGCGTGGCAGATCTCGGCCTTTACAGACGGCGCCAGCAGCGAGCGCGAGCAGTTCTTTTCTCGCGTGTTCAGCGCCTATCAGAGCCTGATCTTTCTGGCCGCGTCCGGCATCGTGCTGATGGCGCAGCCGTTTATGATGATCTACCGCGACGACTACTTCATCGGCTGGGTGTTCATTCCGCTGCTGACGATGGCCACGGCCTTTTCCAGCTTCGATAACTTCCTGAACAGCATCTACATGGTGGAAAAGCGCTCCACGCTCTCGTTTGGCACGATGGCGATGGGCGCGGTGGTGAACGTGATCCTCAACTGGAAGCTGATCCCTATCTGGGGCGTGAACGGCGCNGCGCTGGCCACNTTNGTCAGCTATTTCNTNGTGTTNNTGCTGCGNGCCATCAANACGCGCGGNNTNATCCGCGTGGATTTTGCGCCCGTAAAGCTGTTTTGCAACTTCGGCCTGCTGGCGGTGGAATCGTACCTGATGATCAGGCGCGTGCCGCTCTGGCCCGTATGGTGCAGCCTGATCGTCGTGGGCATNGCCGTGATCAATTTCCATGATCTGTGGAGCACGGTGCTGCAGATTCTGGGCCGCGGAAAGCGGAAACAGAAGCAGGGGTGAGCCGGGCAGGAGCCGGCCGGAAAGCCGGCATTCTGCCGCGCGGCCGCACCGGGCGCCGGATGCCGGGCAGAGATGGAATGAATTTTTGAACATGGGACGCTCAGCGTCCCGGAAAGGGGCGCAGGCGGAATGAGCGGTGCTGTGATAACCGGTATGCTGCTGCGGTGCATACGGCTTGCAATGCTTGCGGNGGCGGTGCTTTCGGCGCTGTTTGGCGCGGGCTATTTTGTGTACCGCCGCCGTCTGCATGGGGAAAAGCCCTTTCCGCGCCGCCTGTGGCTGGATCTGACGCTGCTCGTGGGCTGGGCCGCTGCGGTGCTGGGCCTGACGCTGTTTTACCGCATCGCCGGTGAGGAGATCATCAGCCGCGCCGGATATACCGGGTTCAATCCGACGCTGCTGTACTGTTATGTTCAGGCGTGGAACGAGCGCTCTCTCGCAGGGCTGCTGATGATTGTATGCAATCTTCTGATGTTTGTGCCGTTTGGGGTGCTGCTGTCCTTTTGGGGAGGAAAAGGCGCCGGCGCCCGCGCGGCCTGCGTTCTTTCCCTGCTGGCGACGCTTTCGATCGAGAACCTGCAGCTGATTACAAGGCGCGGCCGCTTTGATGTGGACGACATCCTGCACAACTGGATGGGCGCGATGCTCGGCTATTTTGCCGCGCGGTTTCTGCTGGATTTTGTGCGCAGCAAACGGCCGGATAAGCNGCTTTTGCGGCGGACTGCGGCCGTTCTGGCNCTGGTGGCCGCCGTGGCGCTTTTGGGCCTTTCCGCCTGTGGGCTGCAGATCTGGAGTGCGCTGCCGTCTGTGCCGCCGCAAAAGCCGCGGCAGGCGGGCACGGAGGGAAAGCCGGTTTCTTATAGCCGGCATGCCGCGGCCGGGAAAGATGAGCAGCAGCCGGCCGTGCCGGTGTTCGCATTCCTGCTTGACGGCGGCCGTGCCGCCGCGACGGCTTACTGTGACGAGGTGCTCGGGGATTTGGAGGCGCCTGCCATTCAGGGCCATTCGCGCCTCTGGCCCGGNCAAACAGATCTTTCGGTGCCGGAGGTTTTGCAGCTGCCGCAGCTGCCCAACGGGTGCGAGGTCACCAGCCTGACGGCGCTGCTGCAATANCGGGGNTTCGCGGCAAACAAGTTGGATCTTGCCTATGGTTATGTCCCGCGCGAGGATTTTNCCGAATCGCCATACGGCATCATCGGCCCGGANCCCGAGCNTGCCTACGTGGGCGACCNGGCCANGGNCAGCGGCTATTATTGCTTTGCCGCGCCGCTGGCGCAGGGCGCAAACCAATACTTACAGGAAATGGGCTCCACGATGCACGCGTTTGATGTGACGGGCGTTACGGATAAGGGCNTGGANCTGTACATACGCGGCGGCGACCCCGTGGTGGTATGGATCACGCTCGATCTTTCCGCGCCGCGTACCGGCAGCTTTACNTGGCTTATCAGAGATGCCGGCAAGGTGTACTGGCCCTATTCCAACCTGCACTGCGTGGTGCTCATGGGCTGGGGCCGGGACACCTGCACGCTGATGGATCCCCTGCAGGGGATCCGCACCGTGAACCAGCAGGCATTTTTGAACTGCTTCAAGCAGATGGGNCGCCGCGCGCTGGTGATACACTGAGCGGGGAGAACGGGGCCGGGCCGGTTCAAAAAGACAAAAGACAGACAAAAACAGAGCAAACACAAAAAGACCCCGCCGCGGCGTGCGATTTTGCACACTGCGGCGGGTTTTCGCTTTTTGAAACATCCCTTGTTCCATTGCGCGGNACCTTTTCTGCCCGGCAGCGCAAACTGCCCGGAAAGCGAAACCGCGCGGCGCCGGTTTTGCNAAGCAATGCGCGTTAAGCGCCACCCGGCTGAAAAGGGAATTTGTAAAAAGAGCAAAAGGACGGGCGCTGCGGAATTTCCGCAGCGCCCGTGTTTGCGCGTTCTGTCAGGCCGNCCTTTGCGGGGATGGCCTGTTTTGTTTTTTCCAAACAGGAATTACTCGTACAGCTTCGCCAGCTTGCCCAGGTACTCGTAGCGGTCCTTCGCGGCGTTNGCTGCTTTNTCAAACAGCTCTTCGGCGCGCTCGGGGAACGCACGCTGCAGGCGGCTGTANCGGGTCTCGCTCTGGATGAATTCCTTGTAATCCGCCGTCGGGGCCTTGCTGTCCACGGTGAACGGATTCTTGCCCTCGGCCTTCTTGCGCGGGTCGAAGCGGAACATGTTCCAGTAGCCGGCCTCAACGGCGCGCTTCATCTCGTTCTGGCAGTTGGTCATACCGCCCTTGACGCCGTGCATCTCGCACGGAGCGTAGCCGATGATGAGGGACGGGCCGTGATAGCTCTCGGCCTCGNNGATNGCCTTGATGGTCTGGTTCTTGTCCGCGCCCATCGCGATCTGCGCCACGTACACATAGCCGTAGCTCATGGCGATCTCGGCGAGGTTCTTCTTGCCGATGGCCTTGCCGGCCGCGGCGAACTGCGCCACCTGGCCGATCTGGCTGGCCTTGGANGCCTGGCCGCCGGTGTTGGAGTACACCTCGGTNTCNAAGACCATGATGTTCACATCCTCGCCGGAGGCAAGCACGTGATCGAGGCCGCCGAAGCCGATGTCATACGCCCAGCCGTCGCCGCCGAAGATCCACACGGANTTCTTCGCNAGNTACTGCTTCTGNTCCANNATNTGCNGCNCCCAGCNTGCANGCNTNGCAGTCGCANTNCTTNNCGNCCTTGGCNTTCAGNTCNTTGCGCGTGCGCGTNCATCNNNNCNGCCTGCTCNGCGCCGAATTTCTCCTTCGCGGCGTCGNTNNCNGTNAANNCGATNATNTNGTCNNCCGTCAGNANGCNGNCTTCCANCTCGGCCACNAANTTCTCGGCNGCAGCNGCNTTCGCCTTGCCGTCGTCATACGTGTCCAGCCAGGCCTGNGCNGCNNCCTTCAGCGNNGGCNTCCGCCCACNCTACGGCGATCAGNNCNNTNNCCTTGTCNGCNAGNGCATCGCGGATGGCCTTCTGGCCCAGATACATGCCGAAGCCGTGCTCGGCGTTGTCCTCGAACAGGCTGTTCGCCCACGCCGGGCCCTTGCCGGAGATGCGGTTGCGGGTGTACGGAGAGGTGGCAGCCGGGCCGCCCCAGATGGACGAGCAGCCGGTGGCGTTGGAGATATACATGCGCTCGCCGAACAGCTGCGTGATGAGGCGNGCATAGCTGGTCTCGGCGCAGCCCGCGCAGCTGCCGGAGAACTCAAGCAGCGGCTGGTTGAACTGAGAACCCTTCACGGTGGTNTCGGCCATCATGCCGTCCTTCTTGCCAACGTTGGCAACGGCATAATCGAACACTTCCTGCTGCGGCAGCTGGCTCTCCTGCGGCACCATCTTCAGCGCCTTGCCGGGGGCCGGGCAAACGTCCACGCAGACGCCGCAGCCCATGCAGTCCAGCGGGGAAACGGTCATGCCGANCTGGTAGTCCTCGCAGCCCTTGCCGGTCATCTTCTTCACCTTCAGCGCGGCGGGCGCGGCGGCCACTTCGTCGGCGCTGAACGCGAACGGACGNATCGTGGCGTGCGGGCACACATACGCGCACTGGTTGCACTGGATGCACTTGTCNACNTCCCACTCGGGCACGCTCACGGCCACGCCGCGCTTCTCGTAGGCGGAAGCGCCCTGCTCGAACTGGCCGTCCACATGATCCATGAACGCGGAAACAGGCAGGCTGTCGCCGTCCATCTTATCGACGGGAACGAGGATCTCCTTCACCATCTTGACGGTGGCGGGGTTGCCGGCCAGCTCCTCGGCGGCGGCGNTNTCNNCGGCATTGGCCCATTCGGCCGGAACGTCGATCTTCACGAACGCGTCAAAGCCCGCGTCGATGGCCTTATAGTTCATCTCGACAACAGCGTCGCCCTTCTTCGCGAAGGATTTGTAGGCCGCTTCCTTCATGAACTTCAGCGCGTCTTCCTTCGGCAGCACGCCCGCCAGCGCGAAGAACGCAGACTGCAAAATCGTGTTGGTGCGCTTGCCCAGGCCGATCTCGATGGCCTTGTCGATGGCGTTGATCGTGTACAGCTGGATGTTGTTCTGCGCGATATAGCGTTTTGCCTCGGCCGGCATATGGTGGTCCAGCTCTTCCGGCGTCCACTGGCAGTTGATCATGAACACGCCGCCGGGCTTCACGTCGTTGACCATCTTGTAGCCCTTGATGACGTAGGACGGGTTGTGGCACGCGACGAAGTCGGCCTTGTTGATATAGTACGGCGCGCGGATGGGTTTGTCGCCGAAGCGCAGGTGGCTGATGGTGACGCCGCCGGTCTTCTTCGAGTCATACTGGAAGTAGGCCTGAATATATTTATCCGTGTGGTCGCCGATGATCTTGGTGGAGTTTTTGTTCGCGCCGACGGTGCCGTCGCCGCCAAGGCCCCAGAACTTGCACTCGACGGTGCCCTCGGCCGCCGTGTTGGGCGCGGGCTTCTCATCGAGCGAGAGGTACGTGACATCGTCGTGGATGCCCAGCGTGAAGCGCTCCTTCGGGGCGTCCTTCGCCAGCTCCTCGTATACGGCAAAGACGCTCGCGGGGGGCGTATCCTTGCTGCCGAGGCCGTAGCGGCCGCCGATGATGGTGCCCTCGCGGCCCGCTTCGCGGAACGCGGCCATCACGTCGAGGTGCAGAGGCTCGGCCAGAGCGCCCGGCTCCTTCGTGCGGTCCAGCACGGCGATTTTCTTTGCGGTGGCGGGGATGGCGGCCAGCAGCTTATCGGCCGCGAACGGACGGTACAGGCGCACCTTCACGAGGCCGACCTTCTCGCCGGCGGCGGTGAGGTAATCGACGACTTCCTCGGCCACGTCGCAGATGGAACCCATCGCGATGATGACGCGGTCGGCGTCGGCGGCGCCGTAGTACTCGAACAGCTGGTAGTTCGTGCCGAGCTTTTCGTTCACCTTGCCCATGTATTTTTCCACAATGCCGGGCACGGCTTCGTAGTACTTGTTGCAGGCTTCACGGTGCTGGAAGAAGATATCGCCGTTCTCGTGGCTGCCGCGCATGGCGGGGTTCTCGGGGTTCAGCGCGTGGGCGCGGAACGCCTTCACGGCATCCATGTTCGTCATTTCCTTCAGGTCTTCGTAGTCCCAGACCTCGATCTTCTGGATCTCGTGGCTGGTGCGGAAGCCGTCGAAGAAGTTGATGAACGGCACGCGGCCCTCGATGGCGGCGAGGTGCGCGACGGCGGCCAGATCCATAACCTCCTGCGGGTTGGATTCGGCCAGCATGGCGAAGCCCGTCTGACGGCAGGCATACACGTCGGAGTGATCGCCGAAGATGTTCAGCGCGTGGCTGGCGACGGTGCGGGCGGACACGTGGAACACGCTGGGCAGCAGCTCGCCGGCGATCTTGTACATATTCGGGATCATCAGCAGCAGGCCCTGCGAGGCGGTGAACGTGGTGGTGAGCGCGCCGGCGGCCAGAGAGCCGTGCACGGTGCCGGAAGCACCCGCCTCGGATTGCATCTCAACAACCTTTACTTCGGTGCCGAAGATGTTCTTCTGGTGTACGGCCGACCACTGGTCCACCTGGTCCGCCATCGGGCTGGACGGGGTGATGGGGTAGATGCCGGCAACCTCGGTGAACGCATAGGCTACATGCGCAGCAGCGGTGTTGCCATCCATGGATTTTTTGGCTCTGGGCATTTTTCTTCCTCCGGTTCATATGGATTCCCCGCGCGGCAAAAGCCCTCCGTTTGGGGTGGGTGTGAGCATGGGCATTCGGGTTTGCAGAAGCCACAAACGCTCATACATCGCGCTTGTCTATAGTTTATCAAATTATTGGGGGATTGTAAAGGCGCATTTGATAGAATTCGCGTGCAGAAAGAATGTTTTTTTGTGTAGAAGCGGAAATGCGGGCGGCCTGCTGTGCCCGGGCCGGGGAAATGTTCGTGCGCCGGGCGGGATTGCGTTTGTTCTTTTGCCCGGGAAAATGGTTTTGCGCCGGGCACTTTTTTGGAAAACGAACAAAATTTGCACGAAAAATCCCCGTTTGCCCGCCCCGCCGATTTGACAGAACGCGTGTGTGCCTTTATAATAGTAAAAAATAATATGCGGGGCTTTTCTCCGCGATCAGCCGTCCGCCGGACGGAGAAGAAGGGGTTTTTGACGCATGGACCCGGACGGTCTTAGTACGACATCTACGATCATCGCATTTTTGCCGCTTGTTTCGGCTGCGCTTGCTTTGGCGGCGGCGTTCCGCGCCGGCGCGGTGTCCGCCGCGGAGCCGGAGCGCCAGCGCGCGGGCGTGCTGGGCTTTTCCGACCGGATGGCCGGGCTCTGCGCGGCGTTTGTGCTGGCATGCGGCCTGTTTGTTTATGGGCTGCTGTGCCTGTTTGCGCTCTCGCTGCTGTGGCTGCTGCCGCTTTTGGCCGCGCTGATGGCGCTGGCAGTGGTGGCGTTCAGCTACGGCAAGGCGATGGGCCGCGTAAAAGAGACGGACGGCTTTACACTGTCCGCACTGCTGGGCACACCGCTGGCCGCGCCCGCGAAGCTGATGTTCAGCGCGATGGGCATTTCGGCGCAGCCGGACGTGACGGAGGAAGATGTGCTCTCCTACGTGGACGACGTGGAGGAGCGCGAGCTTATTGACGAGAGCCAGAAAAAGATGATCGCGAACATCTTCGAGCTGGACGACGTGACGGCGGGCGACGTGATGACGCACCGCACCGAGATCATCGGCGTGGAGGAGAACACCCCCGCCGTCGAGGCGATGCGCATTGCATCCGAGCACGGCCGTTCCCGCCTGCCGGTATACCGCAAATCGCTCGACGAAGTGGTGGGCATCCTGTACATCAAAGATCTTTTTGTGCTGTGGGACGCGCCCGCGCGCGCGGACGCCCCGGTGCGGGAATTCATGCGCGGCGCGATGTTCGTGCCCGAGGCCTGCCGCGCGCGCGAGCTGCTGGTGGATTTCAAGCGCAAGCGCACGCAGATTGCCGTCGTGGTGGACGAATACGGCGGCACAAGCGGCCTTGCCACGATGGAGGACGTGCTGGAGGAGATCGTCGGCAACATCCAGGACGAATTTGACAATGAGGACGGCGACCTTGTGCCGGAGGGCGACGGCTTCCTCGCCGCGGGCAGTACCGATTTGGAGCGCATCTTCGAGGCGTTCGGTATGGAGCCGCCCGACGAGGACGAGGACGGCGAGGCCGATTTCGATTCCGTCGGCGGGCTGATCATCGACCGGCTGGGCCGTCTGCCTGGCGCGGACGAATTTGTCGCGGTATCCTACGGCGGGCTGCTGTTTACGGTGGCGGAGGCCGAGGAACGCCGCGTCGGCAAGGTAAAATGTATCCGCGACCCCAACGCACACAGCAAAGAAGGGGCGCAAAGCGAGGAGGAAGCCTGATGGCGCATTTTGAAAAGCAGCTTTCCAGCGATACGATCTTCACGGGCCGCGTCATTTCCGTGACGCTGGACACCGTGGAGCTCGAAAACGGAAATATTGGCAGGCGCGAGGTGGTGCACCACCACGGCGGCGCGGGCGTCGCGGCGCTGAACGCGCAGGGCGAGATCTATCTGGTGCGCCAGTACCGCTATGCACTCGATCGCGAGCTTATCGAGATCCCGGCCGGCAAGTTGGAGCCGGGGGAGGATCCGTTCGAGACCGCAAAGCGCGAGCTGGGCGAGGAGGCAGGCCTCACCGCCGCCGCATACCGCGATTTAGGATACATCATCCCCACCTGCGGCTATTGCAGCGAGATCATCTATCTGTACGCGGCCAAGGAGCTTTCGCCCGTAAACCAGCACCTCGACCCGGATGAATTCCTCTCGGTGTTCACGATGCCGCTTGAGGAGGCCGTGCGGCTGGTGCTTTCGGGCGAGATCACCGACAGCAAGACGGTGGCGGCGATCTTAAAGGTAAAGGCACTGCGCGACGCGGGGGAATTTTAAGGCACACCGCGGGCGAAGTTTATCAGCGTGCCGGAGCACCGGCCGCAGGGGAGGGGACAGGCGATGGAACAGGCGGAATTGTGCGCGGCTTTGGAACAGGCGCTTGCCGCGGGACGGACGCAGTACGAAAAAGCGCGTGACGACGCGTTTCTCTCTCATGTATACGCGTCCAAGGTGGAAACACTGGAGTTTTTGTGCCGGCGCGCCGAGAAGGGCCTTTCGGCGGAAGAATTTGCAAAAGAGGCGCAGGCAAGAATTCCCCGTCTGCAGCAATTGATGAAGGAAGAGGACAGGCACCCTACCTTCAACTGGGACAACGAGCATTATTACTATCTGCGCTATGAAGGCGAGCGCGACGCGTGGCGGGCGGTGCAGGGGATCGTGGAGGAAGGCTGAGACCGCCCTTCGGCACATCGTGAGAAAAAAGAGGGAGTGACGAATATGACAGCCGCATTCTGCACCTGCCGGGATAAAAAGTGCCCGCTGAACCCCGCAAACCACGACAAGGGCTGCACGCCCTGTGTTGCGAAATGCCTGCAGGACGGCGAGCTGCCCAGCTGCTTTTTCAACGCCGTCACGCCGTATCGCGGCCCGGACGCGGACTATTCCTATCTGGGCTTCGCGCGGGTGATGCTGGGCGCGGAAGAGGCGCAGGCGGCGCATCCGGAACACGCGCCGGAGAAGCAGCCGGCGGAACCGGCAAAGGCATAAGGCAAAAAACGCTGTCCGTCCCGCCCAATACGGCGACGGTAAAAAAGACGGCAAAAAAGAAACCGGCGAAAAGAAAACGGGGCGCTCCGGCGTCCCGTTTCGGTTTTTACGGAAATGCGGGAAAGCTATGGGAAAGACGTCCTCGGCGGCTGTTGTGTACGGGGGCTGCATTATGCGCTCCGCACAATTGCCGCAAAAGCATGCGGCAGTTGACAAGACAGCAAAATTTTTGTTCTGCGGGCAAAAATTTTCCTTGCCCCCCTTGACCTTCCCCTTACCGGACGGTATACAATGAGGTCATCAAAGGCGGAGAGAGGCGGGCGCGGCCCCTTTTCAGGCAGGCTTTTTCAGCGCTTTTACAGAGAAGAGGAGGCATATCCAATGCTGACGATCACACATTTTTCCAAGACCTATCCGGGCGGCAAAAAGGCCGTGGACGACCTTTCGCTGACGGTGCATGCGGGCGAGATCATGGGCTTTATCGGCCACAACGGCGCGGGCAAAACCACCACGCTGCGCTGCGTGGCGGGCATTCTGGATTTCACCGAGGGCGAGATCGCCGTGGACGGCCACTCCGTGAAGTCGGAGCCGGTGGCGGCAAAGCAGATCACGGCCTTCTTGCCCGATAATCCCGATCTGTACGAATTTTTATCGGGCATCCAGTATCTTGCGTTCATCGCCGATCTGTACGACATCCCGAAGGACGTGCGCGAGCAGCGTATTCAAAAGTACGCCGGCGCGTTCGAGCTGACGGGTGCGCTGGGCAGCGCCATCGGCAGCTACAGCCACGGTATGAAGCAGAAGCTCGCCGTCATCTCGGCGCTTATCCGCGCGCCGAAGCTGCTGATTTTGGACGAGCCGTTCGTCGGGCTGGATCCGCAGGCCGCGTTTGTTTTAAAGGGCTTTCTGCGCGAGCTGTGCGAGGCGGGCGGCGCGGTGATCTTCTCCACCCACGTATTGGAGGTGGCCGAAAAGCTGTGCGACCGCATCGCGATCGTCCAGAAGGGAAAGCTTGTGAAAATGGGCGATACGGCCGCCGTGGTGGGCGACGAGAGCCTGGAGCAGGTGTTTTTGGAGCTGGCACGGGAGGGCGGCGGACATGCGTGAGCTTATGGGAAGGGGTATGTTCCTCCGCGCTGAAAATGGATGCGAGAGGGCGGCGCAAATGAATAAACTATGGAAAAAACATACGCTCTTCCGCGCCGGAAAATGGACGCGAGAGGACGTTGTGCATGGATAAACTGTGGGAGAAAGATACGATCCTCCGCGCTGAAAAATGGATACAAGAGGGCGTTATATATGTATAAACTGTGGGTTTTGCTAAAATTAAATTTCCGCCTGATGCTGCGGGCGTTTTCGTTCCAGAGCGGCGCGCGCAAAAGCAAAAAGAAGGCGGCAAGCGGCCTTGGCGCGCTGGCGCTGATGGCGTTTTTGGCGCTGTATCTCTCGGCCACGTACAGCTTTGTGCTCACGCAGATGCTGGCAGAATCCGGCGCGGTCGATCTGGCCCTGCCGCTGATGGCCATGATGGCGGGCATGATGTCGCTGCTGCTTACGATCTTCGCGGCGAGCGGCCTTGTGTTCGGCAGCAAGGATAACGACATCATGCTGACGCTGCCGGTCTCCGCGTTTACCGTGGTGCTGGGCAAGGTGCTGGCGCTGTATCTGGAAAATCTGGTCTTCTGCGGGCTGTGGATGGCGCCCACGGGCGTCTGCTATCTGCTGTGCGCGGGGCTTCCGGCGGGGCAGGCGGCGCTGTTCTGTGTGCGCCTTTTGCTCATCATCCCGTTTTTGCCGCTGCTGCCCTCCGCGCTGGCGCTGCTGGGCGGCTGGCTCATCGCGTATGTCTCGGGCCGGCTGCGGCACAAGGCCGCCGTTGGCACGGTTCTGGGCATGGCCTTCGTCTGTATAGTGCTGGTGGGCAGCATGCAGGTGAACCGCACGCTGGAGATGCTGCTGCGCGATCTTGCCGGCATGCGGCGCACGCTGCACACATGGCTGCTGCCGTTCGGCCTGCTGCTGGACGCCCTCGCGGGCGCCGGCGCGGCGCAGTGCGCGCTGGGGCTTTGCGGCTTTCTTCTGCTTTCGCTGCTGCCGTTTCTGGCGCTCGTCTGGGCCATCGGCACGCAGTATAAAAAGATCCTCTCGCGCCTTGCGAGCCATGTGCTGCGCAGCGATTACAAGCTGCGCGGGGTAAAAACGAGCGGCATGTTTGCGGCGCTGTTCGCCAAGGAATGCCGCCGCTATTTCGGCACGACGATCTATGTGATGAACACCGGGGTTGGCGCGGTGATGCTTTTGGGCATGGCGGTGTATGCGCTTGTCATGCGCGGGCAGGTGCTGCCGGTGCTGGCCCAGCTCGGCGGCGTCGGGGCGGCACTGCCGATGGCGGCGCTGCTCCTCTGCACGGTGCAGGCAATGATCAACACCGCGTGCGTATCCATCAGCCTGGAAGGCAAAACGCTCTGGATCTTAAAGGAAGCGCCCGTCCCGCCCCGCGCGCTGTTCGGCGCAAAGGCGCTGCTGAATGTGCTGATGTCCGCCGTTCCGGCGGCGGTGAGCGTGGTGCTGCTGTGGGCCGGCTATGCACCGGATGCGGCGGATGCGCTGGGGTTGCTGCTCCTCTGCATGTGCTTCGGGCTGTTTACGCCGGTGTATGGCCTGACGGTAAACCTGCTGCTGCCCCGTATGGACTGCGACAACGATACGATCATTGTGAAGCAATCGGCAGCCAGCGCGGTGGGCATCTTCGGCGGCATGCTCGCCGTGGGGCTGGGCGCGCTGCTGTGGGCCGTGGGCGGCCGTGCGCTGGGCTTTGCCGGCTTCTGCGCGCTGGCTGCGGCGCTGCTGCTGCTCGCCGCCGCAGCTCTCTGGCACTGGGTGTGCAGCCGCGGGGCGCAGATCTTGCAGACCTTATAGGAAAATCCGGCGGCATCGCGGCGAAATCCGGCAGAGGTCAGAAACCCGACAGGCATCAGAAGCCCGGCAGGCGCCAAAACTCCAGGCATCCTGCCGGATTGCCTTGCTTTTCTTTGCGGCAGGGTTTATACTGTTCCTTGGCTTAAAAGGATAGACAGAAAGGAACAGGATCAAACAGATGAAATCGAACGCAGCAAATGAAACGGCAAAGGATGTTTTCGAGACATGGCCCGTTCCCCGCGCGCTGGCGAAGATGGCGATCCCAACCATCATCAGCCAGCTCATCGCGCTGGTTTACAACGTGGCGGACACCTGGTTTATCGGGCAGACGAACAACCCCTACATGGTGGCGGCGTCGGCGCTGGTGCTGACGGTGTTTCTCATGACGACGGGCATTGCCAATCTGTTCGGCGTGGGCGGCGGCAGTCTGGTGGTCCGCCTGCTGGGCGGCGGCGAGGAAGATGAGGCGAAACGGGTGGCCTCGCTGAGCCTGGTGATGGCCGCCGCATCTTCGCTTGCCTTTTCCGTCCTGTGCCTTCTCTTTATGAACCCCCTGCTGCGGCTTCTGGGCGCCAGTGAGGATACGATCGGTTTTGCCAGGCAATACCTGCTGTTCGTGGTGGTGATCGGCTGCCTGCCCACCGTTCTGGCCAATACCATGAGCTCCATGGTGCGCAACATCGGCTATTCCCGGGAGGCGGGCTTCGGCCTCGGGATGGGCGGCGTTCTGAACGTGATTCTGGACCCGATTTTCATGTTCGTGATCTTCCCGGACGGCTATCAGGTGATGGGCGCGGCGGTTGCGACAATGCTTTCCAATGTCATCATGCTGCTGTATTTTATTATCATATACAAAAGGCTGGAGGGCGCCACGGTGCTTGCGCTGCCGCGCCGCGTGGAAAAGATCCGGCGGGAATCGATGGGGTCCCTCTTTTCCGTGGGCATCCCCGCCGCCATGAGCCTGCTGCTTTTTGATCTGTGCAATATTGTCATCAACCGGCTGGCGGCGGGCCATGGGGATCTCGAGCTCGCGGCCATCGGCATCGTATTGAAGGTGGAGCGCCTGCCGCTGAATATCGGCATCGGCATCTGCCTCGGCATGACGCCGCTGGTGGCGTATAATTACGCGTCCAAAAATTACGGGAGGATGAAAGATTTCTTCCGGACGGCGCGGCGGGCGGGATTGATCGTTTCGGTGCTCTGCGTGGCGCTCTACCGCATCTGCGCGCCGTACATTGTAGGGGCCTTTATCTCGGACGCGGACACGGTGCGGTTCGGCACGCAATTCCTGCAATCGCGCTGCTTTGCCACGCCCTTCATGTTCCTCAGCTTTCACATGGTGCATTTTATGCAGGCGGTGGATCGGGGAAAGGTTTCGTTTTACCTTGCCGTGATCCGGCAGCTTTGCCTCAATATCCCGATTTTGTTCCTCATGGACATGCTCTTTGGCATGAGCGGCATCGTGTGGACGCAGATGACGGCGGACCTGATCAATGTGATAATCTCCTATGTGATCTATGCGCGTTTGGCCGGCGAGATCGCCCCGGCCCCGCGTGGCACGGCTGCGGAACAATAAGGCGGATCAATAAGCGCAATGCCGGCAAATTTTTGGACGAAATTTGCCGGTTTTGTCTGCCGCAAAGAAAAATTTTTCCGTCCCCTCTTGACCTTCCCCCTGCTGGAAAGTATAGAATAGAGGCAGTAAAACCGAACGCGGCAGGGCGGCGCACGGCCAAAGCGGAAATACACGCGTAGGCAGCCGAGTCCCGTACCGGCACGGTGTCCCGGTATGGCGCTTCTGTGTCAGAGTTCCATGTTTCGGAGAGGGAGCGAATAACATGACGGCAACAACTCTCATGATGGGCGGCCTTGCGGCGCTGTTTCTCACCCTGCCGTTTGCGGTGATGGTGTTTTTGAAAAAGCGCGGCGGCAGCTGGCTGGATTTCTTTGTGGGCGCGGGGATCTTTTTCCTGTTTGCGATGGTGGCGGAATCGGCCATGCACAATGTGGTGCTGCTCCGCACGCCGCTGGGCGCGATGCTCCAGAGCAATATCTGGCTGTACGGCCTGTACGGCGGGCTTGCGGCGGGTATTTTTGAAGAGACGGGGCGGCGTGTGGCGTTCCGGTTTATTTTAAGAAAGCACCGCACGCGCGTGACGGCGCTCGGCTACGGCATCGGGCACGGCGGGTGCGAGGCCGCGCTGCTGCTCTCGGTGACGTACATCTCCAACCTTGTGCTGCTGTCGATGGCAAATTCAGGCGAACTGATGACGATGGCGGGCGCGGGCGGAGCGCGGCCGCAGGAGTTGCTGGCCGCCGTGGAGCAGCTGAGAGCGATCCCGGCCGCCACCTTCCTGTGGGCCGGCTTCGAGCGCATTTCCGCGATGGCGCTGCACATGGCGCTCTCGGTGCTGGTGTTCGCTTCTGAGACGCAGCCCGGAAAGCGCGGCCTGTTTTTTGCGGCGGTGCTGATGCATGCCGCAGTCGATTTCTGCGCGGTGGTGAGCAACGCGTTTTTCCCGATCATCGTGACGGAGCTTCTGGCGGCAGCCCTTGCGGCGCTGGCGGTGTGGTACGCGGCGGGGGTCTATAAGAAATTGCCGGAGACTTTGGGGAAGCCGGAATAATAACTCCCTTTTCAGAAGGTGCAGAGCGCTATGAAACCAACAAATCAGAATGACGGCTGGATCACCGGAAGGATCTATTTCAACCGGGGTGATAAGAGGATCATTGTCAAACGGCCGCGCAGCGGGCTTGGCTATACAATGAATTTTGGGAATGTATGGACGTGGATATTGCATGCGGCTGTTATCCTGATCATTGTGGTCATATGCAATCTTTTCTAAAGCCGGGACGCTGTTCCGGGAATTTTGTGCAGGGAAGGAGGCGGCGCAATGAAGATCAACGAGGTGGAGGCGCTTGTCGGCATCACCAAAAAGAATATCCGCTTTTACGAGGAGAAGGGCCTGCTTGCGCCCGGCCGCAACAGCGAAAACGGCTACCGGGATTACGGCGAGGCCGAGGTGGCCACGCTGCGGCGCATCAAGCTGCTGCGCAAGTTGGGCGTGCCCATCGAGGAGATCCGCCGCATGCGCGAGGGCACGCAGACCGTCGGCGACGGGCTGCGCCGCCACCTTGTAACGCTGGAACGCGAGCGGCGCAATCTGGACGAGGCGGTGCGCTTGTGCGGCCTTTTGCAAACGTGCGAGGTGCCGCTTTCCGAGCTGGACGCGGAGGGCTTCCTGCAGGAGGTGGAATCGCTCGAGCGCGCCGGCACGACGTTCCACGACCAGCAAAAGCGGGATGTCCGCACGCGCTATGTGGCGCCCGTCGTGGTGACGGTGGTGTTCGTGGCGCTGATGGCGGGAGCGATTGGCCTGTTTCTGTGGGCCGTTTTGACGGAGCCGGAGGAGGTGCCGCCCCTGCCGCTGGTCGCAGTGACCATCGCCGTTCCGGCGCTGATGATCGTGGGCGTTGTGTATGCGCTGGTGCTGCGCATCCGGGAAATCGGAAAGGGGGAGATCGATGATGCAAAACGGTACTGACAAAGGAAAGAAAAAGCGTGCGGCCGCTCTGGCGGCGGTGGTGGTTGTGGTGTTCCTGGCGCTGTATTTCGGCGCCCCGGCAGCCGCGCTGCGGGAGCTTGGGGAAGAGACGCGGCCCGTTCTGCTGATGATGCTGCCGGTGTTGCTCGTGGGCATTGCCATTGCCGTGGGCGTTGTGATCGTGCTGTTCCAGCGCCTGCGCGAGATTGACAAAGGAGAAGAGGATGAAGCCAAAAAATACTGAAAGCGGCGCGGAGCGAACGGCCGCGGATCGAATGGTTACAGACCAGACGGTCGAGGGATGCACGGCCGCGGATCGTGCATGCGCAGATTGCACAGCTGCAGACCGCAAGAAGGGGCGTCGTAAAAGTGCCATCCAAAGCGCCGTGCTGTTCACGGCGATGCATCTTGCGGCGGCAGGCCTGCTGCTCTGGGTGCGCGCCGGGCTCGATCCGGCAGGCTTTCCTGCAAAATTGACACTGGTTCTCACAGGCTTCGAACTTGTCAGCGTGATCCCGCTCTGGTTCAGCCTGAAAGCAAGACTGAAAGAAATTGAAGGAGGAGAAGAAGATGCTGCTGCTCAATATTGACCACATTCCCGGCAAAGAGATCGAGGCGCTCGGAATCGTAAAGGGGACGGTGGTGCAATCGAAAAACTTTGGCAAAGACTTTATGGCCGGCATGAAAACGCTCGTGGGCGGCGAGATCGTCGGGTATACCGAGATGCTCATCGAGGCGCGCCAGATCGCCACCAAGCGCATGGTGGACGAGGCCGAGGCGCTGGGTGCGGACGCGGTTGTCAACATGCGCTACGGGTCGTCCTCGGTGATGCAGGGCGCGGCCGAGGTGATCGCCTACGGCACGGCGGTGCGCTATCGGTAACACACCGGTGCAGGGGTGCGGCGGATAAACGGAACAATCGCGGGGGATATCGCGAAGATGCTGCGGGCAGACGGAAAGACCGTGGCGGAATATTGCGGGAACCGCAGAAAAGGGCTGGATGATCCGGCCCTTTTTTCATGGAACCGATTTGCAAAATTTTGCCGTGTGTGCAATAATTTGTATTTGTGGAGCGTGTAAAGGATATCCGGAGTTTCGCCAAAGCGGGCGCCGGGCTTTGGGACGGCCCTGGCAAAAAACAAAGCTGCTCCGGATGTGCAGGCAGGCTTTCGGTTTTTGCCGCGCAGGCAGGCTCCCAGCCTTCCGGTACCGCCGCTTTTTTGGGGCAAAGACAGGCGGGAAATTTGACGTCGAGATGCGCGCGGCGATTTATTCAGAGGTTCCTTTATCACTTCACAAAAACAGAAAGAAAATCTTCACGGAGAGGGGGAAACGCGATGGGCGAAGCAGCCGTTTGTACAAGCGCCGAGCAGATTTTGGAGCGCTATGCGGGAACGGTGTTTTCCGCCGCCTACGCCATGGTGAAAAACCGCGCCGACGCCGAGGATATTGCGCAGGAGGTGTTCCTCAGCTATGTCCGCGCGAAGCCCGTGTTCGAGAGCGCCGCGCACGAGAAGGCGTGGCTGCTGCGCGTGACGGCGAACCGCTGCAAAAGCTTTTTTCGCAGCGCGTGGCAGCGCAAAACCACGGGCCTTACCGAGGATTTCCCCGATACGCCGTTCACCCCGGCGGAGACGGCCGTAGTGGACGCCGTGAACCGCCTGCCGAAAAAATACCGGCAGGTGATCTACTTATATTATATCGAGGGCTACGCCACCGGCGAGATCGCCGCGCTGCTGGAGATGCCGCAGAATACCGTGCTCTCCCAGTTGGCGCGCGCCCGCAAGCTGCTGAAAACCGCCTTGAAAGGGGAGTTTGACGATGTATAAGGACGATTACATTTCTGCATTCGGCAAGCTCGCCCCCAGCGAGGCGTGGAAGGCCGAGACGCTGGAAAAGATGCACGCGCTGGAACGGCAGCAGCGGGAGGGCCGGGCCGGGTTCGGCGGCCCGGCGGATCCTGTATCCGCCGCTGCTCCTGCACCCGCATCTGCCGGTACGCCTGCCTCTGCTGATGCGCCTGTTCCTGTGTCTGCCGGGACAGGGTGCGCACCCACAAAAAATGCACTTGCCAAAAAGGCATCCGCAAAAAATACGACGGCCCAAAAACCTGTGCCGCTTGCCGTGCACCTGCGCCGCGCCGCGCTGCCCATTGCGGCAATGGCCATGCTGGCGATCCTGCCCATGACGACGCTGCGCGGCTGCGGGGCCGGCAACAACAGCGATATGGCGCTGCAGATGGAGGGCGCGGCGGCGGGTGCGGATAGCTGCGCGCCCGCAGACACTGCGCCCGCGGCGTGCGATACGGCCGAAACAATGGACGTCGGCGCGCCGGATGCGCCCGCAGGGGCGCCCTCGGGCGAAGCCAGCCCGCGCGACAGCGTGACGGAGGAATCACTGTATGAAGCCGGTTCGATGGAAAACCAGGATGTTCCGGCGCCCTCCCCCGCTGAGGACGGCGACGGCGCGTTCAGCGCGGCCGGAGGGGATGCGCCAAGCCGGAAAAAATTCCCGGTCACCTACGGCGGCAAACCGTTCCGGGCGCTGAGCGCGGACGAGATCACATTCGCTACGGTGTGCCTGGCGCCGCCCGATACCACGCTGGAAATTCCGGATATAGAAGAACTGGCCGGGCTTTTGCAGGATGTGATCGTCTACAGCCGGGACAATTCTTATACGGAATACTGCGGGCAGGGCGTGATCTTCACGCTGACCTTTGCAGATGGCGCGCAGACGCAGGTCATGGCGTATAATCCGTTCCTTGTGATTGACGGCGTGGGCTACCGCACCAAATACGCGCCGTGCGAGGCGCTGAACCAATACGCGAACGATCTGCTGCGCAGCGGCGAGGCCGTGACGGTATTGGAGCAGCCGCCTGTGATGACGGTGATCGGTACGCTCGACCGGATGAACCACACCACGCTGCAGGGCGGCTATTCGTGGCAGAGCAAAAACGCCGACGGGACGGTTGCGGATACCGAGGCGGACAGCGCGCACCCGCTCAGCTGTAAGGCGCAGCTCTCGCCCGCGCTGGAAATGGAGAACGACCGCACGCTCGATCTAATCTTCCCGCAGGGCGCGGCGCCGGACGAGATTGTGCGCGTGCGCTGCTGGAGCGACGCGGATTGGGGCAACACCGCCGCCAAAGGCGAGACGGTGCGCGTTTTGGGCAGCGCGGCCGGGGGCGGTTACGCCATTGAGGTGAAGCCGGGCGGCTATATCTACGAGGTCACCGCCCGGTGGGACACCGCAGGCGGCTACGGCGGCACGGCAAGCTATGCGTTTTATGTAAAGGGCATTGCGTAAGATCCGCAGGCATAAGGAATTTAAAAATGGGGGGTCTGCAGCAAAATAGAACCCCGATGAAAAGATACAAAAAAGAATGCCGCCCTTTGGGATGCTTCGGCACCTCAGGGGGCGGTATTTGTGTTGTTTTCTCCCTTTGTTCTCATGCAATGCATTTTGAAAAACGCGGTCTTTACAGCGCTGTGACCGGAAGCGCATTCTGCACGCGCTCAAATTCCCGGATCAACGCTTCTCCTGCAACGATCATTTCTTCTCTCCACGGATGCCCGTAGAGGCCGATGGACCAATCCAGCGATGCGAAAAAATGATAGTCGCCATCCGGGTAATAGCTGGGAAAATATACATTGCAATTTCGTGTGGCGTCATGGAACCAATAGCCGAAAGGGATCTCCTCGCGGGGGTCATAGAGAAAGCAACCGTGCTGCCAATCCAGCGCATACATCTCCCGGGGATTTATATTGCGAAAAATGGAACGGATGATCTTTTCCTGCTCCTCGGAAAAGAGGCGGTCCAGCCGGTATTTTTTGCATGGGAAGGGAAAGGAGATCCATGGGCTTTGATCGGTGCAGCCATAGGGAGAACCATAGGGGGAAAAATGAAACTCATGCTGAACTTTGTCCCAAATACGGTCGTATTGATCCGGATCCAATATGATCTGCATGTCCGATTTCCCCATCTGCTGAAAAATTCACGGCATAAATTTCTGAAGCGGGCCGCAAATGCTTGTCCCATTTGCCCGGAAGCATTTCGGATGCTTCCGGGATACGGTTTTCAAGATCGTCAGCTCGCACTCGGCGAAATGCCTGTGTAACTTTTCTCAATTTCCAAGATGCGTTCATACAGCCAGTCGTTTACCGGTGTGGGCACGCCATGCTTTTGGCCCAGGCGGCGGATCGTGCCGGAGAAAAGCTCCACCTCGGTTTTGCGGTGCGCGAGGGTATCCTGGCGCATCGAGGGCATTCCCGCCGGGTTCAGTTTGTCCGTCATCTGCATCCAGGCGTCGATGTCCGCGTCCGTCAGCGTGATGCCCTCGCGCGCGGCCAGCGTCTGCGCCTCGCGCATGGCGGCCAGCATCGTATCGCGCGGCGCGCCGGGCTTTTGCACGCCGCCGTAGGGCACATCGTGCACCGCGCACGCCTGGTTCAGGCCCACGTTCAGCATCAGCTTGCTCCATTGGCGGAAAAGGATATCATCGCACACCACCACGGGCGCGCCGCCCGCGGCCAGCAGCGCCTGCGCCGTTTCCACATCGGGCGTTCGCTGCCCCGTGCCGCTGCCGATCAGAATCTGGCCCTCGTTGCGGTACGTTACCGCCGTGCCCACGCGCGTGGCGTCCGTGCCCTGCGCCACGGCATACAGCACATGTGCCGCGCCGAACGCCTCGCAAAGCGTCTGTTCGCTGGAGACGCCGTTGAGCAGCGAAAGCACGATGGTGTCCGCGCCGATGAACGGCCGCATCGTCTCGATGCTCTCCAAAAGCCCCGGCCCCTTCACCGCGAAGATCGCGAGCGTCACGGGCCCCGCATATTCCCGCGGGGTCTCCGGCTCGCTAAAAGCCGCTGCTTCGCAGCGGTTGCTTGCTTGGGCGCGACATCTCCGCGCTAAGAGCCTCGCTTCGCTCGGTTGAGCTCCGAAACGCGTCTGCGGACGCAGTGCGTCGCAGTGCCAAAGCCCGTTCCTTTTGGCTTCGGCAGGCTGTGCGGCTTCGGCGGGCGTCACCACGCGCAGCGCGCACGGCGCGCCGTTGCAGAAAAAGCCCTCGCGCCCGTAGCGCGCGGCGCGCGCTTCGTCGGCGACGAAAAACACGCGGCTCTGGCCCAGCGCCTGCGTCATGCGCGCTCCGTACAGGATGCCCAGTGCCCCTGCGCCGATGATGCCGATTGTTTTGTTTTGTTCCATCAAAGCAACCCCTTTGCAAATCGGATTTGGAGTTAGATCCCCCCCGGATGCCCGATCCGGTGACGGACTGCCGCCGCAAAAATTCCGGCAAGAGAGCGATGTGATTACCGGAACACTTCCTGCCGGGGCGCTCCAAAACCGGATAGGGATCCTTTTTCAGAGCGTATCTGTCGCGTTTTTTGCGCCGCCGGGCAGCCTCTGTTCCGTTCGGATCGCTGCGCAAACAGCCGCCGCGCAAGCGGTCGTTACGGGAACGGTCACCACAGAAACAGGGCGTTCCCCTTCAGGCGCAGAACGGCCTCGATGAAATAGTAGTCGGCGTAAATGATGGGCACCTCGGTGTTCTCTCCGGTGGGGTCGTGATAGAAAAACGTGCCGCCGGTGAGGATGGAATCCTGCTGTGGATCCCAATTGGCAAATTTTTCTTCGCAGGCGCGCAGGATGCGGCAGGCCGCTTTGGTGTAGAACGGCTTCTCATGCTCGCTCACATGTTCGGCGATCTCCAAAAGGCCGCAGGCGGTGCACATGGCGGCGGTGGAATCGTATTTCACCGGCTCGGCCGGCGCGCGGTAATCCACCAGCGGCAGCCAGTCGTTCACGGCCATGTTGGCGATGCAGTAATGGGCGCATTGCTTGGCGGTATTCAGGAAGGATTCGTCCCCCGTGTGCCGGTAGCTTAAAGCAAAGCCGTACACGGCCCAGGATTGACCCCTGCTCCAGGACGACCCCGTCGCATACCCCTGCCCGCCGGGGTTGTTCAAATATTCGCCCGTCTCCGGGTCGAACGCGACGATGTGGTTGCAGCTGCCGTCGGGCCGGACGATATACTGCTGCGCGGTCTTGGCGTGGTTGACGGCGATCTTTTTGAAGCGGGGATCGCCGGTCTCCTCACTGGCCCAGTACAGCAGGGGAATGTTCATCATGCAGTCGATGATCATCCAGCCGCGCACGTCGCCTCCGCCCATCATCTCGGCCATTTTGCCCATCGCATCGGGCCAGGCGCGGATGAATTTTCCGTCCAGATTGTAGCGCGAGGCCAGCAGGCTTGCCGCCAGCAATCCCCGGCGCCGGGCCTCGGCGTCGCCGGTTTTGCGGTAGTTGGCCACGGCGGAGGGCAAAAACAGGAAGCCCACGTCGTGGTCCACCGTCTCGCAGCTTTTCAGCAGCACATCCAGCCGCTCCTCCACGCCGGCGGCAGCCTTGCGGTATGCCTCGTCGCCGGTGGCCTCATACATCTGCCACAGCATGCCGGGCCAAAAGCCGTTCGTCCAGAAGCCGATGCCCCAGGGCCCCTCTTCAATGTCGTGATACTTTCCGTCCTTGCCGGTGGTGTAAGGGATGCTGCTGCCGATGCGTTCGCACTGTGCCTTCATTTTCACCGCCAGCTTCCCGTAAACCTGTTCCAGCCACTCCCGGTCGGAGCATGCCGCCGCTCGATTTTCCATGTTTTGCCTCCTTGTTGTTTTTTTGCGTGCTTTTTATGATCATGGCCGCAGGCCCGTGCGGGCCCTGCGGCCGCTGCGTCCGTTTCCCGGGTTGCTGTTTCGTATGGTATCAGTATATCATAAAGCGGGGGACGGTGCAAATGATAGATTCGGCGCACAGACCGTCGGCGTAGACCGTCGATTTGCGCATCGATTGAATTCCCTGCAGCCAGTTCCCATGCAAGGTTTTTTGCGTACAGACGGGGGTTAAAGTACGGGGGGGATCGAATGCTGAAGGGAGCATTCGACGCGCCCCGACGTGTCTCCCGGCCCCGGCTGTTTTAGGTGCGAAAAACAGTATTTTGGGCGCGTTTTGGGCGCGTTGAAAAATAGGGCTTTTCTTTTTGGAGAAAAAGTTGTATAATGATTACACAAATCAGCATGGGGTCTTAGCTCAGTTGGTTAGAGCAGCCGGCTCATACCCGGCCGGTCCAGGGTTCGAGCCCCTGAGACCCCACCACACAAGCGAAATCCGAACCTTTTGCCAGTTGGCGACGGGTTCGGATTTTGTGTTATACTTGATTTTTCCTGACTGATACCCTATTTCAAAAATGTATTGCGAATGTACGTACAAAATGATATACTATGAATAAAGCCCAAAAATGAAAGGAGTTCGAACCGAATATGGCAAAAACAGGAAATTTGTACGCGCGCATTGAGCCGGATATCAAAGAGCAGGCCGAGGCGATTTTGGATACCTTGGGCATTTCGGTATCCAGTGCAATCAATATGTTTTACCGGCAGATTATCCTGCAGCGCGGTATCCCGTTTTCGATGAAGCTGCCGGATCTGGGGCAAATGAGTGCGGCCGAGCTGGATGCCGAACTGGAAAAGGGCTATGAAGATCTGATGGCCGGACGGGTGAAACCGGCTGTACAGGTATTTGCAGACATCCGAAAGGATTATGGGGTATAAATTATTCCGTTGAGATTACCCGGCAAGCTGATGCCGATTTACGGGAGATTTTTGAACACATCGCGACAGAACTGCATTCGGTTGAAAGTGCGGAAAACGTGTTTGCCCGGTTGGAATGTAAGATCTTTTCGCTGGATCAGATGCCGGAACGGTACCATCGGTATCAGCACGAGCCTTGGCTCAGCCGGGGAATGCGTGTTATGGTTGTGGGCAAGTATTGCGTGTTTTACATTCCAAATTCAGAGCAGAAGACTGTCAGCATCATCCGTGTGCTTTATAGCGGCAGAGATATTGAAACCGTCCTTGCCAAAAAAGGAAGTTCGGTTCAACCGCGGCCATCCGGTATGGCCCAATCCTGCAGCAGCGCCCGGATCACAGGCGTGTAGTCTACGCCAAAGCCAACAGTATTCGGCTCGCCGGGCAGCGCGCCCGGCGCAAACTCTACCGAGATGCCGTCGGGAAAGAAAATGATTTGCCCGTCCCAGACGGCGGCCTCCATTTCGGCCCGCAGGGGATAGCCGGTGATACCGCCTGCATCCAGCAGGGCCTGTATCACCGTCTCTTTGGGCGCGGTGAACAGATCCCAGGTGTCGATGCGCGCGCCTGTCTCCCGGTCGAAGGCGTCGCACAGGCGAACCTCCCAGCAAATATTCCCGTTTTCCCGGCCGGTGGGCAGGGTGACGGCGGTGAGGAAATAGAGGATCCGGTCATTGGAGGCACAGGCGGAAACGCTTTGTTCCACAAGGCCGGGGCGAAAATCCGCGCCCAACTGCTGGTAGAGGGAATAGACCTGTTCCAGTACATCCTGTTCGTCATACAGCAGGCCGCGGCTGTTATAAAAAGCGGCCAATTGTTCCTGCGCTGTTTCGCTCAGGGTCTCAAAGCCCTCGACGCCACCCACATAACTGTTTTGGGGGCCGTGCGGGGCGTTTACCTGCAGCAGCTCGGTTCCGTCTGCCAGCTGATAGGTGCGGCGCTGCCAGATATTGTCCTCCAGCACATCAAGAATTGTCCCGTCCTGCGCAGCGGCGGCGCCGCGGAGAAGCTGCCCGCTGATTTGGATCCTGCGCGCCTCATAGGCGGCGATTTGCGCGCCGCCGTCTGCGGCAAGCGTATGCTTGCCGCGGGTGCAGTCGGCGATGATCAGGCTGTCCGGCGCGAGCGCCGCCCGGAATGCGGCGCGCCCTTCCTCCGAAGTCCAGGCGCCGCTTCCCGGCGGGAACGCGATGGTTTCTTCTGTAAGCAGGATGCCGGTTTCCTTCCCGCCGCTCGTTTGGAGCACAATGGCCGTCAAATCGCCGTTTTCGTCTGTCCGAATCCCTGTGACAAGGCCGGTGAGCTCCTGCGTTTTCCCGCTGCCGCCGGCCGGGTTTGTGGCAAGGCACACCGTGAGCAAAAGCGCGGCGGCTGCCGCGGCGATCACGGCCCAGAGGACGGGCTGCTTCCATTTCCCCAGATTCCGGATGCGCTGCTTTGCGTTTCCCTCTCCAAAGCCGAGCGGCGTTCCGGCGATGATGCGGCGGCCGGTGGCGAGCGCCAGAAGCGAGGCGGCGTATCCGGACCGGATGTCATCGCCCACCCCGCGCAGCACGGCCTCGTCGCAGCTCATTTCCATATCCCTGCTCGCCAGCACAAAGGCCAGCCACACCAGCGGGTTGAACCAGTGGAGGCACAGCGCCAGAAACGCCAATGCCTTCCAGATGTGGTCTTTTCGCTCGATGTGGTACTGCTCGTGCAGAAGGATATACGCCTGTTCTTTTTCGTCGAGGCCGCAGGGAAGATAGATCCTCGGACAGAGCAGCCCGATCACAAAGGGCGATTCGATATCGTCCGCAAGATAGATATTGTCCCGCAGCGGGATGGAAATCCGGAGTTTTCGGCGGAGCTTCGCATACGAAATAACGCTGCGCAGCAGCATCACGGCGATGCCCGCGAGCCAGACATATTGCCCGAACAGGATCCAGACGCTCCACCAGTCGGCGGTCACATACCGGGGCGATCCGTTTTCGTCCGTCTCGGTCGTCCGGATATACTGGGTGCCCAGCCCGCCGTTCAGCGCGTCGCCGACGGCACGGTACGCGGCGAGCCCTGCGCCGGCGGGGGAGACCGGCTCGTCCGCAAGGCGGTAATTCTGCGCGGCAGGTGTCATTGCGGGAACGATGCTCACGGGCGACTCAACGGACAGCGGGCAGAGCAGGCGGAACAGCACTACCGCCCACAGGGCGTAGGAGATCCACTTCGGCGCCTTTTTCAAAAGCAGCCGCGCCGCGAGCACGAAAAGGATCACGACACCGGCCGTTTTGCTCATATCGAGGATGCGGATAAAAAGATTTGCGGGCATACGATCACTCCCTCATGCTTTCGATGATCTTTTCCAGTTCTTCGATTTCGGCGTCCGAGAGCTTGTTCCGGGAGCCGAAGGCGGCCACAAAAGCGGGAAGCGAGCCGCCAAAGCCCCCAGCCACGACCTGTTCGCCGTGCCGGGCGTAAAATTCCTGGCGCGAAACAAGCGAGGTGACGGTGCCGTTTTCGTTCTGAAAAAGGCCCCGGTCGCACAAGCGCTTCAGCACCGTGAACGACGTGGTTTTCTTCCAGGAAAATTCGGCGGCGCCCAGCTTTGCCAGCTGCCCGGACGCGATCGGTTCATGCGCCCAGATCAAATCGGCAAAGCGCGCCTCGGCAGAACCGATTTTAAAATCCGTCATAGGGAACACCTCGTTCTACAGGCTGTAGTATAAATATATACTACAGCCTGTAGAATCATTTGTCAAGGGCCGCAGGATAAAAATTTCGTTAAAAGAAAAACGCGCTGCTGTACAGGGGAAAACCTTGCAGAGCAACACATTTTTGAGAGAAAATCGATTTTGAATACCGCCGGGTATTTGACGCCGGCCGGCAGCGCGGCAGTTGCTTTGGATGCTTTGGCCGGCAGCAGGGCGGCTTGCTTCCCGCCCGCGGCCGGCGGGAAGGTTTGCTTTCCCGAAATTCCGGCCGGCGGCGACAGCGCAGGCTGTGATTCCGGCATCCGGCCGGCGGCAGGAAAATGGATCACGCCAAATACCGCTCGCGCAAGCCGGCAAGCGCGGCCGCGTCCACGTCGAGCTGTTCGGCCAGATAATCCTCAAAGCGGGGATAGCGCGCGTCGATGATATCCAGCGCGCTCTCGAGGCTTTCGCGCCGCACGCAGCAGCCCACGCGCGCCACCTCGGCGGCTTTGGGCGCGGGCACGCCCATCTGCTCGAGCGTTTTACAAAACGCCGCGCTCGATCGGGCGCGGTATTCGTTTGTCAAGAGATAATCAGCGAGGATGTCCTCGCGCGAGACGCCGAGCGTGCGCAGGATGAGCGCGGCGGCGACGCCCGTGCGGTCCTTGCCGGCGGTGCAGTGAAAGAGCACCGGCGTTTCGCCCGCGAGGATGGCCGCGAACAGCGCCTTGTAGGCGGGGTTCTCAAACGGCATGCGCACGTAGCTTTCATGTACGCCGTCCGTCAAAAGGCGCATGCCCTCCTCGGTGCGCACGATTTCCTCCAAATCAAAGTTCTGTTCGCTGCCGTCCGGGGCGAACAGGGCGTTGATCGCGATGTTCTTTACGCCCGGAAATTCCGGGTCCGGCGTGAGGGCGCGCTCGGCCCCGGAGCGGAAATCGAACGCCGTGCGGATGCCGAGAGAGAGAAAATGCTCGCGGTCGGCCGGGGTATGGATGTTGGCCAGCGCGGGGGCGCGGTAAAAGACGCCGTACCGCACATGTTTGCCGCCGCAGCCGGTGTATCCGCCCAGCTCGCGGAAATTTTCGCACGCCTCAAATACGAGCGCCGTGCCGGGTTTTGGTTGCTGCA
This sequence comes from Subdoligranulum sp., assembly GCA_014799685.1. GTDB lineage: Bacteria > Bacillota > Clostridia > Oscillospirales > Ruminococcaceae > Ruthenibacterium. The sequence goes on along the minus strand of JAAVHN010000018.1, from coordinate 132,784 downwards.
TGATAAAGTCCTCCTGAATGTCGTAAATGAAAAGACGACGAGCGGCGTTTATTCTGCCGCCTGGGGAACGCTCGCGTGCCGGGCGGAGAAATCGCGCTGTTTGTGTCACGCCTGTTCCTTGATGCTGCCGTCCGCGTAGGCGGCGAGCAGCTGCTTCAAATCGGCGATGCGCTCTTTCATGCCCGCGCCCTCGTCGGTATCCGCCACATAGACGCGCTTGCCGCTCGGCTCGAACATATCCGTGGTGGATAAAATGTCGAGGTTCTCCGAGATGGCTTTCTGGGTGCTCTCGAACGGGCCGTGGCTGCGCAGCGAAAGCCCGCGCGACGACGCGATCAGCGTGTACCCCGCGATGCCCGTGCGCCGGTGGTACGCCTTGCAGAAGCCGCCGTCGATCACGATCAGCTTGCCGCCCGCCTTCACGGGCTGTTCGCCGCTGGCCGCGCGCACCGGAATGTGCCCGTTGATGATGTGTCCGTTCTCAAAATCAAGCCCGAATTCGTCGAAAATCAGCCGGGCGGTTTGCAGCGCGATGGCCTCATCCTCGTTTTCGATGTACAGATAATAGGGGTTTTTGCGCTCGGAAAATTCGCCGTCTACAAAGAGGTGCTCAAACGTGGCCATGCGGTCGCGCCCGAAGATGGGCGAGAGCGGCCCGCACCATAGATAATAGAGAAAATCCTGCCCGCGCTGCCGGGCCGCGCTGCCCGCCGGGGCAAAATACCCCTGCCGCGCCATGCGCTCGCATTGATCCATCCACGCGCGGCCGGCATAACGCCGCCCGCCGTATTCCACCCCGGCCAGCTGTCCGGTTTCGTCCAGCGGTACCGCGCCGTGGAACAGCAGGTTGTTGTTCTCCATGTGGTAGACGCTGCCCTTGGCGTACAGGAACCGCACATGGCGCGCCAGCTTGTCGCTCTGCATAAAGCTCTGGCACAGCTTGTCCAGTACGTCGCGCTCGCCGGGCGTCATCGCGGCGGGGTCGGCGGGGTCGACGGTGGGGAAATCGCAGTCCTTCATGTGGTATTCCGCGCCGTCGATCTCGATCGTCTGCGTGACGAAATTCACGCGCCGCAGCAGCGCGCGGCTTTGCATGCCGAAATCCGGGTTGCGGTCGATGAGCGCGCATTCTGCCTTGAACAGCATTACGGCGATGGCCTTGTGCATGCGCGCGGTGCGGGCAAGATCCGCCGGGGAATACTCGCCCGCCTCCGTCAGCTTCGGCCAGAAGCCGGAGACGTCCGTATCGCGGTAGACTTCCTCGGCAAATTGCGAGAGCGGCCGCAGGCTGATGCCGTAGCCGTCCTCTAACGTCTCCAAATTATTATAGCTGAGCGTCACGTGCACGACGCTGGCCACGCACGCGTCGCTGCCGGCCGCCGCGCCCATCCATTCCACATCGTGGTTGCCCCACTGGATATCCACCGCGTGGTGGCGCATCAGCTTATCCAAAATCACATCCGGCCGCGCGCCGCGGTCAAAGATGTCGCCCACGATGTGCAGGCGGAACACGGCCATGCGCTGGATGAGCTGCGCGAGCGCGACGATGAAATCGTCCGCGCGGCCGACGTCCACGATGGAATCGACGATGCTGCCGTAGTAGAGCTCCTTGTCGTGATCCTCAAAGTGCGCGTGCAGCAGCTCGTCCAAAATATAGGCGAAGCCCTCCGGCAGGCATTTGCGCACAAAGCTGCGCGTGTGCTTCGAGGCCGTCATGCGGAACACGTCGATCAGCCGGTACAGCGTCAGCCGGTACCAGGCGGCAAGATCCGTCTGCCGGGGCTTCAGCTGCGCCAGCTTTTGTGCGGGGTAGTAGATGAGCGTGGCAAATTCGGCGCGCTCGGCGGCGGATAATTCGTTTGCCAGCACGCGGTCGACCTTTTCCCGGATGACGCCCGAGGCGTTGCCGAGGATGTGCGTGAACGCGTCGGCCTCGCCGTGCAGGTCGCTCATAAAGTGCTCGGTGGATTTGGGCAGGCGCAGGATCGCCTGCAGGTTGATGATCTCGCTGGAGGCCGCCGCGACGGTGGGATACTCCCGGGCAAGCTGCGCGAGAAACTTTTGTTGTGGATCGTGCACGATCGGCTGCATCGTCTGCTCCCTCCCGATGAAAGTGATGGCAAATGCCGGTAAATGGCAGAAAAATGGCGGGGAAGCTTTGTTCCCGCATCGCGCCGCGTTTGGAACCGCCGCCGGTGCGGCCGGCCGTCGAATGACAGACGCAGAGCTTTTAGAATGAATACAGTATACCACAAATCGGAAAAAGATGGTATACTATTCGATGCATACAAAGCAACATCGCAAATGAAGAAAATGAAGCAGGCGGCATAAGTGATACAAACGACAACACGCGCGAAAAATCGCTTTCTGCATACAGGTCTCGCGCGGCAGGCAATTTGTACAAAGCGGGGAACGCAAAAGAAAGGAGGGCCGCCCAATGAACATTCCCACACACTGCACCCTGTGCCCGCGGCGGTGCGGGGCGGACAGGACGAAGACGCAGGGCCTCTGCGGCGGCGGCGCGCGCATAAAGGCCGCGCGGGCGGCGCTGCATTTTTGGGAGGAGCCGTGCATCTCCGGTGTGCGCGGCAGCGGCACGGTGTTCTTTTCCGGCTGCGCGCTGCGGTGCTGCTACTGCCAGAACCATGCCATCAGCGCCGGAAATTTCGGCAAAGAAATTTCCGTGGAGCGCCTTGCGGAAATTTTCCTTTCGCTGCAGCAGCAGGGCGCGCACAATCTGAACCTTGTCACGGCGGGGCACTACCTGCCGTGGGTATGCGCGGCGCTGGATCTTGTAAAAGGCAGGCTCTCGATCCCGGTGGTATACAATACGGGCGGGTACGAGACGGCACAGGCCGTCGCCGCACTGCGCGGGTATGTGGATATCTGGCTGACGGATTTCAAATACTGCTCCGCCGCGCTTTCGGCGGAGTATTCCGCCGCGCCGGATTATTTTACCGTGGCAAGCGCCGCGCTGGAGGCGATGCTCGCGCAGGCGGGCCCGCCCCGGTTCGATGCGGACGGCATGCTGCAAAGCGGCGTGATCGTGCGTCATCTGGCGCTGCCGAACGCGGACGCGGATACCCGCGCCGTGCTGGACTATCTGGCCGCGCTGCCGCGCGGCGGCTTTTTGCTGAGTTTGATGAGCCAGTATACGCCGTTTTACAAGGCGGCGCAGCACAAGGCGCTCAGCCGCCGCATCTCTACGTATGAATACCGGCGCGCCGTGGACTACGCGGTATCGCTGGGGCTGGAAGAGGGCTACATGCAGCAGCGCAGCAGCGCAAAAGAAGAATACACTCCTGCCTTTGATTTGGAAGGGGTGTAGCGGGAGGCTGCAGCTTTCACAGATTTCCGGAAAATTCCAATTCGGTTTCTGATTGCCGGGCCGGCGCGTTCCACGAAAACCGCCGATGTGTTCCCCGAGATTTTGCGCGCAGCAATACAGTACCGAATGGGGATTTTTACAAAAGGCTTGACACCTGTATTATACGCTTGTATAATATGGATATGCGGGCGCATCATACCGGGAGGGCACATGGGATGGATAATACGCAGAAGAAGCTGGGCGAGGCGGAGCTGGAGATCATGCAGGTGATCTGGAGCAGCGAGGCCCCGGTGCCCTCGAATTATATCTTAAAAGAATTACAGGCGCGAAGAAAGTGGCAGCTTTCCACCTTGATGACCTCCCTGGCACGGCTGTGCGGCAAGGGCTTTGTAAGCTGCGACCGTTCGACGGGTAGCAATCTGTATTCCCCGGTGATCCCGGAGCACGCATACAAAGCGGGTACAAGCAGGCGTTTTCTGGAAAAGCTGTATCACAATTCCATACAGGATCTCGTGGCGACACTGTACAGCGACCGGGCGATCGGGGATTCTGATATCGCGGAGCTGAGGGCGTTTCTGGACCGGCTGGAGGACGAGCGGCGATGACGGATCTGTTTCTTGCTTTTTTAGAGATCTCGCTCCCGGTCAGCCTGATGATCGTTTTGCTGCTGTTGCTCACACCGCTTTTCGATCGGCGCTATGCCGCAAGGTGGAAGTATTGGGTCTGGATCGTGCTGGCAGCGCGGCTGCTGTTCCCGTTCGGGGGAGGCAGCGGGGGAACGGCGGCAGAGCTGCGGCCGCAGGGGGAAATTCCGGCAATGGCAGGCCCGGCGCCCGAAACGAAGCTGGGGTCGGGGCCGGAATTGGAGCCGGGATCAGCGTCCGAAGCCAATCCGGAATTGGAGCCGGGATCGGCGTCCGAAGCCAATCCGGAATTGGAGCCGGGATCGGCGTCCGAAGCCAATCCGGAATTGGAGCCGGAACCGGCGCCCGAAGCGGAACCGGAACGGGGACAAACAGCGCCGGAGACACCGGCCGCCGAAGCGCCCCGCGGGCGGGTGATCGTTGCGCTCCCGGCGCAAATGACAGCGCCCATTGCGGCGCAGCCGGAAGATACGGGCAACCGTATTTCATGGCTGGACCTCATCGCCGGCGTCTGGGTGTCCGGCAGCGTGGCCATGATGTGCGTACCCCTGGGCAGCTATCTGCTCTATCGGCGCCGGCTTCGCAAAAAAGGCAGTGCCGTACAGGATGAAGCGGTTTTGCGCCTGCTGCGGAAGCTGAAAGGCGAATTGCAAATCCGCAGCGCGGTATCCGTCATAGGGTACCCGGAGGCCTCCAGCCCCATGCTCACCGGCTTTTTACGCCCTGTTCTGGTGCTGCCAAAGGCGCAATACAGCGCGGAGGAACTCTCTTTTATTTTGAAGCATGAGCTCGTTCACCTGAAACGGGGAGACTTGTATTGCAAGCTGCTTTTTGAGGCCGTTCGCGCGGTTTACTGGTGGAATCCGCTGGTCTGGGTGATGCAGCGGGAAGCGGCGGTCGATATGGAGCTATCCTGTGACGAACGGGTGATAAAGGATCTCAGCTATCCGGAGCGGAAAGCGTACGCAGAGGCGCTGCTCTCTGCACTGCAGAAACAAAGCGCCAAAAAGACCGCGCTGTCAACGAATTTTTACGGAGGAAAACGGATTATGAAAAAACGGTTCCAAAATATTTTGACAAAAACGGAAAAGAAGAACGGTGCGGCGGTGTTTGTATGCGCCGTCATCCTGGCAATGAGCCTGGGCACGCTGGTGGGCTGCTCCGTGATACCGGTAAGCCCGAATCCCGCCGCCCCCTCGGGTACAGTGAATCCCGCAGGGGCAGCGAATCCTTCGGGCACAGCCAATCCCGCAGGGGCGGCGAATCCCTCGGGTACAGCCGGATCCCCGGGCGCGAATAATATGCAGGAGGGGAACACGCAAAGCGATCCGCCCTTGCCGGGCACGCCCGATGCAGCCCCTGCCGCAGCAGCCTTCCTCCCCGGCATGGGCTGCAGCGACCCCGCCTGCACGGACGCCGCGCACCACCACGATTGCCCTGCCGATTGCGCCGATTATGAACACCACCACGCCTGTGCGCTCGACTGCACCGAGGCAGGCCACCACCACGGCACAGCGGCTTCCAATGCGCCCGGCAGCTTTGGCAATTCCGGCAATTCCGGCGCTTCCGGTCATCATTCCGGCCATTCTTCCGGCCATCATGCCGACGCGCACCACTCGTAAGCTTCCGTCGGGGGATATTGAAAAAGGGGCTGTTGTCCAAGGAAAAACCTTGCGCAACAGCCCCAAAGTGTTTGTAAGGGCAGGCGTATCGCAGGACTTCGCGTTCCGTGATACGCCTTTTTTGCGGGTGTCCCCGGCAGTGCCGGGGGCGGGGGATGGATCACATGCCTGGCACCAGCGCCTCGATCTGCCGCACGATCTCGTTGATGTCGATGGGCTTGGGCAGGTGGGCGTTCATGCCGCTCTCCATCGAGTGGCGCACATCCTCTTTGAGGGAATTGGCGCTGACGGCGATGATCGGGATGCTCGCGAGCGCCGGGTTCTCTAACTTCCGGATCTCTGCGGCGGCCTGCCAGCCGTCCATCACCGGCATTTGCAGATCCATCAGGATCACGTCGTATTGGCCGGGTGCGGCGCGGCGTATCTTTTCCAGCGCGATGCTGCCGTCCTCTGCGGTATCCACGGAAAAGCCTTTCATCTTCAGCAGCGCCTTTTCGATCTGCATATTGATCTCGTTGTCTTCCACAACAAGAACGTTCCTGCCGCACACGGGCGGTGTATCGGCTTCCTTCGCCCGAAGAGTGGGCGCTTTATCTTCCCGCACGCGGAAATTCAGCCCGACCGTGAAGGTGCTGCCCTCGTCCGGCCTGCTCTGCACGTCGATGGTGCCGCCCATCATGTCGACGATGTTCTTGACGATGGAAAGCCCCAGCCCTGCGCCATGCACGCCGCTGAGCGTGGTGTTTTTTTCGCGGGAGAACGGCTCAAAGATCTGTTCCAGAAATTCCTCTCCGATACCGATGCCCGTATCCTGCACACGGATGCTGTAAGACGCATACTGTCCGAGTTTTTCTTCTTTTTCCTCGATGGAGATCGTCACACGCCCTTCCGGCGGCGTGTAAGTGATTGCGTTGTTGGCAAGATACATCAGCAGCTGATGCAGCTTTTCCGGATCGCTGAAAATCGTCTCGTGCCGCAGGCGGCCGATCTCCATGGAAAAATCGATGGCCTTTTCCTGTGCCTGCGGGCGCAGGTAGTGGTAAACATCCTGTGCGATGTCGCGCAGAACGCATTCCACCTCGGCCACGGAGGATTCCTCCGATTCCATATTCGCCAGCTCCAGCAGCTTGCTGATGAGTTCAAACAGCTGCCGGCCGGATGCCTCGATGCGATCGAGATATCCAAGCAGTTCTTTTGGGTCGCCGGCATAATTTTTTGCAAGCTGCGCAAAGCCGATGATCGCATTCAGCGGTGTGCGCAAATCGTGCGACATGTTGGAGAGGAATGTATTTTTGGCCGTGACGGCGAGGTTTGCGTTGGTAAGCGCCTGCGCGAGGATCTGCTTTTGCTCCATCTCGCGCCGGATCTCCTCGTCCACACTGCGAAAGCCCAATACGATCTGCGAGCACCGGCCCTCGCTTTCCCCAACGGCGACGACGCGCAGCTGGAGATATTGCGTCTCTTCCTCCATCAGCACGCGGTAATTGAAATAGAAGGATGAATTTTGCGCCAGCGCCTCCCGGATGTGGCCGACGGAGGTCATCCTGGCAACCCGTTCCCGGTCCTCGGGATGTACCCAGCGCTGCGCGTACTCCGCCGCATATTCGCTGTATGCACGCAGGGAAAGGTGTGTTTCAAACATGGGCTGCGTGCGCACGCTCAGCCGGTACGGCAGCACCTGGTCGGCATCGAGGTCGGCAAACAGAATCGATTCGTAGTTGATGCTGAGACCCTCAATCACCTCGAGGCGGCGCAGGTATTCCTGATTGATCAGCGCGCGCTCGGCGTCATAATGCTGGATGAGCTTTTGCATTTCGCGGTCTTTTTCCCGCGCGGCGCTCTGGAGCAGAATGCGCTCGCGTTCGCGGCGCTCGTATTTTTCCGTTGCGTCGCCCAGAAACACATAGAAAAAATCCTCCGTGTTCCGGCCGTGCACCAAATGGCCGTAATCCTCCACACGGCGCACCGTGCCGTCCTTGCGCCGGATGCGGTATTCCACATAGTCCAGCCGGCCGTCGCTGCCCTCGATCTGCCGGGAGATGCTTTGTTCCACGGCGTCGAGGTCGTCGGGATGCACAATACCCCGGAACGAATTGCCCGTGAGCGCGCGCAGCTCCGCGATGGATGCGCACCCAAACAGCCGCAAAAGCCCCCGGTTCGCGAAGACGATGCGCTCGTCGTCCGAGGCGCGGTAAATGAGAAAGCTGCCGGGGATCTCGTCCAAAAACTGCAGAAATCCGCGCACCTCCCGCAGCATATCCGGATCGATCCCCTGCGCAGAAAGCGCTTCCGGCGGCAGCGCGTCGATCGCCTCGGCTTCCAGCCCGTTTTCCCCGGCAAGGCGCAAAACCATCCATACCCGTTCCATGAGGCGTTCTTCTTCGATGGGCATCTTCATTTTCTGCACCCTCTTTCGGTAAGGTATTGTGTGTTTTAAAAACTGATGGCCGGTTTTCGGCTGATTATAAAATTATACCATGTTTTTCTGCGTTTGTCATTATTTGAATCAGCCGCAGCCATATTTTTTCAGCCGTTTTTTTCGAAAAGCTTTGATGCAGCCGGCGGACCGGTTCGGCGGGTAAGTTTTCCCCCGGCCCAAACGCCGCCGCTGCGCGGCGGTTGGCCCATGGACGCGCCTGCGCATGGTGCAAAGGCCATAAAAACAAAAGAGCGGTCCCGCGTCAGGAGGGATCGCTCTTTTGTTTGAAGCCGGTCAGGGAAGCTCTGAATCAATTGCCGCAGAGACGCGCGGCAATTGACTCAGAGGTTCCTCAGGTTGTATGTACGATGCGCGCGCCCTGCGGATCCGGGGAAAGCACCCAGGCGCGCGGATACCGGGCGGCCAGCGCGCCGCGCGCGGCGGTGGCGGCGGCCTCCCGTTCGAACACGCCGAACACGGCCGCGCCGCTGCCTGTCATCAGCGCGGCGGCGGCGCCGTGTTCGCGCAGAATGCGGCAGATGGGCGCGGTGTCGCGGCCGGCGCTGGAAAAGCTGAGTGCGTTTTTCATCTGCGCGCAGAGCGCCGGCAAGTCGCCCCGACAAAGCGCCGCAAGCGCGGCGGCCGTATCCGGGCGATCGTCTGTTCCAAGCGCGTCGTACCGCGCATAGGCCTGCGGCGTGGAGATGCCGCCCTTTGGCATGCACACCGTAAAGAAGCACGGCGGACAGGGCGAAAGCCGTTCCAGCCGTTCGCCGATGCCCGTGGCCCGCGCCGTGCCGCCCAAAATGCAGAACGGCACGTCCGCCCCCACCCGCGCGCCGATGGCGCAGAGCGCTTCTTCGGGGAGGCGCGCGCCGTACAGCGCGTTCAGCGCCACCAGCACGGCGGCTGCATCGGCGCTGCCGCCCGCCATTCCGGCGCGCACCGGCACGTGCTTTTCCACCGTAATGGCGGCGCCCGCCAAAAGGCCCGTCTCGTCCAAAAAGGCGCGCGCCGCCTTCCACGCGGTGTTGTGCTCGTTTGCGGGAACGTTCGAGCCGGGCAGCGCGAGCGAGAAGCCCTCGCTTTTGCGCACGGTGACGCGCTCGTACAGGCTCACGGCCTGCATGATCATATCGACAGTATGGTATCCGTCCGGCCGGACGCCCGTGATATCCAGGGTGAGATTCAGCTTTGCGGGCGCAAGTACGGTGACGCTGCGCATGGGGATGCCCTCCTTTTTTCAGTTTTTTATGGTTCTTCCGGCTTTTCGGAAAGTGCAAGCAATTCAGATTTGGAATATTCCTGATAGCGGCTGCTGCATGCGTACAGGGAGGATGCCGTATCCGGCAGATTGCGCATCAGCTTTTTCAGATCCAGATCCGCACAGGGGCAGGGGAGGAAATTGCCGTCTGCATCCTCCGATCGCTGGACGCCGAAAAGGAACTGTCCGTTTTCCCAATCCACCTCAAAAAAATCAGCGGCCTCCAGCGCATCGATATCAAAAAATTGTTCCTGATGCTCGATAAACTGCTCATAGAGAAACTCAAACAAAGCCTCTTTGCCGATTTTGATCACACGCACGCGATCTGTTCCAAGCGGTTCCTTTTGCATCGGTTTTTTTCTCCCCCATTTACGATCGTCCGCAATGGCCCCGCCGCGCAAAATATGGCGCGGCAAACAAAAACGCAGCCGGAGAAATCCCCCGGCTGCAAACGCTTTTGGTTCGGTTTTGCCCGGTTTGCAGCGTACTGCTTTGGGCGGTAAAGAAAAAGCTTATTTCGCCACGGCGTCCTTCAGAGCCTTGCCGGCCTTGAAGACGGGCGCGACCGTCGCGGGCACAGGGGTGGGCTCGCCGGTGCGGGGATTGCGGCAGGTGCGGGCAGCGCGCTGCTTCGCCTCGAACGTGCCGAAGCCCACCAGAGAAACCTTATCCCCGGACTTCAGCGCCTCGGTGATGCCGCCCAGCACGGCGGCAACGGCCTTCTCGGCGTCCTTTTTGGTCAGATCCGCTTCCGCGGCAACTTTCGCAACCAGATCTACTTTCGTCATTTTGTATACCCTCCGAATGTTTTAATATTTGTTCTCAAAGCGGAGACCGCTCTGGGAAAAGCAATACAGTGTGCAGCCCTTGGGGATGTGCCCTTTTCAGGGGTGTTTCTTTCCGGGTACCCTTTGGGATGTTTCTTTTCGAGCACCCTTTCAGGATGCTTCGTTCCAGAGGCCCGTTCGGGATGCATCTTTCACGTACCCTTTCAGGATACAGTGTGCCCCGGCTGCGGGCATTCAATCCGGGGCGGATGCGTCGGGGTGTTCCATGCGTTTCAGATGTTCGGCAAAGCGCTCCGTTGCCTCGCCCAGCGCCTCCTCGGCGTCGCAGCCAAGAAAGCGTGCGGCGTCCGCGGCCGCAAAAAGCACCTCGCCCAGCAGCCTGCGCTGCTCGTTTGCACCGGCGCTGTCCGCCTTGGCGGCAGCGGCCTCCTCGGCGGCTGCTTGCAGCGCCGCTGCGCGATCTGCCAGCGCTTGCAGCGCGGCCTGTGTATCCGGCTGGGAAACGCCGTGCCCCGCCGCGCGTTTGGCCACCTTCTGGGCGCGCATCAGGGCGGGCAGCGCGCGCGGCACGCTCGCGAGATCCTGCGCCAGCCCCTCGCGGTGCTTTTCGCGGCGCTTGATCTGCTCCCACGTATCCAGCACCTCGTCCGGCGTGCGTTTCGGCGTTTCGGTCTGCGCATCGCTCTGCGCAAAAATGTGCGGGTGCCGTGCAATCAGCTTTTTGCAGATGCCGGTGCACACGTCGTCGAACGTGAAGGCGCCCTGCTCGGCTTCCATCTGCGTGTGCAGCGCCACCTGAAGCAATACGTCGCCCAGCTCCTCGCACAAAAGGTGCGCGTCAGCAAGGTCGATGGCGTCAGCCACCTCGTAGGTTTCCTCAATGAAGTTTTTGCGGATGCTGGCGTGCGTCTGCACCTTATCCCACGGGCAGCCGGTGTCCGGGTCGCGCAGAAGTGCGACGATATCGCGCAGATCGCCCATCGTATAGCGCTCTTTTGCGAGCAGGCGTTCGATCAGCTCCTGCACCCTGCTTCCACACCCTTTCCCAAAACCTGCCTATCTATTTTACATGATAGCGCACTGCATTGCAAGCATTTTTTTGAAAAAATGCCTGTTTTTCGGGCTTTTTTCGGGTTTCGGCATGAAGATGCTGTTTTGACGGCGGCTTTTTGGCCGGGGCAGGGGAAACCGGCCCAAAGGCAGGCGCGGCCGCCCGGGCTTTTTTACAGCTTTCCGCCGCAGGCGGGGCAGAACAGGGCGTCGGCCTGCACCTGCGCGCCGCACTGCGGGCAATATACGGCGTCTTCCTCCTCGGGTGCGCCGGTTTCCCTGACGCGCATTCCGGCGATCTGCACCTCCAGATCCGCGATGGCGTCGATATAGCGCGCGATGAGCGCTTCGTTTTCCGTGTTTGTTTTGCGCAGCGTGTATACCAGCGCGCCCAGCTGGCGCTGCGCGCGGCTCAGCTGATGTTCTAACTTCAGCAGCTGGGCCTGCTGTTTGCCCTTTTGCGCCAGCTCACCGGTGGTTTGCAGCACGGCGTCTGCGCATACGGCGGCGACATCCGCCAGGCGATCCAATGCGTTCATATACAGCATCTCCTTGTCATTTTTATTTTTATAAGGCAGCCGGGAAAGAAGTCCGGCTGTTTTCCCATCGGGAGAGGGCGGGGCCCGGCGGCCGCCTCTGCGGTTCGCGTCAAGCCGGGCCGCGTCCGCCGTCTGATTTTCAGCCGATGAATTCCCGCAGCATGGAATCGCGCGGCATGTACGATTCGGCGATGGGCGCGCACAGCGCGAACAGTGTGCACAGCTCCTCCAACTGGGCGGCATAGGGGGAATCGGGCGCAAGGCCGCCGCGCAGCTCGGCCACGAACGGCGCAAGGCAGCACACCTCGTAGGAAAAGCTCGTATCCAGAATCATATCGGCCTCGGGCTTGAACACCTTGATGTTCTTATCCTCGCCCTCGCAAACGGCCGGCCACATGGAAAACGTCTTTTCCAGCGAGTGGCCGCGGAACTTGTGGTCGCGCACCATGCGGCGCGCAAGGCGGATATCCCGCGTGGCGATGGCGCGCCGGCCGTTCGCGGAATACTCCTCGCGCATGCTGGTATAGATTTTGAAGGCGCTGCCCTCGGGCAAAAGCGCCGTCAGGCGCGGGTTCAGCGCGTGGATGCCCTCCACCACCACAACGCCGTCGCCCACCTCGATGGGGATCACGCCCTGGCGCCGCTGCTCGCGGCTGAAATCGAAATCGGGGATTTCTGCCTTGCCCGTCTCCACAAGCGAGAGCAGGCAGTTGTTGATCTCGGCGACGTCCAGCGCGTCGACACTTTCGTAATCCGGGGTGCCGTCCGGCAGAAGCGGATAATCCTTTACATCCTTATAGAAGTTATCCAGCGAGACGACGACGCTGCGCTTGCCGCGGGCAGCGATGCAACCAGCGATCTTGTGTGCGGTGGTGGTTTTGCCGGAGGCCGAGGGGCCCGTGAGCATCACCACATGCGCGCCGCTCGCCTCGATCTGTGCCGCGGCGTCGGCGATGCGCGCGGCATAATCCTGCTCGCAGTACGCCACCAGCGTCTCGGGCGCGGCGGCCGCAAGGTTCAAAAGCCCCGTTTCAACCAAACGCTTGGGGATCCAAATCTCGGTATTTCCCATAAAAATCATCAACTCCCTGTTTGCGCGCCTGCACGGTGTCAAAGCGCTCGATGTACTCTGTCGGATATTTGTAATTGAAAATGCGCCGGATCGCGCCATCCGGGCCGACCAGCTTTGTGGAGCCGCCCGCCCCGGCGGAAAGGATCGTGTGCACCTCCTCCATGATGAATATATTATACAATCCGGCGAATCCGGGCTTTGTATACCCGGTGTTTTCCAAATTTTGCAGCGTGCCCTTCTGGCGGTAGAGGTAATACGGCTCGTAGCCGTTTTCGCCCAGCAGCGCGCACGAGCGCAGCATGCGGGCAACGTCGCCGTAATCCGTTGGCGCGTGCTCGATGACAAGGTTCGACGCGCGCTTCAGCGTGAGCGTGTGCACGGTGATGTTCTCGGGGCCGAGCGCCAGCACGCCGTGCAGCGTATGCAAAAAGCCCTCGGGCGTATCGTGCGGCAGCCCGGCGATCAGGTCCATGTTGATATTGTCATGGCCCTGCCGCCTTGCCTCGGCGAAGCAATCTAAGATGTCCTGCGCGGTGTGGCGGCGGCCGATGGCGGTGAGCACTGCATCGTTCAGCGTCTGCGGGTTGATGGAAACGCGCGTCGCGCCGTATTCCTTGATGACGGCCAGCTTTTCGGGCGTGGTGCAGTCGGGCCGGCCGGCCTCCACCGTGTATTCGCGCACCGCGGGCACGTCGAAATTGTCCTGCACAGCCTGCATCAGCCCGCGCAGCTGCGCGGCGGAGATGGCCGTGGGCGTGCCGCCGCCGATGTAAATCGTCTCTAACTTCAGACGGTTGCGCTGCGCCAGCGCGCTGATTGCTGCAAGCTCCCGGCAGAGGTTTTGCAGATAGGGCTCGATCAGGTGGCCGGAGCTGGCCGTGGTGCGCGAGACGAAGCTGCAATAGCTGCACCGCGAGGGGCAGAACGGAATGGAGATGTAAAGGCTATAGCTTTGCGGGGTATTGTACGCGAGGGCTTCGGTCTGATTCGCAGCCGTGCGCACGGCAAGACGGAATTTCTCGCCGCTGACGAAGTGCGTTTCGTGCAGCCGCGCGCCGAACGCCTCGTCCGATTCGCCCGGCTGCCGCCGCTCGCGCACAAGGCGCACGGGGCGCACGCCGGTGAGCATGCCCCACGGCGGGCAGATGCCCGTCACCTTGCGCAGCAGCAAAAACAGCGCGCGGCAGGTTTCGTATTCCTCCGCGCGGGCATCGGAGACAGTTGCACAAACAGCCGCCGCCCGGGGAAGCGTTCCTCTGCCGGGCGCAGTGGACAGCATGCGTACAGTGCATTTTCCGTTCTGCCGCACGGCACAGACAAGGCGATGCCTGTTCCGCAGCACGGCGACGGTATCGGCGCGGTGGGAAGGCCATTGCCTTGTCAGGTGCGCATCCGGAAAAAACAGGCGCGTCACGTGCTCCGGCTCATAGCCGGAGGCAAGGCCGCGAAGATAGAGCTCGATGGCAGTGCACCCCCCTTTTTAGATTAGAGTTCAGAGTTCAGAGTTTAGAGTTTAGAGTTCAGAGTTTAGAGCTTAGAGTTCAGAGTTTAGAGCTTCGAGTTTAGAACTTCGTGTTCAGACTTGGTGAGGGGAGTGGGTGCGAGGGAAATTCCCCGATCCCAATATTCAAGCAATTTTTCATCGATCGCTGCGATTTTTTCTTTTCCCTTTATTTCGCTGTAAAACGCCAGTTTTTCAATTTCTTCTTTGTCGATGCGCTCCCGACCGATGGCCTCCATCGCTTCCGGGGGCAGGCTGATTCCATAGAGTCCCCCGTATTCCTCGTGCCATTCCGGATGGAAATAGCCGGGCGCCATGTGATAGTGCATCAGGCCGATCCATGAAAAATCTACATTTTGCAGGCCCAGTTCTTCCTTGCATTCGCGCCGGATGCATTCCGTCAACGTCTCTTTGTTTTCCCTGCATCCGCCAAAGATTTCCCAATCCTGCCGGTACCGGTTCCAACCCAGCAAATAATCGGAGCCGATTTTTACAACCGCAAGACAGTGCGTGATCGGTGCATACGTTGTATCGGCTGTTTTCTCTCTGGTGCGAATGATTTCCAGCAGCTCGTTCCCTCTGTCGTCCTTTACGATCAACGCATGGTCCCTCCCTTTAAGCCCGAAACGCTATTTCAGATACGGGTTGTGCTCTTTTTCGTAGTCCATCGTGGAGAACTCCTCATGCCCGGGCAGCACCTTCACATCCTGCGTCACGGCCTTGCAGAGCTTTGCGAGGCTTTGGCGCATGGCGTCCATGTCGCCGCCGGCTAAATCCGTGCGGCCGATATCGCATGCAAAGAGCGTATCGCCGGAAAAGAGCAGCCCGCCGCACAAAAGGCACACCGAACCGGCGCTGTGGCCGGGCGTGGCGATCACCTGAAAGGCAAGGTCGGTGTCAACGGTGATGGTCTCGCCGTCGATATAGGCATGATCCGGCGTTGTAAAGGGGAAAAGCCTGTCGCCCGCCGTATCCTGTGGGTTCAGCCACACCCCGGCGCCCGTTTTTTCGCGCAGCGCTTCCACCGCGCCCACATGGTCGTAGTGGCCGTGTGTGAGCAGGATGTGCGTCAGCTGCGCGCCGTACTCTTCTAACAGGCGCAGATATTCCGCAGCGTCTGCGTTCGGGTCGATGGCGGCGGCCTTGCCGTTTTCGCCGATGAGCAAAAACGTATTGGTGCGAAGCGGCGGGGCCGCGGGGATGTGATAGGTTTTCATGTTGGTTCCTCCGTATTTTTTACGGGTTCCGGCGTGTGGATCATGTGCAGGATCCAGTTTCCGTTCCACGATTCTGTATGTTCCGCTTCCGGCTTTCGGCACCGGCGCCCGCAAAACGGTTATTTTTTCCATTCATCGGTATCGATCACGATGGTGATGGGGCCGTCGTTGGTGAGCGTCACCTGCATCTCGGCGCCGAATTCGCCCGTCTGTACGCCGGAAAGGCCGGTTTTGCGCAGCCCGGCCACGAACAATTCATAGGCGTCGACGGCGAGGGGCGGCTTTGCGGCGGCGATGAAGCTGGGCCGCTTGCCCTTTTTGGTATCGCCGTACAGCGTAAAGTTCGAGACCACGAGCGCCTCCAGCCCCAGCTCCTCGGCCGAGAGGTTCAGCTTGCCGTCCGCATCGTCAAAAATGCGCAGGCCGGCGCACTTTTGCGCTAACTTTTCGCAGATGGCGAGCGTATCGGTATCCTTCACGCCCAGCAATATCACAAGCCCCCGCCCGATGGTGCGCGGCGCGCCGCCGTTTACCGTAACGCTCGCCCCGCTCACACGCTGGATCACCGCGCGCATGGGCGTCACCTCCCAAAATTTGTTCCAAAGTTTGTTTCCGGGTTCTGCCCGGGTCTGCTTTTGTATCGCCGCTCCCGGCATCGCTGCCGATTTGCCGGCCGCTGAATATCGGCGAAGCCTGTCAGAAACAGGTTCCGGACAGCTCCGGCGCCTTTTGCACCGCCCGCACTATTCCGGCAGCGCTTCCTTCACCCATTCCCCGTCTTCCTGATAATAGAGCCAGCTCTTGACGGCGCCGTACTCGAAGCAGCGGAATTCGGAGAGGACCGTATAATGCTCCGCATCCTGATAGCGGGAAACATACCGGTAATAGATCGCCTTGTCATAAATATCCACAAAATAGTAGTCCTTGCCGGCCTTCAGCGGAATGCCCTCGACATCGGTGTCGGAGGGGAAAGTCGTTTTGGAAATGTGGATCGCATAAAATACAGGGTCGCCGGTTTCCCACAGATCCTGGTTATAGCCCTCATACAGGGCGGACGGGTCGACGCCCTCCAGCCAGTACGCGCAATAATCGTCGTGCAGGGAATCGGGGAGGAAGAAGTAGTTCGGCCTCGTTTTGTCCGGCGTCTCCGCACCCCAGCTGTAGACAAGGCCGGCCTGCGAGGCGCCTGCGAACAGCGGCTCGCTTTCCGCCACGTCGTCCACAATGCTCTGGTAAAGCGCGCTGCGGGCCTCCTCCCGTTCGAAATAGCCGCCGACGGTGCCCGCGAGGCTGTCGATGCCGCGGCCGAGCGCGAAGAAAAACAAAGCGGCCAAAAGAACACCCACGGCCAAAACGATGCCGCAGCCGATCCACAAAACCCGCTTCTTTTTCATAGGGATCCCCCCAGCTGTTTCATCAGCTCATCGCTTCACCGATCCAATCAGAAATACCCCGCAAAACCCAAAGCCACACCGCCCTTATCGTGTAAAGCCAAAAGCATTTCCACCGCATCAATGATGAATTATGAACTGTGAATTGTGAATTCCGCCTACACCCTGTTAATATTCGTAATGCTCTTGATCTTGCGCAGCCGGCTGATGACGGTGTTCAGGTGCTCGGTGTTGTTGACGCCGATGGTCAGCGTCATGGTGGCGCGGCCGTCGGGCAGCTGCCGGGCCGAGATGGCGTAGCACGGCAGGTGCATTTCCGCGATGAGCACCGCCACGTCGGCCATCAGGCCGTCGCGGTCCATCGCAGAGATCTCCAGCGAGGATTTAAAGCTCTCCTTCACGCTGTCCGCCCAGCGGGCGCTCACCCAGCGGGGCGCCTCCTCGCCCAAAAGGCCGCTGCTCGCGTTCGGGCAGCTGCGCTTGTGGATCGAAACGCCGAAGCCGCGCGTGATAAAGCCGATGATGTCGTCGCCGGGCAGCGGATTGCAGCACTTGGCAAATTTCACCACGCAGTTATCAAGCCCCTCGACGATGACGCCCTCGCTGGCCTTGTGCTTTTTGATGGGGACGCTCAGCACCTCGGCGGGGTCTTTTTCCTTCAGCAGGCGCGCATACTCGTCCTTGATCTTGATCATCAGGCGCGAGAGCTGCAGCCCGCCGTAGCCGATGGCGGCATACAGCTCCTCGGGCGTGTTCAGGCGCTGGCGGCGGGCCAGATCCGCCATGAACGCATCGTATTTTTCGGCCGGGATCGTCACTAAATTGCGCCGCAGCTCCTTTTCGAGCGCGGCCTTGCCCTCGGCGATGTTCTCCTCCTTGCGCTCTTTTTTGAACCAGTTGCGGATTTTGTTCCGCGCCTCGCTCGTGGCGACGATGTTCAGCCAGTCGCGGCTGGGGCCCTTGTCCTGCGGGCCGGTGATCACCTCGATGATCTCGCCCGTGGCAACCTTGTGATCGATGGGCACGATGCGCCCGTTCGCCTTGGCGCCCACCATGCGGTTGCCGACGGCGGAATGGATGGCGTAGGCAAAATCGATGGCCGTTGCGCCCGCGGGCAGGTTGATGACATCGCCCCGCGGCGTAAAGGCGAACACGTCCTCGGGCAGCAGCTCGCTTTTAATCTCGTGCAGCAAATCGCCCGCGTCGTCGCTCTCGCGCTGGCTCTCCAGCAGCTGGCGTACCCACGCGATGCGGTCGTCCAACTTATCCTTTGCGCTCACGCCCGCCTTATATTTCCAGTGCGCGGCCACGCCGTATTCGGCGGTCTGGTCCATCTCCCAGGTGCGGATCTGTACCTCGAACGGGATGCCCTCGTGCCCGATCACCGTCGTGTGCAGCGATTTGTAGAGGTTGGGCTTTGGCGTGGAGATATAATCCTTGAAGCGGCTGGGGATGGGGTGGTACATATCGTGGATGACGCCCAGCGCGTTGTAGCATTCGCCGACGGTGTTCAGGATGATGCGCACGGCGTACACATCGTAAATTTCCTCAAACGAGCGGTTCTGCATATACATCTTGCGGTAGATGCCGTACACGCTTTTTACGCGTTTTTTGATGGTGCAGTCGCCCATGCCAAGCTCCGCCAGCCGCTCGCGGATCTTTTCCGCGATGCCCGCGATGAACGAATCGGCCGCGCCGTTTTTGGTGAGGGCGTCGTTGATGTCCTGATAGCCGACAGGGTCGAGATAGCGCAGGCTGCGGTCTTCCAGCTCCTCCTTGACATTGCTCATGCCGAGGCGGTGGGCGATGGGCGCGTAGACCTCCATCGTCTCCAGCGCCTTGTCGCGGCGCTTCTGCTCCGGCCAGCCATCGCCGGTGCGCATGTTGTGCAGCCGGTCGCACAGCTTGATGAGCATCACGCGCACATCATGGCTCATCGCCAGCAGCATCTTGCGCAGGTTCTCGGCCTGCTGCTCCTCCACCGAGGAAAACGTCATCTGCGTGAGCTTTGTCACGCCGTCCACCAGCAGCGCCACATCGCTGCCGAACGCCGCGCGCACGTCGTCCGAGGTGATGTCGGTATCCTCGACAACGTCGTGCAAAAGTGCCGCGATCACAGAGTTGGTGTCCAGCCCGAGATCCACGACAAGGCACGCCACAGCGATGGGGTGGCTGACATACAGCTCGCCCGAAAGGCGCTTTTGCCCCGCGTGCGCCTTTTCGGCCATGAGATAGGCGCGCTCAATGGCGTCATGATCGTAGGGCCGGCCGGAATCCACGATTGCCTGCTTTAAATCCGCGTAGGTTTTAACGGCGGTTTTTTCCTTTTCCTCCATTACTGCGCTGCCTCCAATCTGCGTAAAATGGGCGCGGACGAAAGATCCTTCTTTTCCGTGGACGGCACCAGCCGCCACCGCGCGCCGCGCGGCGTTTCACATACCTCGGCGAGGTTCAGCTCGCGCAGCGCCTCCAGCGAAACGAGCGCCTTGCCCGCGTTCCCGGCGCCCAGCCGCGCAAACAGCGGGCGCAGATCATCCGCGGGAACGCCGTCCTTTCCGGCGCCCAGCGCGCGGTACAGCGCGACGGTATCCGCGCGCACGGGGCGCAGCTGTGCGCGCTGCGCATCGTTCAGCGGCGCACCGCACGCGAATGCCTCGTACAGGGCGGTTCCCTCCAAATATTGTTCGTCCAGCCCGGCGGGGCGCAGCTCGCGCAGGCGCGCCGAGAGCATCGGGCCGTTTTTTCCTTCATAAACGGAGAGGCTGACGGCGGCGTCCACGGCATCGCCCACCGCGTAGCCGAGCGTTTCGGGCGCGCGGCCGAACAGCGCGGCCGAGAGCACGCCCTGCCCCTGCCGCAGGCGCAGGCGGGTGTGCTTGCCCTCGCTGAGCGGGGAGACCGATTCGATCACGGCATTTTCGATGAGAAACAGCGGCGCGGGGTTGCCGCTGCCGAACGGCGCCAGCACCGAAAGCGATTCCACGTCCCGCTCGTGCAGCTCGCCGATGAGCACCGGCAGATCGAGCCGCAGCGCCGGGCGCACCGGAACGGGATTTGTCTGGATCGTCCACGCGTTTACGGCGCTGCGAAACGCGGGCAGCTGTTCCTCCCGGATAGAAAGTCCCGCCGCCTGCGCATGGCCGCCGAACCGGATGAGCATTTCGCAGCAGGCCGCGATGGCGTCGTACAGCGAAAAGCCGCTGATGCTGCGCCCGGAGCCGCGTCCCTCGCCGTTTTCGTCGATGGAGACAACGATCGCGGGTTTGCCGCAGCGCTCCACCACACGGGAGGCTACGATGCCGATGACGCCCGGATGCCAGCCGCGTCCCCACACGACAAGCACGCGGTCGGCGCGATAGGAATCGTCCGCCGCGATGGTATCGAACACGTCCTGTAAAATTTCCTGCTCGGCCTTCTGGCGGGCGGCGTTTTTTTGCTCCAGATGCCCGGCCCATTCTTCGGCCTCGTCCGGGTCCTCGCACAAAAGCAGCTCCAGCGCGCCGGTGGCGCTGTCCATGCGGCCGGCCGCGTTCAGGCGCGGCGCGAGCGCGAACGAAATGTTTTCCGCCGTCAGGGGTTTCCCCGCGAGGCCGCATGTTTCCAGCAAGGCCGCGATGCCGGGGCGATCGGTTTGCTGCAGCAGCGCGAGGCCCGCCTTGACGATGCGGCGGTTCACGCCTGTGAGCGGCATGATATCGGCGACGGTGCCCACGGCTGCAAGGTCACCGTAAAAGGGCAGCAGATCCTCGGGCGGGCAGTCCTCTAGGGCCGCCGCAAGCAAAAACGCCACGCCCGCGCCCGAAAGGCCGCGGTAGGCCTCGTCGCTGCCCGGCAGCTGGGGGTCCACAACGGCCACGGCGTCCGGCAGGGCGGGGGGCGGCAGGTGGTGGTCCGTCACCACAATGTCCACGCCGAGGCTGCGCGCCGCACCGGCGGCTTCATGCGCCGAGATGCCGTTGTCCACGGTGACGATGAGCCGCACGCCCTTCGCCGCCATCTGCTCCACAACATGGGGGAACAGGCCGTAGCCGTCGTCCCCGCGGCTGGGCAGCTTGTAGTAGACGTCGGCGCTGACGGAATCGAGGTACAGGTACAAAAGCGCGGTGGCGGTGACGCCGTCCACGTCGTAATCCCCGAACACGGCGATGCGCTCGCCGCCGTCAATGGCGCGGCGGATGCGCTCCACCGCCGCAGCCATGCCGGGCAGCAGCATCGGGTCGGGAAAAGGGCTCTCCCCGCTGCACACCGCGCGCGCCGCCTCGGGCGTATCCAGCCCGCGCGCGCACAGTACACCGCACACAAGCCGCGGCAGACCCAGCGCTTTGCACAAAGCGTCGCAGCGCGCAGGGTCGGGGCGGGTGATCTGCCAGGAACGGTATACCATGGGAAAGGGCTCCTTTTCTGAATGGATTGGGGGGCGGCCTGCACGCTATTGCAGTGTCAGCCCGTTTTGCGTGAGGCCCTCCTGGGCGAGGACGGTTTCGAGCGCCGAGATCTCGGCCTGCATGTCCACGGCGGTGTTTTGCAAAAGGTTGTCCATCAGGCCGCGGAAGGCCGTTGTCATCGTGTCCAGTACGCGCGAGACCTCGCTTTCGATGTTTGCAGCCACCTGGCTGTCGTTTTTGTGCGGGGCGATCTCGTTATAAGTAGCCAAAAGCTTATTTGCCGTGGGCAGGTAATAGCTGCAGAAGCGGCGCACATCGTCGGTGCACTCGGGATGCAGCTGGACCCAGGCGAAAATATCCTCGGCGTGCTCGTACAGGCGTGCCGCCTTTTCGTGCAGGGCGGGATCCTGGATCTGCTCCATCCGGCGCTTGTATTCCCGCAGCTGCGCATCGCTGAGCGCGCCGGCTTGTGCAGGCGCGGGTTCGGGCTGAGGGGTGGGCTGCGCCGCCGGCTGGGGCCGGGGCACGGGCCGGCTGCGCACGGCGGAATCTTCCCACTTGGCCTTTTCAGGGTTGCGCTCGCGGTACGCGTCGTTATCGGCGTAAAAGCAGCCGGTCTCCACATCGGCAAAGCCCAGCGGGAAATAGCCGTTGCGCACCAGTTCCTGTAAATCGCGCAGCACCTTCTGCGGACCCCGGCCTGTGGCGCGGGCGATGTCCGTGATGGGGCATTCGCGCCGCTCGCCGATGATGGCGCGGTACCATTCAAAGTTTTTAGCGCGCCGGTATACGCCGGCGCCGGTGCGCACGAGGAAGAGGCCGCCCGCCGTGACCAGCGCGGAAACGATCGATATCGTCAGCTCATCCGCGAAGAAATAGCCGTAGGAGAGTGATTCAATAAATTCCGTGACCGACAGGAGCGTACCGAGACCAAACAGGCACGAGAGCCCGCCGCCCACCGCGCCGAGGATGACGCCCAGTGTCTTTTTCAGCGAGAGCGTCTGCGCGTCCTGCTCGCCCTTCAGGTTTTTCATCCGCGTCCAGAGGCTTTCGCCCTGCGCGCCGGCGCCCTGCTGATATTTGGGCTGCCGCGTGGGCGGGGGATAGGCGTCCGCATTCTGCGCGCGGCGCGCGGCGGCTGCATTCTGCTCGGCGGCGCGCTGGGCCGCCGCGGCGCTTTGCGCGGCGTTCTGCGCGGCACGCACGGCAGCCTCGGCACGGCGCGCCGCGTCGTAGTCGCGCCGCATCTTTTCCTGCTGCGCCTTTTTCTGCTGCAGCTTCGGGATCAGGATAAAAAATACAAAGATCAGAAAAATCAGCGTGCCCATCCGCGGAGCACCTCCTTTTTTATGAGCGTTCAGAACGCTCTGAACGCTCTAAAAACTATATTCCAAACTCCGTGTCCGTCAGGCCCTCCTGCGCAAGGACGGTCTCCAGCGCCGAGATCTCGGCCGAAACATCCATCGCGGTATCCTTCAAAAGATTGTTCTGCAGGCTTTGGAACGCGGTGTTGATCGTGGAGAGAATGCCGCAGATATCCGTCTGGATGGACGCGGCCACGCTGCTGCTGTCGGCCTGCGGGCTCACCTCGTTGTAGGTGCGCACCAACTTGAGCGTCGTGGGCATGTAATAATTGACAAACCGGCGGATCTGCCCCTCGCCCTCGGGATGCTTTTCCAGCCACGCGATCACGCGCACGGTCTGCGCCTCGATGCGCTGCGTCTGCTCCAATACGGCGGCATCCGTGAACAGGCGCTGCTGTTCGCGCAGCTCGCTCAAAAAGGCGCGGCATTCCTCCAGCACACCGGGCGCGGCTGCTTCTTCGGGCTCGGCCGCCGGTGCGGGCTGCGCCGCCTCCTGCCGCAGTGCTTCGGCGCGGGCCTCATACCGGGCCTCCTCGCTCTGCGTGCGGTGCGCCAGATACAGCCGGTAGGCCGTTTCGTTCGAGAACAGGCGCGAGCCGTCCGGCGCAAGGTACACATCCTCGTACTTGCCCATGCTGATGAGCTTGTGCAGGTCGCGCCGGATGGCGGTTTGGCTTCTGCCGGTGAGCTCCGACAGCTCGGCCAGCGAGCAGTACGCGCGCTCGCCCAGAACGCTTTGATACGAGGCGATGCGCCGCAGCGTGCGCGATTTGAAGAACGAAAACAGGGAACCACACAAAAACCACGCCGCGATCACGCCCAAAACGGCTGTCCCCGCAAACCCGCCGTCCTCAAGCCAAACAGTGGCCGAAAGCACGCCCAATATGCCCGAAACCAGCAGCATGCCGCCAGCCTCGCTCAGCGCGCCGGCCGCTTTTTTGGCGTAATCGCGTTTCTTTTTGCGCTTTTTGCGGCGCTGGGCACGCTCGGCCTCGCGCTGCGCACGGCTGATGCCCTGCCGCACGCTCTCCATGCCGCTGCGCGCCGCAGCGCCCAGTTCCTGCACCGTGCGCTGCAGGCTTTCGTCCTCGCGCAGGGTATCGCCCACCCCGCGCGCCGCGTCCCGGATGGTGGCTGCCACGGCGTCGAGCGTCCGGCGCACCTCCGTCTCGATGCTGCGGCTCAGATCGTCCGGCGGCCTGCGGCCGTTGTCGTTATAGCCGTTATTGTTATATGGATCGTTCATAAGATCCCTCCATCATTGCTCTTGGGTTTCAGCGCTCCTGCTCCAGGCGAGTTCCAGTGACAACTCACGTTCCCGTGGGGAAGAGGATTTTCCTCTATCCGTCAATTAAAATCTGATTTTTCACATCAGGGCCCCGCGTCATGTCATTCTTACTGTTAGCGGGGCCGTGAAAAATCATTCCTTATTTAGCGTTTAAGGGGTCCGGGGACAATCGCAAGTCCCCGGCGCTCTTTCGCTTCCTTTCTCACGCTGAGAAAGGAAGGACGTTCCGCATAGAAGATGACTTCCACAAAAAGAGCGGACGTTCCTCAAAGAACTCACTCCGCCGGGCAGTACATCCGCACAATATGCTCCGCCGCGCGCAGGCCGTCCACCGCGGCGGACATGATGCCGCCCGCGTAGCCCGCGCCCTCGCCGCAGGGCCAGACGCCGGGCACCTCGGTGCTTTGGCCGTCCCCGCCGCGCGCAAGGCGCACCGGGCTGGAGGTGCGCGTTTCAAGCCCCGTCAAAACCGCCTCGGGCGCGGTATAGCCGGGCAGCCGGCGCGCGAACACCGAAAGCCCCGCGCGCAAGCTCTCCGACAGCTCCTCCGGCAGCAGCGTGCCCAAGCTGCACGCCGAAATGCCGCGCGGATACGTGGGCTGTACCGACGTAACGCGCAGCATGCCCGCGCCCGCGAGAAAGCTTGCGATATTTTCGGCCGGGGCCGCGTATCCGCCGCCGCCCGCCGCAAAGGCGCGCTGCTCCAGCGTGCGCTGGAATGCGATCGCTTTGCGCGCGTCGCCGCCGAAATCGGCCTCGCTTACGCTTACCACCACGGCGGCATTGGCGTTTTTGCCGTCGCGCGCGTGGAAGCTCATGCCGTTTGTGACAACGCGGCCCGCCTCGCTGGCGGCGGCCGCCACGCTGCCGCCCGGACACATGCAGAACGTATACACGCACCGCGCGCCCACATGGGCCGAAAGCTGATATTCTCCGCGCGGCAATGCGGGATGCCCGGCGGCCTCGTGATAGAGGCCCTCCTCGATACGGCTCTGCAGGTGCTCGGCGCGAAACCCGACGGAAAACGGCTTTGCGTGCAGCAAAAAGCCCGTTTCGTCCAGCATCGCAAACGTATCGCGCGCCGAATGGCCGGGCGCCAGCACCAGCGCCTCGCATGGGATCTCGCCCGCGGGCGTGCGCACGGCGCAGAGCCTTCCGCCCTGCAGCCGCAGGCCCGTGAGCGGCGTGCAAAAGCGCACCTGCCCGCCCAGCGATTCGATCTCGCGCCGCAGCGAGACGATGACGCCGCGCAGCACGTCCGTGCCGATGTGCGGCTTTTGCCGGAAGGAGATTTCCGGCGGGGCCCCGTGCGCCAGCAGCGTCCCGGTGACAAATGCGCACAGCGGGTCGTGGATGCGCGTCGTCAGCTTGCCGTCCGAAAACGTGCCCGCGCCGCCCTCGCCGAACTGGATGTTCGCAGTTTCGTCCAGGATTCCGGTTTTGATAAAGCGTTCCACGGCGGCGGCGCGCTGCTCCACCGCGGGGCCGCGCTCCAGCACAATGGGCCCAAAGCCCTGCCGCGCCAGCAGCAGCGCCGCAAACAGCCCCGCGGGGCCAAGGCCGCACACCACGGGCGGATGCTCCAAACGCCGCGTGCCGTTCTGTACGCAAAACACGGCGGGCTCCACGACGGAAACACAGGGCGCACAGTGCTCAAACGAGCGCTGTGCACCCCCTTCGGCCGGCGTGAGCGCCACGGTATAGACCAGGCTCGGTTTGCCGCGGCGTGCGTCCACCGAAAGCTTTGCGATGCCCGCCCCGGCCACATCGGCGCGCCGCAGGCCCGCGATTTTCAGCGCCCGCGCAACAGCCTCGTCCTCGCCCGCCGAAAGCGGCAGGCGGATATCCCGCACAAGCAGCATCATTCCACCGTGATCTCGCACAGCACGGAATAGGTACCGGTGGCAAATACCGTGCGCGTGCCTGTGACAATGATCTGTGCGCTGAACTGCTGCTGTCCGCTGCCGCGCACCGTGATGTTCTGTGCGGAGGCGTCCACCAGCGCGATCACGTCCGCCGGGGAGAGCTCGGCCAGCTCTTCCGTTTCGCCCACGAGCGTTACATTCTGCAGCATCTCGGTGATCACCTTCACCGAAACGCCGGCGGGCGCGTTCGTCACGCGGATGTCGTTTACCGTGATGGTGTGCGGCTCGTCGTAGCCGCGGGTATTGAAGCTGACCGTGGCGTCCTGGACGCCATCCACATTCACCAGCCCGTCCGCAAGCGGGATGCGCAGCGTTTCGGTTTTGCCCAGCTGGATGCGCGTGAGGTTGATGAAGCCGGCGTTGATGCTCTCGATGCCGTCCACAAGATCGGCCGCGCCCGCGATGCGGATGGCTGCGGGCGAGATGCTGGCCCGCAGCACCGCGGGATCGTAGCCCGACGGCACGTTGCTGAATTCAAACCGCAGCGGCACCTCTTTGATCTTCAGCACCGGGATCGTTACCTCAACCTGGTCGCCCTCCAGCACGGTGATGCTGCCGCGCTCGACGGGTTCGCCGTTTTCGTCGAAGAATTCCAGCCCGGCGCTGTCGAGCATTGTGCGGTCGCGCGGCTCGTCGCTCTCGACGCGGGCCGCCACGCGCTTCACGCGCGCCAGCTCCTCCACGGGGCCGCGCAGCGTCACCTCGGTGGGCGATGTCTGTTTTTCGCCCAGATAATAACCCTCGGCGGGGTCGATGGAGGCGTCGACCTCCACAGGGAACTTCTGCGTGCCTATCTGCGCGAACGAGATCTCGATATTGCCGGGCGTGACGGAGTCGATCTCGAATTTTTGCAGCGAATTGTCCGAACGGCGCGCGCGCAGCGGCAGCGTGTATTCGCCCGGTGTGCCGGAGCGCGAAACATCGGAATAATCGGGATAGACGACGATGTCCGCGGCGCTCACATTGCTGATGACGCTGCTGTCGCCCTTGATCGAAACCGTCACGCGCAGATCGGTGCGGTTGATGATATCGAGCGACGCGCCGGTATACAGCGGCGAATTGTAATCGTAGGAAACGGGAACGCCGGCGATGATGTAGGTTTGTGTCGGCTGCTGCAAAATGACGGTGACCCACAGCAGGATGGCCATCACCAGCGAGAGGAGGATCGAGATCCAGCGGCTGGAGAGCAGGCGGTCCAGCCAGCTTTTGCGCGTTTTTTTCTGCGTCTTCACAGAGGAGACGTCATTCGTCTTGCTGTTTTTCATGCTTTCTCCTCCAGAACGGGCGTTTTTTCTCTTCCACAGCGGGCGGCACCATGTCGGCCTCCAGCATATTGAACAGGTTCTGCCGGTCCAGCCGGCGGATGAGCACGCCGTTTTTCGCAAGCGAGATGATGCCCGTCTCCTCGCTGACGACGACGATTACCGCGTCGGAATTTTCGCTCAGGCCCAGCGCGGCGCGATGGCGCGTGCCCATGTCCTTGCCAATCTCCAAATTGTTCGAGAGCGGCAGCACGCATCCGGCCGCCTCGATGCGCCCGTTGCGCACCACCACCGCGCCGTCATGCAGCGGCGTGCCCTCGTAAAAGATCGTGCCCAGCATTTCGGGCGTGATATCGGCGTTCAGCACCGTGCCGGTTTTTAAGATCTCCGAGAGGTTCGTCCGGCGCTCCAGCACCATCAGCGCGCCCGTGCGGGAATCGGCCATGCGCTCGGCGGAATCGCACACCGCGACGATGGCGTTCTGCCACTGCGCGCGCAGGTCTCCGGGGTCGGCCCTTCCCTTAAACAGGCGGATGCCGAACAGGCTTGTGCTGCCCACCTGTTCCAGCGCGCGGCGCAGCTCCGGCTGGAACATCACGACAAGCGCGATGATGCCGAAATTCATCACGCTGTTGATGATCCACACCAGCGTGCGCAGCTTTACAACACTGGCCACGGCGTATGCCGCCAGAATCACAAGGATGCCCTTCGCCAGCTGTACCGCGTGCGTCTGCCGCGCCAGCGCGATGACCTCATAGATCAAAAATGTTACGATCAGAATATCCAGAATGTCCACGATGGGATTAAAATTATTCCGCATCTGCTGGATAAGGTTGTACCAGGTGGACTGCAGCAGATCCATGATGCGATGCCTCCATTCTGCACCCCGCGTGCGGGGATGCTGCCCATGGTTCGTTTTGTATCGGGAACCGTGCATGCTTTGCCATGCATGGTTTATGACGGCGGGTAGATATGTATAATAACAGTATACCACACTTCCCGCTTTGCGCAAAAGAAAATTTCGGCAGGAAATTGCATCCTGCGGCCCCGGGGATGAATTTCATCAGATGCGACAAAATCTCTTTTTGTTCCGAATGGATTTTAGAGGTTGTACCGATGGCGGCCGGGGTTTTTAAATTCACAATTCATAATGCATGGTTTGCGGGGGGCCGGGGCTGAATGGTGTATATTGCGCATGATGAATTATTTTAAGAAAAAGCTTTATGCCCCGGCGCGGCGCAGCAGGCATACGCAGTGGGCGGCGATGCCCTCGCCGCTTCCGGTAAAGCCCAGCTTTTCCTCGGTGGTGGCCTTTACCGAGACGTCCGCAAAGGGCATTTCCAGCGCGGCCGCCAGATTTTCGCGCATGGCGGCGATGTGCGGGGCCAGCTTCGGCGCCTGGCACAGCACGGTTGCGTCGAGGTTTTCGACGGCCCAGCCGTTTTGCGCCAGCACGCGGCGCACCTCGCGCAAGAGGCCGGTGCTGTCCGCGCCCGCGTAGGCGGGGTCGGTGTCGGGGAAGAGCCCCCCGATATCGCCCAGCGCGGCTGCGCCCAGCAGCGCGTCCATCACGGCGTGCGTCAATACGTCCGCGTCCGAATGGCCGAGCAGCCCTTTTTCGCAGGGGATCGTGACGCCGCCTAAAATCAGCGCGCGCCCCGTCACCAGCCGGTGCACGTCGTAGCCGTGTCCGATGCGCATCGCGTTCCCTCCCTTTTTTTGCGCGGGCAAATCCTCGCGCGTCGTGATCTTGTAATTGGCGTAATCGCCCTGCGTGAGCCGCACGGGCAGGCCCGCGCGCTCGAACAGAGAACAGTCGTCCGTCGCATCGTCCGGCACGCCGCCGGAGAGCACTTCGCGATAGAGCGCCGTGCGAAAGCACTGCGGCGTTTGTACGGCGAACAGCGCTTCGCGCGGCGGCGTCTCTGTCACGACGGCGTTTTCCGCGCGCTTGATCGTATCTTTCACCGGCACGGCGGGGGCGGCGGCGCCTGTTTCATATGCCGCCTCGAGCGCACCGGCAATCACCTGCGGGGAGACGAACGGCCGGGCTGCGTCGTGGATGGCGACATAATCGCTGTGCACGGCGGCAAGGCCCGCACACACGCTCTGCACGCGCGTGGCGCCGCCGGGCACAAGCTGCACGGGCTTTGCGCAGTTTTTTGCGGCGGCTTTTGCGGCGGCCGTGTTTTCCCCTGTGACGAGGATGATCTCGTCGATCATCGGGTGCGCATCGAACGCGCGCACGCTGTATTCCAGCACCGTGCCGCCGCAAAGCGGATAGGACAGCTTATCAAAGCCCATCCGGCGCGACGCGCCCGCCGCCACGATCACGGCGGCCACTGTGTTTGTGTGCAGCACAGGCGGTTCTCCTCTCTGTTGCAGTAAAAATTGAATTGGGAAATCGGTTGGGGCTTTGGGCAAATAGCCTGGGATTTCATCCGTCTGTTGGTCTGCTTTGAGGATTTGATTTGCCGGGCTGCTTTGGGGATTGCGCCATACCCGTTTGGGAGATCCTCGCATTTGCAGAGCCCCATTGCGCCCCTTTGGCAAAGCCTGTTTCAGAATATGCAGAACTTGCCCCGGCGGATAAAAAGCCGTTTTTCCAAATCCTCTGTCTTTATAAAACGAGCCGGAGCCCGGCGGCATTTCAAGCTTTTTCGGCCTCGGGCTTTTTGTCTTCAAGCTTTTTCGGCCGGGATCGTGCACTGCTCGCAGCCGGCGTTCGCGCGCCAGGCGGCCAGCTGCTCCAGCAGCACGCCGCGTTCGTTGGGCAGCGTGCCGTCGATCACGCGTTCCAGCAGCGCCTTCAGCGCGGCGCCCACTTCCTCGCCCTCCGGAATGCCGGCTTCGAGCGCGTCGGCGCCGTTTACCGCAAGCTGTGCGCGCTGCCAGCACGCGCCGCTTTCCAACGCGCGGCGCAGCAGCTCGGCAAATTCCACGAGTTCAACCTGCTTTGCGCTGTCGCCCCTGGCGGCGGCAAAAGCGGCCTGCAGGCAGATAAGGCGCTGCAGCGTTTCGGCGCCAAGGCGGTGCAGCCAGCGCCGCACCATCGAGGGCAGCGCCCGCAGGGGGTCCTCGGCATATTCGGCCAGCAGCGCGGCTGTCTGCGCCGTTTTTGCGTCCGGGCACAGGGGCGCCAGATGCGCGGGTGATACCACGCGGCACAAAATGCCGAAGCGGATGCCCAGCTCGCCCGGCGCGGCGGCAATGGCGCTGACGGCTTCCTCCCATGCGCGCTCGGACGTTTTGGCGGCGCTGGGCAGCAGCGGCAGGAACAGCGCGCGCTGCCCGTGCAGTACACGAGGCGCCCAGCGGCCGGAGAGCATCTTGCAAAACTCATCCCGGCAGCGTTCCACCGAAAGCTGCGCCAGTACCTCGCATTGCTGCAGCGCGGCGGCCTCGGTGCGCTGCTCGATGGAAAAGCCCATCGATGCGGCAAAGCGCGTCATGCGCAGGATGCGCAGCGCGTCCTCGGAAAAGCGCCGCACGGGGTCGCCCACGCAGCGCAGGCGTTTGGCGGCCAGGTCCCGCGCGCCGCCGAACGGATCGATGAGGCCGGAGGCGGGGGAGTAGGCCATGGCGTTTACGGTGAAATCGCGGCGCGCCAGATCCTCCGACACGCTGCGCACAAAGCGCACGCCGTCGGGGTGGCGGTGGTCGGAATACGCGCCGTCGGTGCGGAAGGTGGTCACCTCATAGGGGGTATGCTCCAAAAGGACGGTGATTGTGCCGTGGCGCACGCCGGGTGCGGACAGGCACTTGCCGGGGAACGCGGCCTGGATCTCGCCCGGGCGGGCGGAGGTGCAGACGTCCCAATCGCAGGGCGGGCGGCCGAGCAGACTGTCCCGCACGCAGCCGCCCACGGCGAACGCCGAATGGCCCTGCTGCTGCAGCGTTGACAAAATGCCGCGCACCGGCCCCGGCAGCATGATATCCACTTCCATTCCATCCGCCCCCTTTCGCAAAATGATAAAATACACCTATCCTAATATAGCACAAAGCCCATGACAAAAAAAGGCTTCAAGAGGGAAAAAACAGGTTTTTTTCTGTGGTTTTCGAAAAAATTTCTTTTTTGGGGGGTGGGGGCTCTGTTTGGCGGGCTTCCCCAAAGAACCCGCCAAAGCGCCGGAGTGAGAGGTTTCCGAAAAATGTAAAAACGGAAAAGCCCCGGAACAGGCCGGCCATAAGCGGCGGCGGGTTCCGGGGCTCCGTTTTGTTTTTTTAATTTCCCAGATCCGGATCCGGTGCGGGATAGCGGCGCAGGAGGTACGCAGCGCTGATGATGTCCAATACGGGGATAAATTGCAGCAGGAAGAAAAAATCCCCCTCGACGCGGCGGCAACGGAAAACCGGAGAAACCCGCCCACCGTAAAATTGAGGATGTAAATTCGGGTTTATTCAGGGCTTTCCCCGGTGTGCTCCGGGCCCTGCGCCGCATCCGTCCATATTTGCGCGGCGTCGGGCAGCGTCATCCAGCGGTTCAAAAAGCCGAACACGCGCTGCCAGTAGCGCTCAGGGTTTGCGGCGCGCGATTCGGCGTGGCCGGCCTCGGGTACGATGTACAGCTCCTTCGGGCAGCTTGCGGCGGCATACACCCGGTTCAGCATTTCAAACGGCACGAACGCGTCTTTTCCGCCGTGGATGAACAGCATCGGCGTGCGGCATTTTTTCAGCTGCTGCACGGCGCTTGCCTCGCGCATCGAAAAGCCGGCCCGGCGGCGCAGCAGCGCGTCGGTGGTATACAGCACGGGGAACGGCGGCACGCTGAACGTGCGCTTCATCTGATAGCGGAATTCGTCCCACGCCGAGGTGTAGCCGCAGTCCTCCACGATGGCGCGCACGTTTTCGGGCAGCGCCTCGCCCGATGTCATCATCACGGTGGCGCCGCCCATCGAGACGCCCATCAGCACGATGTCGGGCGCGCCGCAGCGCTCGTTGATGCGGTTTACCCAGCCGCAGACGTCGCGCCGCTCGGGCCAGCCCATGCCGATATAGCCGCCCTCGCTCTGGCCGTGGCCGCGCGCGTCCGGCAAAAGCAGGTTGAAGCCTGCGGCATAAAATTCGCGCGCGAATTCGGCCATATCCACGCATTTGCCCGTATAGCCGTGGCAAAGCACCGCCCACGGGGCGCCGGGCTGTGTCTCCACGCATATTGCGTGCAAGCGCAGCCCGTCCTCGGATACCATCAGCCAATCCGTATGCGGCAGCGCACGCAGCCAGGCCTTATCGTCCCGCGGCGTCTTGCCGGTTTGCAGTGTGGGGCGGTTATGCGGCGCATTGAACGCGACGCTCTTATCCATTTTCTGCGTGAGGGCAAAGCGATAAAACACCTCTGCCGCCGCGATATCCGCCGCCGCGGCGATGACGCCAATCGACAGCAAAGTCTGCCAGCTTTTTCCTTTCATGGGGTGCTCCTTTCTTTCATCCTGTCAATATGTGTTCTTGATGTGTTCTTGACGCGTTTTTTCAGACGAAACGCGCCGGGCAGAAGATCATTCCGCGGCGTGCCGGGCGGCAATCTCGCGGGTCATCTGCTCGTAGGCTTCCTCGGTGATGGTGTATTTTTTGCGGTAGATGCCGTAAGAGATCAGCAGCAGCGCCGCCGGGATCAGCGTCATGCAGACAAGCAGCGCCGCGCTCTGGCCGCCCGGCACGCCCTGCAGCACGCTTTCGATCTGCGCCGTCTTTTCCGCCACGGAGATCGCGCCCTGCGAGGCTGCGTTTTCGAGGTCCGAGATGCGGTTCGTCACGCTGCGCACGCCCACGGCGAGATAAATGATCAGCACCATCAGCTGCACCAGCGCGCTGGCGAATTTCGTGATGAACGGGCGCACGGAAAACACGATGCCCTCCTCGCGGCGGCCCGTTTTCCACTCGTTGTACTCAATGGTGTTGGCGATGCAGATGATCAGGATCAGATAGACAAGCGTCTGCCCCAGCATCGCAAACAGGTTGCTGACGGTGAGCATCGCAAACTTGAACAGCCACAGTTCGCGCGGGATCACAAGCCCGCAGAGCAGAATGCCACCATAGCCCGCCGCCGACGCAAACGCGCCTGTGCGCACGAGCTGCGCGCGCGAAAAGCGGTTCGAGAGCCCCGCGAACACGATCATCAGCACCGCGGCGGCCAGGTTGCCGAGGATGCTGAAGATCGAGAGCAGCAGGCCGTTGTAGCCGAATTCAAAATAGAGGTACGTCACCGAGAGGCCCGCGCCCATCAGCGTCTGCGCCACGGAGAAAATCAGAAAAATCACCGCGCACCAAACCAGCTGATCGTTGCGGGCAATGACGGCAACCGTCTTTTTCAGGCTGACCTTTTCGGCGGGCGGCTCATCGCCGTGCACCGGCTCGCGCACCGCAAGCAGCGTGATGAGCTGCGTGCCCGCGAACAGGGCGCACACCATCCACACCACCACGCGGTACGCCGTGACGGCGTTGCCGCCGATGACAAGGCTGCCCGCCGTGAACGTGGGCACGACGACGCCGCCCAAAAACTGCCCCACGCCCGCGAACAGCACCGTGCGGGAGGTAAGGCGGTTGCGGTCGTCCGCGCGGCGCGCAAGCGACGGCACCATGCCCCAATAGGCGATGTCGTTCATCGTATATGTAATGCTGTAGGCAAAATACAGCACGCCGAACACCGCCACATAGCTCCAGCCCTGCAGCGTGGTGGAAAACGACGTGATGAACACGATGATGCTCAAAAGGCCGCCGATGGCGATCCAGGGCTTGAATTTGCCCCAGCGCGTGCGCGTCGCCTCGATGATGTTGCCCATGATGGGGTCGTTGAACGCGTCGAAGATGCGCGCCGCCACCATGACGGCGCTGATACATGCGAACTGCGCGGCTGTGAGCGTCTTGGTGAACAGCACATATGTGAGCAGGTAGTTGTTGAACATGCAGAAGGCCATATCGCGGCCGATCGTCCCGGCCGGATACGCCCAGAGGTTGCGGCGGGAGAGCGCTTCTCCCTGTGTTTCGTGCGCAGGCATGGTGGGGAACCCCCTTTTCAATTACAAATTATCGTGACGGGCGGGGAAACGCTTGTTCTGCCGCCCGGGGAACGCTTGCTCTGCCGGGCGGGTCCGGCAGGGTATTTGTGCCGTTTGGTCGGCGCGGGCGCCCCGCGTCCGCCCGGGCACCGGCTCCAAGGCTTCGCCGGTGCTTTTTCCGGGCTCCCACGGGCCCACGCCTCCCTGCACGGCACAAACACCCGCCACCCCCCGGGGAAACACTCTTGCGCGGGCGGGGTGGCGTTTGTTCTGTCGCCCGGAAAACGCTTGCTCTGCCGCCCTTTACTGCTTCATCACCGCGCCCTCGTTGGCGCCGGATACGAGCTTCGCGTAGCGCGCCAGCCAGCCCGCGGGTGCCTTGGAGGCGGGGGCCGTCCAGTTTGCGCGGCGCGCGGCCAGCATCTCGTCGCTCACGCGCGCGTTCAGCTTGCCGGCGGGGATGTCGATCTCGATGATGTCGCCCTCTTCGATCAGCCCGATCGCGCCGCCCGCGGCGGCCTCGGGCGCGACGTGGCCGATGGACGCACCGCGCGACGCGCCCGAGAAGCGCCCGTCGGTGATGAGCGCGACGGATTTATCCAGCTGCATGCCGGCCAGCGCGCTGGTGGGGTTGAGCATTTCGCGCATGCCCGGGCCGCCCACGGGGCCCTCGTACCGGATGACGACCACGTCGCCCGGCTGGATGCGGCCGTTGTAGATGGCGTCGATGGCGCTCTCCTCGCCGTCAAATACGCGCGCCGGGCCGCTGTGCACCAGCATCTCGGGCGCGACGGCGCTGCGCTTTACGACGCAGCCGTCCTCGGCGATGTTGCCCCACAAAATGGCGATGCCGCCCGTGGTGCTGTAAGGGTTGTCGATGGGCCGGATGGCGTCCGGGTTTTTGTTCTGCGCCCCGGCGAGGTTTTCGCCCACGGTTTTGCCCGTCACGGTGGGCAGCGTGGTATCCAGCAGGCCCAGCCCGGCCAGCTGCGCCATTACGGCGGGCACGCCGCCCGCGGCGTAGAGGTCTTCCATATGCGTGGGGCCGGCGGGCGCAAGGTGGCAGAAGTTCGGCACCTTTGCGCTCATCTCGTTGAACGTGGTAAGGCTCATGGGCACGCCGGCCTCGTTCGCGATGGCCAGCAGGTGCAGCACGCTGTTGGTGCTGCAGCCCAGCGCCATATCCGTCGCCAGCGCGTTTTTGAACGCGGCGGGCGTTAAGATGTCGCGCGGGCGGATGTTCTTTTCCACCAAATCCATGATGCGCATGCCCGCGTGCTTTGCCAGCTGCGTGCGCGCGGCGTATACGGCGGGAATGGTGCCGTTGCCGGGCAGCGCCATGCCGATGGCCTCGCACAGGCAGTTCATGCTGTTGGCGGTGTACATGCCCGAGCAGCTGCCGCAGCCGGGGCAGGTGTTTTTGGTGTAATCGTCCAGCACGTCGCCGCCGATGAGGCCGGCTTTGTAGCTGCCGACGGCCTCGAACATTTGGGAAAGCGAGACGTGGCGCGTGCCCTGCCGGCCCGAGAGCATCGGCCCGCCGCTCACCACGATGGACGGGATGTTCAGCCGCGCGGCGGCCATCAGCATGCCGGGCACGATTTTGTCGCAGTTCGGCACAAGCACCAGGCCGTCGAACGCGTGCGCGCGGGCCATCGTCTCCACGCTGTCGCAGATGAGCTCGCGGCTGGGCAGGGAATACTTCATGCCGATGTGGCCCATCGCGATGCCGTCGCACACACCGATGGCGGGCACGAGCACGGGCGTGCCGCCCGCCATGCGAACGCCGTCCTTGACGGCGTCGGCGAGCTTGTCCAGATGGGCGTGGCCGGGCACGATCTCGCTGTGGGCGCTGACGACGCCGATGAGCGGCCGCTCCAACTCCTCGTCGGTATACCCAAGCGCATAAAACAGGCTGCGGTTCGGCGCGCGCTCCGCGCCCCTGACTACGGATTCACTGATACGCTGCATGATAAAAACCCCTCTCCCCGGTTGATCGCCGGATACGGCGCGGCATTCCCGCGGCACCCGGATCGGTTTTGTTGAATTTATTGTATCACAGTTGGCACGAAACCGCAATCAAACCGGCCAAAAAACAATGGTTTGCCGGAAACGCGTGTGAAGTTTGCCGGAAACGTGTGTGAAGTTTGCCGGAAACGTGTGTGAAGTTTGCCGGAAACCCGCGTGAGAAACCGGCGCAAGAAATCGGCGGACACAGGACGGGCGCGGGCAAAAAAAGCAGCCGGCCCATTTTTATGGGCGGCACCTCGCGGCAAAAAACAATGAGCCGGCAAGCTGCATCAGGGGCAGCCGCCGGCTCTTCCATTTTATGGGTATCGCTTTCTGTAAAAATCAGTCCCATTCCGCATGGCCGCAAGCCATCAGATAAACTTTTACCATTTCTTCCAGCCCAAGCAATTCTTTTCCGCTGAGCGGCCGGATCATATCGTCAAACTGGCGGTAATCCTCGCCGCCGGCCGTGCCGAACAGGATGTAGTCTGCGCTTACCTGTAACGCTTTTGAGAGTTTTATGATGGTCTCCTCGCGAAGTCCTTTAAGGCCGCTCTCTACACAGCCAACATATTGCGAAGAAAGATTTGCGCGTTCGGCTAATTCATCCTGCGTCAACCGCAATTGCCGCCGGCGAGATTGCACACGCTGGCCGATTTCTTTGATTAACGCTCTGTCTTTTTCTGACAAAATATCACATCCGAGCAGCATTTTTTCTTATAAGTATCGCGGTCGTACAACGATCAATTATCCCGCTCCGAATTTCCACATACTTTCAGAAATGCTTGTATCACTTCTTCAAGTGCAAGCAGCTCCTTTGCGCTGAGCGGCCGGATCATATCGTCAAACCGTCGGAATTCTTCACTGTTTTCGATCCCGAATAAGAGATAGTCTGCGCTTACCTGCAATGCTCTTGAAAGCTTAATAATGCTCTCCGCACCAAGTCCCCTGATACCGCACTCCAGAGATGCGATATATTGCTGAGAAAGATTCGCGCGTTCGGCAAGTTGCTCTTGCGTCAGCTTTAATTCTCGCCGACGTAATGCAACACGTTTGCCGATCGCTTTTATCAATGCACGATCTTTTTCTGGCAAAATATCACCCCCGGGCATCATTTTGTCAATAAGTTTAGCCCTGCATCCAAAAAAATAGTATTGGCAAAAGACAATATATTTTACAAATGTAAAACTTATGGTATAATATTCAAAATACCCGCGTTTCGGCCAGAAAAAGGAATTTTGAAGGGAGAAATGAGAAATGTGCCTGGAATATACGGAGATGCTTCAGATCATACAGTTTTTATCCGATACGCGTGCCAGATCGCCGGAAAAGAGCATTCAAAATACCGTTTCCGGGTTGGACCCGTCCCGGACAGCGCTCTTTTTTGGCGTCAGGGAGGATTCGGACTGCAGCATGCAAAAAAGCAGGCAATACCGCAGATATGTGCGCCGCACCCTGAAAAAGCTGCTGAAAGCAGGCGTAACGACAATACTCGCAGAAACCTCCACGCTCTTCGGATATTACGCGTTGGACGAGTTGATCCGGCAGCGATGGAAGCGCAGACAACAGGGCAAGCATGCTCTCTCTGCTGGCGATCCATTTGGAGGGCAACCGGTACCACTGGATGCATACAGATGAAAAACCGGCAGAAGAACGGGCGCTGAGAAATACGCATAATTTTATATTGTGCGATCATGTTCTGAGCCCCATCAGCCGGGACGGCTGGCAGGATCTGCTGGCAAACCATGTTTGCCTTGCTTTTATGGAAAAGCCGTATTGCATTCGGAACATGAGGGTATTGTCACTGGAGGAGTTCAACAAGTGGGGGGCTCCGTTTGATGAAGAAAAGGCGCAGGATATTGTTCGCTGGATGTTGGGATAGCCCTGACTTCCTCCATTTTCCTCCGCGGCCCCATCAAGCGTCTTCAAATCGTAGACAAAACGTGTGAATTATAGTATAATAAGCCCGGGTGCCGCCGGTGCGGCGTTTGCTCTGCATACGCCGCGCCGGCGCGCAGCGCCCGGGCACATTGCATTACTGTGCGCAAAACCGCGTGTGTGCGCCCGCCTGTTTTGCCGCAGCCGCCTCCGGCGGCATTGCGTCATGGCAGGGAAAAAGAAAATCAACAACACCGCGCATTCCGGCACGTGCCGTGAAAAGCCTGACGGGAAACGAGGAGAACAATATGGAACAACGCAGAAAACGGCAAAAAATTCTAATCGTGGACGACGCGGAGATGAACCGTGCGATCCTTTCCGTGATGCTGGCAAAGGATTACGAGATCATCGAGGCGGAAAACGGTGTGCAGGCCATCGCGGCGCTGCAAAAGCACGAGGGCGAGCTTTCGCTGATGCTTCTGGACATCGTGATGCCCGGGATCGACGGCTTCGGCGTGCTGGAGGAGATGAACACCCAGGGCTGGATCGAGGACGTGCCCGTCATCATGATTTCGTCCGAGAGCGACAGCGCGAACATCGAGCGCGCGTATAAATTAGGCTGCACGGATTTCATCGGCCGCCCGTTCGACGAGATGATCGTGCAGCGGCGCGTGATCAACACGATCTTTTTGTATACCAAGCAAAAAAATCTTACCGAACAGCTGGCGCAGCAGATACAGGAAACCGAGCGGCAGAATACACTGATGGTAGATGTGCTGAGCCACATCGTGGAATTCCGCAACGGCGAGAGCGGCACCCACGTGCTGCACATCCGCGTGCTTACCGACCTCTTGCTGCGCAAGCTTCTGGCAAAAACCGATCAGTACAAGATCGCGCCGGGCGATATTCTGATGATCTCCACGGCGGCCGCGCTGCACGATATCGGCAAGATTGCCATCCCCGAGGAGATCCTGAACAAGCCCGGCCGGCTGACGCCGGAGGAGTTTGCGGTGATGAAAACGCACACCATCGAGGGTGCGCGGATGATGGATGCGCTGCCCATGCACCGCGACGAGCCGCTGATGCTGATGGCGCACGACATCTGCCGCTGGCATCACGAGCGCTGGGACGGCCGCGGCTATCCGGACGGCCTTGCCGGGGACGAGATCCCCATCGCGGCCCAGGTGGTGGCGCTGGCCGATGTGTACGACGCACTGACGAGCCAGCGCGTCTACAAACCCCCCTATCCGCACGACCGCGCGGTGGAGATGATCCTCGCCGGGGAATGCGGCACGTTCAACCCGCTTTTGCTGGAATGCCTGAAAGAGCATGCCGCCACGCTGGCCGCCGAGCTGGAGGACGCGCTGGAGAATTATTTCGCGCCGAAGAAATCGCAGCGCCTCGTACAGGAGGTGAGCCGGCAGGAATATGTGACGGCCTCCGACCGGACGCTGCGCCTTTTGGAGCACGAGCGCATGAAGTACAGCTTCTTTGCGGCGATGTCGCAGGAGCTGCAGTTCGAGTACACGGCCGAGCCGCCGCTCGTTACCATCTCCTCCTGGGGCGCAAAGCGGATGGGGCTGGACGAGGTGCTGATGAACCCGCGCGACAACCACGCGGTGCGGGCCATTTTGCGCGATACCGATTTGGAGGAGCTGGCCGCCGAGCTGCACGACACCACCCCGGAGAATCCCGTGGTGGAATTCGAATGCCGGATGAATGTCGACGGCGAGGCGCGCTGGACGCGCTTCATCGCGCGCGCCACCTGGACGAGCGACGAGCCGCCCCGGTATATGGGCGCCATCGGCAAGGTGATCGATATCCACGACATGCGCACGCGTATGTCGAATTTGGAGCAGATGGCCAGCCATGACGCGCTGTGCAACCTGTACAACCTCGCGTTCGCGCGCCGCTTGACGGAGCAGCGGATGGAGGAGCGGCACGCAAGCCATTTTGCGCTGATTCTGTTCGATCTGGACCACTTCAAAGCCGCCAACGATACCTACGGGCACCTCTTCGGCAACGACGTTCTCATGCACATTGCCGACAAGCTGCGCACCAATGTGCGCGGCGATGACATTGCGGCACGCGCGGGCGGGGACGAGTTCCTTGTCTCGCTGGAATACTGCGAGAACATCGACCTTGCGGTGAACCGCCTGTTCCACGCGCTCACCGGCCAATTCCGGGATTTCACCATCTCCATCAGCATGGGCGTCGCTTTGACGGAGACCGTGGGCCGCGATTTCGACGCGCTGTTCCACGCGGCGGATCAGGCGCTGTATACCGTCAAGCACGGCGGGCGCGGGCGCTTCTGCTTCTACGAGCCAAGAATGCGGTCGGCGCTGTCGGAGATCACGCCCATCGAAAGCGACGGGCACAGGGAATAGGGGAACTCCGGATCGACCGGCGCTGCCGAAAAAATTTGCAAAAACAGCATTTTCCGGCACAAAATAACAGTGGGTACAAATGTTTTTGCGGGAAAGCAAAAAAAGTTTTCGAATCCGCTTGACATCTCATATGAAACACGCTATAAATTTTATAGAATCATTGCGCGCTGCGCACAGCAGGATGGAGGGTAGAGTTATGGTCTTTGAACGTATCCGTGAGATCATCTGCGACCAGCTTGATCTGGAGGAAGACAGCATCACAATGGACTCCGATATTATGGAGGATTTCGAGGCGGACAGCCTGGATCTTGTCGACCTTGTTATGTCGCTCGAGGATGAATTCAACATGGAGGTTCCGGACGACCAGATCGAAAATTTCCGCACGGTCGGTGACGTTGTCCGCTACATCGAAGAAAATTCTTAAAGGATTTTGCAGACGACAAAGCCCCCAGGCGGTTCGCGTGGGGGCTTTTTTGAGATTATCGGGCGGTTGGGGCGTATTTCAAGGAATGTCTGTTCAGGATGCATCTTTCGGAAATCATTCCTCAACAATTTGATGTGCTGCCACGGGCACAGTGGGCAGATGCTTTGCAGCGGGAAAGGGAAAGAAAGGGAGTAGAAAATTATGAGCGAAAACAAAAAGTTAGTGGAGGCCATCACCCCCATCAACGAGGATTTTACCCAGTGGTATACCGATATCTGTTTGAAAGCGGAGCTCGTGGATTATTCCACCGTGAAAGGCTTTGTGATCCTGCGGCCGTACGGCTACGCCATCTGGGAGAACATCATGCATCTGATGGACGCGCGCTTTAAGGCCACCGGCCATGAAAACGTCTCGATGCCGCTTCTGATCCCGGAGAGCCTGCTGCAAAAGGAGAAGGACCACGTGGAGGGCTTTGCGCCCGAGGTGGCGTGGGTGACGATGGGCGGTTCCGAGCAGCTGGAAGACCGGCTGTGCGTGCGCCCCACCAGCGAGACGCTGTTCTGCGACCACTTTGCGCACGTGCTGCACTCGTACCGCGACCTGCCCATGAAGTACAACCAGTGGTGCAGCGTGGTGCGCTGGGAAAAAACGACGCGTCCGTTCCTGCGCTCGCGCGAATTCCTGTGGCAGGAGGGGCACACCATCCACGAAACAGCCGAAGAGGCCATCGCCGAGACCGAGCGCCAGTTGGAGGAATATGCCGATTTCTGCGAAAAGGATCTGTGCATCCCCGTGCTGAAGGGCAAGAAGACCGAGAAGGAAAAGTTTGCGGGCGCAGAGGCCACCTATTCCATCGAAGCCATGATGCACGACGGCAAGGCGCTGCAGAGCGGCACCAGCCACTATTTCGGCGACGGCTTCTCGCGCGCGTTCGGCGTGCAGTTCGCCGGGCGCGACAATACGCTGCAGTATCCGTTCCAGACGAGCTGGGGCGCCAGCACGCGCCTGATCGGCGCCATCATCATGACGCACGGCGACGACGAAGGCCTGATTTTGCCGCCCGCCGTCGCGCCCATCCAGGTGGTGATCGTGCCCGTGGCCGCGCACAAGCCCGGCGTGCTGGAAAAGGCCGAGGAGCTGCGCGAAAAGCTTGCGAAATTCGTGCGCGTGAAGGTGGACGGCAGCGACAACAGCCCCGGCTGGAAATTTGCCCAGTGGGAGATGAAGGGCGTGCCCCTGCGCCTGGAGGTGGGCCCGAA
This sequence comes from Subdoligranulum sp., assembly GCA_014799685.1. GTDB lineage: Bacteria > Bacillota > Clostridia > Oscillospirales > Ruminococcaceae > Ruthenibacterium. The sequence goes on along the minus strand of JAAVHN010000018.1, from coordinate 90,772 downwards.
GGACATCGAAAAGGAGCAGTGCGTGCTGGTGCGCCGCGACACGCGTGAAAAATCGTTCGTCAAGTGGGATGAGTTAGAGACGGCCGTGCCCGCGCTGCTGGACGCGCTGGCCAAAAACCTGTATGGCCGCGCCGCCGAAAACCGCGCCAAGCGCACCTGGACGGCCACAACGATGGACGAGGTGCAAAAACTTGCGGCGGGCGAGAACGGCTACATCAAAACCATGTGGTGCGGGGATCTTGCCTGCGAGGAAATGATGAAGGAAAAGGCCGGGCTGACGAGCCGCAACATGCCGTTCGAGCAGGAAAAGCTCTCCGACGTATGCCCCTGCTGCGGCAAGCCCGCCAGGACGATGGTGGTGTGGGGCAAGGCGTATTGAACGGGTGCTTTTATAAAAATTTCACGCTTTCGTATGCGTCCGCGGTTCCATCCATTACGGATCGTGCATTATGAAGTAAAAAACGGCGGCTGCCTTACCCCCGAACAGGGGATTGGCGGTCGCCGTTTTTTGCGCAAAATCGCAGAAGGGGGGCTGCTTTTGTGTGCCAAAGGGCAAAGGCCGGCTGTTATTCGGCATCCCGCCGGTATTCGATCACATCGGATACGGGGCAATCGAGAATAAAGCACAGCGTATCCAGCGTTTTCAGCGTGATGGTCTCGCCGTGCTTCATGCGGTGCAGCGTATTGGCCGAAACGCCGTGCTTGAAGATGAGTTGGTATTCTGTGATGTTCTTTTTGTACAGCGTGCGGTAAAACGGATCATAGCTGATCACACGCGCCACCTCTTCCCACCGGACATCCCGGAAGGGCAGCTGCCCGCCCGCGGCACAGCGGCAGCGCGGCACGCCTGCCTGTATGGCACGACTTGCTGTACGGCGTGTCTGTCGAACAGCGCGCCTGCGGTGCAGCACGTCTGTGATACGCGCAGCCCTTCCGGCTTTTCTTCACTTTACCATACTCAAATCATTGACTATACTAAATATATTGAGTATAATCTATAAGAAGTATGCAGAGTGGACGGAACGGGTCTGGAATGGGGGGATCGCATGCGAGGGGTCGCGAAGCGGTGGGCGAGATACTGCGCGGCGGCATTGCAGCGGATGCAGCGGACGGTGTGCAGTGCGGCGGCGCCAAAGCGGGTACGGCGGATGGCTTGCTGTACGGCGGCGCTGGCGCTTGTTTTGCTGCTGTGCGGCGATATGGTTTTGCAGCCGCCGCCGCTGCCGGAGCTTTGCGCCGTGGAGCGGCAGCTGCGCGCGCTGACAGCCGACGCACCGGACGGCTGGCGGTACAGCCTGCGTGTTTTACCCGGGCCCGGAGGCGGGACACTGGCTGCAGATGCTGCGCGGCAGGATGCCGGCGGCACATGGGAGACGCTCCATACGCTCTGGGTGCCTGAAAACGGTGTGTGGCGCATGGTGCGGCAAATACGCCAGAAGCATTGCCCGGCGGACGGCGCGGAAGGGGAGCGGGAATAAAAAAAGCAAGGGGCTGTTGCTCAAGGCTTCCCTTGTGCAACAGCCCCTTGATATGGGTAGTCCTTAAACCTCCAAAGGTGTTTACACCGGTTATTGAATTCTTCCGGCAGAGTCATTGTTGCTTTGCAGCAGCTCGCGGTACTTCGGCTGTTCCTCGGCCGGAATCTTCAGTACAGACATCGCTTGCTCCAAAGGCATGCCCAAGCTGTCCATCAAATTACGGACAGCATCGCTCAAGCCCTCCGCGCGGCCCAACACACGTCCTCTGTCCTCCGCCGTCGCAAAATCGGACTGCAGATCTGTTTGATATTTCCGGCGGCTGCGATAGATCGCGCGCTCCCGCTCATTTTGGCTGATGCTCATCAGCAGATTTCCAGCCATTTGCAACACCTCCTCCGATTCAATGACCTCATTCACCGATTCCCGGTGTTCCGGGTCGGACGCGTATTCAAAAAATACCGACCACTTGTCTAAATCCGTCATCTCATTGACGGGTTTCTTTATAATTTCTTCCAGCTTGGAAAGTTCCACAAATGTGATATGCAGCGCGTCGCTCAGCAGATCGCCGGTTTGATCATGACGCATGGAAAATGCATTCACATATTCCATCGCATCCGGAAAAATTGTATAGGCACAAAAGGTGATTTGATGCGTTCGTGCCAGTTTGTCATACCGGCGCAGCCCCTTGGCGGGCTGGGATGCATGCAGGTCTGTCAGATAATAGATGCTTTTCCCTTTCAGATTCCGATGCAGTCCGTCCAGGTCCTCCTGCATCCGGGACGACTGCATCTCAATGTTGATCTGACTCCCGTCGTCAATCTTGCAGTTGACATCAAATCGCTCGCCTTTATCGTTGATATCCTCGGCAGGCGGCTCATTTACATGGAGGACAACCTCTACAACATTGCGGCCAATGACGGCAGAGATCAGATTCATCAGCCCCTGCTTTGCCTCCGGGGAAGTAAGAAGCAGCTTAAACACCCGGTCGTCGGAGGGCGGTAAAATTTCCGCGTCTTTTGGCAGAAAGCCCATCGGCACGCACATCCTTTCTTATCGGCTGTTTCAAATTCAGTATATCACGTCCGCAGGGAGATCTCCATAATTTTGCAGATATCCCGATTCCGACAGGAACGCCTTTCGCTCCGGCCCTTCCCCTCAGGGCAGCGCATCCAGCGAGGCGGCGTTGAAGGCTTCCTCGGAGGAATCGGCCAGGTCGTTCAGCTTCCAGCCGTCGGCCCAGGTGAAGCGGCAGACGGCGTAAGACACTTCCTCGGTCTGCTCGCTGGTCTCCCGGTCTACCTGGTCGTAGGTGCATTTTGCGTAGCAGGAGATATACGGTGCGCCGTCCACCGTCGTGCTCTTGATGGCGGCGGGGCTGCATTCGGCCAATCCCATGATATAGAGCGTGCCCTCGTGCGCGTCCGAGGCGACGCTCTCCGCGATTGCGTTCCGGTACGCGTCGGTGCAGCCGCCCAGCAGCGATGCGTCGCGCTGGTTCATGGCGTCAAAATACGTGGCATAGCAGATGGAGAGCAGGGAGTTCAGCTCCTCCGCAGAGGGAACGCCGCCCTGCGTGACAAAATCGGAAAACGTGAGCGCCGGGTTTGCGGCGTCGGAAAACTGCGCCGTGGCGGTCGTCACCGCGCCCCAGGGCGACGTGTACTGCATGCCGACGGTGCTGCCCACAGCGATTTCCGGCAGGCTGACGGTGCCGTTCACGGCTTTTTCCGCCACGGCAACGCCGTCCACGGTGATGATGGCTTCATCGTTTACGCAGCCCGAAACCGTCACCGCCGCGATAGGCAGTGCGCCGTCAAACAGCGAGGGCGCGGCGTCGGAAAAGAGCGTCAGCTCCACCCCGCCGCTCGAGACGGATTGGCCCGCCGCCGTCACGCCCGTCACCGTGCAGGTGTAGAGGCCCGGGAACAGGTTGCGGTACAGGATGCCGTCGGCGACCTGCTCACCCGTGCGGGGAATGCCGTCCAGCGAGAGCAGCAGGTTGCGCGCCGGTGAGTGCAGCAGAAGCTGCACGCTGTGCACGGAGACTGTGTAATCGCCGTAGCCGAAGAAAACAGGGGTCTTTACAAGGCGCAACGCGGGGAATTGCCCGGACGCAGCCGGGTCGACCACCTGCGCGGAAAGCTGCTCGTACAGCGCGGCGCGGCGCGTTTCGTCGGCAAATGCGCGGCACAGCGCCGCCGCGCCCTCGTCCGAGATGGCGAGATCGCTGCCGGCCAGCATGCCCTTTACCGTGCGCACATCGCCCGCTGCGAGCGCCGCGTCCAGGGCCGAGAGGAACACATCGGGACGGTGCGTCTCATAGAGCACTGTGGCGGCGGTGCAAAGGCCGAGGAACAGCACGGCCAGCACGCATACCGCAACCAGCATCCCCCGCGTGGTGCGGTTCACACGCCGCCGGCGCGGGCGCTTGATGTTTTCCCGTTTTAAATACTGCGCCTTGGCCGCCTCCATTGCGCGGCAGGCAGGGCACAGGTCTCCGTCCTGGTCCGCCAGCGGTCTGCCGCAGTTCCGGCAGACGTCCGGCATATCATAATATTCTTCTCTCATTCGCACACCGCCTCCCGCGGCGCACCGCGCCGCGCGTCTATTCCTATATTATTGTACTTTCTCACGGCCAAAAACGCAAGTGCTGTTTGTTTTTCTTGCCTGCCTGCCGCCGGTGTTTTTACGTTTTTGTCACAAATGCCTTTGCGGGTGCATGTATATTCCGGCAGATGAAAACCCAAAATAGAGGTATCACAGCAGCTGCCCACCCTCTTTTCGGAAGGCGGGCGCGGCAGGGAGGAAAAGGAAACATGAAAAAAGATCGGCATGCCAAAGATTTTTGGAAGGGCAAGGGCTTTTACCTCGCGCTGGCGCTCGTGATTGCGGGTGCGGCGACGGCAAGCTTTCTTGCCATCAACAGTATGATGAGCCGGATGGAACAGAGTCCGCAGCCGGACCCGTTCGGAGAGGAGGACATTCCATGGCAGCAAAACACACCCGTGGACGAAAGTCAGGAAGGCGTTCCCGTAGCGCCGTCGTCGTCGGCGCCGGCGGCATCTTCAAAGGATGCGTCCTCGCAGACCGCGTCCTCGTCTTCATCGAGGCGGCAAAGTACGGCTTCGTCTTCATCCAGCTCGCAGCCTGCGGCGCAGAGTGCATCGCCCGAATCGCCCGCGCCCGAAGAGCCTGCAAGCTCGCAGATCGTGCAGGAACCTTTGTTCGCCTCGCCCAAATCGGGTGCGACGCTGCAAACCTTCAGCGGCAATGAGCTGGTGTTCAACGAGACGATGAAGGATTGGCGCACGCACAACGGCATGGACATCGCGGGCAAGGCGGGCGATGTTGTGGCCGCGCCGGCCGCCGCGACGGTTGCAGCCGTCGGTGAGGATGCGCAGTGGGGCGGCTTTGTAGAGCTGCAGGAGGGCGATCTTATTATGCGCCTATGCGGCCTTGGGGAGCTCTCGGTAAAAGAGGGCGACGCCGTTGCGCTGGGCGACCGTGTCGGCACGCTGGGCCAGCTGCCCGCCGAAAGCGCGATGACGCCCCACCTGCATCTGGAATTTTTAAAAGACGGCGAATTTGTGAATCCGGCCGAATATTTCGCACCGGTGGAATAGGGTGAAAAACAGGATCCGGGGCGGCAGGCTTCTCAAAGACGCCCCGGAACGCCGGAAAGGGAACAATCAGGATCATAAACCGGGCGCGGGAAACAAAGGCGTTTTCCCGCGCCCGGCCGCTTTGCAGCCGGCAAAGCCGCGCGAGAAGCTCCAGCTCCAATGCGCAGTTTGGCGAGATTGCCAATTTCCGGCCAAGGTAATTGAATGAGTAAAGAAATTATGAACAATAAGCAACGTAGAGGAGCTTATTGAGAAAACGCTCATCAAGCGAGCAATTGAACTGCTTGTCAGAGAAACTGCAGCGCAAAGAAGTGGCGGCTTTTAAGAGAGCGCAAGCTCATTGTCGGGTGTAACGCATGCCGTAATAGGGAACCTCTGAATAAATCCCCGGGCACATCTTGGCGGCAAATTTTCCGCCTGTTTTTGCCCCAAAATCTTGAAATATCGCAAAATTCTTAGCGGCTTTGCCGCCCGAGAATTTTGGCATCCCCCTTGCGGGGACACCAAGTATTCCTGCGATTTTGGGGCTTCGACAGACAAAATATTTGCTCGCCAATCTGACCCGTTGATTTAATCAGAGCTTCCATAGAAGAAACGGCTTCCGATTCAGGGCTTTTCGTTTTTGAATCTGTTTTTCAATCTTTGCGGAAATGTAAGCAGACTGTGGAGGAAACGCCAGCAGAAAGAGTTCCGCAGCTGGTAGCAATAGGCTTGCAGTTCAAAGGCATTTTTATCCGGCAGTACCGTATCTTCTGGCCCGACAATACGCTGCACATGCCGCAGCCAGGGATAAATTATCACACGCAACCAATGGGTGGCACGCCAGGTTTTGGAATTACTCAAAGCGGTCGCTGCCTCCAGAAGATCCGCATCATGATATTCAGGCCGCCAGGACATGCTATAGATTTGCTGTGCCGTTACAAAGGCCTGATAGCCCGCCATTTTCTTAAAAACGATTTCCCGGCAGCGGCAAATTTCCGCATGCCGTTTCGCAAATTGATTCGGGTCATCCGGTACGCGGAAAATGCTGGTCGCCTTTACCGTCGTTGTGATCGGTACCCGGCTGGCCATGCGCATCCATAGATCCCAATCCTCCAATGCATCCAAAGCGGTATCCATACCACCGCATTGTTCGTACAGATCCTTACGAAATACCACAGCCTGAATCGGCACGGGATTGTCTGAGAAAAAATCAAACGCGGTCAATTTCTCTTTGCCCAAATTCTGCTGGGAACGGAACGGAACAGGAAGAGTTGCATCGGCAGGATGTGCGCAGCGGCCCAGTACAGAACTCGCACAAAACATGCTGGATGTCGGGTTTTGTTCGATCAGATTGGCCATCGTTTCCAAATGTTCCGCAAAAAAGTAGTCGTCATCATCCAGAAAGCAGACATAATCTGTTTGCGCCAGCGCAACCGCTTCATTTGCGGCACGGCTGCGGCCCCAGGGAGCATTGGCCCCAAGATAAGTGATATCAAGCCACGCGGAGGCTTGCTGCACAACAGGCTGTGAAACCGGCTGTACGCCGTCTTCCACAACGATCACCTTAAAATGCGGATATGTCTGCCAACGCAGGCTTTCCAGTGTCAGGCGCAAAACCTCCGGCCGGCGAAAGGTACGTACGATAACCGTGATCGGAACATCCGTACGGTAAGGGTGCATTTCCCAAAAACTGCCGTAGCGCCCAAATGAGAACTCTCGCCCCACAAAACTGGGTATAAAATTGCCGTTTTTGATCCGAGCTCTGTAAAAATTGCGATAGCGCTTCCGATTTTTTTTGATCCGGCGCAGTCCCGCATCCAAAGACTGCTGCAAAGATGGTTCTAAAGCGATCTTGTCTAAAATGGGACGGTAGACTTCTGCCCACTGCGCGATTTCTTTTTTGCTCCCATATTTCAGCCGCAACATCAGGTTGCCGAGCGCACAGCCAACAAGCTGCAGAGGTTTGCTTTCTTCAGGCTTTACATACGCGTAATGCCAGGTACAGGCACCCGGCACATAACGCANCTTATGGCCCAAAGCACGGATATGCCACGAAAGCTCAACATCTTCNCAATACATAAATATGGTTTCGTCAAAGCCGCCTGTTTGCTCCAGCACAGTGCGGCGCACCACCATACAGGATCCACTGCACCAGCCGGTTTCCAACGTCACAGGATCATAATATTTGGGATGTTCATAGGGGAACTGCCGCAGTTCAAAGCCGGCNAAAGAATCGCCGGAGTACTCGATGGCTTTTTCCAGTTGGATAAAAGCGTCCGGAAAAATTTCCGTATCAACATTGTAAAAAAACACAAAAGGGCTGGCGCCTGCATTGGCGGCAGCATTGCAGGCGGCACCGAAGCCGCGATTCTGTGTCTGCAACAAAACAGTAAAACTGCCAAAGGTATTCCGGTAAAGTTCCTGCAGCTCCTGCAGTTGCTGCACAGTGCTGTCCGCAGAGGCGTTATCGGCAAAATACAAATGCAGACAGTGCAGATCATAGTCTGCATTTGCCAGTGCAGCGAGGCAGCCAGACAGCCAATGCTGTGAATTGTAAGTGGCAAAACATATATCAAAGTTCAGCATGAGAGTATCCTCTTATATTTGCTGTACCAGCAAATTTTTATTTCCAATGACTTTACACGATAAAACNCGGAACACATCGACAACACGCGCAATGTGTGCAACGGGCCGCAAATGTATACCATATTTCCGAAAATGTATTTTGGCCCTGCGGAAAATATTATATTCTGCTTTTTAACGCAAGGGATAAAAATACACATAATAAAATTAGTATAGCATTATGTAACGGAAAATTCAATATGGTNCGATCCTCCCGCCACGGCTTACGCATGAAAANTAAATTTGAATAAATTTACAGTATAAACCTGAAAAACACGAAAATTCAATTCAAAAATTCATCGTAAATTTTGTTTTTGATAAATTTTGAGGTAGAATTTATGTTTACCGAATCAAAAACATTGCAAAAAGTTTTTCATGCGTTTGCCCTGAATTTCCGGCCTNATTCCCTTGCAACGGAGCGTGTTTTGTGGTATCTTAAAACATGGGCTATTTTGTTTGCCTTTACGGAGGGTATTTGCAACAATGCAGTCGGATGCGCGAACGCCGTCGGACAGAGAACCCGGACGTTTGCAGATGGATGGGCGCTTTGCAAAGATCCGGCGGACATCCGCAGGAGAAAAGAAAGGACCAAAAGAGATATGGGAAAATTTCAGTTCATCAAAACGGCGNTCCCCGANGTGNTCNTTGTGGAGCCCACGGTGCTTGGCGACAGCCGGGGATATTTTATGGAGACNTATCAGGCCGNNGAATTTGCGGCGGCGGGCATCGCCGGGCCGTTCGTGCAGGACAACCAGAGCAAGAGCACGCGCGGCGTGCTGCGCGGGCTGCATTTTCAAAAGGAGCACACGCAGGGCAAGCTCGTGCGCGTNATCTCGGGCGAGGTGTTCGACGTCGCGGTGGACTGCCGNCCGCACAGCCCCACATTTGGCAAATGGGTGGGCGAAACGCTCTCGGCGGAAAACAAAAAGCAGCTGTATGTCCCGCAGGGCTTTGCCCACGGCTTTCTGGTGCTGAGCGAGGAAGCGGAATTTACTTATAAATGCACCGATTACTACGACCCTGCCTCNGAGGGNGGCATCCCCTGGGACGACGCGGACATCGGCGTTGTATGGCCGCAGGTGGAGGGAGAGCTGCGCTTTTCTGCAAAAGACAAGGTGCACCCGGGCTTTCGGGCACAGACATTTGAGTTCTTTGAAAGGTGGTGAGCATCTTGCAGCTGTTGAAGGCATATGTGCATGATTTCTGGCGCTACCGGTACCTGCTGCAAAACTTGATCGGCCGCGATTTCAAGCTGAAGTACCGGCGCAGCGTTCTGGGNGTTGTGTGGAGCGTGCTCAATCCGCTGTTGATGAACATCGTTATGGTGATCGTCTTTTCCACAATCATGGATATGCGCGGCAGCGGNATTGAGAATTTCCCGGTGTACCTGCTCATCGGNCAGCTGTTGTTCGGCTTTTTTACCGAGGGCACCAGCAGCGCGATGAGCAGCATGCTCGGCGCGGCGCCGCTGATCAAAAAGGTGTATATCCCCAAATATATTTTCCCGCTGGAGCGTGTGTGCTTTGCGATGGTGAACTGCCTGTTCTCGTTCATCGCGCTGATTCTGATGATGATCATCACGGGCGCCCAGCTGCANGCGACCGTGATTCTGGCGCTGTATCCGCTGGGCACACTGTTTTTGTTTACGCTGGGCATCGGGCTGATGCTGGCCGCCGCTACGGTGTTCTTCCGCGACGTGATGCATCTTTGGGGCGTGTTCACAACGGCGTTGATGTACTTTTCCGCCATTTTCTACGATCCGCTGCAGATGGGNTCGTTNACGNTNGGCAGTGTCGANCTCAACACCTCGCAGGTGATCCGGTTCAANCCCNTGTANTGGTATATNACNGGCTTTCGCGCCACGGTGCTGGACGGCACGGGGCTGAGCTGGAGCATGGTGTGGATCTGNGGCTTAAGTTCGGCGCTGGCGCTGGCGGCCGGGCTGCTGGTGTTCCGCCGGCAGCAGGATAAGTTCGTACTACACATTTAAGAGGGGAGACGGTTTCGATGAATATGGTAGAGGTAAACGACGTCTCCATGCGGTTCAATATGGCCAAGGAAAAGCACGAGAGCCTGAAGGAATATTTTCTCGCCGCCATCCAGGGCAAGCTGCAGTTTGAGGAATTCTATGCGCTGCGCGATGTTTCGCTGACGGTGGAAAAAGGCGAATTCCACGGCCTGATCGGNCTGAACGGNTCGGGCAAATCGACGCTTTTGAAGNTNATNTCNGGNGTGTTCAAGCCNACGNNGGGCAGNGTGNCGGTGNACGGCANCATNGCGCCGCTCATCGAGCTGGGCGCGGGCTTTGATATGGATCTGACGGCGCGGGAAAATATCTTCTTAAACGGTACGGTGCTGGGCCTGACGCCGCAGTACATCCGCGAAAAATTCGACGAGATTGTCGAATTCAGCGAGCTGCGGGATTTTCTGGATGTGCCGCTGAAAAACTATTCCTCCGGCATGGTGGCGCGCATNGCNTTCGCCATTGCCACNATCACAAAGCCGGATGTGCTGATCGCGGATGAGATCCTCTCTGTGGGCGATTTCAAGTTTCAGGAAAAGTGCGAGGAACGCATGCGGCACCTGATGAGCGGCGGCACGACGGTNNTGCTNGTGAGCCACAGCATCGGGCAGGTGGAGCGCATGTGCGACCGCGTAACCTGGCTGGAAAAGGGCCGCGTGCGGATGGAGGGCGAAACGGCCGAGGTGTGCGCGGCTTACCGCGCGACAGGCGGGCAGGCGGCCGCGCAATAATAGAAAGACACAAAGGCCGCCCGGCGCTGTCGCGGCAGCTTTGCGGCGCGGTTTCTGCGGGCAGCNGAGGCCGCGCCGCGGCCTGTTGGCCGGCAGGCCGGCTGCCGGCNTGCCGGAAAGACGGCTTTTCAAAAACCATCAACGGGAGGATCATTCCATGTCAGAAATGCAAAGCGCGCCNNATCCCGTCGGGCGCGATACCCCGCTGAAGACTCTGCGCCGCATCCTGGATCCCTCGCATTTTGCCTCTCTGGTGCGGCGGGCTGCCTGCTGTGTGCGCGAGCGCGGCTGGGAAGCGCTGTGGCGCGAGTTTGATTACCGTGTTCGCCTGCTTTTTGGGGGAGAAGTGTGGCGGCACCGTGCCGATATTCCTCTGCGGCGCGAGTTGCGCGCCCAGCGGCGTATACAGTTTGCAACAGCGCCGCTCGTTTCGGTGGCAGTGCCGCTGTACAATACGCCGCCCCGCTTTTTGCGCCAGCTGCTGCGCGGCCTGCGCCGCCAGACCTATGCCAATTGGGAGCTGGTGCTGGCGGACGCCTCGGATATGGGCAACGATGTGCCGCGGCGCGTGGTGCGCCGTGTGCGCGACGGCCGCGTGCACTATCTGCGCCTTGCCGAAAACGGCGGCATCGCACGCAATACCAATGCTGCATTTAGGGCGGCGCACGGAGAATACCTTGCTTTGCTCGACCACGACGATGTGCTCACGCCGAACGCGCTCTATGAAGTGATGAAAGCGATCAACGAGCAGAATGCCGATTTCATCTATTCGGACGAGATCGTGCTGGATGCGTCGCTGCGCAAGGTAAAGGGGTATCACTTTAAACCCGATTTTTCTCCGGATACGCTGCGCGGCTGCAATTACATTACCCACTTTTCCGTGTTTTCCCGTGCGCTGATGGAGCGCGCAGGCGGTGGGGAGCGGCCGGAATTCGATGGTGCGCAGGATCATGATCTGATCCTGCGCCTCACCGAACAGGCTGAAACGATTGTTCATATCCCGAAGGTGCTGTACTGGTGGCGCAGCCACAGCGGCTCGACAGCAAAGGACATCGAGGCAAAGCCCTATGCGATCGCCGCGGGCGCGGCGGCAGTATCCGCGCAGCTTAAACGGCTTGGCCTGTCCGGCACGGTGGAGCCGGTTCCCGGCAGCCCCGGCGCGTACCGCACGCGTTACGCGATCATGCATCCGGGGCGCGTTTCGGTGTTGATCCCGAACAAAGATCACCATGCGGATCTTGAGCGGTGTCTGGAAAGCCTGTATCGGAACGCCGGATGGGACGATCTGGAAGTGCTGGTGTTGGAGAACAATTCCACCGAGCCGGAGACGTTTGCCTGTTATGAGCAGGTGCAAAAGCAGTATCCGGGCTGCCGTGTACTCACATATAAGGGCGGCTTCAATTTCAGCGCCATCAACAATTTCGGCGCGCGCCATGCAGCGGGCGCGCACCTGCTGCTGCTCAACAATGATATCGAGATAGAGACGCCCGGCTTTGTGCGCGAGCTGCTGGGCTATTCGCANCGCCCCGATGTGGGCGCGGTGGGCGCGAAGCTGTTTTATCCGAATGATATGGTGCAGCACGCGGGTGTGGTCATCGGCATCGGCGGCACGGCCGGGCACATGTACAAATGCCAGCTGCGCGGCAGTGGAGGCGATCTGTACCGGCTGGCCACAACGCAGAATTTCTGCGCCGTGACAGGTGCATGCCTGATGGTGAAAAAGGAACTGTACGACCGCATGGGCGGTTTGGATGAGCAGCGGTTTGCCGTGGCGTACAATGATATCGATTTCTGCCTGCGCCTGTGGCAGAGCGGCTTTTTGAACGTGATGACGCCGTTTGCCACGGCGACGCATTACGAGAGCAGGAGCCGCGGCGATGACACCCAATGCGGCGGCGAAAAGCAGGCGCGCTACGAGCGCGAGCGCGATCATTTCCGCGCGCGCTATGCCGGTCTGATGCAGCGGGGAGATCCGTATTATAACCCACATCTCTCGCTGAAATCGGAAAATTATGAGTACAAATGAGATGCAAAGAAAAGTTCCCGATACGGCGNTTTTGTGTGGTGACAGAGGAGTCCCGGACGCAGGCGTTTTGTTTGCACATGGGCCCGCACAGACCGTTGGGACTCGGCTGGGAAAGGAATATGCCATGCGTTATGACGTGGTCCTGGTGACCTGCAACAGCGAAAAATGGTTGAAACCCTGTGTTTCAGCGCTGCGGAGCGTGCATTGTCCGCTGAACGCGCTGCGGCTGATCTTTTGCGACAACGCCTCTGAGGACGGCACGCGTGAAACGCTGNGGCGCCTGCGCGAGCAGAATGCGCAGCAANGCGGGGATGCGTTCGGCGGCTTTGAGGTCATGGAAAACGAAAAAGATATCGGCTTCGGCGCGGCTTGCAACCAGGGCGCCGCGCGNGGGGACGCGCCCATGGTTCTTTTTTTGAATGTGGATGCCCAAGCGGACGCCGATCTGTTTGCNCAGCTGGACGCCGCAAAAGAGCGCCATCCGGACGCGGGCGGCTTTGAATGCCGCCAGACGCCGTATGAAACGGGCCACCACATCGACCCTGTGACGATGGAGACTACATGGGCCAGTGGCGCGGCGCTGGCCGTGCCGCGCGCAGTGTTCACAGAGGTGGGCGGCTTTGACAAACATCTGATTGCAGATGGAGATGTCGACCTCTCGTGGCGTATCCGCGCGGCAGGCTATAAACTCTATTACGTGCCCTTTGCCCGGGTGACGCGCGATCCAGGCGAAAACGGCGGCCCGCGGCTGGAGAAATACGCGGGCCGTCTTTACAGTAATTTGCTGCTGCGCTGCAAATTCGGCAGCCGGCAAATAATTCGGGAAGGGCATAAGCAATATCTGGAGGCGCTGCGCCGTCCGCAGCATTTTGACGGCGTGCGGCGTGTGCTTGCGAAAAATTATCTGCGCTATTTTATAAAGCTTTGGCCGCTTCTGTTCTGGCGCTTTTCGCACCGTGCCGTCTACAATGCCCGCACGGCCTGTTTTGCGGACGGCTTTTCGCCCGACCGCGGGCTTTGNGCATTGACACCTGTAANAAACGGCCCGCTCGTGAGCGTGATCGTGCGTACCTGCGGCCGGCCGGAGACCCTGCGCCGCACGCTGCAGAGCCTGCGCTGGCAGACCTGGCGCAATTTCGAGATCGTTGTGACGGAGGACGGGCCGGATACGGCGCGCGTCCTGCTGGAAACGGAGTTTGCCGATCTGCCCATTCGCTACATCAACGACGGTGTGCGNCACGGCCGNTCGGCCAACGGGAACCGGGGCCTTGCGGCGGCGAAGGGAACGCTGTGCAATTTTCTGGACGACGACGATTTCTTTTATCCTGATCATCTGGAGCTGCTGGTGGGGATGTGGTGCGCCCATCCCGGGGCAGATCTTGTCTTGGGCAGCACAATGGCGGCGCTTTGTCTGCCGGACGGCACGGTGACGCAGCTTTGCCCGCTGCGATTCGAGCGCATCGACCGCTTTACCATGTGCCAGAATTCCCGGATCCCCATCCAGAGCGTGCTGTTCCGGCACAGCCTGTTTGAACAGTACGGTGGGCTGATCGAGACGCTGGATGCCTATGAGGATTGGGGAATGTGGCTGCGGTATCTGGAGCATGGGCGCCGCATCACGCCTCACGCGCCGGATATCCGCCGCGCGACGAGCATTTTTGTTTTGCCTGCCGAAAAAGATGCCGCGGATGCGCGCGCCGCAGGCTACCGCAAAAGCGAGAGNGCGCTGTTTGCCGACCCGTCTCTGCAGTTTTCCATGACGCTGGCCGATCTGCGGCGTTATTACGANGATATGATCGCCGATCTGCGCTGCCTGGAGGCGCGCGGTGAGCTGCACGAATATCTGGAACACGAGGCAAAGCGCAATGAGTAACGGCGCTTTTTCGGAAAGGACGGTACCGATCGATGAAACTGAAGCTCAAGCGNNTCCGCGAACTGTTCGCGTTCTTTTTCGCCGCCGTGCGGCAGGACGGGCTGGGCNCGACGCTCCGGCGGGCGGCGGCGTTTTTNCGCCGGCGGTTCGGCAGCAAAAAAGGCCGCTTTTTGCCCCGCCGGCAGACGTTGGCCGCACAGCGCGCGCTCGATTACGCCGCGCTCGGCTGGCCGGCNGTGAGCATTCTGGTACCGCTCTACAACACGCCGCCGCGCTTTCTGCGCGCGCTGCTGGACAGCGTGTTGGCGCAGACCTGCCCGAANTGGCAGCTTTGCCTTGCCGATGCCAGCGATGCGGCGCACCCCGGGCCGGCGCAGATCGNGCGGGAATACATGCAGCGCGACGGGCGCATTGTGTACCGGAAGATCGAAAATCAGGGNATTGCCGCCAACACGAACGCCGCGGCGGAGTTGGCGACAGGGGAATACCTCGGCCTTGCCGACCATGACGATGTGCTGGCGCCGCACGCGGTGTACGAGATGATGCAGGCGGCGCACGGGACGGGCGCGGCGTTTCTGTACAGCGACGAGGCGCTCTTCACGCGCGATATCCGCCGCCCCNCCGTGGGCCATTTCAAGCCGGATTTCGCGCCGGATTATTTAAACTGCTGCAATTACATCTGCCATTTTTCAGTNTTCCAAAAGGAACTGTTTTTCGCGGTGGGCGGCATGGACCCGGCCTGCGACGGCAGCCAGGACCACGACCTGTTTTTAAAGCTGAGCGAGCGCGCCGTGCCGGTGCACATCCCGAAGGTGCTGTATTACTGGCGCGTGCACACCGGTTCCACATCGGGCGGCACGGCGGCAAAGCCCTATGTGGCCGAGGCCGCAAAGCGGGCCATCGCGGGCCATCTGGCACGCACGGGCGCAAAGGGCACTGTGACGGACGGCCTGTTCCCCAGCACCTATAAGGTGGAATANGCCATTGAGGGCGCGCCGCTCGTTTCCATTTTGATCCCGAACAAGGATCATGCCGGGGATCTGGCCAAAGCGATCGATTCCATCGTTGCGAAAACGGAGTATCCGCATTACGAGATCATTGTGATCGAGAACAATTCCACCGAGCAGAAGACGTTTGAGTACTACGATGCGCTGCAGGCGGCGCANGAAAACTGCCGCGTGGTGCGGTACGAGGGCGGCTTCAATTTCAGCGCCATCAACAATTTTGGCCGCAGGGCCGCGCGCGGGGAATACCTGCTGCTTTTGAATAACGACGTCGAGGTGATCGGCGGCGCGTGGCTGGGCGAGATGCTCGCGCTGTGCGCACAGCCGGGCGTGGGCATCGTGGGCGCGAAGCTGTACTATCCCGACGATACCATTCAGCACGCGGGCGTTGTGGTGGGCCTGGGCGGCTATGCGGGGCACAGCCATAAATATGCCAAACGCGGCGGCAGCGGCTATATGTTCCGCGCGTCTACCGTGCAGAATTTTTCTGCCGTCACCGCGGCCTGCATGCTGGTGAGGGCGCCGGTGTACGATGCGGCGGGCGGGCTTGACGAGGGCTTCTCCGTGGCGTTCAACGATGTCGATTTCTGCCTGCGCGTGCGGNNNCTNGGCTGGCGCGTGCTGTTTACCCCGTATGCCGANCTGTACCATTACGAGAGCAAAAGCCGCGGTTTGGATACAAAGGGTGCAGCAAAGGAGCGCTTTGANGGCGAACGCCGCCGCATGAAGGAGCGCTACGGCGACAGCCTGACGCGCGACCCGTTCTATAACCCCAATCTGACGCTGGACCGCGAGGACTTTACCGAGAGCGACGCTTTGCCGAAGGACGACCCCGTGCCGGGCGCGGGTGCGATGCAGGATACAGCACATGGGGCGTAGACACATGGCGCATGAGAGTGTGGCGTATGTGTNCACGGAGCGGGAACACGAGGAGTGCGCGCGCATGGAGTATGCTCATGACGAGNGTGCGTGTATAGAGCATGAACGCGTGGAGCGAGAGNGCGTGGAGCATGGGCGCATNGAGCGTGAAAAGGCGCAGCTGCGCGCACAGCTGCGTGCGCGGCTTTCCTGNTTGGACGCAGGGGAGGCGGCGCAGTCTTCNGCGGCGATTGTGCAAAACNTGCTGCAAAGCGGGATCTGGAACAGNGCGCAGACCGTATTTTGCTATGTGGGNGATGTGCGCCGGGGCGAGGTGGATACGCTGCCGCTGCTGCGCGCCGCGCTGGCGGAGGGCAAAACGCTTGCCGTGCCGCTGTGTACCGCGCCCGGCGTGATGGAGGCGCGCNTNCTGNNNGCGNCNGAAGANNTGCGGCCGGGGCGCTNCGGNCTTTTGGAGCCGCCTGCNGNNAGNGCGNNGCTTTTGCCCGNANAGATCGCGCTGTNNGTGNNACGCCTTGCCTTTCCGCCGCGCCNGACGGCACGCGNCTTGGNTACGGNGGCGGNTACTACGACCGCTTTTTGCCGCAGGCGGAAAACGCCGTGTATGCGGCACTGTGCCGTGCGGCGCTGCTTTCGCCCGCGCTGCCGTGCGAGGCGCACGACGTGCGTATGCACTGCGCGGTGACAGANCNGGAAATCGTTTGGTTCGGGCCGTGATGAAGTGGGACAAGATGCAACAGAGCAGGAGAAACCGTAACAAAGCGGGAGAAGCCGTGACAAAGGCGGGACAGGCCGTAACATAGTGCGGCAAAACCCGCTTTCCCTTTTTGCAGGAATGTGTTACAATCGATAGGGAAAATTTTTTTGAAAATGAAAGAAGCCCGAATGCGCGCCGGTAAAAACATTTGCCGGTATACATCATAGGGTTTNGGGTTGAAAACTGATTCCCAATTCGGTTTTGTATTGCCAATACAAAAATTTCGGGCGGCGTATCTATAATTTTATTCGGATGTCTTCCATCAGCAATACATAACCGAATTGGGATAAAACTGAAACTGAAAAAAGGGGGGCGGTATTTTGCGTACAAAGGCAGATACCATACAGATTGTGGAGCGCCTGAAGGCGGAATACCCGGTGAGCGAGTGCACGCTTACATACGAGGACGCGTGGCAGCTTCTGGTGGGGGTGCGCCTCGCGGCGCAGTGCACGGACGCGCGCGTGAATATCGTGACGGAGGAGNTGTTCCGGCTGTATCCCACGCTGGAGGCGCTGGCGGCCGCGACGCCACAGCAGATCGAGGCTGTTGTGCGGCCGTGCGGNCTTGGCAAGAGCAAGGCGCGCGATTTGCACGGCATGGCCAATATGCTGCTTACGGAATACGGCGGACATGTTCCGCAGGAGATGGAGCAGCTTTTGCGCCTGCCGGGCGTCGGCCGCAAGAGCGCGAATCTCATCCGGGGCGATATCTTCCANCTGCCTGCCGTGGTAACGGACACGCACTGCATCCGCATGGCGAACCGGCTGGGCTTTGTGACGGATGTTACCGACCCCGTGAAGGTGGAGCGCGCCCTGGTGAAGGTGCTGCCGCCCGAGGAATCGAGCGATTTTTGCCACCGCTGCGTGATGCACGGCCGTGTGGTGTGCACCGCGCGCAAGGCGCTGTGCGAGCAGTGCTGCCTGCGCGATTTGTGCCGCACCGGCCGCAAAACACTGCCGGACGAAGGCCGTCTGCCGGACGGTGGCCGTCTGCCGGACGAAGGTCGTCTGCCGGACAGGGCCGGCGATTTGCCGGGGGAAGCGTCCGCTGAATAAAAATCGCCTGCCGGCTGAGGATTGCCGCTGTGCAGGTGGCTTTACCTGCCGAACNGAGGCCGCCTGCCNNGCAGAGGCTGTCCGCAGGGCAGGTTCCGGCATTCAGGCGTAAAGCGAGACGCCCTGTGCCAAATGATTTGAGGTGTTTTTGTTGCAGCAAACAGGGGAAAGGATCTCTCCCGTCCAGAATTCGTTCCGGGCGGGCTTTCACGATGGCATCCCCATTGGGCTGGGGTATTTTTCGGTCGCCATCACGTTCGGCATGATGGCGGTGATGGGTGGGCTGCCCGTGTGGGCGGCGCTCGCCATCAGCATGACGAACGTGACCAGCGCCGGGCAGTTCGCGGGCCTGACGCTGATCTTTGGCGGCGGCACGCTGTTTGAGATGGCGCTCACGCAGTTTGTCATCAATCTGCGGTATGCGCTGATGGGGNTTTCGCTNTCGCAGAAGTTAGACCGGAACGTGAATGTATTGGACAGGCTCTTGTTCAGCTTTATGCTTACGGACGAGGTATTCGCCGTCACATCCGGCCNGCGGGGCGAGGTGGGTAAGCGCTACCTGTTCGGNGTGATGATTGCGCCGTATCTGGGCTGGTCGCTCGGTACGCTGTGNGGGGCCGTGGCAAGCGGTTTGCTGCCGGACGCGGTGCGCAGCGCGCTTTCCATTGCCATTTACGGNATGTTTATCGCCATCGTCGCGCCCGTGGCCGGGAAGANCCGCCCGGTGCTCGGCGTGGTGGCTGCCGCTGTGGCGCTCAGCTGTGCCATCCGCTATGTTCCGGCGCTGAACAGCCATATCTCCAGCGGGTTCGCGATTATTTTGTGCACGCTGCTTGCGGCGGGNGCGGGCGCATGGTTTGCGCCGGTAACGGAGGATGCGGGTGCGGACGGTGNGCCGCAGCCGGGAGAGGGGGCGGATGCATGACAGCCGCTGTGCTCTGGCCNTACATTCTTGTGATGGCGGGCGTGACGTACCTGCTGCGCATGCTGCCGCTGACGCTGCTGCGCCGCAAGCTGAATAACCGCTTTTTGCAGAGCTTTTTGTACTATGTGCCCTATGCGGTGCTGGCCGCGATGACNGTGCCCGCCATTTTCGAGAGCACGGGCAGCGTGCTTTCCGCCGCCGTGGGCTTTCTGGTGGCTGTGCTGCTGGCCTGCCGCGGCGCATCGCTGCAGATCGTGGCCGTGGCGGCCTGCTGCACGGTATTCGCCGCCGAATGGCTGATGCGGCTGGTGGGGTAAGAGTTTAGAGTTAAGAGAATGATCTTCGCACAGATGCTTTTTCTGCAAAAAATAAAATCGCCCCGCGCGAACCGGATGTGTGACCGGGAAGGCGCGGGGCGCATTTGTGCTTTTTACAGGGGGAGTGCTGGCGTATGGGGGCAGCTCCGGCGGGCAAGATCAGCTTCCGCTGCTCCAGTCTACGTCGTAACGGCGTTCGGCCGAAAGGCTGTGCAGATTGCCGGAAGAAAAGTACACGCCATATTTGTAATTGCGCATCGAGGCGGGGCTGAACCACATGTTGTCGTCACCCTTAAAATCGGGGAACATCTCGCCGGCCTTTTCGCGCGTCAGATCCTTGGCCATGACGCCGTTGAAGCTGACGATGGATTTGGCGTTGTCCTCCTCGTTCGAGGAAAAGCTGATCTCGATATAGGCGATGACCGCCTCGCCGAGGGGGATGGCTTCCTCGTCCGTCACAAACGCGACATGCGCGAACGTGTGGTCGGTGATCCAGATGGAGGCGCCGGAATAATAGGACATCGGCTCTAACATTTCCGACGGATCGACGGTGTATTGCGTGATCTGGTGGTTGGAATCCATCTCCGAGAAGGTGATGTCCATGCCCGCGTCCAGCAGCGCCTGCACCGTTGTTTCGCCCACGCGGATCTCGGCGCCGTTGATCGTAATGGGATACAGCGGCTCCTCCACCTCCGGTTCAGATGAGGAGGAGGAAGCATCCGAGCAGCCCGCCGACGCAAGCAACAGCAGCATCGCCAGTGCCATTGCGGCCAGCCGGTAAAGTGTGTTCTTCCTCATATTGCAAAGCTCCTTTTTGAAAAGCTGAACCGATCCGCCAGAGCGTACCATATAGGGCAGCGATGCGGCCGGTTCTTTTAATTTCCGTACCTTTAAATCCGAAAAACAAACCCGGAAAAAACGCATATCACCTTTTATATTCGGCAAATACCCCAAAATTTAACAAGCTTTTCTGTCAAAAAGGCCAGGGAAGGAGCCTGCTGCTTTTCCGCCGGTCTGCCTACTGCTCCGGCGAAAAGAACTTCGGCGCGGCTTTGTACAGCAGCACGGCCACGATGGTGGTGAGGACGAGCTCCGGCAGCATATACGAGCCGTTATAAATGAGGCTGTACAGCCACACGGACATGCCGTTTGCCCAATCGTAATACGACTGATAGCTGCCCCAGAGCAGCGCGCCCGAGAGGAAGCTGCACAAGAAGCGGATGACGCATACGGCCGCGGTGCCTGCTGCAACGCCCAGCATACGGTTTTGGAACGGCTTCGCGATGAGCCCGGCCAGGCCCAGCAGCGTGAAGGCGAGCACGTAATCCAGCAGAACGACGCCGATAAATGCGATCACCGTGCCCGCGGGCGGCGCATAAAAGCCCAGCAGCATCTGCAAGAGGCTGTCGGCAAAGCCTGTGGCAAGCCCCCACTTGGCCCCGTGCCGCAGCGAAACGAGGATGAACGGCAGCATGGATACCAGCGTGACGCTGCCGCCAAAGGGCATTTCAAAAATTTTGATCTGCGCCAGCACGGTGCCGACGGCGATCATCAGGCCGCATTCCACCAGAATGCGTGTGCGGGAGATGGGTTTGGTTTTCATGAGAAAGACATCCCTTTCATAATACGTAACATAAAAACAGGCGCTTCTGTGGGTATACCACAGAAGCGCCAAAGTTTTATGAACGCACATTACTGCGCGGGGTGCCCTTGCGTCGATCGCCCGCAAAAGCGCCGTAAAACTTCCTACGCCGGCATTACCCGGATCAGGTAAAGGGTCTATGTACGAGCGTACCCATACAAATCTCAGCCTTTCAGCTCCCCTGTTTTTATGTCCGTCTTTGATTATAGTCCCCGGCGGCAGATTTGTCAATGGTTTTGCGGCGGGATTTTCTCCGGGGTTTTGTCCCGGAACACCGGCGTTCTGTTTCGGGGCGCATTGACCTTTTTCGAAATTCGCGGTATACTGAGGATAACAAAGTACGGGTGCTCTGCTGTGAGCAGCTCCCCAAAAGCGCCGGACCGAAGCGGCCGGGCCGGCGCTCGGATCAGAGTTTCCATAGGAAGGGTGTGTCAAATGGATCGGGAAGTGGAACGGCTGCGGGACGAGATTTCCCGCTTGCGGGATGAGGTGTGCCATGACGGGCTGACAAAGCTGTATAACCGCTCCGGCTGTGAATCCGCGGTGGCCGAGGCGCTGCAAAAGCCCGGCGGAGGGTTGTTTATTCTGATGGATATCGAGCGCTTCAAGCAGCTGAACGCCCGAAGCGGCCACAGTATGGGGGACGCGCTTTTGTGCGAGACGGCGCGCATGATCGAAGAGACCTTTTCTCCGCGCGATATTATTGCGCGCGTGGGCGGCGATGTCTTTGCAATTTACGCGACCGGCGGCTGCACGAAGGAAACGGCTTATGCCCGTGTGGCGCAGATTACGGGCCGCCTGCGCAGCAGCGGCCGTGCGGCCGTGCGGGGGAATGTATCGTTTACGCTCGGCATCACCGAGAAACGGGAAGACGACGACTATGCCACGCTGTTCGACCGGGCCGACCGGCTGCTGCGCGCAAGCAAGGAAGACCGGCACGCCCGCCCCGCCGCGCGCCCGGACGACGGGGACGAGCGCGGGATCTGCACCGACATGGAGCGCATCCACCGGGAGCTGCATGAGCGGAACCCGCTGCGCGGCGCGTTCTGCCAGGATTATGAGACTTTTAAGCAGATCTACCGCTTTGTCGAGCGCAGCCTGAAGCGCAGTGAGTACGGCGCCTATATCATCCTGATGACGCTTACGGATGACAAGGGCAGGTTTTTGCCGCTTTCCACGCGCAGCGCCTATATGGAGAAGCTTGGAGAGGATTTGCGCGTCAACCTGCGCGCCGGCGATCTGTTCACCCAGTACAGCAGCGGGCAGTATCTGCTGATGGTGCTGGGTGTGTCATGCGAAAATGCCGCCGTGATTACGACGCGCATCACAAACCGCTTCACCGCGCGCCTTGCGCGGGATTCCGGCATCGTTCTGCGGTTCGATCTGCATCCCATCGGGAATGGATCCGGCGGTGGGGGGAAACCGGCGCCTTTCCATATTTGAGGAAGCTCTGAATATCCGAGGCATTGCTCCCAAAAGAATGAAAGCTCCCCGCCGCGGCGCTCTGTGTGCCGCGGCGGGGAGCTTTTTTGGGATCCACGGAGATGCTTTTTGCAAAAACGGGGTGCTTCGGCAGAGGCGCCTTTTGGGGCGGGGGCTGCCCGGGGGCGATCAGCCAATCGGCTCGAAATCGGCGACGCCGTGCTTGCACAGCGGGCAGATGAAATCGTCGGGCAGCGTATCGCCCTCGTAGATATAGCCGCACACCTTGCACACAAAGCCCTTTTTGCCGTCTGCCTCGGGCTTCGGCTTCACNTTCTGCTGATAATAGGTGTAGGTCATCGTCGGAATGTCGGAGATCACGCGCGCTTCCTCCACGCTGCAGATGAACATGCCGTGCGTGTCGAAATCGAGGTACTGCTCCACCTTCAGCGAGAGCAGCGCGTTGGTGTACTTCGAGAGGTACGCCACGCCGTTCGCCGAGCGCAGCGGCTCCTCGCCCGCAAACTTGTCCACATTGCGCCCGCTCTGGAAGCCGAACTGCTGGAACACCGAGAACGGNGCATCCTGCGAGAGGCAGTTGACGTTCATNACGCCGGTCTGGCGGATGACGTGGTGCGAATAATTCGCCTTGTTGATGGCGACGGCCACACGGTTCGGCGTGTTCGTCACCTGCGTGACGGTGTTGGCGATGAAGCCGTTATCTTTTTTGCCGTCGTTCGAGGTGATAACATACAGGCCGTAGCCGATATTGAACAGCGCGTTCATGTTGTTCTTATCGGCCGTCTCCTCNTGCAGCGCCCNNTAGTCGGCGCTCAGGGCNCCGGCCAGCTTGTTCAGCGCCTCGGTGCTCTGCTCGTCCAGCGCGCTGCGCAGCGTCACGGTNGGCTCGACGATNGTCAGGTTCTTGCAGCCCTCCAGCATCTGCTTCATCGTCCGGGCGGCGAGCGGCGCCCACGAGCCGTTCTCGATAAAGGCTACGGTGCGCTTTTGGTAATTGCGCTCTGTGAGGTGCTCGATGAATTCGCGCATGAACGGGAAGATGCCCGCGTTGTACGTGGTGGTGGCCAGTACCAGCTTGCGGTAGCGGAACGCGTCCTCCACGGCNTCGGCCATGTCCTCGCGGGCGAGGTCGGTGACGACCACCTTCGGGCAGCCGTTCGCGCGCAGCTGNGCGGCCAGCTTTTCCACCGCGCGGCGCGTGTTGCCGTAGACGGAGGTATAGGCGATCATCACGCCGTCGGTCTCCGGCTCGTACGACGACCAGATGTTATAGAGGTTCAGGTAATAGCCGAGGTTTTCTTTGAGCACCGGGCCGTGCAGCGGGCAGATCGTCTGGATATCGAGCGTCGCGGCCTTCTTCAAAAGGCTCTGCACCTGCGCGCCGTATTTGCCCACGATGCCGATGTAGTAGCGGCGCGCCTCGCACGCCCAGTCCTCGTCCACGTCCAGCGCGCCGAACTTGCCGAAGCCGTCCGCCGAGAAGAGCACCTTATCGGTGCTGTCATACGTGACCATGACCTCCGGCCAGTGNACCATCGGCGCGGCCACGAAGTGCAGCTCGTGCTTGCCCAGCGAAAGCACGCTGCCCTCGGCGATGGTCTCGCTGCGGCCCTCGAAATCCGTGCCGAAGAATTGCTTCATCANCGCGAACGCCTTGGCGCTGGAGACAACGACNGCCTGCGGGTAGCGCTGCGTAAAGCTGACGACGCTGCCGGAATGGTCCGGCTCCATATGCTGCACGACNAGGTAATCGGGCTGGCGCTCGCCCAGCGCGGCCTCCAAATTATCGAGCCACTCGTGCGTGAAATGCGCGTCGACCGTATCCATCACGGCGACCTTTTCATCCATGATGACATAGGAATTGTACGCCATGCCGTTCGGCACAACATATTGCCCCTCGAACAGATCGACATTGTGGTCGTTGACACCGACATAACGGATGTCCTTGGTGATCTCCATAGTATACGCTCCTTTATTGAGCGGGATCCGCTGCGCCGGCCCAAAGCGGCAGGCCGTTCCNGAGCGGGCGGACTGTTCCGAAGCGGACAGNCNGTTCCAANGCGGGCAGACCGTTCCAAAGCGGGCAGACCGTTCCAAAGCGGGCAGACCGGAAGCCGGCGCAGAGGTTCCCGGATTTCTTTCTCTATTGTATCATACTTTGCACAGAAAACAATATGGAATTTATACAGAAAGGGACGTTCTTGCGCCAAAGGGGAGGCTTTTGAGACAGATCCCGGCGGCCGCGCTGCCTGCAGCGGCCGCCGGGGGCGTTTGCATGTCCGGCAGCGCCCGGGACGCCCGGTAATACCCGGTAATNCCCGGGATGCCGGGAATGNCCGGGATGCCGGGAATGTCCGGGATGCCGGNNATGNCNGNGATNCCGGGGATGCCGGNGATNCCGGGATGCCGGGGTGCCGGAGTGCCGGGGATGTCCGGGATGCCGGGGATACCGGGATGCCGGGCCCCGCCCTGCGCCTTATTCC
This sequence comes from Subdoligranulum sp., assembly GCA_014799685.1. Classification (GTDB taxonomy): domain Bacteria; phylum Bacillota; class Clostridia; order Oscillospirales; family Ruminococcaceae; genus Ruthenibacterium. The sequence goes on along the minus strand of JAAVHN010000018.1, from coordinate 65,909 downwards.
GCCTGCAGATCGATGACGCTTACCGGGCAGCCGTCGCGCGCTTCGGCGGCAGCGGGCATTTCTGCATCCGGAATGCGTTCCGCTGTGGGAACGGAAAGGCCGTCCTCCATGTGGAACACCGCGGGGCAAACGTCCGCGCACAGGCCGCAGCCGATGCAGCCCTCGTTGACAATGGCATGCATGCGTTTTCCTCCTTTGCAACAGTATCCGTCAACACACTTGAAAACAAGCTGTTTGCTTCCAAGCGGCACGCAAAGCGTGCCGCGCATATGGTGCGCGTGTCGATCGTCACGCACGGGTGTATGAAAAGCTTGGTCCGCCGGGGTGTGTTTTATTCTGTTTCGGGATACCGTACCGGAAGATTTGCACCATAAAAATTTGCGCTGAAAAATTTGAGCCGGACAATTTGCGCCAGAAAATTTGCGCCTGGGAAATAAAAAAGCCCTTTCGCCGGCGCCCAATGCATGGGCGCGCTTCGGCGAAAGAGCCTTTTTGCTTTGGAACAAATGCGATCGGATCAGAAACAGGATGAGAAAAATTTCCCGGCGGCACATGGCGGAACGAAGATCCATAATGGGGATATTCCGGTTCCTGCCGGGCTTATTCTTGCCAGTACGGCGTGGGCATGCCCTTCTGCGGGGGAAGGGTCTTCTGGGCGGTTTCCGGATACTCAATGGCGGAACGCCCCGGCGCCGCAAAAGCGCCCTTTTGCCCGTCTGCGGGCTGTGCGGGCTGCCACTGCTGCGGCGCGGAATGGGGCGCGGCAGCCGGCTGCCGCGCTTGCGGCTGCCGCGCGGGCTGTGCGTTTTGTACCGGCTGCGCCTGCTGCGGAGCCTGCGTGTTTTGCACCGGCTGCGCCTGCTGTGGAGCCTGCGTGTTTGGTACCGGCTGCGCGGCCTGCGGCTGGCGCAGCTGCTCGGGCATAATGGGGGCAAACGATACCGTGTGCTGCGGCGGATGCACAAATTTGCGCGAGGGCGGCGGCGGCGCGGGCCACGAGATCGGCTTAACGTTCAGCCGCACAGGCGGCGGTTCGGGCTGCGGGGGCGGCGCCACGACGGGTTCCGGTTCCGGAACAGGTTCGGGCTGTGGCTGCGGGATGGGTGCGGAGGCGGGAATGGCTTCCCGTTCGGGATCGCGTACCTTTTTCTGCTTTTTCCGGCCAAACAGCCCCAAAAATCCGCGTTTTTCCCGGGCGGGCCGCTCCGCAGGATCGTTTTCCGCCTGTTCTTCAGGCATTGTGAAGAGCGTTTCCGGGGGCATTTCCGGCGCGGCGGACGCTTTGGCGGGCCTTGCCGGGGAAGCTGCGGCGCCGGACGCAGCGTCCAAATCGAAGGTAACGGGCGTCCATGCCACCCATTGCTGATCGCTTCCGGCCGTCTGCTGGCTGTGCACCTCGCGCTGCAGGCGGTTTTTCTCTGCCTGGCGCGCTACGGCCGTTAATGCGGCGTCCTCGGCGGCGCGGCTCGCCTCGGAGCGGCGCTCCTCCTGCAGACGGCGTGCGGCCTGAATGCGTGCGGCAACCATTTCGGCGCGCTGCTGTGCCGCCTCCTCCGGCGATGCCGGTGCGGGCGCCGCCGTGCGCTGCGCGGCGGATGCACGTGGTGCAGCAGACGAACGCTGCGCGGCCGAAGCCGCCGGTGCGGATCGTACGGGATCATGCGCGGCCTGCTGCGCTTTGGACGGGGAAAAATCGATTGCAGGGGCGTCCCAGGCGAGGCCCTCCGTGTTTGCCGCCTGGGCGGTTTGCTGCGGTTTACCGGTGCGCGTTTGCGGCCGTTTTGCCGCTTCGGCCTGCTGTGCCTGTGCGGCGGTGTGGGCTTCTCCGGTGCGCCGCATTTCTTCGGCGACGCGGGCTTCCCCGGCCTGTCTTGCCTCCTCGGCGATGCGCGCTTCCTCTGCACGCCGCGCTTCGCCGGCCAGACGCGCTTCCTCGGCGGCGCGGGCTTCCTCAGCAATGCGTGCCTCCTCGGCCATGCGTGCTTCTTCCGCCAGCCGCGCTTCTTCGGCGCGTTTGGCTTCTTCGGCTATCCTCGCCTCCTCGGCAAGGCGCTGCTCTTCGGCGCGCCTGGCTTCCTCGGCAAGCTTTGCCTCCTCGGCGAGACGCGCCTCCCGGGCAAGGCGTTCGGCCTCAGCCTGCCGCGCCATGGCGGCACGCCGCGCTTCTTCGGCACGCCGCGCCTGGATGGCGCCGTGGAAATCGATCGGCTGCCAGCGGCGTGCCTCCTCGGCGGGTGTGTCCGGATGCTCCGGTGCAGCCGTCCGGGTCTGTTCGGCCGCCGGAGCGTCCTGTGTCAGGGCAGGGGCGGCTGGTGCAGGGGCAATCGGTGCAGGGGCGGCCGGTACAACGGGGGCGGCAGCCGCTGCGGCCGCGGGGCTGCGCCGGCGGCCGGCCGAAAGCGCAGGCTGCTCCAAAACAGGGGCGACACCTCTGGTGCGGTGCGTGTGGCGCTGCGCGGAAGGACGCGGGCGTTCCGGCTCCGGCGCCGGCTGGGGTTCCGGCTGCGGCGCCGGGGGCTCCGGCCGCGGCCGTGCCGCGCGCTCGGGCCGCACCGGTTCTTCAGGCGGCATTTCGGGCGGCGCAAGGTCGATGAGCGCGTCGTCCAGCGATTGCAGCGGCGCCAATTCGGCGTGCATGTTTTCCGGTTCCCCCTCCGGGGAAAGGGGCAGATCCTCTCCCTTGCGGATGGCGTCCGCCAGAGCAAGGATCTCCTGCACCTTGGCCACAAGCAGGCCGAGCGTTGCAACGCCGAGCAGCATCGTGCATACCAGCATCATCGTGCGGATGGTATCGGTGAGCACCGTGCTGCCCATCAGCAGCCAGACGCACGCGCCCAGCGCGCAGCCCAGCACCGTGACGGTGAGGATCGTTGCAATGATTTTTCGTGTCAATTCTTTTTTTGCCATAGTTCAGCTCCACTGATCGAGCATCCCTTCCGCCGTATGGCGGGCGTGAGGGCACTGGCGGAATGGGCTCGCTTATTTTGTGCCGAAAATGCGGTCGCCCGCATCGCCGAGGCCCGGCACGATGTATCCGTTTTCATTCAGCTTTTCATCCAGCGCGGCAACATACAGATCCACATCCGGATGCTCGCGCTGCAGGCGCTCCAATCCCTCGGGTGCGCCGATGATCGCGATGAATTTGATGTTGACCGCGCCGCGCTTTTTGATCTGCCGGATGGCGTCCACGGCGCTGCCGCCGGTGGCGAGCATCGGATCCAGCACGATCACCTCGCGCTCGGCGATATCATCGGGCAGTTTGCAGTAGTATTCCACCGGCTCCAGCGTTTCCTCGTTGCGGTACATGCCGATGTGGCCCACCTTCGCGGCGGGCAGCAGCGCGAGCATGCCGTCCACCATGCCAAGGCCCGCGCGCAGAATGGGCACCAGCGCCAGCTTGCGCCCGGCCAGCTGGCGGGTTTTTGCCACCGCGATGGGTGTTTCCACCTCGACCTCCTCGGTGGGAAGGTCGCGCGTTGCCTCATAGCAAAGCAGCGTCGCCACCTCGCTCACGAGCTCTTTGAATTCCTTCGTGCCGGTATCCTTGCTGCGCATGATGCTCACCTTGTGCTGTACAAGGGGGTGATCCATGATCATAACTTTGCTCATTGCGTGATACTCCTTTCCGGTTGCGTGTGTATGTATTTGAAATGCGGACATTGGATGCAGAACAGACGCGGAATGGGCGCAAAACGGGTGCAGAACAAACCGGGGCGCTGTACAAAACGCGCTGTCCGCAGCATGCGCGGTGTGTGCGGCGCATGCCGTTTGCGGATATGCTGCGGCGGCGCAGGCGTCGTCCGCGGCATGTGCGGCGTGTGCAGGCAGTGCAAAAACGCCGTTTCGGCCGCTGCTTCAGCCGCCGGCCAGACGCGCGGCGCGCTCCCGTTCGGCCTGCGAAAGGCGGTGATAGTCCGGCACGAGCATCGCTGCGGGAATGGTTTCGCCCGCGGCGCGCGCCGCACGGCAGACACCGCCCGCGCGGCCAAGCCGGTATGCCTCGGGCACAAGGCGCGTTTTGCCGGGGTTGGCCAGCGCGCTTTGCACCAGTGCCGCGCCGTCGCCCAAAAGCCAGACGGGCGCTTCGGCCTGCAGAACGAACGTGCGCAGCGCTTCGGCCGGCGCGGCGCCGTCGGGGCAAAGGCGCTGCACGGCGCCGCCCTGCGCGTGAAATGCCGCCCAGTATACCTCGCCCCGCCGCGCGTCCAGCGCGCACAGCAGCGTGCCCTCCACGGGCGCCGCATATGCCAGCGCCTCCAATGTGGAGACGGCCGCGCACGGCGTATCGTTTGCAAAGGCCATGCCCTTTACGGCGGCAAGGCCGATGCGCAGTCCGGTAAAGCTGCCCGGCCCTGCGGCGGCGGCAAACACATCGATCTGCGCGGGCGAAAGGCGTACGGCCTCCAAAGCGTTTTGGCACAGGCAAAGCAGCGTTTCGCTGTGGGTGCAGCCCGCATCGAGATAACATTCATACAGCAGCCGGCCGTCCTGTTCAATGGCGACGCCCGCCGTTTTGCCCGCGCTGTCCAAACCAAAGACCGTCACAGCGTCACCTCTTCGATGGTGATGCGCCGGTGCGTCTCGTCCAGCGCCGCCACGTCCACGTGCACGGCGCGCTTGCCCGGCAGGCGCAGCACGGCGTTTTCGCTCCACTCCGCGGCCACCACCGCGCCTTCATCCAAATAATCGTAAAAGCCCGAGGCGAGCAGGTCTTCCTCCGTGGAGATGCGGTAAAAATCGAAATGCGCAAACGGCTGCGGCCCGCGGTAGACGTTCACGATGGCGAACGTGGGGCTGGAAGCCTCGTCCACGCAGCCGAGCCCCCGGCAGAGTCCCCGGCAAAAGGCCGTTTTGCCCGCGCCGAGCCCTCCGGTAAACAGCACCAGTGCGCCGCCGTGCAGCGTGTGCGCCAAACGCTTGCCCAGCGCCTCGGTAGCCGCGGGGCTGTCCGTTTCATATACCGGCATGCGCGCGGCCTCCTTTTTGGATTACAAGATTTTGAATACGCATATTTCAGATTATTATACACCCAAAACCCCTGCGGTGTAAAGTGTGCGGCCCCGGTTTTTTGCAGAAATGGGGAATTTCGCGGCGTTTTGCGCAGCAGCACGGCCCACAGAAAAGCGGCAGCACAGCATTTCGCCGCACTGCCGCCTTCATTTTTTGGGGTTCGGGATCGGTCAGGCCTCCTGCGCGCGGGTGACGTCCCCAAACAGGCTGGGGATGGCACACAGCGCCGCCGCGCCCACCAGCGTGTACACCGTGCGGGAAAGCAGGCTGGCGCTGCCGCCCAGAAGCCACGCCACGGCGTCGAAGCCGAACAGGCCGATCAGGCCCCAGTTGATACCGCCGACGATGACAAGTACGATACAGATTTTGTAAAAGAGATTCATGAAAATCACATCCTTTCGCCCCTATTCTGCGCAGAAGAGCGGCGAAATATGCGTTTTTACAAATTTTTTCTTTTTGCGGCGGGAAGCGTGCCGCAAGGCAGGGCAGGGAATAACCGGAAAGCGGGCGCCGCCGCGCAGCAAACGCACGCAGCGCCGGTCTCTCTGACGGCGATTGATTTTCCCGCCGCGCCGGCAGCCTGCTTTCCTGCCGCACTGTGCATATGTCTTTTTGCCGCGCTGCCCTTTTGCCGGTGCGGCCGCTCAGTTTTTCAGCGCCTGCAGCGGGGCAGGGATGCGCCCGCCGCGTGCGACGAACACGGACGGCGAGAACGCGCTGACGGGCAGAATGGGCGCGTAGCCCAGAAGGCCGCCGAAATCAAGCACGTCGCCCTCCTTGCACCCGATGGCCGGGATGACGCGCACGGCGGTAGTCTTGCTGTTCACCATACCGATGGCGGCCTCGTCCGCGATGAGCGCCGAGATGACGGCGGCGGACGTATCGCCGGGGATCACCACCATGTCGATGCCCACGCTGCACACGGCCGTCATGGCCTCTAACTTTTCAATCGAGAGGCTGCCCTTTTCCACGGCGCGGATCATGCCGTCGTCCTCCGAGACGGGGATGAACGCGCCCGAAAGGCCGCCCACGTGGTTCGACGCCATCACGCCGCCCTTTTTCACGGCGTCGTTCAGCATCGCCAGCGCCGCCGTGGTGCCGCAGCAGCCGCAGCTTTCAAGGCCGATCTCCTCCAAAATGTTCGCGACGGAATCGCCCGGCGCGGGCGTGGGCGCGAGCGAGAGATCGACAATGCCGAACGGCACGCCCAACTTCTGGCTGGCCAGCTGCCCCACCAGCTGCCCCATGCGCGTGATCTTGAACGCCGTGCGCTTGATGAGCTCGGCCACGGCGTCGAGGCTGGCGTCCCTGGGCAGCTGCGCCAGCGCGGCGCGCACCGCACCGGGGCCGGAGACGCCCACGTGGATGACGCAGTCCGGCTCGCCCGGGCCATGGAACGCGCCCGCCATAAAGGGGTTGTCCTCGGGCGCGTTGCAAAAGACGACCAGCTTTGCCGCGCCCGCGCACATCGCATCCCTTGTGCGCTCGGCGGCCTCGCGCACCACGGGGCCCATCATGCGCACCGCGTCCATGTTGATGCCGCTCTTGGTGGAGCCGACGTTCACGCTGCTGCACACGAATTCCGTAGAAGCCAGCGCCTCGGGGATGCTGCGGATAAGCCGCTCGTCCCCGGCGGAAAAGCCCTTGTGCACCAGCGCCGAATAGCCGCCGATGAAATTGACGCCCACGGCCTTTGCGGCGGCGTCCAGCGTTTTGGCGTACCAGACGGGGTCCGCATCCGGCGCGCTTGCCAGCAGCATCGCGATGGGCGTCACCGAGATGCGCTTATTTACAATCGGCATGCCGTAGGCGCTCGAGATCTCCTCGGCCGTGCGCACGAGGTCCCTTGCTTTTTCGGTGATCTTGCGGTAGATCTTTTCGCACGCCTGTTTGCCGTCCGGGTCCGCGCAGTCCAGCAGGGAAATGCCCATCGTGACGGTGCGCACGTCGAGGTGTTCGTCCGAGATCATGCGGATGGTCTCTAAAATATCATTTGTATTCAGCATGGGCGGCTCCTCTCAAATGCGGTGCATCGCGTCGTACATTTCCTGGCGCGTGCAGCGGATATCGACGCCCAGCTCCTCGCCCTTCTGGCGCAGTGCTTCGGCAAATGCCGTAAAATCGATGCTCGCGCGCGAAAGATCCACCAGCATGATCATGGCGAACGTGTTGCGCAGGATGCGCTGCGTCACCTCTTCCACATTCACGTTGGCCCCGGCGCACACCGTGCACACCGCGGCCAGAATGCCCACCTTATCCTGTCCTACAACGGTGATGACTGCTTCCATAAATTTTTTCTCCCCTCATTTTAAACGTGTGCCGGCGGCCGGAAAATCCGGCGTTTCGCCCGATACAGCATCGGCCGGCACAGCTTCTTCTTACAGCGGCAGCGCCGCAGGATACTTCAGTATAGCATAAAACCGCGCGGTTGTACAATTCCCCGGCGGACTGCCTGTTTACATTTTTCCTTTGAGCCGCTATAATAAATTCTATAGGGAGCTTCATCATTTCTGAAAAATGGAGGAAAGGGAAAGCATTATGGAACGCATTTTGCGCATTTTGGAAGAAAACGCCCGCATCAGCCTGGAGGACCTGGCCGCGATGACGGGCAAAACCACGGAGGAAGTGGCACGGCAGATCGATCTCTGGCAGGAGCAGCATGTGATCAACGGCTATAAGGCGCTGATCGACTGGGACAAGGTGGACACGCAGCGCGTGCAGGCCATCATCGAGCTGCGCGTCTCACCGAAGCGCGACTGCGGTTTTGACGAGATCGCGGCCACCATCGCCCGCTTCGACGAGGTGGACAGCGTGCTTTTGATGAGCGGCGGGTACGATCTTTCGCTGGTTTTGAGCGGCAAGAGCTTTCAGGACATCGCGCTGTTTGTGGCAAAGCGGCTCTCGCCTTTGGACGACGTGCTGAGCACCGCGACGCATTTTGTGCTGCGCACCTATAAAAAGGACGGCGTGCTCTACGGGCTGGAACCGGCCGACGAACGGGAGCTGCTGTGATGGATTACGCAAAATTGATTTCGGCCGGGGCGCGCGAGATGCGGCCGTCCGGCATCCGCAAATTTTTCGATATCGCCGCGCAGATCGAGGGCTGCATCTCGCTGGGCGTGGGCGAGCCGGATTTCAAAACGCCGTGGACGATCCGCGACGCGGGCATCCGCAGCCTCGAAAAGGGGCGCACCTTCTACACCGCGAACGCCGGCCTTGCCGGGCTGCGGCAGGAGATCTGCACCTACCTTGCGCGCCGCATGGGCCTTTCATACGAGCCGGCCGAGACGCTTGTGACGGTGGGCGGCAGCGAGGCGATCGACCTGTGCGTGCGCGCGCTGATCAACCCCGGTGACGAGGTGATCATCCCCGAGCCGTGCTTTGTCTGCTACGACCCCATCACCACGCTGACGGGCGGCGTGCCGGTGCCGGTGGCGCTGAAGGCAGAGGATGAATTCCGCCTGACGGCCGGGGCGCTTTCGGCGGCCATCACGCCGAAAACAAAGCTTTTGATCTTCCCGTTCCCGGCAAACCCCACGGGCGCGGTGATGCGGCGCGAGGATTTGGAGCCCATTGCCGAGGTGCTGCGCGGCACGGATATCATCGTATTGGCCGACGAAATTTACGCCGAGCTCACCTACGGCGGGCAGCATGTGAGCATCGCCTCGCTGCCCGGCATGAAGGAGCGCACGGTGCTGGTGAGCGGCTTTTCCAAAACCTACGCCATGACGGGCTGGCGGCTGGGCTACGCCTGCGGCCCGCGCGAGCTCATCAGCGTGATGACGAAGGTGCACCAATCCGCGCTGATGTGCGCGCCCACCACCAGCCAGTACGCCGCCATCACGGCGCTGCGCCGGTGCGACGCGGACATCGAGGCCATGCGCGACGAATATGACATGCGCCGCCGGATGCTGGTGTCGCGGCTGAACGGCATGGGCCTTACGTGTTTCGATCCGCAGGGCGCGTTCTACGCGTTTCCGTCGATTAAAAGCACGGGCCTTTCGAGCGACGAATTCTGCGAGCGGCTTTTGCACAGCCAGAAGGTGGCCGTCGTGCCCGGCAGCGCGTTCGGCGCCTCGGGCGAGGGACATGTGCGCATCAGCTATTCGTATTCCGTGGCCCATCTGGACGAGGCGCTGCGGCGCATTGAAAACTTTTTGCGGGAGCTTTGAGGGGGAACCGTACGGACGAAACCGAACTTTGCGCGGTCGCCGCGCGGACGGAAACGATGGGAGAATACAATGAGTAGAGAAGTGTACTGTTATGCCGTACCGGAATACGACAGTCCGGCGCTGGAGGCGGCCGTGGAGGATATTTTTGCAAAGAGCGCGGCGGCCGCGTCGCTTTCGGCGCAGAGCCGCGTGCTGCTGAAGCCGAACCTGCTGGCAAAGCACGCGCCGGAGAAGGCCGTCACCACGCATCCCGCCGTTGTGGCGGCCGTGTGCGCGGCGCTGCACCGGCGCGGCGCCAGGCATATCACGCTGGCGGATTCCCCCGGCGGGCAGTACACGCCCGGCGTGATGAAGGCCATTTACCGGACGAGCGGCCTTGAGGCGGTCTGCGGGAAATATGGCGTGGCGCTGTATACCGGGTGCAGGGCGCGGGAGCGCAGGACGGATGGCGTGCGCGTGCGGGAATTCAACCTGATCGAGCCGGTGCACGAGGCCGGGTTTATCATCGATTTGCCCAAGATCAAAACGCATGTGATGACGGGCATGTCGTGCGCCGTGAAGAACCTGTTCGGCACGATCCCCGGCTTGCAAAAGGCCGAGATGCACATGCGTTTCCCCGAAAAGGAGAGGTTCGGCGAGATGCTGGTCGATCTGTGCGAGACGGTGCGCCCGGACCTTGTGATCGCGGACGGCATCCTTGCGATGGAAGGCGACGGCCCGGCGGGCGGCGTGCCGCGCACGTTGGGGCTGCTGCTGGGCAGTGAGGACGCGTACACGCTGGATCTCGCCGTGTGCCGTTTGATGAACCTGCCCGCGCGCAATGTGCCGTATCTGGCGGCCGCGATGGCGCGCGGCGTATGCGCCGAAACGCTGGACGAAGCGCTGCTGTGCGGAGACGCCGCGGCCGCTGCGCCGCGCGCGGATTACAGGCTGCCGGCCGGCAGCGGGGGCGTGAGCTTTGCGCACAAGGCGCCGCGGCCGCTGCGCTGGGCCGTGCCGGGCGTGGAGCGTTTGATCGCGCCGCGGCCGAAGATCGACCGGCGCAAATGCATCGGCTGCGGCAAATGCGCCGAGATCTGCCCGGGGCATACGATCGCGGTGCGGGACAAAAAGGCACGCATCGACCCAAAGGGCTGCATCCGCTGCTTCTGCTGCCACGAGATGTGCCCGGTGAAGGCGATTGAGGTGAAGCATTTTCGGGTGTTTCAGTGAGCGGGGCTGTCTGTGCGGCCGCCGGTGGTATAAGAGGTGTTGGAATGAATCAGATGATAGCGCGGGCAGGGGCCGTGATCGTGGCGGTTTCGGTATTCCTGTTTGCTGTCTGTATGTTGATTCCCTTTCCGTTTGGAAGCTATTTTGTATGTATGCTGCTGCCTGTTGGATACATCATGGTGACCGCCGGCTTTTGTAATGAAAGCGACGAAAACCATAGGGTGGCGGCTGATATTGGAATGGCATTTGCCGTGATTTACGCTGGAACGGTTTTGCTTGTGTATTTTGCACAGACGACTTCGGTTCGGTTGGACCCGCTCAATGAGCAGGCCATGCGCATACTGGATTATACAAGAGGCGGATTGTTTTTTGGATATGATTTGCTCGGATATGGCATGATGGCGCTTTCAACTTTTTTTACCGGGCTTGCAATAAATGCAAAGACCAAAGCGGATCAGTGGCTAAAAACTCTGATGCTGGTACATGGCGTATTCTTTTTTCCCTGTTTTTTGATGCCGATGACGGGAATATTCAGTTCCATGGCAGACGGCGAAGAGCGTATGGGCGGAGTGATAGCACTTGAATTCTGGTGTGCGTATTTTCTCCCTGTTGCTGTTTTGTCATGGCTGCATTTCAGAAAAAGCGACCCATAAATTCCGGTTTGCCGGATAGATTTGCAAATTGCTTCGGGACGGGGAGCGCTCAATATTCATTCGCTCCGCGACCGGACAGATCGGGAAAGTCAAAGTGGATCGGATGAAACAATAAGCTGCGGGGCGGCATCCCCGCAGAACGATTTTGGGATCCGGGAAAGGAAATGATTGCGATGAGGATCGATAAATATTTGAAGGTGAGCCGTTTGATCAAGCGGCGGACGGTGGCGAACGAGGTGGCGGACGCGGGGCGCATTACCGTGAACGGGAAGCCCGTGAAGGCCAGCTATGCGGTGAAGGAGGGCGACATCATCGAGGTGGCCTTCGGACAGCGCCCGGTGCGGGTGAAGGTGGTTTCCACAGAGGCCCCCACCGGCAAGGACCTCGCGCGTGAAATGTACGTGGTGCTGTCGGAGTAAGAAGCGAAAAAGTGCCCCTTTCGGCGGTGTTTGCACCTGTGCGCACAGCCTTTGGGGTGCGGGATCGGCTTTTCGCCGCGATGAACGGAATCCGGCGGATGGCGGCGGGGTGCGCTGTCCGCGCTTTGAATTCTGAACCGGCTTCTCTTTGCATACAATGGGAACAGCAAAGAGAGGTGCAGGGCAAATGAAAACGCAATCGGCGATGCCGGCAGCAGACGGCGCGCGGCAGCTGCCGCATACCCTTGTGCTGGAGGAGCGCAAGCGCCTGACCGTGACGGGCATTCAGGCGATCGTATCCTATGATGCGTTCACCGTCACGCTGGAGACCTCCGGCGGCACGCTTGCCATCGGCGGCGAAGGGCTGACGGTGAGCGAGCTTTCCGTGCAGACGGGCGAGGTGAAGATCGGCGGCACGATCGAATATATCCAATATACGGTGCGCCGCGAAAAGCAAAGCTCTTTTTTGAAAAGGCTGGTGCGGTGAATGGTTGGCGGCGTCCCGGTGGAGCTTGCGCTGCGGGATCTGTTTTATGCCGCGGGCCTTGGCTTTTTGCTGTGTGCGGCGTACAGCGCCGCCCGGCTGCTGCTGGGCTCGGGAAAAACGGCCTGTTTTGTGTGTGACGCGGCGGTGCTGGCGCTGGGCGCGCTTGCCTACCGCAGCGCGGCCATGAGCCGCTTTTATGCCGGACAGCCGCGCTGGTATACGCTGGCAGGAGGCGCTTTGTGCTTTTTGGCCAGCCGCGCCGCACTGGCGCCGCTGCTTTCGGGCGTGGAGGCGTTTGTGCGCTGGTGCCTTGCGTGGCCGTTCGTCATGGTTTGGCGCGCCGTACTGCGGCCGGCTTTTTGTGCCATTTCGGCGCATTTTGTGCACGCGCGCGCCGCCCGCAGGGAGCGCAAAGCAAAAAGAATTCGCACCGCCAAAAAGAAAAGGTTGCAAAACGGTGGGAAAGTGTTGTATAATTCAAAATAGGAGCATGGAAATTTCTGAATCGATCCGCAGGGGTGCATTCCGGCGGCAAGACCGGGCGGTTGATCGAATCGGAGTTTCCCAAAAAATACGCGCCATTTTGCCTTTTTTGAAGAATCCGCGGTGGGAGAAGATCCGGTATGGCACATAAGGCACGCAAACAACAGAAAAGCGGTTTTTCCGCCCTTGCGCTGCGCATAGGGCTTATTTGCGTTTTCGGTTATTTGTGCATCTCCTTGGTGTTTGCGCAGATCGATATCGTCTCCAAGCGCCAGCAGCTGGAAAATCTTTCGCAGCAGGCCGGGGCGCAGCAGGCGGCGAACGAGGAGCTGCGCCGCGTGCTGGATTCGGGCGACGAGGCGGCGTATATGGAGCGCATCGCGCGCGAAAAACTGGGCTATGTGCTGCCCGGCGAGCATATCTACGTGGATATGTCGGGCGGCTGACAAAGTCATCTTACGGCAGGCATTGCGGCTTTGCAATTACCATACAGAATACATAACGAAGGGGTCATCGCAGTCCATGGCAGTAGAGGTAGGAAGCATCGTAGAAGGCAAGATCACAGGCGTGAAAAAATTTGGCGCGTTTGTGGCGCTGCCCGGCGGCCAAACGGGAATGGTGCACATTTCCGAGGTGTCCAATCAGTACATTCAGGAGCTTTCGGATGTGCTGAACGAGGGGCAGGTCGTGAAAGTAAAGGTGATGAGCATTTCACCGGAGGGCAAGATCGCGCTTTCCATCAAACGCACCGAACCGCGTCCCCCGCGCCCAGCGCGCGCCGATACCGGCCGCACCTGGCAGCCGCGCACGCCGTCCCAGCCGCAGGGCGAGATGTCGTTCGAGGATATGATGAGCCAGTTTAAATCCCGCAGCGAGGAGAAGATCTCCGATCTGCGCCGCGTAACAGAGGCGCGGCGCGGCGGCGGCTATTCCCGCCGGCACTGATTTCCCGCGCCCTTTTGGCAATTTTCTGTGCCTTTTGGGAAACACCGGCACAGTTTGTTCAGCGTATCTGTGCCGGGCGTTTTTTGTAAGAGAACGGCCTGCCCCGCCGGGGGCGGGCCGTTTTTGATTGGTGCGAAGGGCGCATGGTGCGGGTTTTATTTCTGACGACGCCCCATTTTGCCCGAAACGCTTGCCCGTGCGGGAATTTTGTGTTATAGTAAACAAATAAATATAAACAACGCCCGCGGGCAGGGCAAAAGCCTTTCCCCGCGTGCAGCAAAGGAGCATATACAATGGACAAGCAGCAGATTCTGGACGCGATGCAGGAGATTTTCCGCGATAACTTCGACGACCCCGCGCTGGTGCTGACGCGCGAGACCTGCGCCGACGATATCGAGGGCTGGGACAGCCTGGAGCAGATTAATCTGCTCAGCGCCTGCGAGGCCGAGTTCTCTCTGCACTTCCAGCTTTCCGACATCCGCGGCCTGCAAAACGTGGGCGATCTGGTCGATCTGATTGAGCGGATGCAGGGCTGAGCATCCACAGCGCCCCGAGCGGAGCTTGCAGCGTCCCGCCGTCCCCGGCATTTGTGGGGGAACGGGGCGCTTGTTGTCTTGTGCCGCGTTGTTTTTTTGTGTAGCGCTGTTTTCTTGTGCCGCGTTGTTTTTTGTGCAGCGCTGTTGTCTTGTGCCGCACTGTTCTTTTGTGCCGCGCCGCCTTGTGCCGTGCAGGGCGGTGATTTGCGGCTGTTTGGGCGTGGGCCAATGGGGGCTGCCCGTCTGTGAGAGCCCTATTTGCCATGCCGGAAAGAATGCCGGAGGGAAAGAAGGAGAGGGAACCGCTTGAGCTTGCAGAGCTTTGCCTATTTTGGCTTTTTGGCGCTGACGGCGCTTTTGTATCTGCATCTGCCGCGCCGGCTGCAGCCGCCGTTTTTGCTGGCTGTCAGCTGGCTGTTTTACGCCGCCGCCATGCCCGCGATGCTGCCGCTGCTGCTGGCGCTGTGCGCGTTCACCTATGGCTGCGGCAGGGGGCTGGAGGGCGCGCACAAAAAGGCCTTTCTGCGCCTCGGCGTCATCGGCAGCCTTGCTGTTCTGGCATTCTTCAAATATGTGAATCTTCTGGCGCGGCTGCTGCCGTGGGGGCTGCGCCTGCCTGCCGTCGCACTGCCGCTGGGCATCAGCTTTTATACGTTTGCGGCCATCTCGTATCTGGTGGACGCCGCGCGCGGAGACTGCCCCGTGGAGCACAGCTTTGTGCGCTGTGCGCTGTTTCTCTCGCTGTTTGCCACGGTGACGCAGGGCCCCATTTGCCGGGCGGGCAGGCTTTTGCCGCAGTTCGGCGCCGAGCACCGCTTTGATGCGGCGCGCTGCACGCGCGCGCTGCGGCTGTTCGCGCTGGGGCTGTTCAAGACGGTCGCCGTCAGCGATGTGCTGGGCGTTTTGGTGGACAATATCTTCGCGCACTATGCCGCATACGGCGGGCTGACGCTGCTGCTGGGCGCCGTGGGCTATACGCTGCAGCTTTACTTCAATTTTTCCGGCTACTCCGAGCTCGCCCGCGCCAGCGGCTTGCTTTTGGGGCTGGAGCTGCCCGAGAACTTCAAAACGCCGCTCTTTTCCACCAATTTTTCCGAGCTGTGGAGCCGCTGGCACATCAGTTTTTCGAGCTGGCTGCAGGATTACCTGTTTACGCCGCTTGTCTGGGCGGATTTAGAGGGCCCTACGCACGGCAAACTGCGCCGCCTGCCGCCGCTGCTGTGCATTTTTGTGGTGTTTTTCGTCTCCGGCTTCTGGCACGGCAGCACGCTGCCGTTCATCGTGTGGGGGCTTTTGCAGGCGGTATACCGTGTGGGCGAGGAGCTTTTGCACCGCCGCTTCGGCAAGCCGAAAAAGCGCATTCCTGCGCTGCGCGCGTGGGGCAAGCGGTGCGTCGTGTTTGTGCTCTGGTGCATCGGCATGGTGTTTTTCCGCATCGGCATGGGGCCGAACCCGGCGCCGCTCGGCGCAGCGGACGCGGTGCGCTTCCTCTGCGGCTGCGTGCGCGCGCTTTCGCCCGTGCGTTTTGCGGGCGAGGTGTACGCCGCGCTCTATGCGGATTTTTACGCGCACGGCCTGATGATCGCGCTGTATCTTGCGTTTTTGTGCGCCGCACTTATTTTCGCGTTCTGGCTGGACTGCCGGCGCTGCTTTGCGTATAAGAATCAGCCCGCGGAGCTTGCGCTGGCGGCGGAAAAGCACCGGATGCTTTTATACTGGCTGCTCGTCGCGTTTATTTTGGTGGGCTTTATTTTGCAAAGCGGCGGTTTTGGCGCCAGCGGTTTTGGCATGTATGCCGGTTTTTGATGAGGGATGGATACTGGATTTTGGTGAGGCATGGCCGCCGTTTTTTGACGCGGCACAGATGCCGGTTTTTGATGACAAAAGGGGTTGGTGATCGACATGAAGCATCTGTTAAAGCGCCTTGCGGTCGTGCTGATCCCGGTGTATGTGTGGTTTGTCTTTTTTGCGGCGTTTGAGCCGAACAATTATTTCGGCTTCAAGGCCGGGGCAAGCTCGTCCCAGCCGGTGGCGCGCGTGCGCGCGTATCAAAAAGAGCCCGGCCGCAATTTGATCCTGGGCGACAGCCGCTTTGCCCATTTTGACGGGGCGCTCATCGCCGGGGTCTGCGGCGAGGAATGGCAAAACCTTGCGTTCGGCGGCGCGTCGATGCGCGAAACGCTGGATCTGGCACAGTATATCCTCGATTCCGGCAACCCGGTGGATCAGATGATCGTAGAAGTGTCGTTTTATATGCTGAACGCCGGCTATGACACCGACCGTTTCGGCGCACTGGAGGAAACGCTGCAAAACCCGATCGCCTACTGCCTGAACCTGGAATACAATGTAAACGCGCTCACGGGCCTTCAGAATTGGCTGGCAAATACGCCGGATACAATCGAATCCGGCGAGTGGGGCCCGGAGGACTATTTCGACGCGGACGGCGCACCCATCCCGGTGCACCGGATCCTGTATGATTACTCTGCTCTGATCACGCCGCGCTGCGAAAGCTGGGCGCTGAACGAACAGCAGTTCGAACGCATCCCCCAGCTGGCCGGGCAGTGCCGCGCGCGCGGCGTTCAGCTTACGATCGTGCTGCCGCCGATGGCCGGCATCGTGCGCGAAACGGTATGCGTTCCCTTCGGTATTGAGGCGCAGATGGAGAATGCCGTGCTGCCGCAGCTGCGCGCATGGGCGGAGGAGTACGGCTTTGCGCTGTTGGATTACGAATGGGGCGGCAGCTGCGTCACCGACGACGACACGCAGTTTTACGACGGTTTTCATTTAGACGAGGTGTACGGCCTGCCCCAGTGGACGCGGCAGCTGTTCGGGGATGTGTACCGGCGGGAGGAAGCGGCCGCGTGAGGGATTTCCCCGGCCCTGCGCCCCGCGAGCGTCCCTTGTCCCCGCAGCCGGGAACCGGAACAAAAATTATGAGCTATGAACAAGGTGGTGTCCCATGCCGCTGGATTTTTTGATTCTTTATGAGCATGTCACGCGGGAGTACGAGAGCCTGCTGCTTTTGAAGGCGGAGCTCCGGCGGCGCGGCTATACGGCGGAGATCCGCCAATTGCTCGATCGCAAAAAACTGAAATATTTCACCTGGAAAAAGCCCCGCGTGCTGGTGTCCAGCTGCATGTACGACGACGAGGCCATCAACAGCCATGTGTACAACAACGTGGGCCGGTGCGACCGCGTGGTAAACCTGCATTGGGAGCAGATCCTCAGCGATACGCAGGAGGAGGCGCCGTGGTTCAACTTTGGCGGCAACGCCAAGAAATGCGTGCAGACGTGCTGGGGCGAAAAGACGCGCCGGCGGCTGATTGCGCACGGCGTGCCCGAACAGAACTGCCCCGTGACGGGCGCGGTGATGATGGATTTTCTGCGCCCGGAATTTGCGGGCTATTTTAAAGACAAGGCGGCGCTGTGCCGCGCGCACGGGCTGGACCCCGACAAGCGCCTGATGCTGTATATCTCCAGCTTCGGCTATGCGAGCATGTCCGAGGCGGAGGTGCGCGAGCTCTCCGAGATGGCGGGCGAGGACTTTACGGCGTTCGCCCGCACGAACCGCGTCAGCATGGCCGAGACGCTCGATTGGTTCGACCGGTACCTCGGCGCACACCCGGAGGCGCAGCTCGTCTACCGGCGGCATCCCAGCGAATGGAACAGCCCCGCGCTGGATGCCCTGGCGCAAAAGCGGCCGAATTTTCATGTGATCTTCGCCGACAGCGTGAAGCAGTGGATCGTGGCGGCGGACGATATTTATGTATGGATGAGCACCGCCATCGCCGAGGTGTACTGCGCGGGTAAGCGCTGCCGCATCCTGCGCCCCGCGCCCATCGAGCACGAATACGACCCTGTGATCTATAAGGACGCCGATTATCTGACGGACTACGATGCGTTCGCTTCCGCCGCCGACGCGTGGCAGACATGGGATGCGCAGCCGTTCCCCATCGCGCCCGAGGTGATTGAGGGGTATTTCGACAATGGCGCACAGCCCGCCTATCTGCGCATGGCCGACCTGCTGGAACAGGTGTGGAAGGAGCCGCCGCGCGATGCGCCGTTCAGCCCGCCGTTCCGTCCGCACTTCAACCTGCTGAAGTTCTGCGCGCTCATCGGCGTGCATATGATGTATGCCGTGAAATTTGACCCGGGGCGCCTTTCGCACATCGCCCCGGGCTTTGCCGCCACAGCGTCGCGCATTTACGGCTATATCGACAAGGCGCACATCGACAAAGCGCAGGTGCGCGCGATGGAGGAGAAGATCGAACAGTTTGTGGGCGCGCCCCGCGCATAAAAGGGAAGGGAAAGGTCCGTGCAAGGCGTCTGCAGGCTGTGGGCTCCCCGCATCCGCTGTAAAGCAGCGCCCCGGCGGCATTTCGAATAAAATTATGAATTGTGAATGATGAATTTAAAAAGCCTCCGGCACGAAGAGACAAAATCTTCCGCCGGGGGCTTTTATAATGGAAATTACCGCATTTACCCTCATTGTATGCGGCTGCGCGATCGGTTTAGAACCGAAAGACGCATTTTTTCATAAAATAAAACTGACGGAAGCGTTCGGAAACATGCGGGGGACGCATTCGGAAAACGAAACAGAAAGGGTGACACGATGTCCGTCCAATTGCATGAGAGACCGGCGGTGCGAAAGGCGGTGCGCGCCCTGCGTGCCGGGCATCCGCCATGGCTGACGCCTGCGGCCCTGCGCGCGGCTGCGGCCGTGCTGGGCTGCATGGGCGCAGCCGCGCCGCTGCTCGGCGGGATGCGCCCGCTGGGGCTGTGCTTTGCCATGTCCATCCCCACGCCCTACGCGCTGTATACGGCGGCGGGCGCGGCCGTGGGGGCCCTGTGGGGGATGCCGCTCGACGCGGCCGCGCCGTATCTTGCGGCGGCGGCCACGGTGGGGCTGCTGCGCGGGCTGGCATTTGCACACCGCCAGCGCACGGCGGCAATGGCGCCCGCGGCGGCGGGAAGCATCGTGTTTTGCTTCATCGCCTCCGGCCTGGCTGTAGCGGGCGCGCAGGGGCTGCCCGGCGTGTGCGCGGCGGCGGGCGAGGCGATGCTGATTTTAGGCATTTCCTATCTGCTGGCGGGCTTTTTCCTCTCGGCCCGGCACGGCCGCGCGGCGGCGGATGCCATACCGTGGGACGCCGAGGACCGCGCCGCGCTGTGCTTTGCGTATCTTGCGCTGCTCTGCTGCCTCACACCCTATACCATATTCCGGCTGTCGCCGGCACATGTGGCGGCGGCACTCGTCGTGCTGGCCGCGGCGGGGCGCGGGCGGCAGGATGCAGCCGCCGTGCTGGGCGTGGTATCCATGCTCGCGCTGTGCGCGGCACAGCCCGCCGGTTTGTTTGCGGGGCTGGGTATTGCCGCGGGCGGCCTTGTGGCGGGGTTCTTTGCGGGCCGGCCCCGCCCGGTGACGGCGGCAGCGTTTTGCGGCGCGGGGCTTGTCGGCATTTTCTGCGCGCCGGACGCCGCAGCCGGGGTGCGGATGGGTGTGGAGCTGTGTCTTGCGGGGGCGGCTTACTGCGCGCTGCCCGCGCGCGTGCTGCGCATCGTCCCCCTCGCGCGTCCCGCCGCTCCGGCCGGCGCTCGCACGGCACTGACGACCTTATCCGACCGCATCGAAGCCGTTTCCGGCGCGCTGTGCACGGTGGGGAATACGATGCGCGCCGTCTGCGACCGCCTGCCGCCCCGGCACGAGACGCTGTCCGACCTGTGCGACGCGGTGGCGGAACGCTGCTGCAGCGGCTGCGGGAAACGTCTGGAGTGCTGGGTGGACCATGCGCAGGAAACCTATGACGCATTCAATCAGATGGCGCCGCTGCTGGCGGGCGGCGGGGGCATTTCGGCCGACGCGCTGCCGCCCGTTCTGCGCGGGCGCTGCGAGACACCGCTGCGGCTTGCGAACGCCATCAGCCTTGCTGCCGCTGCGCAGGCGGCCAGGCGCGCCGCGCGCGTGCGGGGCGACGCCGCGCGTTCTGCGCTGTGCGAGCAGTACAGCGCGATGGCCGCGGCGCTGACGGGGCTGGCCGGGCAGGTGTACACGACCGACCTGCCCGACCCGCGCAAGGCGCGCCGTTTGGAACAGCTGTTTGTGGGGCTGGGGCTTGAACCGTTGGAGGCGAGCGCCGCGCTGGACGCCTCCGGACGGATGACGGCTGTCGTCAGCCTGCCGCGTGTGCAGCTTTCCGCGGAGGAGCAGCGGGCCGTCACCGAAGAGGCCGCCGCGCTGCTGCACCGCTCGTTTGCACCCGTGCAGTGCGTGCACGCGGGCGCGGCCACGCGGCTTACGTTCCGCGAGGCGCCGCGCTATGCCGTGGACTGCGCCGTCTGCGCGCTGCCCGCGCGCGGCGAGGTGAGCGCCGACGCCGTGCGCACGTTTACGGCAGACGACGGCAAATTTTACGCGGTGCTGTGCGACGGCATGGGAACGGGCAAGCTGGCGGCCGTGGGCGGCGTGCTGGCGGCCTCGCTCTCGCGGGAGCTGCTGCGCGCCGGGGTGGACAGCGCCAGCGCCGCGCGGCTGGTGAACATCGCCCTCGCGCTGAAAAGCGACGACGAGAACGCCGTGACGCTCGACGTGCTGTGCATCGACCTGTATACGGGCGACGCCGCCTTGTACAAGGCGGGCGCGGCGGCTTCGTTTGTGCTGCGCGGCGGCAGCGCCGCCGTTTACAGCAGCGATACGCTGCCCATCGGCATTCTGGGCAAGGTGTCCGGCCGCAGCGAGGCGGTGTACCTTGCGCCCGGCGACACCGCGGTGCTTGTCAGCGACGGCGCGCTCGCGCCCGGCGCGCCATGGCTGCGCGCGCAGCTGGCGGCGCACGCGGGCGATGCGCCCAAAAAGCTGGCCGCCGGCGTGGCGCACGCCGCACGCGAGCGCCAGCGCGAGGCGCCGGACGACGTGACGGTGATCGCCGTGCATCTGCGCGAGGCGGAGAGCGGCGCGGGGTGAGCGCGTCTTTCGGCGTCCCGATCCGGCAGAAAATCCAAAACGGGCGCACTGCGGAGCAAAAGCCGCGGCGCGCCCGTTTTACACCGGTATTCTGAAAATGCGCTGTTTTCGAAAAGATGTTACTTACAGGCGATATAGATATCCATCGTTTCCCCGTCTGTTTCAAAGCAGGGGATCACGTCCTTTTTGCCCTGCTCCAGGCCGTTCACGCGCATGTATTCCAGAAGCGTTTTGTAGGCGTTGGGGATCGTCACAAAGGGGTTTTCGAAGGGCCCCTCAATATGGAGCGCCGCATATTTATGGGCGGCCTGCTCATGGACCTGCAGATCGGGCGGGGTGATCCCCTCCGGCAGGATCCACGCCGCCTCGTAGCCGTGCATATTAAAAACATTGATCTGTTCCTGCGAGACGTTCGGGAAATCCCAGCCGATGACGCGGGGGTCTTCCACGCCGCAGCTTCCCGCGATGGAGCGCACCCGGTTGATTGCGTCGCTCTCCGGGTCGGCGCTGACGACGGCGTGTTTGATGTAGCGGAAAGCGGGCAGAGTCTCGACGCGCAAATTCGTATACGTCTCGCCGCAGGCGACCATATCGCCGCGGAACAGGTCGTCCAGCGTGCAGTTGAACAGCCCGCACAGCTCGATCGCCTTGTCCATTTCAGGCTGCGCGGTATTCAGCTCCCATTTGGATACGGTCTGACGGCTGACGTTCATTTTTTCCGCCAGCTCCTCCTGTGTGATGTTCCCTTTCAGATGCCTTAAAAACTGCAAGTTTTTTCCGAAGCTCATAAATGTTTCTCCTTTTTGATTCCTTGCGCCGCGCCGCATCCTCAGTATAGTATTTTCTCAGCCGGGCCGCAACCAATCCGCGCGCGCCTTTTTTTAAAATCGCGCAACCTGAAAGTGCGAAGCGCGTTTCAGGACGGGAAAGCGCACTCCGGAACGGAAAACGCATTGCTTTGACGGTACCGCTATGCTATACTTTTTACACAAATCGCACGGGAAACCGGCAGTTCTGGAGGAAAATCATGAAAAATATCAGCGCATCTTTTTTTGCAGGCATCCTCGTGGCCTTCGGCGGGCTGTATGTCTCGGATTTTTTTGGAAGCCTTTTCAACGGCATGGAGTACGGCAGCGCATGCGTGCTGGGCGTCTGCCTGTATCTTTGCGTTGTCGTGGTCACCTGCACGGGGATCATTGTTTCAAAGATGGAAAAGAATGTGACCGCTGAAGAAGGCAGCAAGCCTTCTGAAAAAAGCGGCAATCAGGAGAATGATCCATGAATTCCCGCAGGGTGGGCGGCTGAAAATTTCCGGATGGGCTGTGCCGGAGCATATGGGCTGTGCCGGGCAATGCGCTGTGCCCGCCGGCCGGAATGGTTCAGCTTTCGCGCGCCGCCTCTTTCTGCGCCGCACCGGCGGCGGGCAGGGCTTTTTCCCGGCGTTTGAGGTAAATGTAATAGGGGACTTCCTCCAGCAGCATCGCGCACCAGCCGATGGCACTGGCCCAGGCCACGCCCACAAGGCCGATGCGCGGCACGAGGATGGCCGTAAAGAGCGCCCGCAGGCTGATCTGCGTAAATGTACCCAGCAGCATGGTTCTCATGTGCTTTTTGCCGCGGAAATACCCCTGCACGCCATTGGTGAAGGCGGGCAGGATGTAGAATGCGGCCATCACGCGGAAATAATCGCTGCCCAGCGCGACGACGGATTCCTGCCCGCGGGTGACGAACAGCCGCATCGCGGGCGCGCGCAGCAGAAAAATGGCGCAGCAGATGAAGACGCCGTAGAAAAACTCCAGCAGAAGCCCGGCGCGAAAGCCCCGGTGGATGCGCCCGCGTTCGCCCGCGCCGTCGTTTTGGGCGATGAAGGTGGTAATGCTCTGCGAGATGCTCTGTTCGGGCAGGCAGGCGTAGTCGTCGATGCGGCCGATGGCGTTGAACGCGGCGATGGCATCGACGCCGAGCGTGTTGACGACGCCCTGAATCATCAGCTTGCCGATGGGCTGGCAGGATTGCTGCAAAGCCGTCGTGCCGCCATAGCGCAGCGTCTGGCCCAAAAGCGCCCGGTCGATGCGCAGCTGCCGGGCTTCCAGCCGCAGCGCGGGGATATGGCGGCGGATATAGAAGGCGCACAGAATAGCCGACAGCGCCTGCGCGGCAACCGTCGCGGCGGCCGAGGACACGACGCCAAGCCGGAACACGCCGATGAGCACATAGTCGGCCACGCCGTTCAGCACCGAGCACAGCGCAAGGAATTTGAGCGGCGTTTGGGAATCGCCGATGCTTTTCAGCGCCGACGAGAGCGCGTTGTAGAAAAAGGTGAATGGGATGCCCATGAGCACGACGCGCAGATACGCGCCCGCGACACCCCGGATATCCTCCGGCACGGCCAGCAGACGCAGCAGCGGCTGCGCCGCGAACAGGCCGGCCAGAATGGCGAAAACCGAAAACCACACGCCGCACAAAAGCGTTGTGGCCAGCTCTTTCTTCAGCTGCTCCTCCTGGCCGCCGCCGTAAAAGCCGCTCATCAGCACCGACGCGCCCACGCACAGGCCCGAGACGCCCAGAACGATCAGATTCATCACGGGGCTCACCGTTCCCACGGCGGCCAGCGCCTCCTTGCCGATGAGGCGGCCGACGATCATCGAATCGACGGCGTTGTAGGTGAGCTGGAACAAATTGCCGAGGATCAGCGGGATGGCGTAGGCGGTAAGATGGCGGGGAATGTTCCCCTGTGTCATGTTTCTTGCCAGATGAAGCCCTCCTTTCATGAGCGGATAAGGGGGAACGCAGGAGCGATTACCGCGATGCGCACGGAAATCGCTCCAAAAGCTCCCAGGGAAAAGCGCACAAGAGCCGCCCCCGGCATTTGCCGGGGGCGGTTTGTTTCAAAGAAAATCCGTTATTCCTCCGGGATCAGAACGCCGTAGCAGCCGTCCTTGCGGCGGTATACGGCGTGTACTTCGTCGGTGTCCGCGTCGCGGAACAGGAAGAACGTGTGGCCCAGCATGTTCATTTCCAGAATGGCTTCCTCCACGGTGCTGGGCTTGCAGGAGAAGTGCTTCTCGCGGATGATGTTGTATTCTTCCTCCGCCTCTTCCTCGTGCGCCTCGACCGCAAATTCCTCCACCGCGGGCTGATAGACGCGGTTCTCCAATTTTTTGCGGTTTTTCACGATGCGCCGTGTCAGCAGATCCTGCGCGGCCTCGAACGCGTCCTCCATGCGGTCGGCCGATTTCTCGGCGCGGCAGGTAAAGCCCTTATCCTTCACCGTGATCTCCACGGTCTGCCAATCTTTTTCGACGGTCACGGTCACATTCGCCTCGGCGTTATCGGAGAAAAACTTGTCCAGCTTTGCCAGCTTCTTCTCCACACGTTCCACAAACGAATCCTTCAAACCGACCTTGCGTCCTGTACAGGTAACCTTCATCAGAAAAGCCTCCTTTAGCTTTGGGCTGCGCCGGATGCATGGCCCCCGCGTGCGGGCGCTCCCGGCGCCTTTTTCAAAGCAGCGGCGGGTGCTGCTGCTTCTGTTTTTATTGTAGCACTTTGGCGGGGCGTTTTACAAGGGTTTTTGTGTATTTTTTCTAAAATATCTGTAAAATGAAATGATAAATTATGGAACTTGAGGGATTTACGGCAATGGGGATTGTGCGGAGAAGTGGATGGCGACACACAGGGAAATGCGGGCCGGGCCCCGCGCGGGAAAGACGGTAAAGCGAACGGTTCGTTTTGCGCCGCAAGTTTTTTGCCGGGATGAAATACTGCTTTCAAAAATGCCGCAACTGTGCTATACTACAAAAAGAGCTTTTATAGAATTTAGGGTTCAGAGTTTTGGGTTGAGAGACGGGAGTTTGAAGTTCGGAGCCCGGCGCCCGAAGTGCAGGGCCCAGCACCCGAAATGCAGAATCCGAATCCGGGAATGCAGAACCCATGGCCCGGGGTCTGGAGCCTGTAGGCCGGGGCCTGGAGCCTGTAGGCCGGCGTCTGGAATCTGTAGTCCGGCACCCGGTGCGTAGTGTTCGGCGTGCAGAGAGGGGTCTTAGACATAGCGGTTTTTACAAAGGGGGTAAACGGCATGCCGCAGCAGCGCACGGTTTTGTGCATCCAGGATCTTTCCTGCGTGGGGCGCAGCAGCCTTGCGGTGGTGCTGCCCACGCTGGCGGCGGCGGGTGCGTCGCCCTGCGCGCTGCCCACGGCGCTGCTCTCTACGCACTACGGCGGCTTCGGCGCGCCCGCGGAAAGCGACGAGAGCGCGTTTGCGCTTGCGGCGCTCGAACACTACGGGCGGCTGGGCCTTGCGTTCGATTGTGTGTACAGCGGCTATCTTCCGGATGCGCGGCAGGCGGCGCTGGTGGAGCGGGCGTATGCCCAAAGCCCGGCGGCACTGCGTGTGGCAGACCCGGCCATGGCCGACCACGGCAGGCTGTATTCCGCCCTCACGCCGGAGGTGTGCGCCGCGCAGGCGCGGCTGTGCGCACAGGCGGATGTGATCGTTCCCAACGCCACCGAGGCTGCGCTGCTGCTGGAGGAAGACGGCGAAACGGGCGCGTCCGGCCTGCAGGCCATGCGCCATGCCGCGCTGCTGCTGGAACGTTTTCCGCACCTGCGCTGCGCTGTTGTAACGGGAGCCGCGGCCGGGCCTGCGGATGGAAGTGCGGCACAGCCCGCGGACGGCGAAAATGCGGCGAAGCCTGTGGACGGAGGTGCGGCAGCGCCCGCAGACGAAAGCATGGCAGCGCCCGCGAATGGCAGCAGGGCATCGCCCACGGCCAAAAGCACGGCAGCGCCTGCGGCCAAAGGCGCCGCACAGCGGGGCAACGTGTGCGCCGTGCGCGGGGCACAGCCTGTGTTTTTGCCCTATGAAGCTGTGCCGCAGGCGTACCCCGGCACGGGCGATTTGTTCGCGGCCGCGCTCACCGGGGCGATGCTGGCGGGGCGCGATGCGCAAAGCGCCGTTTCCATTGCCGCGCGGTTTGTATCCGGCGCTGCACGCGATACGCTGCGCGCCGGCGCTGATGCGCGCTTTGGCGTGCGGTTCGAGCCGCTGCTGGGCGCGCTGGCCGAATGGGTGCGCCGCCCGCTGCAAGGTTGAAAGGAAGCGTTGTATGAAACCGCTGAATATCGTTTTGGTGGAGCCGCAGATCCCGCAGAATACGGGCAATATCGCCCGCACCTGCGCGGCGACGGGGGCGCGCCTGCATCTGGTAAAGCCGATGGGGTTTGCCGTGGACGACAAAAAACTCAAGCGCGCCGGGCTTGACTATTGGCGCCTGCTTGATATAACATATTATAATGGGTTGGATGATTTTTTCGCCCGGTGTCCGGGGCCGTTTTTCTACTTTACGACGAAGGCGCCCCGGCGGTACACGGATGTGCAGTATCCGGACGGCGCGTATCTGGTGTTCGGCCGCGAGGACGCCGGCCTGCCCGAGGCGCTGCTGGCCGCAAATCCGGAGAGTTGCGTGCGCCTGCCCATGATCGGCGATGCGCGCAGCCTGAACCTTTCCAACACGGTGGCCGTGGGCGTCTACGAGGCGCTGCGCCAGCGGGATTTTACCGGCCTTTTGGACACCGGGCGCCTGCGGAATTATGCGTGGCCCGATGCGCTGCCCTGACGGGCGATCAAAGGCAATCAGAAAGCCATCAAAGCAAGCCGTCAAAAAGCAATCAAAAAAACGATACGCAAAAAGCGTGATCACAAATGGAACAAGGAGTGGAAAACGATGAGTAAGACAGCGATTTTGACCGATTCGGCGAGCGATATCCCCCGCGATCTGGAGGAAAAGTACGGCATCGACATTCTGCCGTTTCAAATCGTGGTGGATGGGCAAAGCTATACCGAGCGGGTGGATTTTACCAACGAGCAGTATTACGAAATGCTGGAGAAGGCAAAGGACATCCCCAAGACCTCGCAGGTGACGATGACGCGCTTTCTGGAAAAATTCTGCGCCTATGCGGACGAGGGCTATGACGATTTGATCTTTGTGTCCATCAATTCCGCGGGCTCCAATACCTACGAGGCGGCCTGCATGGCGGCGGCCGCGCTGAAGGACGAGCGGCCGGATGCTTCCATGCGCGTACATGTGGTGGACAGCCACACCTATTCCATGACCTACGGCTGGCATGTGTGCGAGGCCGCACGCAAGCTGCAGTCGGGCGCGGATGTGCCCAGCGTGGTGCAGTATCTGGAGGATGCATTCTCCCGCATGGAGGTGATGCTCTCGATGTACACGCTGCGCTTTGTGAAAAAGAGCGGGCGCGTTTCCGCCGCAGCCGCGTTTGCGGGCGAGCTGCTGGGGCTGCGGCCCATCATCAACATGATTGACGACGGCACCACCACCATCGCCAAGGTGCGCGGCGACAACAATGTGATGCCGGGCCTTGTGGAGCAGACGAAAAAACGCCTTGCACCGGGCGGCGTGTACCTGGTGGGCGGCACAGACGAGGGCAATATCAAAATGCTGGTAAAGCTGTGCAAAAAAGAGATGGGTTACGCGCCCGCGGGCACGTTTTTGCTGGGCGCCGCCGTGGCCACCAACACCGGCCCCAACGCCGTGGCCATTGTATTCGAGGGCGAAAAGCGCCGCTGAAAGGAGCTTTTTTGAATGGGAGATCCCATCCTGTATATTGTGATCCCTTGCTACAACGAGGAGGCCGTGCTGCCGGTGACGAGCGGCACGTTCCTTGAAAAGATCACGCAGCTTGCCGCGGCGGGCAAGATCTCGGACGAGAGCCGCGTGCTGTTTGTGAACGACGGCTCGAAGGACGACACGTGGAACATCATCACAAAGCTGGCTGCGTCCGACGCGCATTATGAGGGCGTGTGCCTCTCGCGCAACCGCGGACATCAGAACGCGCTGCTTGCGGGGCTGATGACGGCGAAGGAGCATGCCGATGTGACGATCTCCATCGACTGCGACGGACAGGACGATATCAATGCGATGGACGCGATGCTCGACGAATATCTGGCCGGGGTGGATGTGGTGTACGGTGTGCGCTCGAAGCGCAAGACGGATACCTGGTTCAAGCGCACCACGGCCGAGGGCTTTTACCGCGTGATGCGCGTTCTGGGCGCGGATGTGGTGTTCAACCACGCCGATTACCGCCTGATGAGCAGGCGCGCGCTGGAGGGATTGGCCGAATTCGGCGAGGTGAACCTGTTTTTGCGCGGCCTGGTGCCCTTGGTGGGTTACCGCTGCTCGAGCGTTTATTACGAGCGCGCCGAGCGCCTTGCGGGCGAGAGCCATTATCCGCTGAAAAAGATGCTGGCGTTCGCGTTCGACGGCATCACCAGCCTTTCCACAAAGCCGCTGCGGCTCATTACGACGGCGGGCATACTCGTCAGCGCCATCAGCTTTTTGGCAATCATCGGCACCATCATTACAAAGCTGTTCGGCTATACGGTCACGGGCTGGACAAGCATGATCTGCGCGGTCTATTTTCTCGGCGGCGTGCAGCTGCTGGGCATCGGCGTGATCGGCGAATATATCGGCAAAATTTACAGCGAGACAAAGCGGCGCCCGCGTTTTATCATCAGCGAGACGACGCTGGAGGAAAAAGAGAAGCCGTGACAAGAAGGCACGCCGGCCGCGGGAGGAACGTGCGGCCGGTGTTTCCCCGCGGGAGGATATGGGCCGAATTTGCCGCCGGGATGCGACCGGGGACCGATTCGAAAGTTCCCCGATGATATGACTGCCCCGGAACGAGATGACCGGGGCGGATTTTTTAGCAGAGGCAGGTGCTTTGACAGGATGGAGGCTTTGCGTGCTTACCTGGCCGGTACGCCCGGCTGGCCGCTGCGGCTGGCGCTGTGCGCGGCGTTATTTCTGGCGGCGTATCTGTGCAGCCGTTTGGTGCGCGCCCGGCTGGCGCCGTGGGCGGTGAAGCGCGCCGAACGCGGCCGCGGCAGGGTGCTGCGGGTGCTGGTGCGGGGCTTTTCGCGCCCGGCGCCGGTAATGCTCTGGGTGCTGGGGCTGTATGGTGCGCTGTGCCTGCTGCCGGTGCCGCCCGCGTGGGCCGCGGCGTGCGCGCCATGGCTGAACAAGCTGCTGCGCATCGCTTTGATCACGCTGTTTGCGTGGGGGCTGGCCGGCTCGAGCGACATCGCCCCGCTGATGGTGCAGAACATGGAGGGCAAGTTGGACGTCGAGGTGGATCGCACCGTGGCGGCCTTTGTGAATAAGATCCTGCAGGTGATTGTGGTGTGCTTTGCGCTGGTGATGGTGCTGGGCGAGCTGGGCTTTAACGTGAACGGCCTGATCACCGGCATGGGCCTTGCGGGGCTGACGGTATCGCTGGCGGCCAAGGATTCGGCGGAAAACTTTTTTGCCGGGCTCGTCATCATTCTGGAAAAGCCGTTTTCCCTGGGCGATTGGATCATCACGAGCGTGGCCGAGGGCGCGGTGGAGGATATCAGCTTTCGCAGCACGAAGGTGCGCACGCTGGACGGCAGCCTGGTGATCCTGCCCAATTCGCTTTTGTGCGCCGAGGCCATCACCAACGGCACCCAGCGCGCCACCCGGCTGTTCCGCTTTACGCTCGGTGTGACATACGATACCCCGAAGGAGCGCATCGAAACGCTGATGGCGCGCCTGCGCGTGCTGCTGGCGGACGACGCACATGTGGCCGACGGTTCCGTGCTGGTGCGCCTTTCGGGATTCGGCGCGTCCGGCATCGATATTCTGGTAAGCTGCAGCCTGCTTGCCCCGGCATGGGCGGACGCCATGGTTGTGCAGGACCGGCTGAACCTTGCGATTCTGGATCTGATGCGCGAGCTGGGGGTGGAATTTGCGTTCCCCAGCCAAAGTGTGTATCTGGAGAAGCTGCCGGGCACGCCGTGCGGGCAGGAGGCCGCGGCAGGGAAATAGTGTTGCCGTGAGGGGCGCGTGCAGCGCAAAGCAAAAGCGCGCGGGGTTTCGGGGCGGTGTCGGCGAAAGTACCGCAGGAGGGCACGCGGCGTGTAAAGCGTGCCGGGGTTTCAGGGCGGTTTCGGCGAAAGTGCCGCAGGAGGGCACGCGGCGTGTAAAGCGTGCCGGGGTTTCGGGGCGGTTTCGGCGAAAGTGCCGCAGGAGGGCACGCGGCGTGTAAAGCATGCCGGGCCCTCAGGGCGGCTTTGGCAAAGGCCATGCGTGTAAAGGGCGCATGGCTTTGTTTTTTTTGAGGGATCCATTTTTGAAGGGTAGCATTTTGCTGCGGCGTATGGTACAATGCCATTGGGCAACTTAGCATTTTGTGCCCGCCGTTTTCGGGCGCGCCGGCCGCTCGGCGCGCTGCGGAAAGCGGATCACCCTGCCGCACCGGCGGCGACGGCGGGGTAAAATACAGCCGCTGGAGAAATTGTACCATGAAACATGCAAACACAAAGACACTTGTCCGCTGCGCGCTCATTGCGTCGCTGTACACCGCCGTAAGCCTTGCGCTTGCGCCCATCACGTTCGGTTCGGTGCAGGCGCGCGTCAGCGAGGCGCTCACGCTGCTGCCCGTACTGATGCCGGACGCCATTGTGGGCGTGACGCTGGGATGCTTCCTCACCAATCTGGTGGGCGTTTTCACGGGGGCGAACGTTCTGGGCGCGCTGGATATCCTGCTCGGCACGGCTGCCACGCTGTGCGCTGCGCTGTGTACGCGCCGCCTGGCCGCGGTGCGCATCAAGGGCCTGCCCGTGGCCGCCGCCATTCCGCCGGTGTTGTTCAACGCCGTGATCGTGGGGGCGGAGCTTATGTGGGCGTTTGGCCCGCATACACTGGGCGGCTTTTTGCTGCAGGCCGCGAGCGTCGGCATTGGACAGATCTTTTCCTGTATGGTGCTGGGCCTGCCGCTTGTGCGCATCATCGAAAAAACGCCCGCGCTGCGCGCGTGGTTCACCGGGGAGCAGGGCGACAGAAGCCTGCCGGGCTGAAAGGCTGCACAAAGCGCCCCGGCGTGCAGCGTTGTGCGCCCGTGACCGGGACAGCCTCCCGAATGGTTTTGCCGCGCGGGAAAGCGGCTTGCGTATGCCGTTTGAATGGCGTGAGAGAAGGTTTTTATCCCCGACCCGGTTTCGAAAACCGCCGCGTATTGTCGGCGGTACTGCCGGTGAAATGCGTTCCGGCGAAGGGGCCGGTGCAGGCTGCTGCGGTTTTGTGTGGGCAATGCAGAGCCGGACGGGGAAAAGTTTTTATGAGGGAAAGGAAGGTTTATGATGGATCGTTCGCTTGCTGAGGTGACCCGCCAGCGCATGGAGCGCACGGCCGGGGCGCTGCGAAAAAACAACATGGAGGCTTACTGTGTGGATACCGCCGCCGAGGTGGCGCCGCTCGTGCAAAAGCTTGTGCCCGCGGGCGCCGTGGTGAGCGCGGGCGGCAGCATGAGCCTTGCCGAGTGCGGCGTGATGGAGCTGCTGCGCAGCGGCGCGTATCAGTTCCTCGACCGCGGCGTGCCCGGCCTGACGCCGGAGCAGATCGGCGAGATCTACCGCAAGACCTTTTTTGCCGATTGCTACTTTGCCTCGGCGAACGCCGTTACCGAGGCGGGCGAGATTTTGAACGTGGACGGCAACGCCAATCGCGTGGCCGCCATCACGTTCGGCCCGGCCAGCGTGGTACTGGTGGTGGGCTGCAATAAGTTGGTGAAAGACCTGCCCGCCGCCGAACAGCGCGTGCGCGAGGTGGCCGCCCCGGCCAACGCAAAGCGCCTTTCGTGCAAAACGCCGTGCGCATCCACGGGCCACTGTATGGATTGCCAAAGCCCGGGGCGTATCTGCTGTACCTATGTGCTGCACCGCTATCAGCGCGAGGCAGGCCGCATCAAGGTGATCCTGGTGGGCGAGCCGCTGGGCTATTGAGCGGGGGATAAGGCGTGCCCCAAAGCCCTTTCGAAGGGAGCGGAGAAGAGATTCGGCTGCCCTGCTGCGGAAAAGCGGCGGGTGCGGCCGTTTTTTTGCAGGAGGGGCTGGATGAAGCAGATGGGGCTCGGCTGTTGGAGCAAGCGTGGCCGGTTGGAGTAGACGGCTGGGCCGGAATAGGTGGGCCCGGCCGGAATAGGTGGGCCCGGCCGGAATTTTTCTTGCAATTTGCGCGCGGCGCGTGTATACTGATAACAAGGGAACATCTGAATAAATCCCCGGGCACATCTTGGCGGCAAATTTCCCGCCTGTCTTTGCCCCAAAATCTTGAAATACATAGAGTATGCCGGCGATTTTGGGACTTCGACAGGCAAAAAATTTGCTCGCCAATCTGGCCCGTTGATTTAATCAGGGCTTCCTAAGAAATTATAACAGCAGCCGCAAGATGGTTGGCTTTGTTTGGAACAGCGTGTAAGGAGGGCGGTTTTTTATGTTGAGTGCGGTTCAGGGTGCAGCCTATGGCCGGAATGCGTATTTATCCGTATATGCGTCCCGGCGTGTCTCCGCCCAGACGGGGGCCGTGCGGCCCGCGCAGCCGGATACGCCGGTGCAGGCCGTCGAGCCGGTGCGCTCAGCCCCCCGGACACCGGGGGTCAGTGAGCATCCGGACTATTTGCAGCGCTGGAGCAGCGACCCTGTTTCAATGGCGGTGCGCAGCCGCATAGAATATATGGATGACGCGGCGCTGGCCAGGCTGCGCAATGAGGCGGGCGCCTCGTTTGCACAGAGCGCGCCGGTAAAGGCGTACTCTGCCAGCGCGGCTTTGTGGCCGCAGGGCGCGCAGGAGACGGGCGCTGCCGCGGCCGATGCGGCCGGCGCGTTTGCGCCGCAGGGCATGCAGGGCGCAGGCGCCGCCGCCGGCGTATTGTTCCCGCAGGGCGCGCAGAGTGTGGGCGCAGCGGGGGCTTTATCGCCGCAGGGCGTGCAGGGCGCAGACGCCGCCGGTACCCTGTCGCCGCAGGGTGTGCAGGGGGCACAGGGCGTGGAAGAGACGAAAAGCGCCCGCGAGGTGATGGAAGACGGCGAGTGCCAGACCTGCAAGGAGCGCAAGTATCAGGACGGCTCCGATGATCCCGGCGTTTCGTTCAAAACGGCGCAGCACATTGCGCCCGAGATGGCCGCTTCCGAGGTGCGCGGACACGAAATGGAACACGTGGTGCGCGAGCAGGCGTCTGCCGCGCGCGAGGGCCGTAAGGTTGTGAGCCAATCGGTGACATACCATACCGACATTTGCCCGGAGTGCGGCAAGGCTTATGTCTCCGGCGGCACCACCCGCACGACGACGGCCGCGCAAACTGACGCGTTTGCCGTGGTACGGGGCAACGGCAAGGAAAAGGGCGGCTTCAGCGGCTTTTCGGCGATGATCTGAAGGCCTGCCCGCGCGGAAGACTCTGCTGATGGGAAGTTTTTTGCGAGTTGACCGGAAGGTTTTCGCAAATTGACCGAAGGAGCTTGGAGACCGGCTGCAGGAACCGGCGCCGAAAAGATTCTGTGCGGAGCCTTTCCTGGTGCAGGGCCTTTTTCTGCGCAATGGGGCCAAAAGAGAAAACGCCGCCGTCCGGCTGGTTCGGGCGGCGGTTTTGCTTTGCCGGTGGGATGGGAAAGCTGCACAAAAAGTGCATTTGATTTTTGGGGAATGTTCTAAAAAGCATTTCCAGTCTTGACAACGCGGGCAAAAAGCTACATTATCAGGGTAAGCGATGGGGAACGGTTTGCGCGTAAAGCGGCGCGGATCGCCAAGAACAGAATCCCAATTTGGATTGGGTATTGCCGGGCGTAAAATTTCGAGAAGCACACAGGCGGTTTTGCGGGGAACGCTCGCCCCGGAAATACAAAAGCAAATGGGGATAAGCCGGAAAGGAAATGTGAAAATGAAAGGTTCATTCTTTTTAGGGAACAAAACGTTCGAGGTGCGGGAAATGCCGCCGCATACGCTGGGAGAGGACGAGGTGCGTCTGCGCGTGATGGCGTGCGGCGTATGCGGCACGGACGTGCACATCTATCACGGCGAGGCCGGCTCGGCGGACGTGACGCCGCCCGTGGTGCTGGGGCATGAGTACGCCGGCATCGTGGAGGAAGTGGGCGCGGGCGTGCAGGGCCTTGTACCCGGCGACCATGTCGCGATCGACCCCAACATGTACTGCGGCGAGTGCATCCCCTGCCGCGACGGAAAAAAGCAGTTCTGCACGCATCTGCGGGCGCTCGGCGTCACGCAGGACGGCGGCTTTGCCGAAGAGAACATCGCCCCGGCGGCGCAGTGCTTCAAGCTGTCCGACCGGCTGACGTTCGAGGAGGGCGCGATGGCAGAGCCGCTGGCCTGCTGTCTGCATGGGATCGACGCAGCGGGCATCCGCCCCGGCCACACCGTCTGCGTGATCGGCGGCGGCGCCATCGGCCTTCTGATGGTGCAGTTGGCGCGGCTCTCTGGCGCTTCGTGCGTGGTTTTAAGCGAGCCGGTGGAGCTGCGCCGCCGCGTGGGCCTTGCCGTGGGCGCCGACCTGGCGGTGGATCCGCTGCATGAGGATCTTGCCGCCCGCGTGCGCGGGGCTTCCGGCAAAAGCGGCGCGGATGTGGTGATCGAGTGCGTGGGCAACCAGGCCGCGACGCGCAGCGCGTTTGACGCGGCGGGCTTCGGCGCCACGGTGGTGCTGTTCAGCGTGCCTGCCCCGACGGCCACCGTGCCGCTGCCGCTGTTCGACGTGTACAAAAAAGAGCTGAACATCCGCGGCTCGTTTATCAATCCCGATACGCACCAGCGCGCCGTCACGCTGCTGAACACCGGCCGCGTGGATGTAAAGCCTATCATCACGCATACCTTCGGCCTGCAGGCGTTAGAGCAGGCGATTCTCACGCAGATGGGCAGCGAATCCATCAAGGTGATGGTGCTGCCGCAGCAGCGCTGAGATAGCTGCCGCGGGACAGGGCAGACAATATGTGGTGCATGGCAGGCGCCTTGGCGGCTTTTCGGCGCCGGCGGGCGGGCCTGCCCATGTGGCGGGCTCCGCTGACGGGAATATTCTGCGCGCTGACGGAAGGTTCTTGCGCGCTGCGGGGCCTTGTGCTTGCAAGACCCTGTGCAGGGCCTTTGGCCGCCCCCGCATAAGGGTATCTTCTGTTTGGGAAATTCCCCGGCAGGAATCACGCTGAAATTCCCTGCCGGGGATTTTCCTTGCTTTGCGGAGCCTACCCACCGATATAGCCGATATCGATATAATGAATCTCCACGGTCTGCTCTGCGTGTTTGGAATATTTCACGCTTTTCTCATGTACCACGATCTTCTGTATGAACAGCCGCAACAGTTCCGGCGTCAATTCTGTGATATCCGTGTACTTCTTGGCTTTGTCGATGAAGTGGGCCGTGTTGGAAACCGATTCTTTCAACTTTTGGATAGCGAACTCCTTTTCCTCAAGACCCTTTGTCAATGCGGTCTGTTCCTCCGTGTAGCCACTGGACAGTACCTGAAACTGCTCCACTGAAATGTGGCCGAGAACCCGATCCTCATACAACTTCTTGAAGATGGCATCCAGTTCAGCGCTGCGTTTCCGTACAGTGGTCAGTTCCTTTTCCAGCCTGCGGATCTCCCGCTGGATTTCAGCGGACTGTTTGCTGCCAATGTATTCTGCAAACTCTTTGGTATGCTCCCTTGCCATCGCCGTCACCTGCCGCAGATCCTCCAGAGCAATATCGTCCAATACACACTCCCGGATATAATGAGCGGTACAGCCCTCAGTTCCAAGTCTCTTGTATGTATAGCAGGTGAAGTTGTTCCCTGATGGCCCTTTGAGGCGTGTACGATGAAGAACCATTGTCCTCCCGCAATCGGCACATACGACCAGTCCGGAGTATTTGTTCTGCTCATCAAAATTGTTGCGCCGGCGCTTGTTCTGCCGCACCCGTTGTACGATATCCCACACTTCTTTCGTCACCAAGGCCGGATGGGTATTTTCAAATACCAGACATTCCTCACGCGGACGCTCAATTTTTCGTTTATCCTTGTACGATTTAGTGGAATAGCGCATATTGATGGTGTTACCCAGATAGACTTCATTTTCCAGAATGGCCCTGACGCTGTCTCCGCTCCAATGATATGGCCGTTCCAGATTTAACCTTGTATGCGTATGCCCATATTTTCGATATGTATAGACCGATGGGCACAAGATCTGGTCATTCTGCAATTCTTTTGCGATGCGCATAGGACCGCTCCCGGCGGCGCACATGGCAAAAATTCGGCGAACGATTGCGGCGGCTTCTTCATCCACTACCAACTGCTTTTTGTCATTTTCATCCTTTCGGTAGCCATAAGGCGCTCTGGTACCAAGCCGCTCCCCGCGCTCCGCTTTGGCCCGCAGAACGGCCCGAACCTTGCGGCTGGAGTCACGAACGTACCATTCGTTGAACAAATTTTTGAACGGCGTCAACTCGTTGCTCTCACTGCTGTCGGTGTCCACATTGTCGTTGATGGCGATGTAACGAACGCCGAACATGGGGAACCGTTCCTCAATGTATAGGCCGGTGTGAAGTTGATTGCGGCCCAGCCGAGAGAGGTCTTTGGTAATGATGATCCCAATTTCACCGTTCTCCATGTCGGCCATCATCTGCTGGAAGCCTGGTCTTTGAAAATTGGCCCCTGAGTATCCGTCATCCACATAAAAACAGGGGTTTGGAAAATGATGATCACTTGCATACCTTTGAAGAATCATTTTCTGATTTTGAATGCTGTTTGACTCATTTTCTGTATTGTCATCTTGGCTGAGACGGCAGTACAGAGCGGTTTTCTTCTGATTTGACGTTGTCATCTTACCCTCCTTCGTTGGTCAAACCGTTCAGAGCATTGCGATGCTATAATACTCCAAAACGGCCCGGATATCCAGCGCTTTTCCCAGACAGCGCTGGGATTACGCACACAATTTTTCCTGCTGAATTTCCAAGTCGATCAGAGCCTTTAATTTATCCTCCGGCGAACAGCATCCGTTTTCCGGGAACACGGATACCACCCGGATCGTTCTGCCGTGGGAAATCTGGATACGTTCTATCCTGATTTGCTGGTTGTCGTTTGGCTTGTCTATGGTCGTAACCTCCCTTCTTGACCGTTTCGCCAATCATCATTTTTATCCTGTGAGAACATATCCAATCATTTTTCGCTTTTGACAAGATTGTCAGAAATAGTACCGGCAGGTCACGGGCGCGGCCTGCCGGTATTGGGTATGCTGCTTTCCTTACTTTGTGGAGCCAGGGATATACAGTTCTTTAAGGAAGGCCGTGGCCTCCGGGGTCTGATCTTTTCCGGTCTGGTAGGTTTCAATGAGCAGGACTCCGTTCCTGCCGGAGAGGTCGTTGGCGGACACATCCACATGGAGCCACTGGCCGTCCACATACACAAGGTTCCAGGTGTGGGTCTTGCTGCTGATGGTGAAGCAGGGGATGTCCGCCGCGGCGCAGAGGAACTTCATCGCTCTGGCGTAGGAACCGCAGGCGGCTTTCAGTTCCCCGGCGTGGGGGGGCGAAGGTCTGCGTAATGCCAGCCGTTTTCCCTTTTTCATAGGCCAACAGGGAGCGGATGTAGTCGTTGAAATATTCCACCGTCTTTCGGTCAGTCATTTCCGCTGTGGCCTGGATGGCGGGCTGGATGAAGTCCAGGGGCGCTTGGTAGTTCTCCGGCATCTCGGCGGACACGGCGAAGTAGTCCAGGTACTGCCAGTAGTTGGTGAAGTTCTGCGGCACATGGTGTTCATACCGCAGCACCCCCTCCATGCGCCCAATCAACTTTTTCACCGCGCTGTAGTCCTCCTTGGACACCATGGTGTAGGCGGGGTCCTCGCTGGTCCCCTCCGCCATAGTCTGGCGGATGGTGTTGTACAGATCCCGGCTGTATACGCCGGTGAACACGCTGGGGTTGGCCTCCTGCGAGTAGTCCTCCCGGATCCAGTGGCTGGCGCTGATGGTGTAAGATTCCGACTTCGGGGTCGGCGTCTCCGCCGCCTGGGCAGGGGCGGCCAATAGGGCTGTAGTCATAGATCCGGCCAAGAGCAGGGATACGATTTTTCTGTTTTTCATAGTCGATTCCTCCATTTTTATAGTATGGTGGGTTCTTTGCAAACCGAAGAATACCACAAGGTATGGGGGAAGTCGAATACAATCGGCAGACAGTGTGACGCTTGGAATTGTCTGTCTGAAACCGCTTTTGGTGAATTCATCAAAAGCGGTTTTGGCGCTGCCCATATTGCAAGATTTTGTCCGAAATCGCGCCTACGTTGGGCTTGATAACTTGGGTAGAACAGGGATACTCGCGGAGCCGGACGTGGGCCACACGGGCCTACTGTGGGCCAACGGGGGCTATTTCTGACCAGCAAGCAAATAAATTTCCTCGCAGAGCTTATCCATCAGAAAGATCAGCTGTTCAACGGCTTCAGCGTCCATCTCCTTGGCTTTCCGATGGCGTGATATCTGCCGCACGTTGGAGTAGATCATGTTGACACTGGCGTGCATCGCGCGATTCAGCTCTGGAGAACGGCCCTTGAACTCATTCTCTTGAATCAAGCGGCAAAAATAGGCTGTGCTTTTCAGCCTGGTCAATCCCATATATCGCTGCAGTTGCCTGTACTGTTCCTCCGTCATGCGGACAGAAAGGCTTTTGCTGTAATCCCTCATAAAACTGCGGATTATCTGCGTTTTTCGGTTAAGTGGCACGGATATATCCCTTCTTTCTCAGCGCATGGATTCGATCATACACATCCCCCAAAAGACGAACGGCGTGCCGAAGCTGCTCCGCCGTACCATAACCGCTGTTGAAATCACGGGCGATGGCGTTGATTTCCCGGCCCACCACATCTATGAAGTGAATGGTCTCCCAGGTTTCCTCCTCACGGTGCAGGACTGGGCGGTTGGCCGCCAACTGCGCCATCAGCCATGCGTTGGCGGACAGCCCAGCGGCTGCGCTCTTTTTCTTCAGCAGATCATAGTCCTTGGCGCTCATGCGGACACAGGTGCGATGTGATTGTTTACTCGTATTCTTCACTCCCTTCCCGCTTTTGGCAATGTTGCCGGAAGCGGTATTTTTAAAAAATCGGGTCTGGCAACATTGCCAAACCCGGTTTTCTGCACAGTGGACCTCTGGCAATCTCGTCAGAAGTCCATAAAAAACAGGCCTGACAATTTTGTCAAACCCGATAGCGGTCAGGACAACACCTCCCGACAATGTTGTCAAAAGGTTCGTACGAACTTTTCGGCAATGTTGCCGAAAGATTACCGCCCGTAGGCGGCATTGGGGTCAGGGGATTTCCCCTGCAAGTGGCGTTTTGACATCAAAACGCTATGCTTGCGCCCTCACCGCCAGGGGCGGCGAGGGCCTCGGCCCCGCCGTTGGCGGGGCTTTCTCCAAGTGGTAAAGTGATTGGAATTAGCGGGCAGAGCCCGCCGCTCCCAACAGGCTATTGCTGCATGGAGCCCCGCGTTTTCCTGACCTGGGACAGCACATCCTCCTCGCCATCCTCGTCCTGCCAGACACAGGAAGCGGCGCACTTCAGGAACCAGTCGGCCCGCAGCAGGGCCAGGATGATGTCCCACATCACGGCGAAGTCGTCGCCATGGCCTTGTCCTTAAAAGCCAGAACGCTGTCCTCAGAGGCGCAGGGAAGATGATGGACGGCAAACAGATTTTTCACGGTTTGATGCGCATCCTCCAGCCTGCAGCCCCGCCGTTCCACAGCGGCTTTGTCAAAAGAAATTTTTACAGTCATTTTATGAGCCCTCCTGTTGTGTAGTAACCCACATTATATCGGAACTGCCTGCCCATATCCAGATGAATCGGCACACAGTTCGGTGCCGTTGGATGCCAGTATATGCGCTGCTCGGTCAAAGAAAAAGCCCAATGCGTATCAGTATACACATCGGACATCTTAGAACTTCTATTTTGAGCGGCACAGCGGCCAACTGGGTGTTATGTGTGACACCCTATTCCGCCTTTTTACTAAACATTTGCTGAATTCTACCCAGCAGGGTGTCCTTATTGACACCCTGCCCTTGCGACCTCCACTGTAAATTTGCCGTTCTACCCAATCCGGTTCCTGACAGGCAACCCTGTTCGGCGCTGTGTCGTGTGCTTCTCTTGGCCCGCTCCCTCAAACTGAAATCATGGCAGGCTTCCCCGAAAAAGTATCTGATTGGACGGTCATTTACTTTTGCCCCAGACGCAGACACACCTGGGGTACAGCGTAAAGCCTATAAATGATGACCAATCTCTTTCGAGAAAGCCTGTGAAGTTAATCCAAGAATGAAGTTGTTTTCCAATCATATCGCTGTGACTTGAGTATACACCTCTGCAATAGAGCCTGTCAAGGGAAAAATCCTATTGCGAAAGGGGCTGAAACCCATTATAATAGTTACAATGGAAAAGACAAGTGTATATGGTATATTATAGAGCGAAATACATGGAGGAATTTTGAATGGCTGATACAAAAAAAGAACAGGAGCGTGATGAGCTCCATCGGGCGATCTGGGCGATTGCGGATGAACTGCGGGGCGCAGTGGATGGCTGGGACTTCAAAAATTATGTCCTTGGTACGATGTTCTACCGCTATATTTCTGAGAATCTGGAGAGCTATATCAACCGTGGCGAGTGGGATGCTGGAAACACAGATTTTTGTTATGCAGAGATGACCGATGCCGAAGCGGAGGAGGCCCGCGCTGGTCTTGTGGAAGAAAAGGGCTTTTTCATCCTGCCCAGCGAGCTATTTTGCAATGTCAAGAGGAACTCTCCCCAGGACGAAAACCTGAACGAGACGCTGGAAAAAGTTTTCCGCCATATTGAGGAGTCCGCCAAGGGTAGCCAGTCTGAGAGCAGCTTCGCGGGCCTGTTTGATGACTATGATGTAAACAGCAACAAGCTGGGCGCAACGGTGGCTAAGCGCAATGAAAAGCTGGTCAAGCTGCTGAACGGCGTAGCGGAGATGAACTTGGGCGATGTGAAAGACCACGACATCGATGCCTTTGGCGATGCTTACGAATACCTCATGACCATGTACGCTTCCAACGCCGGGAAATCCGGCGGAGAGTTCTTTACCCCAGCCGATGTTTCCGAACTGCTGACCCGACTCGGCACGGTGGGGAAAACGGAGATCAACAAGGTTTATGACCCTGCCTGTGGTTCCGGC
Source organism: Subdoligranulum sp. (assembly GCA_014799685.1). Taxonomy (GTDB): domain Bacteria; phylum Bacillota; class Clostridia; order Oscillospirales; family Ruminococcaceae; genus Ruthenibacterium. Next base: position 24,997 of record JAAVHN010000018.1, on the reverse strand, counting down.
TCACTGCTGCTGAAAGCGGAAAAGGTTCTGGGCCGGGACGCCATTCGCAACGGCTTTTTTGGACAGGAGATCAACATTACCACCTACAACCTATGCCGCATCAATATGTTCCTCCACGATGTAGGTTTTGATAAGTTTGATATCGCCTGCGAGGATACGTTGATTTCTCCCCAGCATTGGGATGACGAGCCTTTTGAGCTGATTGTTTCAAATCCTCCGTATTCCATCAAGTGGGCGGGGGACGACGACCCGATTCTCATCAATGACCCCCGATTTTCTCCCGCTGGGGTGCTGGCGCCAAAGTCCAAGGCGGACTTGGCTTTTATCATGCACTCTCTGTCCTGGCTGGCCTCCAACGGGACGGCGGCAATCGTCTGTTTCCCTGGTATTATGTACCGAGGCGGCGCGGAGCAGAAAATCCGCAAGTACCTGATTGACAACAACTTCATCGACTGCGTTATCCAGCTCCCGGCAAACCTGTTCTTTGGTACAAGCATCGCCACCTGCATCATGGTGATGAAGCGTGGCAAAGCGGACAACAAAATGCTTTTTATCGACGCCTCCGGCGAGTGCATCAAGGTGACGAACAACAACAAACTAACGGCGGAGAACATCGAGCGCATTGTGTCCGTGTTTGCCGAACGGGAGGAGATCAAGCATTTCTCCCATCTGGCGGAGTACGCGGAAATCGTGGAGAACAACTACAATCTGTCCGTGTCCACCTATGTGGAGGCGGAGGACACTCGGGAGAAGATCGACATCGTGAAGCTCAATGCCGAGATTGAGGAGATCGTGGCGCGGGAACAGGTTTTGCGGGATGAGATCGATAAGATTATCAGAGAGATAGGAGAGGGTAGCGATGAGGCTATCTGATGTGCTATCAAAACCTCCAGTGAGCAGGTTCGAGCAAGTAGATAATTTTTTGGGAAAAACGAAACTGAACTGCGGAAAACAGCGAAAGGTCAATGTTGGAATTGTTGGCCTTACATATTTTTGCAAACACTGTGATGATAATATGACTTTCGTTTCCGATAATGAATTGTTTTGCATCGGCATAAACGATTATCGGGTCAGTATTGACTGTGTGCTGAGATGTCCGCGCTGCGGGGAATTAGTACCAGTGTGGTTTTTAGTGGAAAGCAAAGAAAATATGTTGGGAGCTGCTCCAGAGGTACGGGTGCTGAAACGCACTGAACGGCTAACAGAATATGTCCTTTTGAGGAGGGGACAGCATCCAACGTATTCCGAATGGTTGGAAAAGGCGGATAGAGCCTACCGCGACGAATTGGGTGCTGGTTCTATCGTATATCTGAGAAAAATTTTAGAAGCCGTTACGATACAAAGGGCAGAAGGTTTGGGAATAGCAACGAAAAAGGAAAGTGGCGCATCAAAACCCTTCAAAGAAATACTGGCTAAGGTCGAAGCTACAGATCCCATTATCCCCAATGAGTTCTCGGAGAATGGGTATAAGCTATTTGGAGAACTGAGCGATGTGGTGCATGGGGACTATGATGAGCAGGATGGGTTAAAAAAGTACGGCTCTCTTCGCAGGCTGGTGGTCGGAGTGCTCGATAAAATTAAGAATTCTCAAGAGATCGCTGGAGCAAAAACTGCGCTTGGCTGGAACGAGGGCGGGGAGGCACAAGTATGAATCGGTTAGAAAATCTGCTTCAAGAGCTTTGCCCGGAGGGGGTAGAGTTTGATCGCCTTGATAATCTTTGCCTTATAAGTAAAGGTGTTCAGTTCAATAAGACTGATATGAAAGACCAAGGGAGCTATCCTGTAATAAATGGTGGTATTAATCCATCTGGATACATTGAGCAATACAATCAAAATGAAAAAACTATCACGATTTCACAAGGAGGTGCTTCGGCGGGGTATGTGAAGTGGCTAACAGTCAAGTTTTGGGCGGGTGCGCACTGCTATGTTTTGAAACCTTTTGATAGGGTGTTAAATCGGTACCTGTACCATTTTGTTAAGTCGCAAGAGTACAAGTTACAAGAATGTCAATATGGTGCAGGGATACCTGCTTTGGCAAAGTCAACGGTTGCATCGCTCAAAATGCCTGTTCCCCCTCTGTCCGTGCAGAGTGAAATTGTCCAGATCCTGGACAATTTCACGGAGCTTACAGCGGAGCTTACAGCGGAGCTTACAGCGGAGCTTACAGCGAGAAAAAAGCAGTATTCGGAATATTTGAATATTTTAATAGATAGAAACCGTTTTTCTAATCCATCTATAGTGAAACTTGGTGAATTATTCGATTTCAGAAACGGCTTGAGCAAAGGAAAAGAGTTTTTTGGAAAAGGAACTCCCTTTATAAGATATACGGATGTCTACAATAAGCGCGTACTACATAAAGAAGATATTTCAGCGTTGGTTGAGTGTACACCATCTGAGTTAGAAAAGCTCAAGATCTCTCGAGGCGATGTTCTTTTTACAAGAACATCTGAAACCGCAGAAGATGTTGGCTGGTCATCGGTAATGCTTGATGATATGGAAGATTGTGTCTTTAACGGATTCACCATTCGGGCAACGCCGAAGACAGAACGCTTGCTCCCTGAGTATTGCGCATATTGTTTTTCAACTAATGAGTTCCGCCAATATGTCACATCGCACTGTGCGTTTACCACTAGGGCTTCTTTGACAGGAAAAGCGATTGCGGAATATGAGCTTGCAGTTCCGAGTATTGCAGAACAGCAGGAAGTTGTAAATGTTCTGGATAAGCTGTATCTTCTTTGCAATAGCCTTTCCAGTGGCCTGCCCGCTGAGATCGAGGCCCGGCGGAAGCAGTATGAATACTATCGGGACAAACTGCTAATCTTTAAGGAGGTATCGGTATAAGTGGGCTCCATGAATGACAACAATATCTGGGAAAATGTGCAAGGTATTATTAGAGGCGTCGAAGTTTTTGCGACTGCCTTGGAAAAAGTTCACACTTGGTATCAGAATAATGCTGAAAACCTATCAAAGTATCTTCTGGCTTTTGCAGATTTTGGGGTGTGGAGCGTTGCAATAGATAAATTGCTGGAAAATCAAATTGTCTTTACAGACGATTTGCCCCAGGAGCTTGCAAATGATATATACAGCGGTGCAGATATAGAAGAGACTGTTGGCTCATACTACTTTGAAAACAATGGGCGCAACATGGAGAGATTGATACATAGGTGTGAGCAATACGAACAGGTACAAGAATATAGCGAATTGTATGCCCAAATTCTTTCAGCGTACAATATGGATCATTATTTGCTTGCTTGTATTGGCCTTTTTTCTTTAATTGATGGTGTACTCGCTGATGTATCAGAAGCAGACACAACAAGATTTGAGACGCGGCTAAATATAATAAAAGGTAAGTTTGAAAAAGATATAGCACTCAATGAGGTTGATAGAAAAACTCTTTGCATACATCAAGCATTTAATTCATTCGGCACATCTGTATTTGCGAGTTCTAAGTTTTCTGAAAGAGAACCACTGGGTGTAAATCGACACTGGGATTTACACGGCAGAACTCATAGAGAACATAGTCAAATCGATTTTCTGAAGGTACTGCTATGGTTAGATGCCATAATGTTTTTTGCTAATAAAGATACACAGCAGAGTGAGGGGAAGGATTGATGGGCATATATAATCTGATTGCTTCATCCTGTGAAAGCACAGTTGTTGCTGAATACGTCCCCGAGTCCGCCCGCTCTGATGCCTATCAGAGCGAGGCTGAGCTGGAGCGGGAATTTATCCGAATATTAGCCGCACAAGGTTATGAATATCTGGATATCCATACGGAAACTGATTTGGCAGCCAATCTTCGCAAACAGATAGAACGGCTTAATCAGTATGTATTTACGGATGGTGAGTGGGAACAGTTTTTTTCTGATTGCATTGCTAACAATAATGAGGGTATCGTAGAGAAAACTCGAAAAATTCAAACGGACCATGTCCAAGTGCTTCATCGGGATAACGGCATGACCAAAAATATCTCTCTCATTGACAAGAAAAATATCCACAACAACTGTCTGCAGGTCATCAACCAATACGCAGTTGGAACCGCAGACGGGGCAAATCACGACAACCGCTACGACGTGACCATCCTGGTCAACGGCCTGCCGCTTATCCATGTGGAGCTGAAACGCCGGGGGGTGGCGATCCGAGAGGCGTTTAATCAGATCAAGCGGTACCAGAGTGACAGCTTCTGGGCTGGGTACGGACTATTCGAGTATGTGCAGATTTTCGTAATTTCCAACGGGCCCCATACCAAATACTACTCCAACACCACCCGTTCCAGCCATGTAAAGGAAATGGACGAGGCCGGGCGGCGAAAGTCCCCAAAGACCAGCAACAGCTTTGAGTTTACGTCTTTCTGGGCGGACGGGAACAACAAGGTCATTACCGATCTGATTGATTTTACAAAGACCTTTCTTGCCAAGCATACCATTTTGAATGTGCTGGTGCGCTACTGCGTGTTCACGACGGGAGATGTGCTGATGGTCATGCGCCCCTATCAGATCGCCGCCACGGAGCGCATTTTGAGCCGCATTGAGGTTTCCACCAACTACAAAATGATGGGAACCATTGATGCCGGAGGTTACATCTGGCACACCACCGGCAGCGGCAAAACGCTGACTTCTTTCAAGACAGCACAGCTGGCATCCCAACTCTCTTACATCGACAAGGTGCTTTTCGTGGTAGACCGGAAAGATTTGGACTACCAGACCATGAAGGAGTACGACCGCTTTGAAAAAGGAGCGGCAAACAGCAACCGATCCACAGCAGTCCTTCAGCGGCAGTTGGAGGATAAGGACGAGAACGGCAACCCGCACAAATACCGCATTATCATTACGACCATTCAAAAGCTGGACAACTTCATCACCAAAAACAAGGGCCATGAGGTTTACGGAAAGCACATCGTTATCATCTTTGACGAATGCCACCGCAGTCAGTTTGGCGATATGCACGAGAAAATTATCAAAGCCTTCAAGAATTACCATCCGTTCGGTTTCACTGGTACTCCGATTTTTTCCAAAAACGCGGTAAAAGGCAAAAATCTTTCTATGCTGACTACTCCCCAGGTTTTTGGAGGAGAACCGAATGAAAAGGGCGAAAAAGTCCTGCCTCTGCACTCCTACACCATCGTGGATGCCATCAACGATGGAAACGTCCTGCCCTTCCGTATTGACTATGTGGATACCGTGCGTAAAAAAGATGATATTCAGGACAAAGATGTGCGGGCCATTGACGTTGAAAAAGCGATGGGTGCGCCGGAGCGAGTCACAGAGATCGTGAAATATATCCTGGAGCATTTTGACCAGAAAACAAAACGTAACAGCCATTATTCCCTTGAGGGCCAGCGAATGGCCGGCTTCAACTCCATTTTCGCCGTTAGTTCCATTCCCATGGCGATGAAGTATTATACCGAGTTCAAACGCCAGCTGGCCCAGCAGAACCGGCAGTTCACGATTGCTACCATTTTCAGCTATGCCGCCAACGAGGATGACCTGGACGATATTCTGGCCGAGGAAGGGTTTGAGACCAATGCTTTGGACAAGACCTCGCGAGATTTTCTGGAAGGCGCGATTGATGATTATAATGCCATATTCAACACAAGCTTCAACACATCCTCAAACGAGTTTCAGAACTACTACAAGGATTTGTCAGACCGGGTAAAAAAACGGCAGGTTGATCTGCTCATTGTAGTAAATATGTTCCTCACCGGATTTGACGCTACTACCCTCAATACCCTGTGGGTGGATAAGAACCTCCGGATGCACGGCTTGATTCAAGCCTACTCTCGGACGAACCGCATTTTAAATTCGGTGAAAACTTACGGCAACATTGTCTGTTTCCGTGATTTGCAGCAGGCCACTGATGACGCTATCGCCCTGTTCGGTGATAAGAACGCCAGCGGTATTGTATTGCTCAGGAGTTTCGAAGACTATTACAGCGGCTACGAGGATGAAAAGGGCAAATACCATCTCGGCTATGTAGACCTATTGGAAAAGCTGGAGATAGAGTTCCCACTGGGCGAGGCAATTATCGGAGAACAGGCTGAAAAGGACTTCATTCGGCTTTTTGGCAGTATCCTGTCCCTGCGGAACATCCTGACTGCATTTGATAAATTTGAGGAATTGCAGCCCCTCACGGCCCGTGATCTGCAGGATTACCAAAGTGTTTACATTGACCTCTATGACAAGTACCGCAGATCAGACGATGGGGAAAGGGAAAATATCAACGATGATATTGTCTTTGAACTGGAACTGGTCCGTCAGGTTGAAGTCAATATTGACTACATTTTGATGCTTGTGGAAAAGTACCATGACGGCAACTGCGAGGATAAGGAAATCTTATCCACCATTTGTAAGGCTGTTGACGCAAGTATTCAGCTCCGCAGTAAGAAGAAGCTGATTGAGCAGTTTATCAGCAAGGTCAATGTGGACAGTTCCATCCAGAGCGATTGGCGGCAATATGTGTCTGAGCAGGAAGCGGCCGATTTAGCTGAGATCATTTCCACCGAAAAGCTCAAGCCGAAGGAAACTCGGAGGTTTATGGAGAATTCCTTCCGCGATGGCGCAATCAAGACTACTGGCACCGATATTGATAAACTGATGCCCCCTGTTTCCCGTTTTGGTGGCGGCAACCGGTCTCAAAAAAAACAGAGTGTAATTGCAAAGTTCAAAGCATTCTTTGAAAAATATTTTGGACTTGGCATTGCGGAATTTTAAGATTTTGATGATATATGCAACAGCGAAAGCGCAGCAATCAACTTTAGATTGCTGCGCTTCGGCAATAACTCTGAACGGCTATTCGTTGTTGTCCTTATGCGGGGAGGCCCTTCCCTGTGCGATGTTATCAAAAAAGCGCCGCCGTCCGGTCGTTCCGGGCGGCGGCGTTTTCCTTCAGAAACGATCATGCTCTGTTTTCGTGACCGGGTCTGTACGGCAGGATGCGGCTGAGCGGGTCTTTGGGGAAATCAGGCCCGGCGCTTTACGACGTATAGGCCGCGATCAGGTCGGCTGCGCGGATCAGCACGCTGCCCTCCATCCAGTTGTCGAGCAAATAGACGGTGGATTCAGGTTCGTCCCCGTCTGCTTCATCCAAGGACGGATCAAGGCACGGGTGCACGTAAAAAGCAAGCCCATCGTAGCCCTTTGGATAAGTGGCATAATTCGTACAATGCATATACCCACACTCGTCGTAGGTGCCTGTCTGCTCATTATAAACCCAATCGCCCCAATCAACGCCAAATTCAAAGGAAACAGCGATCGGCCAGCATTCATCCTGCCATGTAACGGTATATTCTTTTTCTTCAGGATCGCTGGTTTCAAAAACGATTCCGGTATAGGCATCCGAGGCATCCAGCACGCTCACCCTGCAGCTGAGATAGTCCGGCCCCTCGTAAAAATCGCGGATCATTGTCTGGATGATATACCGCAGCGCAAGTGTTTCGGTTCCGTCTCCATTATCGGTCAGTTCAACGCCCTCGAACGTGTAAAGCGCCTCTATCGGTTCAAACAAGGTCATGTCGTCTGTGTTGTACATCACCGCCATGGCCGAAAAATCTTCCGCCGGGGAGAATGGCAGCGCGTGCTCTTCGACGTAGGGCGCCGGATCCGGTTCGGGTTCGGGTTCGGGCATTGGGGCCGGTTCCGGTTCGGGCACCGGAGCAGATTCGGCAGCGGAGGCCGGGGCCGATTCCGGCCCGGATGCATCGGCAGCCGTGGAAGCCGCGCTGCCGCAGCCGCCCAGCAGCAGGCAGGCGGCAAGGCTCAGCACAAGCAGAAAGGGGATCAAACGTTTTTTCATTGATTTTCACCTCTGAATGTTTTCCTCCCGGCACGGCTTGCAGCCGGATTCGGCTTGTGCCGGAAAACGATATGAGGAATATTCCTCATACTGCTTTGGACACATTATATGAGATAATGGAAAAAATGTCAAGAGGGAGCCCGGCATGATTTCTTTCAAGCCGTTCAGAGAGTTGATCGCTGAACGAAAGATCACCACCTATTATCTGCGAAATAAGTGCGGACGCTATAATCTGGACAGCAAAACCATCGACCGGCTGATGAAGGATGAATCGGTAAGCACCAATACGGTTGACGCCCTCTGCCAGATTTTTAGCTGCGATGTGACAGATATCATGCAGGTGCTGCCGGACCCGGAGAGCGATACCCTGAAAAACACCTGAAAGAGAAAGAGGCTGCTGCCGGTGTTTTGATATGCCGGCAGCGGCCTCCCTGTTTCTTTTCTCTGACTTGCATTCTGACAGGCATTTTAAGGAATAATGTCTCAAACGTAATTCCATTTAGCGAAAAGCCAAAAAATATGGAAAAGCAAAACCCGCACAAACGCCTGAATTTTGACGTTTGTGCGGGGCTTTTACGTGGTGGCACAAAGCGCGGGGTAAACGAACACTCTGCGTGACATCCTAAAGGCTGCTACGGGTGGGAGAGCGCTTTGTCCATATCCTTGTGGGAGGCGACTGGCTTTGTGGTATCGCCGCCGCTCCCCCGCCGTGATGTCCGCGATTCGTCTTGCAGCGATAGGACATTACCTCCAATCAAAAAAAATTCGAGAAAATCATTTTTACAGATTGCTAAAAGCAATCGTTTATGTTAAACTACTGGTAAGCACAATGAAAAGTGAGGTGTTTGTTATGCCAAGAGCAGCAACCAGAACGGCAAATGTCTTTACCCGCGTAGACCCGGAAACAAAGGAACAGGCGGAAATGATCTTGAACCAGCTTGGAATCCCTATGTCCAACGCGATTGGGATGTTTTTGAAACAGATCGTTATGCACCGGGGGATCCCCTTCGAGATGAAACTCCCCGACTCTGTCCCCCTTGCCGCAGGAAGTTTGAACAAGGAGCAGTTCGATGCAGAACTGCAAAAAGGCATGGATGATATCGCCGCCGGGCGTGTTCTGTCTGCCGATGCGGTAGAAGCCGAAATGCGTGGCTTATATGGTGGGCGGGTATGAAGATCGTTTACACCAATACGGCCCGGCGCGATTTGCGGGAAATTTACGAGCATATCGCGTACACGCTTCTGGCGCCGAACACAGCGAAAGCTCTCTCCGAAAAGCTCATGCAGGAAATCCGCTTACTGAAGAGTTTGCCTGAGCGCAATCCGCTGTACCGGGATGAGCCGTGGCATAGTCAAGGAGTGCGGTTCCTCCGGGTGAAGAATTATCTGGTTTTCTACACGGTTAACTTGGATACCGACACGATATCCGTCGCCCGGATCATGTATGGCGGCAGAGATATCAGCCGCCAACTGGAAGAAACTTCAGAGTGGTAATTTGCGGCTCGTCATCGGCTTACTCCGGTGGGGAACCGCTTCTGGAAATCGCTGCCAATAACCAGAAAGGGATTTTTTTGAGGACGGCAACATAGAGCATATGGCTTTTTGGTGGCGGGCCGATGGGGTAAGACGGGTCCTATGATCATCCGTGTTTCAGAATATGACGATACAGGAGGGCTTTTTTGAGGGCCGAAAACCCAAAAATCTATAACATTTGAAAAACATCATGGAGGAATGCAATAAGGTGCGGTCACATCAAACCGTGTGCCATGATTCGCGCCGAATCGCTAAGGTTGGTCTTACCCGATACGGAGGGGTTCTGTGAGGAGATTCTGCGGCAGCAGAATTGACGAGCAGAACAGTCGAGAAGAAAGATAAAGGGGCCTTTGCGTCAGCACTGTCGCAAAGGCTTTTTCACGCCCCCGGCAGCCGCACATTGTTCTCTGAGCCCGGTTCCGTCGCTACTTTGCCCCCTCCAACAGGCACGATGTTTGTGGCTCTGTGTTGGAACTGCAATGACGGTGAGGTGAGCGAGAAAGTTATAGAGTTAGGCTGTTTTTTGCATGGTCTGTTGCATATAGACAGGTGCTGCGGCGCAAACAAGCTATCCGTTAAAATGAACGATGATGTTCAACGAAATATTGCGCATCTCTAAAAATAGCGCCTTGTAACAAGGTGCTTTATACGTTATAATAAAAGTATGTTTCCAAACCGGAGGGAGTTACGATGTCACCAGAGGAAAAGGCTCGCCTTGTGATAGATCAAAAGCTGATACAGTCCGGCTGGGCCATTCAAGATCTGGCTCATCTGAACCTGTCCTCTGCTTTGGGTATTGCTGTACGGGAGTTCCCAACCAGTACAGGTGAAGTGGACTATGCCTTGTTTGTAAATGGAACCCCCGTAGGTGTCGTGGAAGCAAAGCGAACAGAGAGCGGGGAAAAGATTACCACTGTGGAGGATCAATCCGCACGTTATGCAGATAGCAAATTCAAATGGATCAAAGGAGATTATTCTATTCGCTTTGCCTATGAAGCAACGGACAAGCTCACCCGTTTTACAGACTATCGTGATTTGAAATACTGTTCTCGAACCGTGTTCTCTTTTCATCGGCCGGAAACCTTGCAGGCATTGTTGTGTGCGTCTGATACCGTTCGCAACAATATGAAGCATTTTCCTTCGTTTGACACAACAGGCTTTCGGGATTGTCAAATTCGAGCTATCACAAGATTAGAGCATTCTTTTTCTGAAAACAGGCCAAAAGCACTGGTTCAGATGGCTACCGGTGCCGGTAAAACCTTCACGGCAATTACCACTGCTTACCGTCTTTTGAAATTCGGAAGGATGAACCGAATCCTGTTTCTGGTGGACACCAAAAGCCTGGGCGAACAGGCGGAGCGGGAATTTCTGGCCTACATCCCCAACGATGACCACAGGCCGTTTTCTGATATCTATGGCGTATACCGTCTGAAATCTTCCCGGATGCCCGCAAACACGCAAATTTACATCAGCACCATTCAACGGATGTACTCCATACTGAAAGGGGAAGAACTGGACGAGGCCGCCGAGCAGACCTCTTTTAACGAATATGTGACTGCCGACAGCAAAGCTCCGAAAGAAGTGGTTTACAACGCCAAATATCCGCCGGAGTTCTTTGACTGCATCATTGTGGACGAGTGCCACCGGTCAATTTACAACGTCTGGAGCCAGGTGTTGGAGTATTTTGATGCGTTCATCATTGGCCTGACCGCCACACCGGACAAGCGCACCTTTGCCTTTTTCCATGAAAACGTGGTCAGCGAATACTCCAGAGAGCAGGCGATTATTGACGGCGTAAACGTAGGTGAGGACATTTTCCTGATCGAGACACAGGTGGGCCAACGCGGCGGATACATTGTAAAGCAGCAGATCGAATACCGGAACCGTCTGTCCCGCGAAAAGCGCTGGAAACAGATGGACGAGGATGTCAACTATGCTCCGTCCCAGCTTGACCGTGATATTGTAAACCCCAGCCAAATACGCACCGTGATCCGTGCATTTAAGGAAAATCTGTATACCGCCCTGTTTCCCCGCCGGAACGAGGTTCCCAAGACACTGATCTTCGCCAAAACCGACAGCCATGCGGACGACATCATTCAAATCGTTCGGGAGGAGTTTGGCGAGGGCAACGAGTTCTGCAAAAAGATCACCTATTCTGCAAATGCGCCGTTAGAAATTCTTTCCAACTTCCGCAACGACTACAATCCCCGCATCGCCGTCACGGTGGATATGATCGCCACCGGAACCGACGTAAAACCCATTGAGTGCCTGATTTTCATGCGGGATGTGCGAAGCAAGAACTACTTTGAGCAGATGAAAGGCCGGGGCACCCGGACGCTGAGCAAGGACGATCTGCAAAAGGTGACGCCCTCTGCCAAAGAGAACAAGGATCACTTTGTTATCGTTGACGCGGTGGGCGTCACAAAGTCCAAGAAATCCGACACCCGCACTCTGGAGCGTAAGCCGTCTGTCTCCTTAAAAGAATTGATGCTGAATGTCGCATTGGGCGCAAAAGACGAGGACACCCTCACCTCGCTGGCCAGCCGCATTGTCCGCCTGAATGCGCAGATGACGCCATCCGAGCGAAAAGAGTTTCAGGAGATTACCGGAACTTCTGCCGGGCAGAATGCCCAGGCTTTGCTGGATGCATTCGACCCGGATGTAATCGCGGCTCATGCGGGCGTAATGCTGCCGGAGGACGGGGAACCCACCTTGGAACAACAGGCACAACTGGATACCGCCCAGCGTGAACTCATCACGGCCGCCGTGGCCCCGTTCCACAGGCCGGAAGTGCGGGATTATATCGAGAATGTCCGTCGGAACCATGAACAGATTATCGATAACGTTAACCTTGACACAGTGCTGTTTGCCGGGTATGACGTCAATCAAGAAGAAACCGCCGACCGTATGATCGGGACATTCCGGGAATTTATCGAGGCGAACCGGGACGAGATCACGGCCCTGCGCATCATTTACGACCAGCGATACAAAGACCGTCCCATGGCTATTGCGCAGTTGCAGGTGCTGTACGAGAAACTGAAAGTCCAACACATTACGGTGGACAGGCTGTGGGATTGCTATGCTATCAAGCAGCCGGACAAAGTGAAGCGAGGGACGGCGGTGCAGCTGACCGATCTTGTTTCCCTCATCCGGTATGAAATGGGAGCGACGGACACGCTGGTGCCTTTTTCAGAGCGGGTCAACTATAACTTCCAGCAGTGGTCGTTCCGCCGCAATGCTGGTGCCGTCCACTTTACTGACGAGCAGATGGAGTGGCTGCGGCTTATCAAGGACCATATTGTCACCTCCCTCAGCGTGGAACCAGATGATCTGGATCTCAGTCCCTTTGACCGCAGGGGCGGACTGGGGCGGTTCTATGAGGTGTTCGGGGAAGATTATGAGAGCATTTTGATGGAATTGAATTTGGAATTGGTGGCGTAAGATGAATGAGCATATTAGATTGGGGGATGTCTTTGCCTTAGTAGGTGGTGGGACACCCTCAACATCAAAAAAAGAATATTGGGGAAATGGTGTCCCTTGGTTTTCGAGCGCAGATATTGATATAGATGGAAAAATTAGCTGTAGGCGAGTTGTCACCCCTTTGGGGATTCAAAATTCAACCACTAATATTGTTCCGGCTCAAACAGTAGTTGTTGTTACTCGTGTTGGATTGGGAAAGGTAGCCAAGTTGCCATGTAATATGTGTTTTAGTCAAGATATACAAGCATTACAGCCTGTCACCCAAACACCGCCATATAATGAATTATTTTTAATGCACCAGCTCTCACATATTATGAGCCATGTAAAGTTTCAAGGCCGTGGCACTACTATTTCTGGAATAACAAAAAAACAACTAAACGATGTAATCTTGTTTTTGCCACCACTTGTCGAGCAAATTCGCATTGTTGCCCGCATCGAAGAACTGTTCTCGCAGCTTGATGCCAGCGCCAGCGAACTGAAAACAGCAAAAGAGCGGTTGAAAGTGTATCGGCAGGCAGTATTGAAAGAAGCGTTTGACTCAGCTCTACAAGATAACCCCCCAATGATGTCTATCGAAGGATTGTTGACAACAGAACGAAAAGGCATGTCAACAGGCCCGTTTGGTACAATGATAAAAAAACATGACCACCAGACAACAGGTGTTCCCATGTTGGGAATTGAAAATATCGGTGCGGGGAAATTTATTGATGGGAATAAAATTTTTGTCACTCTCGAAAAAGCAAGGGAATTGAAATCATTTGCTTTGCTATCAGGTGATATAATTATTTCCCGTTCTGGCACAGTTGGTGAACTTTGTGCTGTACCAAAGCGGATGGAAGGTGCGTTGCTGTCAACAAATTTAATGCGTGTTTCTTTAAATAGCGATATTATCCATTCTGACTATTTTATATATCTATTTCAAAGTAAAGGTGTCGTTTTGGATCAAGTGAAGGAACTATGCAAGGGTTCTACACGTATTTTTTTGAATCAAGCAATTCTAAAACAAATTACGTTTCCTGTTCCTGATATAAGTAAACAAAAAGAAATCATTAAAATAATCGAATCGCGTATGTCAGTTTGCGACAGCATTGAAAAAACTTTGGACACCGCCCAGCAACGGATCCAGATCCTGCGACAAAGCATTTTGAAGAAAGCATTTGAAGGAGAGTTATAGATAGATGGGCATCATCACATTTTCGGATTTAGTACAAGATAATGGATTCCGAACCTTTGTTGAAAGACAACTTATTGAAAGAACAGGGGATTCTCAATATTTGTTTCCTAATGCCTTTCCGCCGCTTTATAGATATCGCTCACTCTCAAGTTATGCAGTCGATGACATCATTAACGGGAATATAACAACAACACGTATTGGAGAATTTAATGATTTATTTGATGGTGCATTGCATAGATACGGCACAAAAGAGGAGCGTCAGCGCGCTGCCGAAGATGAATGGAGTGAACTTGAACGACATATGTCAGCGGCGCATCTTCCAGTAGGTATATTGAAGCGTGATGAATATATAAATTCTTGTATGAGGAGTTTCCGAGTGGATTCTAAAATTAAATTTAGAGAATTAGATTATCTTGGTACATATGTTTCCTGTTTTTCTACAGAGAGAGCATCCATATTGATGTGGTCACATTATGCCAAATATAACACCGGCATTTGTATTGAATATGACTTTAATTCTCTTGCTTCAAATTCTTTACTGCGAAAATCAATTTTCCCTGTCGTTTATACTCAAAATCCTATTGACTTGCGGGATTTATTAGCAGATAATGGCCAAAGTGTATATACATATCCTCTCGATGCAGCTGTTCTCTGTGCAGCTCTTAACAAATTTGATGTTTGGCATTACGAAAATGAATGGCGTTTAGTGCTTGTCCCATACTTCGATCTAAACGCTCCAACATATTATTCAGAAAAATACCCAGAAGCGCCCTCGTCAATTTCTCTTGGATACCATTTTCTTAAACCGTTCTTTTACCACGATTCTAATAATACTCATGAAATTGCAAATGCAGAAGGACAAATCAAAAATGTAAAGAGATTGTTGAAATATGCGAAAACAGCGGGTATTTCAATTTCAATAATGGTTCCATTTATCGGGAACTATAAACTTAAGCCATTGAATGTATCGATAGATTCTTTATTGTTATTGATTACACGGTATTTTCAGAATGACAAACCACAAAATATACGGTTTTATTATATGATACATGATAAACTAATGGAACTCGCTGAGGGGGAGACGCAAAATGCCTGACCAAACTTCGTCTATTATCTCCAAAGTCTGGGGTATGTGCAATCCCCTGCGGGACAACGGCGTATCCTATGGCGACTATTTGGAGCAGCTTACATATCTGATTTTCCTGAAAATGTCCGATGAGTACTCCAAGCCGCCTTATAAGCGGAAAACCGGCATCCCCGCCGGGTACTCTTGGGCGGATATGAGCACCCTCAAGGGAGCCGAGTTAGAGGAGCAATATAAGGCCACTCTGGAAGAGCTGGGCGAACAGAGTGGCATCTTGGGCAAGATTTTTCACGGCGCAGTGAATAAGATCAGCAGCGCCGCCATTCTATACCGTATCGTTCAGATGATCGATCAGGAGCGTTGGGTGTCCATGTCCTCCGATGTCAAGGGCGAGATTTATGAGGGCCTGCTCCAGAAAAATGCAGAGGACGTGAAAAGCGGTGCAGGACAGTATTTCACACCCCGTCCCCTCATTCGCGCTATGGTTCGTTGTGTCCGCCCGGAGCCGCTCAAAACCATTGCGGATCCCTGCTGCGGCAGTGGTGGATTTTTTCTGGCTGCACAGGAGTACATTGCCAGCGAAGCGCAGTATACCTTGGATCGGGAGAAAAAGGAATTTCTCAAAAACCAAACTTTTTACGGCAACGAACTGGTTGCTACTACATTCAAGCTGTGTCTGATGAACCTGTATCTTCATAATATCGGTGATATTTATGGGAATGTCCCTGTCACGCTTGGAGACGCGCTGCTCACCGACCCCGGTTATCGGGTGGATTATGTGCTGACCAATCCGCCCTTCGGCAAAAAATCCTCCATTACCTTCACCAACGAGGAAGGCGAACAGGAGGATGAGGATCTGGTATATAACCGCACCGATTTCTGGACGACAAGCTCCAACAAACAGTTAAACTTCGTCCAGCACATCAATACGATTCTGAACGCTAATGGCAAAGCCGCAGTAGTTGTGCCGGACAACGTGCTTTTCGAGGGCGGTGCAGGAGAGGTTGTACGCAGAAAATTGCTGGAAACTACCGACCTGCATACAATCCTGCGACTCCCCACCGGCATCTTTTACAAGCCGGGCGTCAAGGCAAATGTAATCTTTTTCGATAAACGCCCTGCCAGCCCGGAGCGGCAAACCAAAGAAGTGTGGGTATATGATTTCCGCACCAATATCCACTTCACGCTGAAGCAGCACCCCATGACTGATGCTGACTTGGAGGACTTTATTCATTGCTATAATCCGGAAAACCGGCATCAGCGCCATGAAACATGGTCTGAAGAAAATCCTGATGGTCGCTGGAGAAAATTTTCTGCCCGGGAAATTTTGGAGCGGGACAAAACCAGCATGGATATCTTTTGGATTAAGGATAAATCTCTTGCCGATCTGGATAACCTGCCGGATCCGGATGTGTTGGCTGCCGATATCATCGAGAACCTCCAAAATGCGCTGGATGGATTTCAGGAACTGATGCAGCAACTAAACCCGGTTGTTCAAAAAACGACTGATACCGTTTCACAAAAGAGAAAATAGAAACAAGGATAGAGCCAAGGCCTCATGACCTTGGCTCTATCTTTGTTTCTACCGCAAATACATTCCTGACAACATACAGGGTTCGTATCTGCGCGTTATGGTGGAGACGGAGGGGCTCGAACCCGCGACCTCTCGGATGTGAACCGAACGCTCTAACCAGCTGAGCTACGCCTCCACAGCAACAATGATTATAGCATATCCTTTTGAAAATGTCCAGCCCTCCGGAGCACTTTTTTGAAAATTTGCGAAAATTTTTGTATGAGGAAAAGCGCCTACGCCGCTTTTTCCTTTTGAAGCGCACCAAAAAAGGGGGAAAGAAAAAAGATTTCAGCGTCGCTCTTGCCAAGCGGCGGTGCAGCCGATATAATTTAAGGAAACAGGAATACCAAATCAAAGGGGAGTTTTTATCATGAACAAAGAAGAAATTTTTGCACGCGTCGACCATACCGCGCTGAAGGCGACTGCCACATGGGCAGAGATCTATGCACTGTGCGAGGAAGCCGTCACCTATGGCACGGCCTCGGTGTGCATTCCCCCGGCGTATCTGCGCCGCGCGCGGCAGGCATTTCCGCAGCTGAACCTGTGCACGGTGATCGGCTTCCCGCTCGGGTATAACACCACGGCGGCCAAGGTGTTCGAGACGCAGGATGCCGTCGCGCAGGGCGCCGATGAGGTGGATATGGTCATCAATTTAGGCGATGTAAAAAACGGCGATTTCGGCGCGGTGCGCGCGGAGATCGAGGCGGTGCGCGCGGCGGCCGGCGGTAAGCTGCTGAAGGTGATCGTCGAGACGTGCTACCTGACGGAGGAGGAAAAGGTGCGCGTGTGCGCGTGCGTCACGCAGGCGAAGGCCGATTACATCAAAACCTCCACGGGCTTCGGCACGGCGGGCGCGCAGCTGGCGGATATCGAGCTGTTCAAGAAGCACATCGGCCCGGACGTGAAAATCAAGGCGGCGGGCGGCATCCGCACGCGCGAGGCGATGGAGGCGTTCTGCGCCGCGGGCTGCGACCGCATCGGCTGCAGCGCTGCGGTGAAGGCGCTGACGGAGGAATAAAGTAAATCACAGAAAAGCCCCGTGCGAAAGGTCTTTCCGCTTTTCGCACGGGGCTTTCATTTTGCTCAGCCGTCCAGCTCCTCGCTCAGGCGGCAGATCTCGTCGATATAGCCGCCGATGATCTCGATCGTGTCCAGCAGCGGGGCGTCGGTGGAGATGTCCACACCGGCCATCTGCGCCAGTTCCAGCGGCGTTTTGGTGCCGCCCGCAGCGAGCACGCGTTTCCAGTCGTCCACGGCGGGCTTGCCCTCGCGCTCGATGCGCTTGCAGGCCTGTGTGGCTACCGTCAGGCCGGCGCTGTAGGTGTAGGAATACAGGCCCATGTAATAATGCGGCTGGCGCATCCATGTCAGCTCGGCGCCGTCGGTCAGCTCCACGGCGTCGCCCCAGAACTTGTGCAGCGTTTCCTTCATGATGCGGTTCAGCGTTTCGGCCGAAACGCCGCCGCCCGCGTCCACGATGCGGTATACCTCGCGCTGATATGCGGCCTCCAGCAAATGCGTGACGAAGTTGTGATAGTACGTTTTGCTCACCATGCAGCTGAGCACCCAGCGGCGGAAGCGCTTGTCGGGATTCGTTTTCAGCAGATAGTGCGCCATCAGCAGCTCGTTGATCGTGGACGGCGCTTCGACAAAATAGGTGGAGACGTCTGTGCCGAAGAAGGACTGTGTGCTGTTGCAGGTTTGGAAATGCCCGGCGTGCCCCAGCTCGTGCGCCAGCGTGAACACATCCGACATCTGGTTGTGCCATGTCAGCAAAATGTACGAGTGCGCGCCGTAGGGGCTGGCGCAGAAGCCGCCCGTGCACTTGCCCTGGTTCTGCGCAAAATCCACCCAGCGGTCCTTGTACGCCGTGCGGATCATCTCCTGATATTCCGGCCCCATCACGGAGAGGCCCTTTACGATATAGTCCTGCGAGGCTTCGATTGTCACGCTCGGGTCGTATTCCGGGTCGACAGAAAGCTTCAGATCGGCATATGTCATGCGGTCCAGCCCGTGGCGCTTTTGCAGCAGCCGGGCGTATTTTTGCATGTGCGGCGCAAGCTTTTCCATGATGGTATCAATCTGCCGGTCGTACATTTCGCGCGTGACCTTTTGCGGGAACAGCAGGTAATCGAACACCGATGCGTAGCCGCGCTGCGTGGCAAGCGTTTTTTCCGTCTGCACGGCGGTTTGATACGCGGCCGCGGTGACGTTCTGGTATTCGCGCAGCTTTTGCGAGAAGGCGTCGTGCGCGGCGCGGCGCACCTCGGTGTTGGGGTCGTATTCGTAGTGATCCTCATACATCGAATAGCCCAGCAGATGCTCTTCGCCGCCGGCTGTGAATGTGGGGAAGCGCATATCCGCCAGCTTCGCCATGTTGTAGATCTGGTACGGCGCACCCAGCGACGGCGCGAGTGCTGCCAAAACACGCTCGGTTTCAGAGTGCAGCTCGTAGGGCTTCTGGCGCAGCAGATCCTCGAGCAGGGGACGGTCCGGCTCGTCGAGGGCGGCGGCCTCGCGCAGTACGGCTTCGTCACCGGCCAAAAGCTCGCTGACGACAAAGCTCAGGCGGCTGTCGATTTGCGCAGCCATCCGGCCAAAGTTTCCGCTTTGCTCCTGCAAAGCGGCGTCGGTGTAATCCACCTCTCCGGCCAAATTGCAGTAGTTGCCCGCCAGCACGATCTGCTCCGACAGCGCGCGGTATTTGCCGAGGCAGCGCACGACGGTTTCGGCGTCGGTGAGCTTTCCCTTGAAATTCTGCTCGATCTCATCCGCCAGCTGCCCGATCTGTTCCATCGCCGCATCCAAGGCGGCCTTGTCGGGGTAGATCGCGGTAAGATCCCATGTGAGTTCTACGGGTACTTCACTTCGTTTTGCCAGTTCCATAAATCTGATAGGCGCTCCTTTCGGAAAATTGTTTGTTTTCAGTATACCACAGCTTTTTGGAAAAAGAAACACCCCGGCGGGCTGCGAAGCATTGCTTGTACGAAATTGCCGGTGAACCGTAAAGAAGAAAATTCCGGTGTGTGCCGGGGCACTTCTCTCGAAAAGGCTGGTTCTGCCGCATTGGCCCGAAAGGCATTTTCGGCAGGCTGTGGTTTGGGCGGACGATAGAACGCAGGAACAGAACAGCAGGCGCCCGCGCCCTTGCGTACAGTTCACGCAGAGGAACCGGCGCGCTTTGATGGTACGAAAAACCGTACCATGTATAAAAATTCTGCGTACTTGATTGGGTTTTCGTACCATGTATAATAAAATCATGACCACTCACAGGGGATGGTAAAACGCAGCAGCCTGCGGGCGGTACTCGCCGCGCGGGAGAAAAGGATTACGCCTGAACGCGGCAACGGCGTGCGTGAGGCTGTACCGGCAGTCTGTTTGCGTATGGTGTATGAATCACAGCAGATCAAAAAGGGGACGACGATTATGATTATAACGATGAAATCCAATCACCTGGCAGGGAAAGGGAAAACGCTTGCGGCGCTGCTTGTCCTTTGCCTTTCCTGGATGCTTTTCTCCGGCTGCTCCGCGGCGCAGAGCGGCAGTACACCGCGCAGGCCGGGGCGGACGGGCGGGTACTGCGCGTCGGTATGGAGTGCGCCTATGCGCCAAACAACTGGGAGGAAGAGGGCGCGACCGAAACAAACCTGCCCATCATCAACAACGAGGGCTTTTACGCCGAGGGGTATGATGTGCAGATCGCAAAGCGCATCGGCGAGGCGCTGGGCGCACAGATCGAGATCGTTAAATACCCGTGGGAGGGTCTGCTGGAAGCGCTCAATCAGGGGCAGGTGGACTTGATCGTCTCCGGGATGGTGGACAGCGAGGAGCACAAGCAGGCGGCGGCATTCTCCGACACCTACGCCGTCGCGCCCACAGAGTACAGTGTCATGGTGCAGCGCGGCGGCGCTTACGCAAGCGCGAAAACGCTGGCCGACTTCTCCGGCGCGAGCGTCCTCGGCCAGCGGGGAACAAAGCTGGATACCGTCATCGATCAGATTCCCGGAGTCAATCATATTTCGCCCGTGGATACGATTCCCAATATGCTCGAACGGCTGCACAGCGGTACGGTGGACGGCATTGTCATCAATCTCGATTCGGCGCAGGCCTATTTGAATGCGTATCCTGATCTGGCTGTGATCGATTTTCCCGACAGCGACGGCTTTGTACTTGATTTCTCCGGCATCTGCGTCGGTGTGCGCAAGGCGGATACCGCGCTGCTTGATGAGATCAACGCCGCACTTGCGGGCATCTCTGCCGAAGAACGGCGGGCGCTGATGGACGAGGCAACGGCAAAGGTGGGGGCGGCACAGTGAAGCAAATGACAATACGAAAAAATGCCTTGCCCTTGGCGGCGCAGGGATGCTGCTGGCCGCGGCGGCGATGGTCTGGTTTTTCCCGTGGTGCCGGTCGATCGCAGCGCTGCCCGCCGTACCGGACAGTCTGCCCGCGGCGATGGTTTATCTGCTGATCCACAGCCGGAAAACGTGGTGGAACGGCGCGGCCGGCACGCTGGCGGTATCCTTTATGGGCACGATTCTCGGCTTTGCGCTCGCCGTGCTGCTCACCCTGCAGCGGACGGTGGAGCTGTCCCGGCGGGATTCCGCGCTCCTCAAAATCGTGAAAACGGCAGGACGACGGCTGGAGATGCTGTATATGGCCGTCATTCGCGGCACACCGATGATGGTGCAGGCGTGCATCATCTATTACAGCGGATTCGCGGCGGCCAAGGCGCTGATGCCCGGCGCGTCGATCACCGAGCGTGTGCAGTTCAACGAAATTCCGCCTCATGTGGAGTATTCGTTCACGCAAAAGGGCCGAGACCTCATGCCAGTATTCTACGCGATGATGAATTGGGATTTTGCGTATGACGAGGAAAACGAGGCAATCGAAAAGCCCTGACCCGTGGATGGGATCGGAGCTTCCCTGTTTGCCGCAAAGGTTTGTGTGCAAAGGCGCACCGGGTGCATGCGGGGTGTTTTTTCGGCGCATGGAAACATGCCGCCCTTTGCAATCTCATTTGATGCCGCCGTTTTTATTTTGATCCTGCTTCTGATGCGTCTGGGATAAGCACAAAAAGGCAGAGCCCAGACAAAAGCTTGAGATCCAGTTGCCGCCGTCCTTGCAAAGTATCGCGCGGGCGGCGGCTGCGTAAAAGCAGACGGAGGCGAAGAGGAAGCCGAAAAAGGCGATCCGCTCCTTTTTGTTTTCGTTGTTTTCCGGTTTGTGTTCCATTTTTTTCTCCTTTGCTGTCTTTGCTTTAGTCGATTGCGAAACTCCTCAAAAACCAGAAAAATCAAGGCTTTACGTTCTCTGGAATTTCAGCATTTCCTCCACAGAATTGTTTCGCAATTCTCTTTTAGAAACGATAGAAAATTTGGGCCCCCCTCATCGCGCGAATTTTTTTCAAGAGAAAATTTTTTCGCAGAGTTTCGCAATCGCCCATGTCTTTGCTGCCTTTGACGCCGGGGCCGGATCACGCCAGATTGAGCTTCTTTGTAAGAAGTGCACGGGTGATAAAGAAGTAGATCACATCCCCGGCGAGCAATACGCCGGACGACACACCCATGAAGATGCAGGCGACGGTGAACGGCGGCAGGCTGTCCACAAAGGCCTGTGCCGTTTGCAGGATGCCCAGTGATGCGGTGACTGCTCCGGACACAGCCATAACGATGAGGTACAATACCATCAGTGCGGCGTTCAGGACCACATAGGCTGCGACGCTGGCGAAGAGCCGCGATTCCTGCCGCCTGCTGCCGATGGACATGCTCAGATAGGCCAGCAGGTACGAATTTGTGATGCCGGCGAGGAAAGTGCAGAAGGAGATCCCGAAAAACGCGCCGAGGGGGACTCCGAGTGTCCGGCGGCACGCCGCCAGAAGGTTTGCGAATGTGAGGCCGTAGCTTGCCGCGCCCGGAACGGAGAGGATCAGCACTGTCAGGATACCCAGCATCAGCAGCAGCGCTGCCGCCGACCAGACAGTGCCGACGATCAGCTTTGCCGCGATGTGCTGCCCCGGCGTGACGGGCAGCGAGAACATCAGGTAGCCCTCGTCGCCCAGCAGATTTTTGTAAAACCGCTGAACGGTGACAAGCACTGCCGCGACCATCAGCGCGAACAGCGCGAGGATCGAGAGCAGCATCAGGATACCGGAAAACAGGCCGAAGATCGGGCTGCCTATGGGAACGACCGAAACGATGTCCGTGCCGCCCGACAGAATGAGGATGCCGCCAAGGCGGACCACGATCCACGTTGCACCCGATAGAATGAGCGCCGCGCCGAGCAGGGGCGCGAAGATGCGCGCCGTGGCGCGGAATTCGTGTTTGAGCAGTTTTTTCAGCATTTGAATACCTCCCGGAACAGTGCGTCCATACTTTTGCCGTGCGTTTCGCGCAGTTCTTCCACGTTGCCGGTGAGCACCGGTCTGCCGTCCTGGATCATGATCACGTCGTCCAGCACGGGTTCGATGTCGCCGATGAGGTGTGTCGAGATCACAAGCGCGGCCTCCTCGCGGTAATTGCGGATGATGGTATCGAGAATGCGGTCGCGCGCGGCCGGGTCTACCCCGCCGATGGGCTCATCGAGCAGGTAGAGATCGGCGGCGCGGCTCATGACGAGCGCAAGCTGCAGCTTTTCCCTGGTGCCCTTGCTCATGGTGCCGATGCGCTCGTCCGGCTGGATCTTCAGCTCCGACAGCAGCGCGGAGGCCTTTTCTTCCTGGAAATCGACGTAAAAATCGGCGAAAAACTCGACCGCCTCCCGCACGCGCAGGTGATTGGGCAGGCTCATGCGGTCGGGCAGGTAGGCTACATGCGCCTTGGTTTGTGTGCCGGGCGCAGTGCCGCAGACCGTGACGGCGCCGTCCGTGGGTGTGAGCAGGCCCGCGGCCAGCTTGATCAGGGTGGTTTTGCCGCTGCCGTTCGGCCCCAGCAGGCCCGTGATGCGGCCGCCGTACACCGCGGCAGAGAAATGATCCAGCGCCGTTTTTGCGCCGAAGTTTTTTGTCAGTGACTGACAGTTCAATACTGCTTCCATCTTATTTCCTCCCGGCTGAGTGTGAGGGGGTGCCTGATGTGTTTGCGGAAAGATTCTTTGAATTTGCGGAGATGTCCGGTGAATCTGCGGCAATGTTTTGTGCATCTGCACCGGCGTTTGCGGTGTTTGTGGAAATGGGTTTTGCATTTTTGCAAGCCCTGGAAGGCTTTGCAAAGGGATTCGATGCAGCTGCATTGGCGTTTGGCGCGTCCGCGAAAGCGTTCGATGTTCCTGCGAAAGTATCCGGTGCTTTTGCGAAAATGTCCGGCGCGTTCGCGGCAGAGCCCGGTGCATCTGCGGCCAGGGGATCCAGCCCCTCCAACAGTGTCAGCGTTTCTGCTTTTTCATAGCCGAGCGCGCGCATGGCAGCTAAAAATGCCTCTGCCTGACGCAAGGCGAGCTGCGCGCGCAGCTGTGCGATGCGTGCTGCGTCCTCGGTGACGGTGCGCCCGGCTGTGCGCTGTGTATGCACAAGGCCGCGCGCCTCCAGCTCCTGCAGGGCGCGCTGCATCGTGTTCGGGTTCACTGCCGCTTCGGCGGCCAGTTCCCGCACGGCGGGCAGGCGTGCGCCCGCCCCGTATTCTCCGGCTACAATGGCGCGCTCCATCTGCTCGATCAACTGCAGATAGACCGGCCTGTCGCCTGTGATGCTCCAAATCATGCATCCGCCTCCTGTATTATTGTATTAAGCGATTAATACAATAATACAGCTGTTTTGGAATTTGTCAAGAGGGAAAAGAGAGTTTGGTAAAATTTTTCGGCGCATATGTTTAACGTTTAAAATGGTGCGGTGGGATCGTTGTGGGAGTCTGCGTGCGGCGGCAGGGGAGGTCACCGGTACGTAATTTGCGCGGCAGGCAGTTTGCAGGATCTGGAAATGAGTGCGGTGCAGCGGGAACACATCAACAGGATGGTTTGCCGCATTTGCCTGCATGCGGTATGGGCAAGCGGGGCAGACCATCATGCGGGCATGATGTGCGAGGGCGAAGGAGCCGGCAAAACGAGCCGGCGGCCGGATTAAAAATAATCAAAAGAAATTTGTCCCTTTTTCCGGGAAAGGCTTGACATTTTGCGCAGTTTTTTGTATCATAATAAAGCACTCTTTGAAAAGTGCTGTTCAGAATGCTTCGCATAGGGGTATAGCTCAGCTGGTAGAGCAGCGGTCTCCAAAACCGCGTGCCGAGGGTTCGAATCCTTCTGCCCCTGCCATATGGCCCGGTAGTTCAGTTGGTTAGAACGCTAGCCTGTCACGCTAGAGGTCGACGGTTCGAGCCCGTTCCGGGTCGCCATATGCTGTTATAGCTCAGTCGGCAGAGCACATCCTTGG
>JAAVHN010000017.1 GCA_014799685.1 Subdoligranulum sp. | reverse complement strand
GGCTGCGATGCGGGCGCAGGCGCAGGCGCGGCGGCCGGCTGCGGCGCGGGCGCAGGCGCGGCGGCAGGCTCCGTGTGCACCTGCTCCGGGATCTCATCGATCTGCTGTTTGGTCTGGTTCGTCACGCGCGATACAATCTCCTTCGCCAGCTTCAGCGGCATGATGCTGGCGAAATCCGTGGACATAACCTCTGAAATATCCATCTTGAACATTACCGCGACGACTTCGTCGCCCTCTTTGACATCGATGGCTTCGCGGTACGCGCCCTCGGAATCCACGACCTTCGCTTCCGGCGTAGAAATATTCACCGGCATCGCGAGGAAATCGGACAGCGCCGTTGCCGACGCGCCCATCATCTGGTTCATCACCTCGCAGGCCGCGCTCATGCTCAGCTCGTCGAATTCAAAATCCTCCGAAGGCGGATCGTCGTTGCCCATCAGCAGGTTCAAAATTACCTGCATGTCCTTTTGGCGGAATACCATCACGTTCGTGCCCGAAAGGCCCTCCACGTAGCTGATCGTCACCAGCATCGCGGGCTCCATCGCGGCGTATTCCATGCCGTCGAATCTTTTTTGCTCGACATTTGGCGTTGAGATGATCACCTGTTTATCCAGCATACTGGAAACGGCCGTGGCCGCAGAGCCCATGCTGATATTCAGGATCTCGCCAATCGTGTCAAGCTCCATGCTGCCGAG
Source organism: Subdoligranulum sp. (assembly GCA_014799685.1). Taxonomy (GTDB): domain Bacteria; phylum Bacillota; class Clostridia; order Oscillospirales; family Ruminococcaceae; genus Ruthenibacterium. Next base: position 60,107 of record JAAVHN010000017.1, on the reverse strand, counting down.
GGCCATCTGCTGATTGTTGTCCATTTGTCACCATCTCCGTTTGCTCTACAATATTGTTTATTTTGATCGCCTTTCTCCGTTTCGTCTCGCCCAGTTTTGCGGTGAACCATACGGTATCGTCGATGGTAACCGCGAAATCGCTGTTCACCGATTTTTGCAGCGGAATCACATCCATTGGCTGCAGGCTCAGAATTGTGTTCAGCGGCAGGGTGAATTCATCGAAGATCGCCTTCATCTCCAACTCGGATTCGCAAACATTTTCCAGAATCAGCTGCTTTTTCAACCGCTCCTGATTGGGATCCTGCTGCTTCTTGCTCTTGGTAAATTTGCGGTTGAACTGGTCGATCGTCTGTTCCAGCAGCTCCGCCGGCAGGCAGATTGTGATGGTATTGGTGTTGCCGCCAATCTTTACCTCCAGCATCGCGATTACCACGATATCCTCCGGCGCGAACAGCTGCAGCAGGCGCGGGTTCGTTTCCACCTGATCGAGATTGAAATCAATGTTAAAGGAATTTTTCCACACATCATCAAATCTGCGCGTAATGTTTTCCAGTACATTGTGCAGGATCGCGATCTCGATATCGGTGAAGCTGCGGTCGGGCACTGCGCCCCTGCCGCTGCCGCCGAGCAAACGTTCAATCAGCTGGAAGCCCAGCGATGCGGTAAGATCGACCAGGATCGTGGTCTCATCGCACTCGTTGGTGGGCGATGAGAGGCCCATCAGGCCGAGCATCGCGTTATCCGGCAAAGAGTTGCTGTATTCGTAAAACCGCTGCTCCTCGGCAGGCTCCGTCTCGATCTCGCATGGGATGCGCAAAATGCTGGAAAAATACGAGGACAGAACACGTGCCAGCGTTTCGTGCAGGCCGTCGAGCGCTTTCAGCTGTTCCTTGGTAAATTTGCGCGGCGCACGGAAATCGTATTCCTTCAGTTTCGGGGCGTTGTCCTGCTGAACCTCCGTCCCTTCCGCTATTCTGTGCAGCAGCGCATCAATTTGAGTTTGCGATAACTTTTCTGGCACTTACATTTCCCCCTCCAAACAAAAGGATCTTTCCTTTTTTGGTTTGGCCGGCGCCCCTCTGCGCTGTGCGCGCAGGGGCTCTCGCCGCTTGCCGGCCCGGGCCGGTTTTTATTCCGTAGTATCTGCGCCGGGCTCGGGCTCTGCAGGCTCCGTGGAGGACGCATCCGGCTGGGTATCATCCGCACCGGGAGCGCTGTCCGGATCCGGCTGCTCGGCCGCGTCCGGCCCGCTCTCATCCGGCTCGCCGGTCTCTCCCGGCTCGATGTCATTTATCAGGCCGTTCAGAATATCGGAGGGGTCGAGCAAATCTTCAATGCTGTCCATCCGGTCGGCCTCCAGCTCCGAATAAGAATCGAACAGGCCGAACACGGCGCTGGAGATCCCTTCCGACTGCACAATGGGGGAATCCTTGCTGATGATTACAAGCTCCACGCGGCGGTTGCGCGCGCGCCCTTCCTCGGTGTCGTTGCTGGCGATGGGATAGTTTTTGCCGAAGCCAATCGGCCGCAAAACAAGCGGACTGAGGCCGCTGTCCAACTCGAAATGATCCGCCACCGCGGCTGCGCGCGCACCGGAGAGCTCCCAGTCGGAAACATGGTAGTTTTGAACCGCAACAGCCGCCGTATGGCCGCTGATGCTCACGAGCCAGAGCTGGTCTTCCAGCTGCTTGAGGCCGTCGCCCAGCACCTTCAGGCTGTCCGCCGCCGTCGGCAGCAGCTCGGCGCTGTCCGGCTTGAAGAACAGGCTGTTCTGGTAGCGCACAAAGATCGCGCCGTCGCCCTGCACCATCTCCACCGAATCCTGAATGCCCTGCTCTTCGGCGTATTCCTGCAGCATCTCAAACAGATCGTCCAGATTCTGGATCGCATCCTCCGAATCCTCGGGGGTGCCGTTGTCGGGGCCGTCCGGAGCCGGGACCGCGTGGTCGCCCAGCTCGTCGGACGGCATCAGCACCACCTGCGCGGTATCCTCACCGGGATTCGTAAACGCCTTGACAAACGCCTGCCACTTTTCCTGATCGACCGCCGACATACTGTACAGCAGCACGAAGAAGCAGAGCAAAAGCGTGACCATATCGCCGTATGTGTCTTTCCAGCCGTCGGTCTTTGGCGCGTCATGCTGTTTTTTCGCCATAACTTGATTACCTCTTGATTCTAAAAGCATCGTCCGGAAAGCGGCCGCGCATGCATGCCGTTTTCCGTTTATGCGGGAAGAGCCCTGCCGGGCCCGGCCGTCAGACCGGCAGACGGTTCAGGATTCCTCCCAAAAGCGCCGGCTTATTTGCCGCCCTCGTCACCGCCGCCGCCTTTGCCGCCCTTGGCCTGGCCCTTCTTGACGATGTAGCCCGGGATCAGCTGCTCCAGCTTCTCACGCAAAAAGCGCGGGGCGTCGCCGGCCTGGATGCCCTGGATGCCCTCCATCACGATCATCTTGCATAAGTATTCTTCCTCGTGGCGGATCTTCAGCTTGTTCGAGATGGGCAGGAAGATGCCGTTGGCCAGAATCGAGCCGTAGAACGTGGTGACGAGCGCCAGCGCCATGGCGGGCGCGATGGCGTCCGGGTCGCTCAATTGCTTCAGCATGTTGATCAGGCCCATCAGCGTACCGATCATGCCGAACGCCGGGCCGTAGCCGGCGGCCATATCGTAGAACGCGCGGTCGCGCGCGTGGCGGTCATCCAGATAATCCAACTCGTTTTCGAGGATGCTGCGCACCTTCTCGGCGTCCACCGCGTCCACGACGAGCATCATGCCGTTTTTGAGGAACTCGTCCTTCGTTTCCTCCAACTTTGCCTCCAGCGAGAGCAGGCCGTTCGAGCGCGCCTCCTCGGCCAGCTCCACCACCTCGTCGATGTACTTCTGCGGGTCGTACTTCTTGGGCGCGAAGATGATCTTTAAGTGGCGCGGGATCTTGCCGAACACGTTCATCGGGAACGAAACCATCAGCGCGGTAAACACGCCGCCGACCACGACGGCCACGGAGCTGGGATCCCAGAAGTTGCCGAGGTTCTCAACGATAAAACTATTGGTATTGGTATCAAACAAAATACCGAAGCAGACTGTGCCGATCATCAGCAGCCAGCCCAAAATGCTCATTAAATCCATTTATGTGCAAACCTTCCTTCCGCTGCGCACGATGCTCCGGTCAGCCCATCTGGGACTGGAAAATGCGCCTTTTGTAGTCCACTGTTTTCTGGATCACCTCATCGCGGCTCTCCATCACGATGTGCAGGGTGCCGGTGGTGAGCGTGATCGTGGTATCGGGGTTCGAGGTGATCGTCTCGATCAGATCGCAATTCAGCGCGAACTCCGTTCCGCGTAGGTTTGTAAGAACGATCATTCGGTTCACTCCTTTATTTTGCTGTGCAAAAGCACGGCAAAAAATATTTTAAGCGCGTGGGCCGGGAACGTCCCACATACGCAAAAACTTCATGCGTATCATTTTTGCATGCTTTCGCAGCGCAGCATCTGCGCATGAAGTTTATCGCTTGGACAAACGGACATTCATCTGCGCCGTGCCGGGGCTTTTCCGCCGTGCCGGGCCGTGGCCCTGCCGCCGTGCCGAAGCCTTGCCCTGAAACGGGAATATCCGCTTGTCCAAGGCGGCGAGAGGCCCCTCGCCGCCCGGGGTTGTTTTTTGATTCGCTTTTGCATACCGCCGCGCCGTACCGCCCCGGGCGGGGGCTTGCGCTCCCCGCTCATGCGGCGGCGCGATTGGGAACGGTTTGCGGTTTAAATCAGCGCTTCAGGTTCACGAGCTCCTCCAGCACCTGGTCGGAAACCGTGATGATGCGGGAGTTGGCCTGATAGCCGCGCTGCGTGATGATCATATCCGAGAACTCCTGCGCCAGATCGACGTTGGACATCTCGAGCGCGCTGTTCTTGATGGCGCCGGTGCCGTCCTCGCCGGGGACGGCGAAGTTGGGCTTGCCGGAGTTCGCCGTCTCGGTGAAGTAGCTGTTGCCGCTCTGCGCAAGGCCCATCGGGTTTGCGAAGTTGGCAAGGTCGATGCGGCCCAGCACGAGGCGGCCGTGCACCGGGTGTGAGCCCACGAGGGTGCCGTCCGCGCCGATGGAAATGCCGGTGAGGTTTTCGTAGCTCTGCGGGCCGCCCTCGGTGCCGCCCTCGAGCGTCCAGGTCTGCTTGCCGAGGCCGAGCGAGGTGGACTGGGTGGCGGCGTGGGCGGTGCCGATGGTCGCAAGGGCTGTATCGGGGAAGGGAGTGGTACCGTCTGCCCCCGTAAAGCGGTCATACGCTGTTTTGCTGATGCTGAGGCCCATGTAGTCGGTGCTGTTGGCGCTGTTGCCGTCTTTGTACAGCCGGATCAGCGCGCCGCTGTCGCTCACCGACGCAGAGGTCTCGCCGCTATAGGTCATCGTATCGCCGTTGCCATCCTCTATTGTTACCTCAAATGTGACCACGCCGCCCGCATTTGTGGCTGTGATCTGCGTGATCTCACCATCCCCGGTAAAGCCCGCGCTGAACGTATCCACGAACGAAACGCCTTCCCACAGCACGTTCGGGTTAATCTCCGCGCTGCCCGGCTTGCTGTTGTCGTTGCTCACGGCAATCTCGCCGCCGGTGGCGCCATTCTCGGGGAAGCCATCTAACTCAAATGTGAAGTTGCCGCCCTCATACGCGCCGCCGTTCGCGATGCGGATCTGCTCGTTGATGGCCTGCGACAGCTCTTCCATGCTGGCGAAATGATGATTCTCGCTCAGGCGGATGGCGATGTTCGAGCTGCCGTTCTCCATGATCACCTCGAGCGGGTCGCCGTCGTAGAACGGCGTGCCGTCGCTGCGCTTGGTGCTGGAGGAGATGGTGAAGCTGACGTTGCCGAGGTTCGACTGCACATCCGAGGTGATGCGCAGCGGCTTGCCGAGCACGGTGGTCTCCAGCAGGGGATACGCCGGCTCCACAGGGTCTACTGTAATCGAAATGATGGAGCGGCCGGGCTCGCTGCTGTTCAGCTTACCGCTGGTGGCGCTGGTGCCCAGCACGAAGTTGCCGTTCGTATCCACAAGGCGGCCTTGCCTGTCGATGTCCAGCATGCCGGCCTTGGTGTAGTAGATGTTGCCGTCCGCATCCTGCACCTGCAAAAAGCCCTCGCCCGTGATGGCCACGTCCAGCGAGCAGCCCGTGCTGGTGAAGCCGGACTGGCTCATCATCAGATCGACGCTCGAAAGCTGCGAGCCGTAACCGATGGACGACGGGTTGATGCCGCCGCGTGTCTGGGTGCCGTCGGACGCGCCGCGAATCTGCTGATAGAACATATCGCGGAAGGTGGCGCGGCTGGATTTGAAGCCGTAGGTATTTACGTTGGCAATGTTGTTGCCGATGACGTCCAGGCGTGTCATATGGGTCTTCAGGCCCGCCACGCCGGAGTACAATGCACGCATCATAGTGGGTTACTCTCTCCTTTTCCTGAGGGAACCAGCCGAAGCCTTCTGTCGTTCAGGCTTCGGAATGACCTCCGGGGAATACGCCCTTTTGGCGCCTCCCAATATGGTCCGGTCATACGATCACGGTTCCGTCGATGTTTGTAATGGCTCTGCCGCGCAGATCCGAAAGGCTCGTGATCACCTTATTGCTGCCGGCATTGACGACAAACGCGCTGTCGTCCACAATGATCAGCGTATCGTTCATGCCCTTTTCACGGGCGATACGCACGCCTTCGTTCAGTCTGTCCAGGCTGCTCGCGCTCAGCTGGATGTTCCGCTGTTCCAGCCTGCTTGCCGCATGCTTGGAAAACGTAACGCCGCTGTTTTGGATCTGCAGCCCCTCTAATACCTCACGGAAGCTTCGCGCCTGTGCCTCATCCTGCTTCGGTGCGCCCTGCGGGCTTTGCAGCGCCGCCGCGCCGGTGCGGATGGGGGTTGTCAGGCGGCTTTGGAGCAAAATATCGTCCATTTTATCCGCCCCTTACACGGTCTCTCTGTTTATTCTCCCTCTTCGGGGGTCTTGTTCACGGCGTCCTCACCGTCCGTGGCTTCGTCCGCCCCGTCTGCGTCGTCTGCATCGCTTGCAGCCTCGCTCTTTTTGCCCAGCTCCATAATCTGCGAAAGCGTGAACTTTTCGCCGTTTACATACAGCGCAAACTCATTATCCGCCAGCGTCACGCGCTCTATCACGCCGGTCTCCTTCACCAGGTTGCCCGAGACGTTGAACTTCGCGCAGGTGACTTCCTGGCCCACCAGCGAGAGCACGTAGTTGTTCTTCATGTTCGAGGACATCTCCGACATCGCCTGCAGCGTGGAAAACTGCGCCATCTGCGAGATGAACTGGGTATCGTCCACGGGATTCATGAAATCCTGGTTCGTCAGCTGCGTCACCATCAGCTTTAAAAAGCTGTCCAGCCCAAGGACGTTGCTGTCCTCTTCGACGAAGACCGCGTTCCATTCGGTCGTTTTGTTCGTGCCGTCGGCGCCTGTGGCGCCGTTCGCGGTGCCGTAATTATCGTCGTACTTTTTGTTGTTCAGGTAATTGCGGTAGCTCTCCTGTACCGTAATTGTATCGCTCATAAGATATTGTTTTCCTCCTTTCCTTCGGTTTTGCATTTTGGTTTTTTGGGTTTTGCCTTCGGCGTACCGCATCCGTGCTAAATCAGCACGTTCACGTTCGCGTCGTCCGGCACGATCTCTTCCACAAGGTCGTCGAAGTCCCCGCCGTCGTCCGCGTGCGCGCGGCCGCTGCCCGACTGCTGCTGCTCCTGGTAGTGCCATGCGAACTGCTGCTCGCCCTGGCCGCCCGTCAGCATCGTTCCCGCCGCGTTTTCCTGTGCCGCCGGCACCGTCACGATCTCCTGCACCTGTGCGCGCAGAGGACGCAGTGCGTTTTGCAGCGCGTTCACGTCATTGGCGATCATTCTGCCCACCGCGGCGCTCGAGGTGACGATGCGCAGCGAGATCTCGTTTTTCGATTCCGTCAGCTTCACGGTGATCTCCCCGAGGCCCTCGGGCTTCAGTTTCACGACGAACTCGTTTTTGCCCTGGCGCAGGTTGTCGAGGATGCCTGTCTTTAACTGATCGGCGATCTCCTGTACATCGGGCGTCTCCTGCCGCGCCGAAACGGTATCCGGCACATACTGGCGGCTGTCCACGGCGGCCTGCAGGGCTTCCACGTCCAGCGGCTGGGTGGGTTCTTCCTTTGCGCCGCGCGCCTTATCGGCCATCAGCTCGCGCACCTGGCGCACGGCCGATGCAAACTGCACCTGATCCATCTCGTTCACGGGAGCCGTGCTCTCGCTGTCCTCGCCGGTTTCCCACGCGGTGGTCAGCGTGTTCAGCAGCGCATCCCAATCGGCGTCATGCACATTGCTGTCTGCCTGTGCCTCGGCCTGCTGCCCGGCCAATGCAAGCTGTGCCTGCAGCTGCTCCAAAAGCAGGCTCTGCGTCTGCGCCGTCTGCATAATGCCGTCCAGCGCGGCGCCGTCCGTCTGCCCCAGCAGCAAGTCCATCGCCTGCGGCCCCATCAGTGTGCCGGCCATCATCTGCATCGCCAGCTGCAGCTGTGTGTCGTCGGTCTCATCGCCCATCGAGGAAAACAGCGTTCCCAGCATCGGGTCTTCGGCAAGTGCCTCGCCGTCCGCCCCGTTCAGCATCTGCCCGAACAGCATCGCGAACAGGCCCTGCAGCCCGGCGTCTGTGCCCAGCGCGTCCTGCATGCCGCCCATCTGTACATTCGGCGTCTGCAGCATCGCGTTGATTGCAGCCATATCCATCTCTTTCCCCTCCTTTCTGTTTTGGAATGATTTGCTCCGGCGCAACCGCGCCTTGAGCATCTATGGAAAACCGGAAAAACCGGGTTCCACCAAATTCACACCACCTGGCGGCGGCAGACGTTGTTGGCCACCAATTCCTCCACGCGGGCATTCTCGGCTTTCTTTTCGCCTTCGCGGTACACCTCGTACTGCCGTTCCTCTACCTTTTCGAACTTCGAAACCTCGCGCGAGGCCTCCACCACGATCTGCATCTGGTGATCGACGGACTTGATCGCGTCCGAAAGGCGCAGCGCCAGCTCTTCAAGCTGCATGCGGATGTTGGCGCGTCTTGCATTATATGCCATCAGCTCGGCCACCGTGACACCTTCGGTCTGGGCATTGATCATCTGCTGCGAGATGTCCTGCATGGCCTGCTCCAACTGCAGGATTTCGGCTTCGATCCTGCGCTGCGCCTCCTGCAGCTGGCTCAGGCGGTTTTTTTCCGCCTCCAAAATGTTGTTTTTCAGATCCAGGATCTTGCGCATGGTGAATTCAAATTTTTTCAAGAACGTTCTCCTTCTCATTCACGAGAGGCTCCGGATCAGGGCCTCCCGGCGCATATCGGGTTCTGTAACATGCCGTCTGATTTCACTCTGCCACGAACGCGCAGCGTGAATGGCAGAATCGGCGATTTCGCCGGTTGCCCCGCAAGGGGCGGGGCGAACGCCATAAAAATCAGGCAAAGCAACCGCTTGCGGTTATTTTACCGCGTTTGAAGCACGTTTTTTGGCGCATGGCGCTTTTGCCGCTACGATACGATTTTAACCATCTGCGCCAGCGTCTCGTCGAATTCGGATTTCACGCCGACGGGCTGCTGCAGCAGCGCGTTGATGGCGTCCATATGGCGCAGCGCCTCGTCGAGCCTTGGGTTGCTGCCCGCCTTGTACGCGCCGATGGAAAGCAGATCCTGGTTTTCCTCATACACGGCGAGCATGTTGCGGATCTTGCCGGCCGCGTCGTTGTGCTCAGGGCTCGCGATCACGCTCATCAGACGGCTGACGCTGGCCAGCACGTCGATGGCCGGGTAGTGGTTGCGCATCGCAATCTTGCGCGAGAGGATGATATGTCCGTCCACGATACCGCGCACGGTATCGGAAATCGGCTCGTTGGTGTCGTCGCCCTCCACCAGCACCGTATAAATGCCGGTGATGGAGCCGCGCTCGAAGTTGCCCGAGCGTTCAAGCAGCTTTGGCAGCACCGCGTAGATGGACGGCGTATAGCCGCGCGCCACGGGCAATTCCCCGGTGGAAAGGCCGATCTCGCGCTGCGCCATGCAGTAGCGCGTGAGCGAATCCATCATCAGCAGCACGTCCTTGCCCTGATCGCGGAAATATTCCGCGATGGTGGTGGCCGTGAGTGCGCATTTGGAGCGCATCATCGAGGATTGGTCGGACGTTGCCACCACAAGCACCGTGCGCTGCAGTCCCTCTGGGCCGAGGTCCTTGTTCATGAACTCGACCACCTCGCGGCCGCGTTCGCCCACGAGCGCGATGACGTTGACGTCCGCCTTGATGTTGCGCGCGATCATACCCATCAGCGTGCTCTTGCCCACGCCGCTGCCCGCGAAGATGCCCATACGCTGGCCCTTGCCGATGGTGAGCATGCCGTCGATGACGCGCACGCCCATCTCGATCACCTGGGAAATCGGCGGGCGGTCCATCGGGTTCGAGTGGTTGCCGTTGATGGAGTAGCGCACGCCCTCCGGCAGCGGCGGTCCGCCGTCGATGGGGTTGCCCAGCGCGTCGATGGTGCGGCCGATCAGCGCGTCGCTCAGCGAGATCGTCAGCTTCTGGCCGGTGTTCGTCACCACGCTGCCCGCCCCGATGCCGTCCACGTCCTGGTAGGGCATCAGCACCGTGATCTCGTCGCGGATGCCGATCACCTCGGCCAGCACGATCTGCCCGGAGGACATGCGGATCTCGCAGATATCCCCCACGTTGCAGCTGATGCCCGTGGCCTCCAGCGTCATGCCGACACTGGAACGAATCTTGCCTTTATAGGAATACAAGTTGCCCATGCGCAGCATGCGCCGCAGCCGGGCAGTGTTGTCTGCCTGCTTCATTGCTCTGTCTCACCCTGGATCATCTCGCGCAGATTGCCGAGCTGTGTGGCGATGGACGCGTCGGTGATGCCGGCGGTTGTCTGGATGATGCACGCGTCTTTGGGCATCTCCCCGGGCGAAAACTCGATCTGCCGTTTCGCCAGCGTTTCGGCGTATTCGCGTTTGAGGTACTCCACCAGTTCGGGCAACTGGTCGGATACCTCCACCGTCACCCAGTCCTCGGTTTTCACCGAGCTGACGGCCTGCATCACCAGCTTTGCCATGCGCGTGGGGTCGGCCTCAATGGTATCGGCCAGGATCTTTTCCGCCACGCTGACGGCAAGCGATTCCAGCTGCTTCGTGTAATCCGCAAAAAACGCTTCCTGCCGCTGCGCCAACTGGGCCAGCGTGCGGTCCACCCGTTCGATGCGTTCGGCGATGGCCTGCGCCTTTTCCGCACGCGCATCCCGGTAGCCCTCCTGCTGCGCTGCCGTGCGCAGTGCCTCGGCCTTTTCCTGCGCCGCCTTTGTAATTTGGGCCGCTTCGTCGCCGGCCTTTTTCAGGATGCGGCGGGAAACCTCCTCCATCTCACGCCTGGCAGCCTCGGCCTCTGCGGCAAGCAGCTCGGCCTGGGAAGGCCCGCGCTCCTCGCTTTGCGCCTCTTCGCCGCACTCGGCCTCGTCCGGCTCCGGCTCTTCCCCGTTTGGGGCAGCCGGGCGCTTCGGCTCCTCGTCGGCAGGAATGTGGAATACATCGTCGGAGGATACCGCCGCCTGTTTGATGATGAAATCAAACAATGGCGTCCTCCTCTCCTCTTGCGATCACCAGCTGGCCCTCTGCCTCGAGGCGTGTGATGATCTCGACGATCTTCTGCTGCGCCTCCTCGACATCGCGCATGCGGATGTTGTTGAGGTACTGGATATCCTGCTGAATCGTCTCGCGCATACGGGAGGACATGTTGTTGAAGATGCACTCCTTGACCTCTTCGGACGTGGCCTTGAGGGCGACGGCCAGGTCTTTGGTATCCACCTCGCGGACAAAGCGCTGGATGGCGAAGCTGTCGAGCTTTGTGATGTCCTCGAAGACGAACATCAGCTTGTGGATCTCTTCCGCCAGGGCCGGGTCGCGCTCGTCGAGGCGTTCGAAGATGTATTTTTCCGTCGCGCGGTCGACGCGGTTGACGATATCCGCGACGTACGGTACGCCGCCCACCTCGACCTGCTCGGAGGAAGCGATATTGGCAAACTTTTTGCCCAATGTCTCCTCTACAATGGAGATTACCTCGGGCGAAACGCTGTCCAGGCTTGCGATGCGCTCCACCACGTCGATCTGCTTTTCGCGCGGCAGCTCCACAATCACCTGCGCCGCCTGCTCGCTGCGCGCGTAGGAGAGCACCAGCGCGATGGTCTGCGGGTGCTCGGGCTGCAGCATCATCTGCAGGCTGCGGAAATCCGCCTTGCGCACGAAATCGAACGCGCGCGTCTGCAGCGATTTTGCCACGCGCTCCATGTACGAGCTGGCCCGCTGCGCGTCGAACGCTTTTTCCAAAACGTCCTTCGCGTACAGCACGCCGCCCTCGTTCAGCGCCTGCTGTGTGAGGCACATGCCATAGAAATCTTCAACGTTGGCCTGCAGCTCCTCGGGAGTGATGCGGTCCAACTTTGCAATCTCGATGGAAAGCTGCTCGATCTCGTCTTCTTTAAAATATTGGTAGAGCCTGGAGGCGCGGTCCGCCCCAAGGGCGATCATGACGGAGGCCGCACGCTGGGCGGGCGTCAATTTTTTCGATTGTGCCGCAGCAGCCATGCTACTTCTCCTCCTTCATCATCGAGCGAATCAGCGCGGCTGCGATCTCGGGATTCTCCTCGGCAAACTCGCGCACCTCATTGACAATGGCGCTCTCCGCGGGGTTCGCCGCCTTTGTCTTTGCTTCCTCCTGAAGCTTCTTCTTGTGCTCCATGATCGCCATCTCGTTCTCTTTGCGCTGCCGCTCCTCTTCCGCCTGAAGCGCCTGCATCGCCTTCGCGTCTTCATCCTCTTCCTTCTTCTTCTTGCTGCGGAGGGACAGGATGATCACGATAATGATGATGATCAGCAGCAGCACGCCGCCGATGATAAGCAGCAACAGCAGCTGCCGCGGTGACAGCGCGCCCGAGCTGGCCGGGACATCCTGCGGTTCGTTCGTGCCTACCTGCAGGTTTGTGACGACCACGCTGTCCTTCGAGAGGTTCACGCTCGCGGATACCAGATCGACGAGCGTATCCTCTTTTTCGTTTGTAAAATCGGAATCATTTACGATCACGGCGATGGACGCGGATTTTACGGCCTGTCCGCGTTCCAGCTGCGTAAGGATGTAGCTGTTGTCGTAATCGATCAGGCGGCTGTACGAGAGCATATTGCCGTCGCCGTCGTCGTTATAATAAGGATACTGCGGCACATCGGTATTGTTTTCCTCGCCGACAATGCCGCCTGCGATATCGCTGCCCGTGCGGGTGCCCGCCTCCTCGTAATGGCTGCGCACACCGCCGCCGTCGCCGCCATCCAGCGCCTCGTACTGCTTGGTCTCGGTGACGAGCTTGTCGTAATCCAGCTGGACAGAGGCCACAACGGTCACGCCGTCCACACCGTACCGGGGCGTCAGCAGCCGCCGCACCTTATCCTCCATATTTTTCGCCATCAGAAGCTCCAGCTCCATCATGCGTGTGCGGTAATCGGCGTCGCTCTCCTGTTCCTCCAGGCCCAAAAGCTGCACGCCGGTGAGGGCGTCGATGACGACGACATCATCGACGGAGAGCTTCGGCACACTGGTGGCCGCCAAATGCTTAATAGCCGACACGCGTGCAGCTGTCAGCTCCTTGCCGGAGGCCATGGTGATGGAAACATTGGCCGTGCTTTTTTCTGAATTGTTCTGATCCCACATGTAATTGCTGGTTTCGGGCACGTAGAACGTAACGACCGCGTCAACCACGTCGGGCTGCCGCATCAGCGTTTGCTGCACCCTGTCCTGCAGCTGGTATACCAGCGCCACGCGCTTTTCAAATTCCGTCGCGGTAAAGCCCGTGGCGGAGGTGAATGTATCATAGCTGAGGGCCGTTTTGGGATAGCCGCGGCTGTTCAGCTCGAACACAAGCGCATCCCACTGTTCTGCCGGAACGGACACCTGCTGCCCGGCGCTGATCTGCACCGGAACGCCCATCTCCTGCAGCGTGGCATATACCTCGGTGGCCTCGCCGGACGTCATGCCCGGGAAGATCACCCGGTAGCCCATCCGGCTGATGTTCAGCCAGATCGTCATGGTCAGCGCAACGCTGAGAACGACAAAAACTGCCGTCAGAACCATGACCCGCGTCCGCCTGGGCTGCGCGGCCCACTTTTCCTTCAGCTTTTCAAGCCAATCTTTCAGCTTGTTCCAATCAAAATTTTTCTTCATTGCCAGCCGATCGTCTCCGTACAAAAGGATATCTTTGCTTCAGTGTGCTTTGCGGCGCACCGGAGCCGCCCATAAAAGGCTTCGTCAAAGTGTCTTTATCAGATGGACATCTGCAAAACTTCTTTATAGGCGCTCACCGCGCGGGAAGCAAGCTGCACCGTCATCTCCAGTGACGCCTGTTGGATCGCGGAGTTGATCGTCAGCGTGTGCAAATCCGAAATATCGCCTGTCACCAGCGAATATGCATCCAGCTCGGACGCCTTTTGCGCTTCGCTGAAGCTTTCCATCGCCTCGCGCAGCATATCCCCAAAGGGAAGGGAGGCGCTGCTTTTTACCGGCTCGGACGGCGCGGCAATGCTTTTTACGGACTCTATATTTTGAAGACCAGTCAAGGGTACAATGTACATTTTACACGCTCCTTCGTCAATATGTCCCGCCATAATTTTACGTTCTTGTTTATTTTACAATAATTTTTATCGAATGTAAAGCGGTAAGAGGTGGAAAATCTTTTCCTCTAAAGAATTTTATGAAAACAGCCCATATGCTATGACATCCCGCCTGAATTTGTGCACATTTCACAAGGGCAATGCTCTCTTTGTAAAACAATTCTCCATTTCCACAATCCATAATCGACTTTTTTCGCGCATTTTTCGGCATTTTCCCAAGGCCTGCCCTATAAAAAGCACAAAGGGCCCCCGCCGTCCGGATGGGCGCCGGCGCACCACGCCTGCAGTTTCCTGCGGCGATCCATGCTGCCGTTTGCACCCATCCTGTGGCGGAAGCCCTGCTGTCCATGCCAGGCTTGCCTTTTCTTATTTTTCCGTGTTCTGTGCGGGGGATAATCTGCTGAGGTGTTCGCGCTTTGCCTGATAATACAGCTCCTCCACCTGGTCGACATACTCCAGGCCGAAAAAGGAGGGAACAAGGTAGGCAAAGATATAGTCCATATCCTCGCCCTTGCCCAGCGCGATCATGGTCTCGGCGATGAGGATATATTTGAAGAACCGGTAGTGCCCCATTTCCGCCGAGGTGAAGATCAGGTTGTAGAGAACCTGCTCCACATTTTCCGCGTTGGCCGTTTCCACAATGATGCCGGCCGCGCGCCGCAGAAATTTATCCTGAAAGCGAACGGGGTCGCGCAGCGCCTCATCCATTTTCAAAAAGCCCTCTTCTTTTACGATGAACGCCAGCGTAAGCAGCTCGCGTACAATGGGCAGGCAGTCTAACTTTTCCTCCCGCGTGCACTGCATGCGCTGCGCGTAGTATTCTGCCGTCATGACAATTTTCAAGGCAACGCTTCCTCTCGCTTTTCCTGTGGGATGGCCCGGGGTTTTCAGGCGCTTTTTGCCGGCGGGACATCGCTTTTTGCAAACGCCCCGGCCCGGCGGGTGAGGACGCCGCTTTTTGCAACCGTCCCGGCCCGGCGGCTCTGATCAAAGCTTCCTTACTTGCCGATCTCCAGGCTCTTGAGCGCCAGTGATTTCACGACGCTCAGCGCCGTCAGGTTGGCCTGGTAGGCCGTGGAGGCCGCCATCAAATCGATGCGCTCCTCGGTGGTGTTCACGTTCGGGTACATCACATAGCCCTCTTCGTTGGCATCGGGATGGTCGGGGTCGTATACCGGGATAAAATCGCGCTCGCTCTCCACCACCTGTGTCACGCGCACGCCGCCGCCGCGCGTCTCGCGGCGCTTTGCCTGCAGCATCCCGCTGAAATCGAGGCCGCGCTCCTCAAACACCACCTGCTGGCGGGCATAGGGAATGGGGTTGCCGTTCTCGTCTGTTTCGGAGGTGCGCGTCGTCTGCGCATTCGAAATGTTTTGCAGCGCAATATCCATGCGCAGCCGCTCGGCCGTGAGCGCCGAGCCGGTGATGCTGAGAGAATTCAGGAAAGACATCGGATTACCTCCCGTTTTGCGGTCCGCAGAATGCGGCGGGCGGCAAGCGCCGCCGCATATCCTGCGGCCTTTTACTTCGTAAACTGGTTGAACACGTAGCGCATATTGCTGAACGATTCGCTGATCTTATTGTACATCGCCATTTGCTGGATGTAATTCTGTGTCAGCAGGATGCTCTCTTTGTCGGCGTCCACGGTGTTCTCGTCCGGGCGCATGGGGTCGTTTTCCTCATACACGGTGGCGCGGATGGTATAGGAACCGGCCTTCGCGCCGCGCTGGTTTGCAAGGATGTTTTCGAACGATACGCTCTTCGCCTTGTAACCCGGCGTATCCGCGTTGGAAAGGTTTTGCAGGATCATCTGCTGCTGCAGCGCAAGCGCGTCCAGCCCGCCCTGCATCAGATTGACGGTATAATCATTCCACAGCATCTGGCTTTCTCTCCTTTTCATTCCTGCCGCGCTCCCGCATGGAAGGCGGCGGGCCGCTTTTGCGTTTTTGTCACCGGTTTTCGTCCCGCTCGGTGAACTCGGCGAACATCGGAATCTCTTCTTCCTCGCCCAGCAGCTTTGCCATAATCACGAAGCGGTGCTCGTGGTCGCCGTACTTCACGGTGCAGGTGGAGAGCGTGAGGATCTTATCCTCCGGCCCTACCTCCACATCGTAATCGTAGATGGATTTCTGCCGCGCGGTGGCGATAAGCTCGGTAAATTCGTCGTCTTCCATATCCGCCTCGATGTAATCGAAGCTGATGTTCGTATAGAACACCGCGAAGATCTGCCAATCCATCGGGTCCCGCTGCGTGCAGAACTGGATGGTGGGCGTTGCGCGGGCGAAGGCCGGCTCGAGGAATTTGTACAGCTGGGAAAAACGCTTGCTGTTCGGATCGTCCGAAACATCCTCATGCCCGTATACGATGGTGTTGCGGGAAAGATCGTCCCGGCCGCCGCTCATGCACTCGTAATCCAGAAAATAGCAGCCGTAGACGTCGTATTCCTGCCGCTCGTTGCGGCGCAGGTAGTATGCGTTGTCGTAGCTTTGCACCACGCTGTTGTTTACCTCGGTGCCGGCGATCTTCAGCCACGCAACGGTGTCGCGGTTCTGCAGGATCTCGTAATCCAGCGCATCGAGTATATCGGCGTAGTCCTGCACCTGCCGCCGCACGTTCAGCTCCGTCTGCGTGCCGTCGGACGACGCGGGCAGGTTCTCCGGCGCCTCATCCTCCATCGTCAGCACAAAGTACACACCGCCGCCGATCAAAATCAAAAGCAGCGTGATTACAAACGCGATCAGAATCTTTTTCATGTGCCGTCTCCCGGCGCCCCGTCCGCCGCGTCATCCGCGCCGGTGGTGGGGTTCTGCTTGTCGCCGATCGTCGCCCGGATCTGCGAGAGCGTATTGCCGTAATTCTCCGCCCCTGCAATGGAACGGTAGCGCGTGACCAGATAGGTGGAGAAGTGGTTGATGGGCACCGAGATGGAGCCCTGCGAATTGGAGCGGATCGTCCCGTAGAATTCGATCACCTTCCGCTCGCGGTTGTAGTAGTGCCAGTACAGCGTCTGTCCGCCATATTTGTTGCCCAGCTTCAGGTTCAGCATGGCCGGGCCGGGCAGATCGCCGTGGTAATCGAAGTAGATCATCACAAGATCTTCCATGATTCCGGCATTGTCGCCCCGCTGGCCGATCAGCGCTTCGATCTCATCGGCATCCGGCGATTCAAACGAAAGGCGGAAATCGTAGATCTCGCGCGTGGGGATCACCGTATTCAGGTTCGCCGCCTGGAACGTCAGCGAGTAATCCAGCCCCTGGAAGATGATCGTCTTTTCGGGGTACTCCTTCAGCGCGTTGAACACGCTGGATTCGATGCGCGGATACTCCGAGATGGAAATGATGATCGGGTTTTCCGAATTTTCGAAATCCACGTCGTCCGCCGTCAGCGGCGTCAGGTTCTTCAGCGCGTCCTCCTGATTGCGGTAGATGGTGATGCTGTAATCCTTCACCTGGGTTTTATCCGGCGAGGTGACGCGCACCGTTACCTGATTTTCGCCGTCCTGCAGCGCAAGCCCATAGTTGCCGTTGTAATCGCCCAGCTCGCGCGTGCCGTTCAGCACCTTCACCTCGGCCAGCGGATCGTCCGGCGTCGGGATGATATCCACCGACCAGGTGTCCTCTTTGACCGCCACCTCATATTCGGTGACGGATGCCTTGAACTCCGGCGTCATCACACCGCGCTCCACGCGCAGCGAGCCAAGGTCGGCGTCGTTGGTTTTTTCCACAAGGTTCTGGTTGAACAGGTCCAGCGTATAGATCCTCTGCGTTTTGCCGTCCTCTGCGGTGACGACGATATCCAGTTTTACCCGTTCTTCCAAAAGCTCGATCAGATCCGAGATCTGGCCGCTCTTTACCTCGATGCCGTCCACCATGATGGTGGCGTTTTTGTCGTTGGCGGTGGGTGTGATGCGCACGCCCTCCGCGCCCTCCTCCACGGTGCCGGAATACGCTGTATCGTACGGCTTGAAGAGCGGCGAAAGCCCCTTCTCGGTAAGGCCGTCCACCGTCAGCTTTTTCAGCAGCGCATCGCTGCTGGGCGGCTCGCGGTCGATTCTGAACGTGTAGACCTTGGTCGTCTTGCCGTCCTCGGCTGTCACGATCAGATCGAACTGGCGCGGTGAGCCGGGATCGTTCAGCTTATAAAACTTCGATGCACTGTTGTGCCGGAGGTCGTCAAGATTTATATCCAGCGAGTGGAGCAAATCGCCGTGATCCTTCAGCTTCACGGTCGCGTTCTGATCGCTGAACGTTGCCGTAAACGAAACGTTGCGCACCGCATAGGGCACGGTGATATTATAGTTCGTTTCATCGCGGTGGAACGCGAACATTTTCAGCGGGTTGCCCTCCTGATTGTTCAGCGCAACACCGAGCAGGTCGGCGTCGGTATTGGCCTCGCCGCGCTCGATCTGGATGCGGTACTCGGTATAATAGTTGCTGTGGCCCAGTGCGTCCAGCTCGGGGCCCGTCAGGCCGTCGCCCGCCTCGGACACGACCTCGATGATGAATTCATTGTACGCAAGCTCCGGATTGCGCGCGACAAGCGTGATCGGCTCGGAGAAAACGTCCGGGTTTGTGATGGTGGCCACGAGCGTTCTCTTTTCGTCCCCTGCACGCGATGTGGCGGATCTGGATCCGGCTGCTCTGAAGCCGGCTCCGGCGCCGCTTCCGGTGTCTGTGCCGGCGCCGCTCCCGGTATCAGGGTCGGTGCCGCCCCCGGTACCTCCTTCGCCCTCGCCGCCTTCATTTCCCTCGTCGGGATCCGGCGCGTCGGGGTCCGGATCAGGATTCGGATCCGGGTCCGGGTCTGGGTCTGGGTCTGGATCAGGATCAGGATCCGGATCAGGGTCTGGATCCGGATCAGGATCCGGATCCGGATCCGGGTCTGGATCTGGATCCGGGTTCGGGTTCGGATCAGGATCTGGATCCGGCGTTCCCGGGTTCGTACCCGGGTCTGTCGTGCCCGGATCCGGGTTTATTGTTCCGCTGCCCTCTTTCTCCACGCGGTAAATGCGGATGGCCGAAACCAGCGTATCCTGCGGTGTAATCTTAATGCGCACCGCACTGGTGGCATAGGGCACGGCGTTCGCATCCATCATGCGGTAGGGGCCGGGATTGTTGGCATTGAAGGTGGGCACGTAGTTCAGCGCCTTGGGGTTTGCGGAGGCATCCGCCGCATCCACAACCGTCATGCCGGTCATCCTCGAATTTTCGCTGGGCGGCAGACGGTTGACAAAGATTCTGTAGTGGCCGGTGGCCTTATCCAGATCGACCGTCTCCTGTCCGTCATTCCCCTTGTGCGGCGGGTTCGGAAGATAAATTTCCGGCGTCACATAAATATCAAAATACGGCAGATCCGCCACACCCTCGAAGGTGTCTGTCTGTGTCAAGGAATCAACCTTCAGATATTCCTTGGTACCAAAGTTCGACATGCTCTGCAGATTCGGCAAGAAGCATGTCTCCGCGCGCTTGAAGCGCGGCACCGCGTTCACACGCAAATACTTGGTGGAATACGGAATCGTGATTACATAATCGCGCGTCTCGGGATCGAAACCGGTAAGGAAATTCGATTTGCCCGTTGTATCATCCTGCGCATAAATGCCGATTGAGCGCAGCATATCGTCCTCACTCGCCGGAAGGCGCGTGACGGCAAGCGTATAGGTGTTTTTTACATTCGGGTTCGCAGCCTGGACAGTGAGCGTGATGGTATACACCTTGCCCACATCCTCGTCCGGGATCCTGATCCGCAGGCTTTTGCCGCTCATCACCTCATCAGTGGAGGATGCTTCATCGGGCTGCAGCAGATCCGCTAAAAATCCGCTCTCAATAAACAGCTCAGCCGGCTCGCCCTTGCTGTCGAACGCAGCCGCCTTCACGGGATTCTCGCGCGCGACTGCCTCGTTGACCACAAGTGCCAGGTCGTATTCGCTGTACACATAAGGCAGCTCGATCACCGGGCTGGTGTAAGTAATTTTATCCGGCTGGAAGCCGAAATCGATCGCCGGCTCGCTCTTCTTTGCATCGCGCAGCGTCAGCGAGGCCAGCGTGGCGTCCTTGCTGGGGGAGGTATCCGTGACAACGATCTCCACCGAATGCGTGGAATCGACGACGGCCTTGCCGTTGATGTACACATAGTAATCGATCGTGAGCGTCACCGTGCCCGGTTTCTCCGCACGGATCTGCAGTGTCCTGGTGCCCTCTACGGTGTAGCCCACGCTGTAATTCGGGTTTTCGATCTGCGTGCCGGGCGTATATTGCTGCACCGCGTTTTGATCCGATTGGGTATGCAGCGTTACGGCGTCCGTATCGCCCTCCAGCCGCGCGATGGCATAGGCCGAGCGCGCGTTCTTCTGGCCCATTCTCAGCTCCAGATCGTAGATACACGGGCCGGTGGCCTTCTTTACATATCCCTCGATGCCGCCCTGGAACACGTCCATGGCCAATCGGGTGGGCAGCTCTTTGCCGATTATCGTAGTAATTATGTTTCCGTTTTCGTCTTTCACCTCTGTTGTGAACGTCTCGCTCTTGGCCCCGGACTCCTCGCCCACCTTCTGGCCGGTGGCGATCACGGAGGCCGGAATGCCCGTGCCACGCACGGTGATATCTTCGAATTTAACCTCCGCGGTCGCGGTTTTATCGTCCCGGCAGGTAACAATCGCCGTGAGCGTGCCGCTGACATCGTCCACCAGAGGCCGCAGTGAGATCCTGGACGTCGGCGTCTCGGCCGTGCCCTGATTGGGATCGGGCGTCTGGATCACCTTTTGGGCGGCCGTTTCGTAAGCTTCCATCGTGTCGTACCCATCCGGAACCGTTGCAACTTTANCCGGNTTCCATANCCATTCGATGTCAAAATCCGCGTTGTAGCGGAAATCGTAGGTTGTCANCTCGATATCGCCCGTGATCATGGAGAGGCGGTCGCCGTTTGAAAGCTTCAGGTAGGAATCCTTCTCGTTGCTTTGAATATTATGCGCGATCTGGTTGACGACGTACTTCGGCGTCGCGATGTTCAGGCTCAAAATATCCGAAATGGGCTTTACGAAGGTGAGCGTGTAAGTAGAACCGAAACGGACATAGTTGTTTGCCACGCGCACGAGATCGGGGTTCGTATCGTCCCCAAAAGCGATCTGATTCCCCTCGGAATCCTTCTGCACATTGAACTTGGAATCCAGATAGGCTGTATTGTTGCCGTTTGCAATCAGGTTGTAGACGATGGGCTGGTCGAACTCAAACGTCAGCGGCGTCTGACCGGTGGCCGATACCTCCACCACGATCTTCCTGCTGCGGTTAGACTGGCTGCCGGCATCGGATTCCTGCCGGTACGCGGCTTTGCCGNCCTTATATTTCTCAAACACGCCGGTCGCANCCNTAATTTTAAAGGTAGGCTGGAACTGGCCATACTCGCCCTCGGTGCACTCGATCGTAATCGAGCTCGTTGTAGAGATCGCCANGGGCGTCTGCAGCACCGCGTTGCCGCCCACGGGGTCTGATTCTTTTGGCCGGTACGCGTTTACCGTGCCGTTGTAGCCGCTGTTCGTGGTGATGGAGTTGATGTTGGCCTCCACGCTCATCTGCACCTGATTGCCGTTTGCCGCCTCCGTGCCGAGATTTGTTGCCGTAATTTGATAACGGCCGGGCTGGCCCGTGCCCATCACCTGCAGGCTTCCGCTCGGAACGACATCCTTATCCGATTTGCCCGTCACGCTCAGCGCCGTGCTGTTGCTGCCGCTGGATTCGCTCGGCAGGTCCGCGTTGCCCAGCGACATCTGCACGGTAACGGTGTGGTTCGTCAGGATATACGCCGTCTTGCTGGTATCGATCTGGATGCCCTTATCCTTGTTCTGCACGTCCCATGTGCGGTTATACTCATACTCCAGCCCGATGCGCGGGTTGGTCGATGAAGAGGTCGCCGCCGAAACGACGCCCGCGCACACCGAAACAAGGCACANCGCGCTCAGCGCCAGTGCCAGCCCTTTTTTCAGCTTTGNATGATGNTTCATCGCAGTCTCNNCNTTNCTTNNGCGNTCNGCTTTNCGCGTTTGCGCGGTTTGATAACAGCCATTTTGCAGACATGGCTGCACNTTTATTATNTAAGGAGAGGGACTTCNCCGCCGGTGCGGCANAGCACACAGGAAACGCGCGGCACGCGCTTGCCCCCGATATCCCCATCATGNTATATTCGGCCAAAAATCAAAAATTTTAACCCTGCGCGGCGCGCAGTGCCTCGACGGCTTCCACCGTAATGCGGTAATCGCGCTCTACGGGAGGGATCAGATCTGCCGCGGCGTCGGTCCAGCCGCTGCGCAGCGCCTCCGTTAAGGCACTGCTGGATTCGTACAGGCGCGTAAAGCCGAGGTTCTGGCAAACGCCCTTGATGGTGTGCGCCGCACGGAATGCGGTTTCATAATCCCCGTTCGCAAGGGATTCCTGCAAAAGGGCATAGCTGCCGTCATCCAGAAAGCGCAGCGCAAACCNCTTTACAAGCGCCTCGCCCCGGAAGCGGGCCACAACGCCGGCGTAATCTCCGCCCAGCGTCTCGTAACATTCCTTCACTGTCATAGGCCGGTTCCTCCTGTGCCTCGGCGGCCGGGGTGCGCTTGCCGCNGNTNCCCGGCGCCTGATATTTTAAAATAAAGATCGATATGGCAAACAGCGCCGGGGTACCGTCCCCTGCGCATCGCTTTTGCCCGGCGCCGGCATATTGTAAGCTATGCTATGTATACGCCGCACCGCGTGTTACTTATGAGGCGCCCCCGGTGCGCCTTTGAAAGCTTTTTCATCCGCCGCGCCTCCCGCGNTTTCAGGCGGCGCATCGACAGGAACAAACTGCCCCAATTACCCATTTTCATAAATTATGACAACATTATACACTTTTCTGCAAACCATGGTCAAGGGGTTTCCGGTAATTTCCTGTTTTCTGCTGCGGGGCAGCGCCGCCGGTCATGNCTGCAGCAGCCAATCCAGCACGTTGATCACTTTGATGCCCTCATAGTTTCCGGGGGTATAGCGGTCCAGCGTCAGCACGATTTTTTCGTAATTGTCCCTGATTTGTTTCAGCGGCCTCATCTCACGTACAAAGGCCGCCTCAGCCGTCATATCGGCGGTTACCTGATAATAAACAATCTCGCTCTCTTTTCGCGCAATAAAATCCACCTCCGCATCGCCCAGCTTCCCGATGTTGATTTGACAGCCTCTGCGGAAGAGCTCCAGAAACACAATGTTTTCCACCGAAAATCCGAGATCATAGTTTTTTTTCGGGAGAATATGGCTGCGAAGGCCAAGATCGGCCATATACAGCTTTTTATTNGTGCGAAGCAGTTCTTTTCCGGCAATGTCAAAGCGCTCGGCCTCATAGAACAGAAACGCCTCGCACAGGGCGTCGATGTAATCGGCCACTGTATTCGGCGAAATGCTCCGCCCGTTTGAGACAAGATAATTTGCCACGCTACGCACGGAAACGGGGCTGCCCACCACGCTTGCAAGATATTTTGCGATGGATCGCAGCAGCGCAATGTCGGAAAGCCTGCGTTTGGCCGGGTCCCTCTCTCTGCGGGACTGCCGCTCCTCGATATCCTTGACGATGACAGTATTGTAGATCCCTTCCAGATAGGGATTCGCCTTTTCGCCCCGCAGATCTGCCGTTACAACATACGGAAGGCCGCCGATTTTCAAATATTCCGAAAATGCCTGTTCGGCTGTCCCTCCCACGACCTCGTAAAACTCACGAAAGGAAAGCGGAAGCATTTTGATCTCGATATAGCGCCCCGCCAGAAGCGTTGCAAGCTCCCCCGAAAGCATATATGAATTGGAGCCGGTGATATAAATATCGATGTATTCTTTCACATACAGGCTGTCCACAACNTTTTCGTAGGAAGGCACCCGCTGGATCTCATCCAAAAAAATATAGTTCATTCTGCCGGGATCGATCCGCTGAATGAGATGATCNTACAATTTTCTGTAATCCAACANTTCCTCGTATTCCAATTCCTCAAAATTGACGGAAATGATCTGTGTTTGCGCAACGCCGCTNCTCTGCAGCTCCTCCTGAAACTGCGTCAGCAGGGTGGATTTCCCGCAGCGCCGAAGCCCGGTGATTACTTTGATCACCCGGTCGTCCTTCCATAGCAGCAGCCTTTGCAAATATTCCTTTCGCCGGATCATAGAGCGCGCCCCCTTNCAATTGTTCATATTGTAGCGCATTTTATGCGGGAAATCAATAAAATATTCCGAAACGGGAACAAAGCTTGCGTTTTCAATCTTTTTCGTCTCTATTTTTTACATTTTGCGCTGTGACAGGGCAAAACATTACCCCCTGCCCGCATCTAAAATCAATCTTAAAAACAAATCGAATAAAAAAATTCATAATAATATATTGACATTNAATATTATACGNCGTATAATATTNTCAGCGGAATAAATCCGGCACGTCTTTGGGAAAAGCGCCTGCCGGAAACGGGGTGAAAACGGAATGGCTTTTAATACGGGAGCCGCATTGATGGACGCGCTGGTGCTGAGCATTGTATCGGCGGAAAGTACCTACGGCTACAAGATCACGCAGGATGTCCGCAGCGTAATGGAGGTATCCGAAAGCACGCTGTATCCGGTGCTCCGCCGCCTGCAAAAGGACGAATGCCTGCAAACGTTCGACCGCGAGTTTTCCGGGCGCAACCGCCGCTATTACNGCATCACCGAAAAGGGCAGTCTGCGCCTTGAGGATTACCGCACGGAATGGACGGCGTACAAAGCGAAGATCGACAATGTTTTGTTCGGGGGAATGAGCCATGAATAGAGGGGAATTTTTGGCCGAGCTGCGCGCGCAGCTTGCGGATTTTTCCGAAGAGGCGCGCGAGGACGCGCTGAAATTTTACGAGGAATATTTNGACGANGCCGGGCCGGAAAACGAGGCCATCGTGCTGGCCGAGCTGGGCAGCCCGCAGAAGGTGGCGCGCATCATCCGCGCGAACTGCGACAGCGGCATGCCCGAGGCCGGGCCGGACACGGCGCACCGGGCACACCGGGCGGCGCGCCTTACATTGGACGGCCCCGACTGGCGCGCGCCCCGTGCACCGCGCCCGCCGCGGCAGCCGGAACAGCCTGCGCCGGAGCCCACCGGCGATGCCGCGCCCGGGCAGGACACGGACGGTGCGGCAGGCGGGGCTGGGGCGTTTGGCGCAGCCGGGGCAGCAGGCGGGCCCGGCGCAGCAGGAGCAAACGGCGCGGACGGCGCGGGCGGTGCAGCCGGAACGGAAACCGGCGGCGCAC
Source organism: Subdoligranulum sp. (assembly GCA_014799685.1). Lineage (GTDB taxonomy): Bacteria > Bacillota > Clostridia > Oscillospirales > Ruminococcaceae > Ruthenibacterium. The sequence goes on along the minus strand of JAAVHN010000017.1, from coordinate 35,155 downwards.
GCCGCCCGGCGTACGAGTACCGCTATCCGGCAAACGGCGGACAGGGCGGGGCCGGCGGCCGGGACCGCACGCTCTGGATCATTTTGCTGGTGCTCACCTTCCCTGTCTGGATCGGTCTTCTCGGCGGGCTTATCGGCGGCGCGTTCGGGCTTGTGGGCGGTTTGATCGGGCTGTTCGCCGGCGGCATCGGCACGATGATCGCGGGCTTTGCCGCGCTGGGCGGCGGCATCGGCCTGCTGTTTTCCTCGGCGCCCAGCGGCATTCTGATGATCGGCATCAGCCTGTTGTGCGTCGCCTGCGGGGCGCTGCTCGCCGCTTTTTCGCTGTGGGCCGTGAAAGTATTGATCCCGCTGGCGGTGCGCGCCGTCCGCTGGCTGTGGAACAAACTGTTTGGGAACGGGAGGTGAGTGCATATGTCTAAAGGAATCCGCACACTGCTTTCGCTCGGCGCTGTCAGCGCGATCCTGGGCCTTGTGCTCAGTGTCGCGGGGCTGTTCATGGGCGGCCGGCTGACAACGATCCATGTCTACTGGGATCACGGCCCGCGCGTCTCGTACCGCGATGCACGCGACAGCGGGGAGGCCGGTTTCGGCATTGTCGATACGGTGCCCATCCCCGAACCGCCCGAGGCGCCTACCGTACCGGATGCGCCCGCCGCGCCCGTCCTTCCGGGCACGCATCACGATGAGACACACCACGGCGATCTCCCCGCAGGTTCCGTCCGCGAGTTGGAGATCGAGGTGGGCGCGGCGCAGGTCGTCATTCAGACGGGCAGCGGCTATGACCTTTCCGTAGAGGGCAGCCCGCGCTACGAGACCGAGCTTTCCGGTGAGACATGGTACATCCACACCTTGGACGACTGGAATGTCACACGGTTCCAGGACGATGTCGTGTTCCATATCACTGTCCCCGAGGATGCCGCCTTCGAGGAAGTCTCCCTTACCATTGGCGCGGGCATCCTGACGGCGGAGACGCTGTGCTGCGAGGAGCTTGAACTGAAGGTGGGCGCCGGCACGATGACGCTGACGGACCTTACCTGCACGCGGGAATGCGATATCTCCGTGGGCGTGGGCTCGCTTTTGATCGACGGCGGCACGCTGGCAGGAGAGACGGAGATCGAATGCGGCATGGGCAGCATCGAGATGGAGCTGGCGCGCCCGGCGGAATACGGCTACGCCGTGCGCGGCGGCATGGGCAGCGTTGCCGTCGGCCGCGACAACTACAGCGGCATGGCCTTCGACACCGAATGGAACCCCGGCGCACAGACGTTCTATGACATCGAATGCGGTATGGGCAGCGTGGAGATCGCGTTTTACGATTGAACATGAGAAGGGGCCGCGTTGCCGGCCGGTTCTGAAGCTCTCTTTGAAAGAGCCCTGAGCCAATGATCAACCGGAGGATTTCTTTGAAAAAACCGGGCCGCTGATGAATCCCTGAGATTTTTCGGAAACCATTTTCCAAATTATCGCGTAAAACGATGATTTTTGAGTACAAACTGTAATATTCATCGTTCTATATACAAAGCAAAAAAGAGCTTACACACGATTTATACAGAGGAGGAAACAAAAATGACAAAACGGCTTTACAAGGCGCGCGGAGAGCGCAAGGTTTGCGGCGTATGCGGCGGCATCGCCGAGTATTTCGACATCGACCCCACCATCGTGCGGCTGATCTTCCTGCTGTTCTGCATAGGCTATGGCTCGGGACTGCTCGCGTACATCATTGCCGCGCTCGTCCTCCCCGAACCCCCGGCGGACGACCCGTACGAGCCGTGAAAAAGCCTTTGCCTGCAAAAAGGCGGGGCAGGCAGCGTCCAAACACCGGAGCCTGAAACCCGGCGCCTGATCCGTGCCGCCCCGGCTGGGCTGCGCTCCCGGCTGAGCTGTGCTCCCGGCTGGCTGCGTTCCCGGCTGGCTGCGTTCCCGGCTGGCTGCGTTTCATTGATGGTTGAGAACGCCATAAAAGCGCAATTGAACATACAAGGCCGCGCCGTCCCATATGGGAAAGCGCGGCCTTGTATTTTTGCTTTTTGTTCGGGATCTGCCGAGCCGGTTCAAATGTTCAAACGCCGGCCCAAATTTTCAAGCGCAGGCCCAAATCTTCGAACGCCGGCCCAAATTTTCAAGCGCAGGCCCGAATCTCCAAACGCCGGCCCAAATTTTCAAGCGCCCGCCCAAATCTTCGAACGCGGGTTCAACTCCTCAAATCCGGTACTCATCGCCGTTCAGCACCGCGGCGGCCAACCGGTCGCCCTGGTACACGAGCTTCAGCGAGAAAAACGGCGCGCCATGCTCCAGCAGGTGCAGGAAAATGCGGTCGCCCTCCCACATGGGCAGATCCTCCGCCGCCCACTTTTCCACCCAGGCCAGCTCGCCCTCGGCGCAGTCTTCGGCCAGCGTGCCGGAAAAGCTGTCTGAAGTGAACAGGTGCATGTACTGGGTACCGTAAACGTTCGAGACGAATGTAATCAGCCCGCGGTATCGCCAGCGCGTGAGCGTCAGGCCGGTCTCCTCGCGTACCTCACGCCGCACGCAGTCCTCCGGGCTTTCGCCCTCCTCGCACTTGCCGCCTACGCCGACCCATTTGCCGTTGTTTTCGTCGTTTTCCTTTTTGTTGCGGTTCAAAAGCAGCCAGCAGCCGTTTTGCTCCAGATAGCAAAGCGTTGTGTTTTTCATTGCGTCCTCCCCTTCCCGAAAAGATCCGCCCGAACCCCGCAGACAGCGCCCGGCAAGCGGCACTGTATCAAATCTCCGGGCCTTCCGCGGCCGCATCCCGCGGATTAATTTTGCCTGCCGGGCGGGCGAAGCTGCTTCCTTAAAAATTCCCGCCGTTCCAGCCCCAGTTCGGCGTTTCGCTGTAGCAAATATAGATGCGCGCGGGATCCAGTGAAAGCACGCCGTCCAGCAATTCGCAGATGCGCGCCGTCAGCGCGTCATAGGCCGACGCCGGCGCGCCGCCGTACACGGATACATTCACCATCGCGGCGGGCTCGTCCGAACCGGCCATCCACAGCGCGCACTCGGGCTCCACACGCACCATCAGCCAGCGCTCGCTTTTGCCGGGAATCGCCTCGATGGCCTGTCCCAGGCGCGTTTTCAGCAGCTCCTGCTCGGTATCGGATACGGGCAGGTTCGTTTGCACATGAATATACGGCATGTTGATTTCCTCCTACTGTTGATTCTATATTTGCAAACCTCCGGTCAGAGGTTCCCAATTTCCTCCGGCGTATGTACCAGAAACTCCGCGCCCGCCGCGCGCAGCTCCGCTTCGGTACGAAAGCCCCACAGCACGCCGCACGCGGCGAGCTGCGCGTTGTGCGCCGTCTCAATGTCCACATCGCTGTCGCCCACATACAGCACCTCGCCGGGCGCAAGGCCGAACGCGGCGCGCATCCCGTTCACCAGACGCGGGTCCGGCTTTGCGGGCGTGCCGAGCGTATGCCCGGCCACGGCGTCGAACGTATCGGGAAAATAGTGCGCGATCACGCTCTGTGTCAGCGTGTGTTCCTTGTTGGACACGACGCCCAGCTTCACGCCGCGCCCCTGCAGCGCTGCGAGCAGTTCGGGGATGCCCGGATAGGGGGCCGTCGTATCCTCCTTGTGCGCATCGTAATACGGGAAGAAAATCCCGGCGGCGCGTCGGCGCGTCTCCTCGTCCCGGTGCTGCGGCGGCAAAAAGCGCTCGATCAGCTTCGGCACGCCATTGCCCACCATGCGCTTATATTCCTCCACCGTATGTGTGGGATAACCCAGCGCCCGCAGCGTGGCGTCGGCAGCCGCCGAAAGATCGCCGATGGTATCGAGCAGCGTACCGTCCAGATCGAAAATGATCGCCTTGTACAAAATTTCCGCTTCCTTTTTATAAAATATGCCGGATTTTCGGTGCGTCGCTCGTCCAAACCCTTCCGCCGCCGGGGCAGCCGGGCGCATCCATTATCGCATGCAGGCGAAACCGCTCATCAAAGCGTAAAGGGGATCTCCCGCGCCAGGTACTGCAGCGCGCCGCGCACGCGGCAGCGCACGCCGCACGGCAGGTGCACGCACAAATCGCACCGGCCGCCGCTGACGGAAAACGGGTTTTCCGTAATCGTATAGGCAAGATCCGGCGTCAGCACGCACACCTCGTGCCGCGTGAAAAAGCGCGTGAAGCACAGCGAGAGCGTCCGGTTCTGATTTTTGCAAAAGCCCTCGCGGAAAAAGCCCTCCAGCGACACGAGCAGCGAGCACAGCGAAAGCACCGCCGGCACGGCCAGCATGGGCAGCAGCTGCGGCAGCGTGTAGGAGGCCACGCCGCACACCGCCAGCGAAAGCGCAAGGCAGGTGCCCGGCTGCCACAGGTACTGCACGGGGCTTTTGCGCGACGGCACACAGAGCGGGCCGTCCGGCGGGCTGAAGCCCGGCAGCAGACGCCCGACGGACTGCTCCTCCCCCTTTTTACAGACGAGCACGGGCAGATCGCCGCCGTGGTAGCTGCCCGCCGAGAGATAAACGGGATACCGCCGCAGCAGCCGCGCCGCAAACGAAACGCGGATATCGCACGCCGATACGCAGGAGACGAGGATGCGCCGCTCGATCTTTGTGACAAAGCCCCCCCGGCTGATGATGACCCCGCCGTTGCGGCACACCTGAAAGCCCACCGTGTGCAGCAGCGCATACAAAAACGTGAAGCCCGTTACCGCAAAGCCAAGCGTCAGCAAAAAGGCAAAGCCCGCCGGCAAAAACCGCGCCGCGAACAGCGACGCCTCGCGCAGGGTTTCCACCGCAAGCTGCCCAAAATCGCCGCCCAGCAGCTCATCCACCTGACGCACGCCCCACAGCGCAAACAGGCTGCTCGTTAAAATATTCGCGCTGAGCATCACGAATGTCAGCCGCTCGAAGCCGGTGGGCTCAAACACCGCGTTCTCGGTGCACACCGGCAGCAGCGCGTCGGCCACGGCGGCGGCGTCCTTTTTCTTGAGATAGAGCGAGTATTGGCGCGGCGCGGCGTTCGTGCGGAAATAGAGCGTCACGCAGCTCGCGCCGAGCATGCGGCAGGAAAGCGGACGGGATATCTCCAGCGCGGCGATGCTTTTCTGCGAAAACGTGCTGCTGTGGCGCAAAAGCACACCCTGCGAGATGTGCACCGCGCCTTCTTCCCACGCAAAGGAGGTGGCGTGCCACAGCACCAGCGCCACCGCCGCGCTCGTCAGCAGGATGGCGGCGTCCTGCGTCAGCGCCAGCCAGAGGGCGTCGAGGTCGAATTCGAGCAGCGCGCGCAGCATCGGCACAAGGCACAGCAGAAGGCCGTACCGCAGATAGCGCAGCGTAAAGATGATATGAAAACGGCGCCCCTTCACAACATCCGCCCCCCGTGCGTGAGCAGCGCCGCCAGCGCCTCGGCGTCCGCGCGGCGCACGCCGGGCGCGATGGTGGTGACGCCGCTGGAATACAGCAGCAGCACGCAGGTGCCCGTCATGCGCTGCAGCGGCGACTGCACGATATGGCAGCCCGTTAAAAAGCGCAGCGGCACGCGCCGTGTGACAGGAAACAGCAGCCCGCGCCGCAGCGTAAGATGATGCCCGCCCACGCGCAGCACGCAGGAGGAAAACCGCGGCGCAAGGATGCCGAAGCACACCGCCGTCCAAAGCAGCAGCGTCATCAGTGTGGAGACAAAAAAGTTCTTCCAGAACGGCAGGCTCAGCAGCGCGCCCAGCAGCGCAAACCACGCGCTCACCACAGCCGCGCCGCGCCGGGGAACGGTATATTCCATCGCGATGCACCACCCTTTTTTGAATTCATAATTCACAATTCATAATTCATAATTGAATTTACCAAAAACGCTGCTGCGGGGCAAAAGCGTTTCGGTTTTTATCCCAATCACGTTTTTTGAATTCATAATTCATAACTGGATTTACCGGAAACATTGCTGCAGGGTAAAAGCGTTTCGGTTTTTATCCCACCCACACCGTGCCGAAATTATGCATTATGCATTACGAATTATCAATTGTCACCCAGCTTCCAGCTTCTGGCCAACTCGTGGAAGGCTGTGTTTTTGGCCAGTACGACCACCTTGTCGTTTTCCATTACGCGCGTATCGCCGCGCGGGATGAGCAATTCGCCCGCGCGCGTGACGGATACGATCACCGCGTCCTTCGGCACGGCAATCTGCGCCAGCGTTTTGCCCGCGTAGACAAACCCCTCCGGCACCAGCACCTCTGTCAGCGACGCGGTGCCCTCGGCCAGCGGCAACAGCTGCCGGATGGCGGCCGTCTCCACCTCGCGCTCAATCAGCTGTGTGAGGTTGTCGGTGGCGCTCACGGCGGTATCAACGCCAAGTGTTTTCAGCACGCCGGTGTTCTTGGGGTTTGTGACGCGTGCCACGGTGCGGCGCACCTTGAACACCTGCTTTGCCACCTGGCAGGCAATCAGATTGATCTCGTCCCGGCCTGTCACAGCGGCCAGCGCGCCGCAGGATGCGACGCCTGCGCCCTCCTGCACCTCGGCCAGCGTGCCGTCTCCGCACACCACCGTCAGATCCAGGCTGTCCGCCACGCGGCGGCACAGCGCGGGGTCGTCATCGATCAGCACCGGGGTGTAGCCGTTTTCGGAAAGGGTCTTGGCAAGGTAAAAGCCCACATTGCCGCCGCCCACGATACATACGCGCATGCTCTTCTCCCTCCTGTTTGCCCGGGGAAACGTTTGTGTGCCGGGCAAACGCACAGCCCGCACCCCAAACACCGCCTATCGCGGCATCAATCCGCCAGCTCGGCGAACACGATCTTGTCCTCCGCATGCACCAGCGGCGCGGTGCATGCAAGCTCCATCGTGCCGTTGGCGCGCTGCACGCCGAAGATCTGCATCCCCGCGCGCGGCGGCTTTGCCTCGGCAAGCGGGCGGTTATACAGCGCGCGCGGCGCGGGCACTGCCGAAAAATTCGCCGTGGACGAGCCGAACACCACGCACTGCGTCTCGCTGTCCTCCTCCTGCAAAATGCCGGCCAGCAGGCCCTGCGCCGTCAGGTTCGTGCCGCACACGATGCGCAGGCCGAAGCGCGCAGTATAAACCTCCTTGCGTGAGGGCTCCTCCACGCGCGCGATCACGTGCCCCACGCCAAACACCTTCTGCGCGATCTGCGCGGCCATCAGGTTGATGTTGTCGTCGTCCGTCACGGCGGCCACCACGTCGCAGGCCTCGATGCCCGCGCTGCGCAGTACATCGCCGTCGGTGGGCATGCCCGCCAGCGCCATGCCGGAAAACGGCGGATCCATCTCGCGTAGCAGCCCCAGATTCGCGGCGTCCGCATCCAGCACCGAGACATCGTGCCCCAGCCGCTCCAGCACGCCCACCAGACGCCGCCCCACACGGCTGCAGCCTATGATCAGTATATTCATATTTTTCACCCGGCTTGTTTTCTTTGATGCGCAAAAATTGCTCTTTCCGGCGCTGCGGTTATGATTACGCGATGCCGCCAAAGGCGGCCACAACAAAACTGCGCAGCGTAGGCGAAGCAGTTTTGCGCGCAGCAATGTTTTTGTGCTTTGCGCGTGAGCGCATACGGCGCATACGGCGCATAAGATTATTATACCCGTTTTGGCGCAATTCTGCAACAAAATCCGGATTTATCATGGAACCAAACACAAATAAAATCGCAGCACTCCGTGCAAAGCATGGCGGGCGGCGATTTTATTTGAGAACCTCTGAATTTTGGAATTTGAATGAAGCGATCCGTCAGATCCTGAAATAGTCCACGCCGCCCTCAAACAGCTTTTGGTCCTTGTTCCCCTCCACATTCTTGTAAAGGTGGCGGCCGCTGCGCTCGGAGTGGCCCATCTTGCCGAGGATGCGACCGTCGGGGCTGGTGATGCCCTCGATGGCCAGCACGCTGCCGTTCGGGTTATAGCGCACGTCCATCGTGGGCGCGCCGGAGAGATCCACGTACTGCGCCGCGACCTGGCCGTTTTCCACAAGGCGGCGGAGCGTTTCCCCGTTCGCAACAAAGCGGCCCTCGCCGTGGCTGACGGCGACGGTGTGGATATCGCCCGGCTGCGCGTATTGCAGCCACGGCGAAAGGTTCGACGCCACACGCGTGCGCACCAGCATGCTCTGGTGGCGGCCGATGGTGTTGAATGTCAGCGTCGGGCAGCCCGCGTCCGTCCCGACGATGTCGCCGAACGGCACAAGGCCCAGCTTCACCAGCGCCTGGAAGCCGTTGCAGATGCCCAGCATCAGGCCGTCGCGCCGCTGCAAAAGCTCCCGCACGGCCTCGACGACGGACGGGTTGCGGAAGAACGCCGTGATGAACTTGGCGCTGCCCTCCGGCTCGTCGCCGCCGGAAAAGCCGCCCGGCAGGAAGATCATCTGGCTTTCGCCGATCAGCTTTTTCGCCGCCTCGACGCTTTCGGCCACGTGCGCGGGCGAGAGGTTGTTGATGACGAACACCTCGGGCACGGCCCCGGCGCGCTCCATCGCGCGGGCGGAATCGTACTCGCAGTTTGTGCCCGGGAACACGGGGATGAAGACCCGCGGCTTCGCCGTGCCGATCTTGGGCGCCACACGTGTTTCGGCCTTGAAGTTCAGCGCGGGCACCTCGGCCGCCGCGTCGCTGCCGGCAGATGCCGGGAACGCGGTGCGGTAGGGCATCACGGGTTCCAGCTTTGCCTCGTATGCCTCCTGCACGCGGGCAAGATCGGCGGTTTCGCCGCCGAGCGTCCACGCATAGCTTGCCGTCGTCTCGCCGATGGGCGTGCCGATATCGGTTTCCTCCGCCAGCTCCACGACAAAGCCGAACGTGCGGGCATAGAGCAGCGCGGCGTCAAACTCTTTTGCAAAGCGCACGCCGAGGCGGTTGCCGAGGCCCATCTTGAACAGCGCTTCGGCAAGGCCGCCCATCGAGAGCGCGTACACGGAGAGCGCTTTTTTCTCGCGGATGAGCGTTTCCACCTGCGTCCACAGCAGCTTTAAACTGGCGGCGTCCGGCAAAACCGCGTCCCCCGCGCGCATCGCGGGCCGCAGCAGCACAAGCTTCGAGCCGGGCAATTTGAATTCCGGGCTGATGACATTTTCCGTATTGCCCGCCGCGACGGCAAAGCTGACGAGCGTGGGCGGCACGTCGATCTGCTCGAACGAGCCGGACATCGAATCCTTGCCGCCGATGGCGCCGATGCCAAGATCCAGCTGCGCATCCAGCGCGCCCAGCAGGCTTGCCGCCGGACGGCCCCAGCGGTCGGGGCTGGTGCCCAGGCGCTCGAAATATTCCTGGAACGTCAGATAGGCGTTTTTCGCCGAAAAGCCCGTGGCGACAAGCTTCGAAACACTCTCGGCCACCGCAAGGTATGCGCCGTGGTATTCGCTCTGTTCTGCGAGGAAGGGATCGAACCCCCAAGCCATGCCGGAGCAGGTGGTGGTGTCGCCGTGCGGCACGGGCAGCTTCGCGGCCATGGCCTGCACGGGCGTCAGCTGCGTCTTGCCGCCGAACGGCATCAGCACGGTGCCCGCGCCGATGGTGGAATCGAACCGCTCGGAGAGGCCCTTCTTGCTGCACAGATTCAAACTGCCCATGTGCGCGGTGAGCGCTTCCTCCAGCGTGCCCGCAGGCGCGGCGGGCGCGGCCACGGTGCGCGGCGCGATGTGCGCGTCCGCGTGCTTTTCCGCGCCGTTGGAATTCAAAAATTCGCGCTTGATATCGCAAATCACCTTGCCGTTCCAGCGCATGACGAGGCGCGGCGTTTCGGTGACCTCGGCCACGACGGTGGCCTCCAAATTCTCCTTGTTCGCGGCCGCGATGAAGCGTTCGGCGTCCTCTTTCGCCACGACCACCGCCATGCGCTCCTGGCTCTCGGAAATGGCAAGCTCCGTGCCGTCGAGGCCGTCGTATTTCTTGGGCACCTTGTCCAGATCGATCGCGAGGCCGTCGGCCAGCTCGCCGATGGCGACGGAGACGCCGCCCGCGCCGAAATCGTTGCAGCGCTTGATCATCAGCGTGGCTTCCTTTGTGCGGAACAGGCGCTGCAGCTTGCGCTCCACGGGCGCGTTGCCCTTTTGCACCTCGGCCCCGCAGGTGGCGAGGCTCTCCAACTTGTGCGCCTTGGAGGAACCCGTCGCGCCGCCGCAGCCGTCGCGGCCGGTGCGCCCGCCCAGCAGAATGACGACATCGCCCGGCGCGGGCTCTTCACGCCGCACGTTTTCCTCGGGCACCGCGCCCACCACCGCGCCAATCTCCATGCGCTTGGCGAGGTAGCCGGGGTGGTAGAGTTCATCGACAATGCCTGTGGCAAGGCCGATCTGGTTGCCGTAGCTGGAATACCCCGCCGCCGCCGTAGTGACGAGCTTGCTCTGCGGCAGCTTGCCGGGCATCGTGTCGCGCACAGGCACGAGCGGGTCGCCCGCGCCGGTGACGCGCATGGCCTGATAGACATAGCCGCGGTTCGCAAGCGGGTCACGAATCGCGCCGCCGATGCACGTGGCCGCGCCGCCGAACGGCTCAATCTCCGTCGGGTGGTTGTGCGTCTCGTTCTTAAAGAGCAGCAGCCACGGCTCGTCTTTGCCGTTGTTATCGACGGTAATGCGCACGCTGCACGCGTTGATCTCGTCCGATTCGTCCAAATTTTGGAGCACACCGGTCTTTTTCAGGTATTTCGCGCCGATGGTGGCAAGATCCATCAGGCACACGGGTTTGTTTTTGCCCGCGTACAGCTCCCCACGCAGGGAGAGGTACCGCTCCCACGCGCGGCGCACGGTCTCGTCCTCGATCTGCACGTCGTCCAAAATCGTGCTGAACGTGGTGTGGCGGCAGTGGTCGCTCCAATAGGTATCGATCATGCGGATCTCGGTGATCGTGGGGTCGTGCTGCTCGGTGCAGAAATACGCTTGGCAGAACGCCACATCGTCGGCGTCCATCGCGAGGCCGTATTTTGCCACAAAGTCGCTGAGGCCGGCGGCGTCCAGCGCACAGAAGCCCGTGAGCGTTTCCACTTCGGTGGGCAGCGCGTAGTCCATCTTCAATGTTTCGGCCGTTTCGAGCGACGCCTCGCGCGCCTCAACGGGGTTCACGACGTATTTTTTGATCTCGGCAAGCTGTTCTTCGGTGGGCGCGCCGTATAACAGATAGACGCGCGCGGTGCGCACCTCGGGCCGCTCGCCCTGGCTGATGAGCTGGATGCACTCGGCGGCGGACGTCGCGCGCTGGTCGAACTGGCCGGGCAGGTATTCCACAGCGAACACCGCGTCCGCGCCGTCCGGGATGGCGTCGTATACGTCATCCAGCTGCGGCTCGCTGAACACGGAATCGCGGCAGCGCGCGAACAGATCCTCCGAAATATCCTCCACATCGTACCGGTTCAAAAGGCGCAGCCCCGTGACGGTATCAATCTGCAGCAGCTGGCGGATCTCCGCCAGAAGGCCTTTGGCCTCCACCGCGTAGGCGGGGCGTTTTTCTACGTAAATGCGATAAACCATGGGGAACCTCCATTTTCTGAAATCACCGTCGGTGATCATCTGAACTTTTCCAATCGGTATATTTGCTCCGCATCCAATTCAGCAACGCCGTTTTTATAACTGTATCCCATTTTCTGATAGAAGCCTACTGCCGTAATGGACGCCGGAATTTCGACCCGTTTCGCCCGCAAAAAGAATGCATCCTGTTCCAGCGTCCGGATGATCAGCGTGCCGATCCCTCTGCCCTGATGCGCGGGCAGCACGAAGATCGTAAGCAGAATGCTCTCGGTCTCGCTGCCCCAGTAACCGGCGATCGTGCCGCATCCAACGATCCGCTCGTTATCGCAGACAACATACGCGTGCCCTTGCTCTGCGCGCTCGGTCAGCACTTTTGGCGAATGCGATCTTACGTTTGCCTCAATGTATTCTTTGGGATAATCTCTGCTGTTTACCGTCCGCAGGGTCTCGGCAATCAGGGCGGAGACCTCTTCCGCGTCTTCCGCTTCAAATCTTCTGATGTGATAACGATCGATCATCAAAGTTCTCCTCCGGACTTTCATTTCCGGTTCAAAAGCGCAAAAAGAGGATCAGCCTCCATGAAATTTTTGCTTCAAAAACAAAACACGTTTTTCAAGATTTGCCTGTGCGATTTTTGTATCGAAGGCCGAATCGTAACCGTGGATCGTTCCTCTTGTTTCGTTCAGCGTGACATTTGCCCCCGCGCTCCGCAATTTTTCTGCGTACAAAACGCCCTCGTCATGCAGGCAGTCGTATTCGGCGGTTTCGACGTAAGTATCCGGGATGCTCTGCGGCAGCGGGCTATATAAAGGCGAAGCGGCGGCGATCTCCTCCGCTTGCAGATGCCCGCAGTAGTATTGCAGCATCCGTTCGCTGTTTTTCGCGCTCCAGACCGGCGCGTCCGCAAACCGCTTCATGGAATCCGACCGCATCCACAGATCCGTGGAAGGGTATGCCAGCATCTGCAAGCAGGGCCGCCGCAAACCCTCCCGCTCATAATTGTTGCAGACCAGCGCGGCGAGGGATCCTCCGGCGCTGTCCCCGGCAAGCCCGATCTTTTCCCGGTCGATGGAAAGCTCCTCCGCGTGCTGCATGATCCATCGGTAAAGCGCCAGAACATCCGCATACGCGGCCGGGTACGGGTATTTCGGCGCAAGATGATAATCCGGGAAAAACACCCGGCAGTTTGCCCGCGCAGCATATGCGCACGCAAGCTTTTTCTGGTAGCCCGCAGCCTTATAGCTGAACGCTCCCCCGTGCACATCCATCAGGCAGGGTAGCGCCTCTTCCCTGCCGGCCGGTTCAAAAATCTCGGTTTTGAATGGCAGGCTTTTGTATCCTTTCAGCGTGACCGTTTTGTGGGTGATGCCCGTGGGAACGCCCGTGAGGCGGAATGACAGCACCTGATAGAGATTTGCACACCGGATGACGGCCTTGTTGTACGGCACATGTTTCGCGATCCGCCGCAATTCAGGGTCGATGCGCTCTTTATCGTTCATCGGTTGGCCTGCCTCTCCTGTGACGATCCACATTGTTTCAAATTTTCCGCCCGGACCCCCAAAAAATTATGCAAAATAATGATTGAAGCATCATACATTCTGAATCGCCTTAAGCGCCCTCTGGCCGATATCCGAGCGGCGGTGCAGCCCCTCGAACGTGATCTTATCCGCCGCCTTGTATGCGGCAGAAAGCGCCTCGGGCAGCGTACCGGCCACGGCGGTAACGCCCAGCACGCGGCCGCCGGCGGTGACGAGCGCGCCGTCCGCGTCCAGCGCCGTGCCCGCGTGGTACACGGTCGCGCCGCCCTCCGGCAGCTGGCCCTCCGCAAGGCCCTCGATCACTTTGCCCTTTTCGTAGTACTGCGGATACCCGCCCGACGCCAGCACCACGCACGCGGCGCTCTTTTCGCTGAACCTCACGTCCAGCCCGCCCAGCGTGCCGTTTGTTGTCGCCTGCATCACGGCGAGCAGGTCGCTTTCGAGCAGCGGCAGAACCACCTGTGTCTCCGGGTCGCCAAAGCGGCAGTTGTACTCGATCACCTTCGGGCCGTCGGGCGTCAGCATCAGGCCGAAATAGAGGCAGCCCTTGAAGGTGCGGCCCTCGGCGTTCATCGCCTCCACGGTGGGGCGGAAGATTGTTTCCATGCAAACGGCGGCGATGCCGGCGGTATAGTACGGGTTCGGCGCGACAGTGCCCATGCCGCCCGTGTTCAGGCCTTTGTCGCCGTCGAGCGCGCGCTTGTGGTCCATGCTCGACGCCATCGGCACGATCGTCTTGCCGTCGGTGAAGCACAGCACCGAGACCTCCGGCCCTGTCAAAAACTCCTCGATCACCACACGGCTGCCCGACGCGCCGAATTTGCCCTCGCGCATGATCTCGTCCACGGCGGCCAGCGCGGCGGCCTCGTCCTCGCAGATCAAAACGCCCTTGCCCAAGGCTAATCCGTCCGCTTTGATGACGAGCGGCCACGCGTTATTTTGGCGCACATGCTCCGCCGCCGCGTCGGCATTATCAAACGTTTCGTACCGCGCGGTGGGGATGCCGTATTGCTTCATCAGGTTTTTGCTGAACACCTTGCTGCCCTCGATGATGGCCGCGGCCTTGTTCGGCCCGAACGCGGGGACGCCGCGCTCCGCCAGCGCGTCCACCATGCCGAGCACGAGCGGATCGTCCGGCGCGACGACGACATAATCCATGCCCTCGCGCGCGGCGAAATCGACGATGCCCGCCACGTCTGTGGCCGCGATGGGCACGCACTGTGCGTCATACGAGATGCCTCCGTTGCCCGGCGCGGCATACAGCTGCGGGGCAAGCGGGCTTTCCTTCAATTTGCGCAGGATGGCGTGCTCGCGCCCGCCCCCGCCGACGACCAGAACTTTCATGGGTGTTCCCTCCTGTGAATGATTTCAGATTTCTGAAGCCGTGTACATACGCGAAAATGTCTGATAAACGGGGAACGATCCGATTCGTCACACCGCAGCAGATCGCGCCGGAGATTTTGCATCGGCCGGACTGCCTGCCGTTCTATGCGGCACGCATTGCTTTATGCCGCAGAATCTTTTTCCTGCAGCACTGCATAAACGGCAACATCATCATTTTCGAATACGAGCGCAAAGCCCTCGGGCGCGGCGTTCCCGGCAAAGATGCCGTCCTTTTGCCCCTCGGTGACATCCCACCCGTGGCGCGCCGCCCACCGGGAGTACACCACATAGTCGATCCCCGCATCCAGACAAAGCGCGCCCGCCTGCCCGGGCGTAACCGCATCGCCGAACAGCAGTTTCATTTCCTCGACGCGCCGGACGATCTCCTCATCCGGCACACCCAGATTTGTATGTGCATATTTGAAGCTTTCCATATAGAACCGCCTGCCGGACAAACCGGAGTACACGTTGGAAAGGCCCCCCAGATCCGCGGCGCTGTGTGAGCGGTTCGTCGCCAGCAGCACGGTCCCGGGCGTGTTTTCAGCCAGCCATGTCATTGCCTGTTCTTCTTCTGCGGTCAACGGCATATGAATCCCATCTTCCATAACGGCACGTCCGTAAATGGGTACGGTATCCCGCCATAGAACGGCAGCGGAAAACAGGGTTGTCAAAAGCCCGGCCAGCGCAAGCGCGGCCAGCGGCGCAGCGCAGATGCGCAAGGCCCATTTGCCATATCGCTTACAGCGCGCCGCCAAAGCCCCCGCGTTTTCCACGGCCAAGGCGTTTGCGCACAAAAGGCCCAAAAAGGCAAAATACACCTGACTTGCGGAGCCATGCCAGAACAGGAAAAAAGCCGCAAAGCCGCCCACAAATCCCGCGTAGAGCAGCAGCTTCGCCCCCGGCAGACGCAAAACGCGCGGCACATCGGCCACGCCGCCCAAAAGCGTCAGCGGCACGGCGGCAGGGGCAAAGCATACCGTGTGTGCCAGCGCCAGCACCGGCACGGCCAGCCACAGCAATGCGGGAGAGAGTTGCTGCGCCAACGAAACAAAATTGGAAAAATAGGTCGCCTGCAATGTACCGAGCGGATTCAATTGAATGCTTGTGCCCGCCCCGGCGGAAAAGAATGTTGCATACAGTGCGGCAAATGCCGCGAGCAATGCCGCCGACCACGCCAGCACCGGCACGGCATGGCGTGCCCTTCCTGCAAGCAGCGCCCCCAAAAAGCGCACGGCAGCGGCACATACCAGCGCCAATACCGCTACACCCGCAATCGGCCCTTTGGCAAAGCACAGCAGCGCAAACGCCGCACTGCCCAGCACCCATGGCCCGGCTTGATTTGGCGCGGCAGGCACATCGTTTCCGAACAAACCGTTTTGCGCACCGTCGTGCCCGCTCTGTTTTACAGGAGCGCAAGCGCCGCGCCCTCCCGGATGGGGCAATCCATCCATGCCGGCAGCTTCGCGTGCAAACAGAACCGCCGATGCCGCAAAAAATGCCGCTGCAAGGCCAAACGCATAGCCCATGCCGTTGATATTCGTCAGCAAATGGTATATGTTGCGATTGAAAAAACGCTCGCCGACATTCAGCACCTTCCACATGCTGGCGCTGCCGCATAAGAATGTCAGCATCAACAGCGCGGCCTGTTTTTTGAGGCTGTTTTTGCTGCCCCGGTACAGCACGCCGCCCAACTCCCACAGCGCGCCCACTGTGAACGCGATCCCCAAAAGCGGCAGCAGCGCGGCCTCAACCGCATAGCAATCTGCGCCGGATGCCATCGCAAGGCCCGCGCAGAGCAGCTCCGAAAGATAGTGATAGGTGAGCGTATAGCCCGAAAAGCGCAGATCCTGCGGCGGGAAGCCGAGCAAAAAGCTTTTCGCGTTGCCCACGTTCCACAAAAAATCATGCACCGGCGTCACCATTCCGCCCGCGGCGGCGGCATGGGCAAACTGCGGCGCACAGGCGAGGCAGTAAAACGCCATCAGCGCCAGCGCCCCCGCGCATATCCACGCCGTATGGGATGCATTTGCGAAAAGGCCGTTTTTTTCTTCCATTTCCCGCAGGTTACGGCGGGGTGCGCCCTCTTTCTCCCCCGGCTCCCGACAGCGGAACGTGTCCTTTTTCTCCCGGGGTTCCTGGCCGCGGCCGCGCCGGTTCTTGCCGCCGTGGGCAGAGGGTCGGAGCTTTCCCCTGTTGTTCCAGAGCACCACCGCGCCGGCCGCGCCCAACACGGCGGGCATCCACGGCAGCCAGTGCCAGCCGGACGCGCTGCCCAGCACGGTGCATACGGCAAACAGCGCAAGGCCGAATACGCCCGACGCCGTCCAAAGCAGACCGCACGACCGCGCACCGGCCGCCCCGGCCAGCACCCGGCCCGGCAGCCAGATGCCCAGCGCCGCCAGCGCCAGCGCGCCCAGCGGCATACTGATGCCGGTAAACACGGCCATCACTACGCACGAAAACACCAAAACGGCGGCAGCCGGCAGCACGGGCCAAAGCGTTTTTACTTTTTTCATCGTGCCCACAGGCCGCGCCCCCTTTTTGAAAATTCATAATTCACAATTCATAATTCTTTTTGCTTTGTTTGGCTCCGTGGTATCGTGAACGGGTCACGGGCCGTATACAGCAAAGTGCATGGAATGTCCGGCATGGCGGCTCTCCAACAAGTGAGAGTTTTTTCCGGCACATTTTTGAAAGACAGAATTTCATTTTCATGCACTGCGTTTTCCAAAGCACAAAACTATGAATTATGAATTGAATGTCAGTGGTGGAACAGGCGGATGCCGTTGAACGCCATGACGATATTGTGTTTATCGCACGTCTCGATCACCTGCGCGTCGCGGATGGATCCGCCCGGCTCGACGATGGCCGTCACGCCGGAGCGGCGCGCGCGCTCGATGTTGTCGCCGAACGGGAAGAACGCGTCGCTGCCAAGGCACACACCCGTCACGCCGGCCAGCCACGCGCGCTTTTCCTCACGCGTCAGCGGCGCGGGCTGCTCGGTGAACGTCTCGGCCCACACATCGGCGCCGATCACGTCCTCGTATTCATCGGAGATATACACGTCGATGGCATTATCACGGTTCGGGCGCGAGACGTCGTCGCGGAACGGCAGGCCGAGCACCTTCGGATGGTGGCGCAGCTGCCAGATATCCGCCTTATTGCCCGCAAGGCGCGTGCAGTGGATGCGGCTCTGCTGGCCCGCGCCCACGCCAATGAGCTGCCCGTCCTGCGCGTAGCACACCGAGTTCGACTGCGTATACTTCAGCGCGATCAGGCACAGCGTCAGATCGCGTTTTTGCTCCTCGGTGAGCGTCTTATTCTTTGTGACGATGTTCGCAAACGTATCCTCGCCGAACGCAAGCTCGTTGCGGCCCTGCTCGAACGTGATGCCGAACACGTCCTTCTGTTCGACGGGCGCGGGCTTGTACGCAGGATCGATGGCGACGATGTTATAGCCGCCCTTGCGCTTTGTTTTCAGGATGGCGAGCGCCGTCTCGGAATAGCCCGGGGCGATGATGCCGTCCGACACCTCGTGCTGAATGAGCTTCGCGGTGGCCTCGTCGCATTCATCCGAGAGCGCGATCCAATCGCCGAAGCTGGACATGCGGTCCGCGCCGCGCGCGCGGGCATAGGCGCAGGCCAAGGGAGACAGCTCCAGGCCCTCCTCCACAAAATACATCTTGCGCAGCACATCATCCAGTGGCAGGCCCAGCGCCGCGCCCGCGGGGCTGACATGCTTGAACGATGCGGCCGCGGGCAGGCCCGTGGCGGCGCGCAGCTCCTTCACAAGCTGCCACGCGTTCAGCGCATCTAAAAAATTGATATAGCCCGGCTTGCCGTTCAGCACCGTGACGGGCAGTTCGCCGTTTTTCATAAAAATACGCGCGGGCTTCTGGTTCGGGTTGCAGCCGTATTTCAGCTCTAATTCCTGCATGGCGTACTCCTTTTTTAGTTCATAATTCATAATTCATAATTATTTTTTCTTTACACGCAGTGCGGTTCCAAAACGCATAAATTATGAATTATGAATTGATATTACACTTTCTTATATTTGTTATAGATCCTGTCTTCCGTCCTGCCTGTGGCAAGCTCGATATAGCGCACGAACAGCGAAACTTTATTATCCTCGTTCAGGCTGTTCCACACCATGGTGCCGAAGGTATCGATATCACCCGAAAGGCGCACGCGGGTCGGCTCGCCGGTGAAGCTGGGAATGGGGTTGCCGTCGCAGCGGTAGGTGTGGATAAAGCGGCCCTCGCCCGCCACGGGCTGGGGGTACTCGTAGAAAAAGCGCTCGACGGAATCGGCGTTGCCGCCGTCGGATTTGAGGATCGACAGGCGGTACTGCATCGCGCCGTTTTTCACTTTTACAATGCCGGAAATGCGCGGCGTGAAGTTCGGCGCGTCCGGCTCGAACGTGCGCGCGCGCAGCGCCTTGGCAAAGCTGTTGCCGGACGCCAGATAATTGCAGATCGTATCCGTCTGGTCGCCGTTCGTCACGACGGTGGTATTGCCCACCACGCGCACGGGCGCGTAGATAATGAGGGACGGATCCTCCAATTTGGCCGGATCGGCCGCCTCGGTGATGATGCCGTCATGGCGCGCGGTAAACACGCGGTTGCGGCTGTTCACGCTGCGGCCCATGATAAAATAGGCGATCACGGCATGCTTGCCGTCCTCCGAGCGCCCCAGCACGATGCCGCGCCCCGGATAAGAATTTACGGCCAATTCCGCCGCAAGGCTTAAATGTTCCATCTTCTGCTCAATCTCCTTTTTATGGCTGTCGCGGATAGAAAACTATCCTCTAAACTCTGAACTCTCAACATTACACTCTTAAATCGTCCAGCGCCGCCGTCAACTCGTCCAGCGCCTGCGGCAGCAGCTTCCACTCGGCCTCTGCCATCACGCGCTTTTGCAGGGTTTCGGGCGTGTCGTCCGGCAATACCTCCACGGCCTTTTGCAATAAAATGCGCCCGCCGTCCGGGATCTCGTTCACGAGATGCACCGTCGCGCCCGTCACCTTTACGCCTTTTGCGAGCGCCTCTTTGTGCACGCGCAGGCCGTAATAGCCCTCGCCGCAAAAGCTGGGGATCAGGCTGGGGTGCACGTTGATAATTCGGTCCGTGTATGCCTCGATCACCGTTTTGCCCAGAATGGAGAGGAACCCCGCCAGCACCACTACGTCGATGTCATGCGCGCGCAGCGTTTCCAGCAGCGCGGCGTCATAGGCCTCGGGCCCGGCGCAGTCCTTGCGGGAAACGACAACGCCCGGCACGCCCGCTTTGGCCGCGCGCTCCAGCGCGAACACGCCGGGCTTCGAGGACAGCACAAGCGCGATGTTCGCGTGCGCGAGGCCGCCCGCCGCCTTCGCGTCCAAAATGGCCTGCAAATTTGTGCCCCCGCCGGAGACGAGCACCGCAACGTTCAGCATACCGTCACACCCTTTTCTTCGCCGGAAACGATCTCACCCATGATATAGGCGTCCTCGCCCGCTTCGCGCAGGATGCGCAGCGCCTCGTCCGCCTGCTCGCCCGGCACCACGGCCGCCATGCCCACGCCCATATTGAATGTATTGAACATATCGTGCTCCGGAATATTGCCCACCTTTTGCAGCAGCGGGAAGATGGGCGGCGTGCGCAAAGCGCTCTTTTCAATCTTCGCAACGCACCCCCCGGCCAGCGCGCGGGGAATATTCTCGTAAAAGCCGCCGCCCGTGATGTGGCTGACGGCGCGCACGTCGATTTTTTCGAGCAGCGCCAGCACAGGCTTGACATAAATCTTTGTCGGCGTCAGCAGCGTCTCGCCGAGCGTACCGGAAAGCTCGTCGTAGCGGCGGTGGATATCGGTGTAGCCCACATTGAATATTTTACGCACCAGCGAAAAGCCGTTGGAGTGCACGCCGCTCGACGGCAGCGCAATCACGGCGTCGCCTGCGCGCATTTTCGTGTTGTCGATGATTTTGCTCTTTTCCACGACGCCCACGGTGAAGCCCGCCAAATCGTATTCGTTTTCGGGATAAAAGCCCGGCATCTCGGCCGTTTCGCCGCCCACAAGCGCCGCCCCGGCCCGCACGCAGCCTTCGGCCACGCCCGCCACGATGGCGGCGATCTTCTCCGGCACATTTTTGCCGCAGGCGATGTAATCGAGGAACACGAGCGGTTTCGCGCCGCAGGTGACCACGTCGTTCACGCACATGGCCACGCAGTCGATGCCGACGGTGTCGTGCTTGTCCATCAAAAAGGCAATCTTCAGCTTGGTGCCCACGCCGTCCGTGCCCGAGACAAGCACCGGATGCGTGAGGCCCGTCATGTCCAGCTCGAACAGGCCGCCGAAACCGCCGAGCCCGCCGATCGCGCCTGGCGTCATCGTGCGGGCTACGTGCTGTTTCATCAGCTCCACCGCGGCATAGCCCGCTGTGATATCCACACCCGCCGCCTTATAGCTTTCGGAAAAGCTCTTCATGGTGTCACTCCTTATTTATAATTGGTTTGTCGTCATTTGTCTGCAGCACCCAGCAGCCCACGCAGAAACGCTTCCCCGGGGGGTGGCGGGTGTTTGCGATGTGCAGCGGAGGCGTGGGCCCGTGGGAGCCCGGAATAGCATCGGCGAAGCCTTGGAGCCGATGCCCGGGCGGCGACCCTGCATATTCCCGCAGGGAAGGGCCGGCCGCATGTTCCTTTTGCGGCCGGCAAGGGGCGCCCGCACCGAAGCGAAACAGCGCAAATACCCAGCCGGACCCGCCCGGCGGACGGGCCTTCCCTGGGCGGTACTATCAATCGTTCACATTCTCCGAGATCTTGTGCTCAAACTTGCTTTTCTCCGTGTGCGCGGGCGGGTCGATGGGGTATTGGCCCGTAAAGCATCCGGTACACACGTCGAGGCCGCAGCCCTCGGCGATTTTACTCACGCCTTCTATGCTCAAAAAGCCCAGGCTGTCCACGCCCAGAATTTCACGCATTTCCTCCATCGTATGGTTCGCGGCGATCAGGTGCTTGCGGCTGTCGATGTCCACGCCGAAATAGCACGGGTACAAAAACTCCGGCGCGGAGGAGAGGAAGTGCACCTCTTTGGCCCCGGCCTCGCGCAGCATCTGCACGATCTGCTTCGACGTCGTGCCGCGCACGATGGAATCGTCCACCAGCACCACACGCTTGTCCTTTACGGTATCGGAGATCGGGTTCAGCTTGATGTGCACCGTATTTTCGCGCAGCTTCTGATTCGGCTGGATAAACGTGCGGCCGATGTATTTGTTCTTCAAAAAGCCGATGCCGTAGGGGATGCCGCTTTGCTGGGAATAACCCAGCGCCGCGTCGAGGCCCGAATCCGGCACGCCGATCACGACGTCCGCCTGCACGGGGTGTTCCAGCGCCAGCATCGCGCCCGCCCGGCGGCGCGCGCGGTGCACGGATGCGCCGTCCACGACGGAATCCGGCCGCGCGATGTACACATATTCAAACACGCACAGGCCCGTCTTCTGCCCGCAGTGCGTGCGGATGGAGCGGCATCCGTTTTCGTCAAAGATCACGATCTCGCCCGGCTCCACGTCGCGCACGAATTCGCCGCCCGCGGCGGTGATGGCGCAGCTCTCGCTGGCAATGATGTCGCTGCCGCCGAGCCTGCCGATGCACAAGGGGCGGAAGCCCTGCGGGTCGCGCACAGCAATCAGCTTGCGCGGACTCATCACCACCAGCGAATACGCACCCTTCAAATGATGCATCGCCTGTTCCACGGCGCATTCGATGCTGCCGGCTTTCAGCCGCTCACGCGTAATGGCGTAGGCGATCACCTCGGTGTCGGACGTGGAATGAAAGATGCCGCCCGAAAGCTCGAATTGGGCGCGCAGCTCGGCGGAATTCGTCAGGTTGCCGTTGTGCGCCAGCGCCATCGGCCCCTTGATGTGGCGGATGACGAACGGCTGCGCGTTTGCGCGCACGGGCGTGCCCGTGGTGGCGTAGCGGCAGTGGCCGATGCACATATTGCCGCGTGGCATCGCGTCGAGCGTCTCTTTGGTGAACACCTCGTTCACGAGGCCAAGCTCGCGGCGCTTGTAGAAAACGCCGTCGTCGTTCACGGCCATGCCGCAGCTCTCCTGCCCGCGGTGCTGCAAGGCATACAGGCCATAGTAGGTGGCGGACACCACGTCTAATTCCTCGTCGCGGCGGTACACGCCGAACACGCCGCACTCCTCATGCAGCTTGCCGTCCAGATAATCCTTGATCATTTGTTTATTCCCCCAAAAGGCGCTTCATCACTTCCTGGTACGCCTCTTCCTCGCCGCCGAGATCGCGGCGGAACAGATCCTTGTCGAGATGCGCGCCCGTCTTCGCGTCCCAGAAACGGCAGGTGTCCGGGCTGATCTCATCTGCCAGCACGATGGTGCCGTCGGCAAGGCGGCCGAATTCCAGCTTGAAGTCGATCAGGCGGATGCCGAAGCCCAGCAGGTACTCCGAGAGGATCTCGTTCACGCGGAACGCGTATTTTGTAATGGTGTCGATTTCTTCCTGCGTGGCAAGCTCCAGCGCCAGCGCGTGGTAGTGGTTGATGAGCGGATCGTGGTATTCATCATTTTTGTAGCTGAACTCGATGGTGGGGATCTTCAGTACCGTACCCTCGGGCACGCCGAGGCGCTTCGTGAAGCTGCCCGCCGCCACGTTGCGGATGATGACCTCGAGCGGCACGATCTGCACCTTTTTCACAAGCGTCTCGCGCTCGCTCAGCTCCTCGACAAAATGCGTGGGCACGCCTTTTTCAGCCAGCAGCTTCATCAGGTTGTTCGAAAGGCGGTTGTTCACAACGCCCTTGCCCCGGATGGTGCCCTTCTTCGCGCCGTCGCCCGCGGTGGCGTCGTCCTTGTAATCGACGATCACCAGCTCCGCGTCGTCCGTCGCGTATACCTTTTTCGCCTTGCCCTCATAGAGCTGTTCCCGTTTTTCCATGATCCTTATTCCTTTCTCTTGTCAGATTTGATCGAATTGATTGAATGGATGGAACGAATTGAAAATCGCCCGCTAAATGCTCACTCTGTTTTCGGCTCGAATGACTGAAGTTTGGATTTGACCGGCTGAAAGCAGCGCAGTCCTCCGCCGCTTCCCTTTTCCGTCTCTAAACTCTCAACTCTAAACTCTGAAAACTATTCACAGCGCCCCGGCCTCCGCCCGGATGGCGGCGTCCTTTTGGGCGATGGTCTTTGCCATGTTCTCGCGGTCCGCGCGCAGCACGGCGGCCAGGCGCTCGTCCGAAAGGGCCAGCATCTGCGCGGCCAGCACGGCGGCATTCTTCGCGCCGTTCAGCGCGACGGTGGCCACGGGGATGCCGCTGGGCATCTGCACCGTGGAAAGCAGCGCGTCCAGCCCGTCAGCCGCGCCGCCTTTTACAGGCACGCCGATGACGGGCAGCGTGGTGTTCGCAGCCAGCGCGCCCGCCAGGTGCGCGGCCATGCCGGCGGCGGCGATCAATACGCCGAAGCCGTTTTCGGCGGCGCTCCGCGCGAACGCGGCGGCCGCGTCCGGCGTGCGGTGAGCGCTCATCACGCGCACCTCAAACGGGATCTCCCAGCTTTTCAGCTGCACGGCGGCGGCCTTCAGTACCGGCCAGTCGCTGTCCGAACCCATGATGATGGCTACTTTTTTTCCTGTTTCCATAAACGCATTCTCTCCTGTTTCCTGATCCCGGAGGACCCTGACAACACCGGCAGGACAGCCGGCGGCAATTTGTCCGGGCGCTTCCGAATGTTTCCCTTACAAAAATAAAAAGAGCCGTGATGCAGCTGCACCATGGCCTTTCAGCAGTTTTCAGCGCGCAGAGGGTACACGTTCCCGGCGCGGCGGTTGCGGGCGGGCAGGGACGCACCGTTCCCGTCAAGACGGTGCAGCGGCCCCGTACCCGGACACTGCTTGTACCTTTGCCGGATCGCGCACATACCGCCGCCCCCCTTTGCGAAAAAAGATATTTCTATTCTAATATGCCCCGGCGAAAAAATCAATCTGTTTCGGCAGCTGAAATGAATTTTCAGAAAATCGCCCGAAACAGGCAGGGTTTGCCGTGATTTTTTCGTAAAAAATATTCCTTTCGCTACTCCTCCTCGGCGCTCTATCTTCCAGTCGAATTCATTCAGGCAGATGTTCGCAGGCAGCGGTGACAGCGACCCGCTCTGCGGCGAGCCTTTCTTGTGCCCTCAAAATCAGCCTTTGCGAACGGTATGCATTTCCCTACTGGAAAGCTGCGGTCAGGGAATCCTGCTTTTGCATTTCCTGCTGGATTAACAATTCCAGCAGCTGTAATATCCGGCTGCTCACTTCGGGCGGCAAATCGTCCAGCCTATCCGAAAGTTGGTTTTCCCTGTATTGATGCGTATGTATTACCACGTCGCGGAAGATCGCATCCGCCGATACCTCCAGATTGTTCAGCAGAATGATCAGGCTTTCGCATCGCGGAAACGATTTTCCGCGCTCCAGTGCTGAGATATAGTTCGCGGTAAACCCGGACTTCTCTGCGAACTGCTCCTGCGTCAATCCCAGCCGCTCCCGGGACTCCTTGATTCTTTTACCGATGATTCTTTTACCGATCCTTGGGTCGATCATGTCGGCATCCCTCCTTCATTTTATATGATAAGGGAAATTTTTTTCGTTTTTCACGGATAGTGAATTATAATACAAATAAATTTTACTATTTGTGGATTCCGGAGGGCTGGAGGTTAGTCTGCAAGGGCGGCGATGCCGGCAGAACAGCTGCGGATGATACAAAAAGCTCCGGAGCGATCTCGAGCCTCTTTTGCACCAGATACAACAAGGCCGGGAACCTGCTTTCAGATTCCCAGCCTCAAATGGATATTATATTTTACGCGCCCTGTCCCGCTTTCATTTTCTTCACCTCGTCCAGAGGGATCTCCGTCATATCCGCGATCTCTTCCAGAGTATATTTCCCGGCAGCCAGCATGCGGCACACTACTGTCTTAGCCTTTTCCAATGCAGCCTGATTACACATTTCCTCCATTGCTTTGCACATGATTGCAACTCCCTCCTCACTTTCCTTAAAAAATCGCACACGATCCGCCAACACATCATAGTACATATCTGCCGGGTCTGTGCAAGCAAAATCGTGCATCAGCTTCCCGATGGGCGATTCATCCCGATAGGCGCCGTTCACATACACAATATGCGAGCCGTCCTCAAATTTTTTGCCGGAACCGGAAATATACCGCTCGATCCTGTAAACCGGCTGGCCTTCGCCCATTACATCATGCTCGGTAATGAACACAACATAGGTTTCCGGCAGCGCGTCAAAATCCCCGCTTTTCTGCAGCAGATTGATATCCAGCATGCTGCTGTTATATCTTGCCCGTTTTCGCCCGGCACCTTTACCTGAACGCTGAATTTCCACATTGATCCTGCGGCCCGTGCTGTCGGTTGCCAAAACATCCAGCCGCACGGAGCGATTGAGCAGATTTTCCACAAACACCTGCGTGTGGACCTCTGTTACCACCAGATCCGGCATTTCCAGCACGATCCGCAGCACAAGCTGAATGTACTTTGGGTCACCCTCAAAGCATTTTGTCATAAAATCATCATCCAGCAGGCGGAAACCGCGAAGCCGCTGCAGATCCGCCTGATGCTGCCGGTCTGTCCGTATCGTCGTTGTCATATCGACATCTGCCTTTGTGTAACAGTTTATTTCATTTTCATATTAGCATAAAGCCCGCAGCTTTGCAAGACAATGTGCGGCGCATAGCTCAATTTCTGCAATCAGGTTTCTTCTCCCTTGTATGCCCCCAAAAAGTATGATATCATAAAAGCATCGGTCCGGCCTGCGCGGCGCGCGGCCTGCGGCTTTGTCAACATCAAAATATCAAAACGGAGGCTTTTTATGGCGCACGATTCATATCTATCGCCGTTTTCCACCCGGTACGCGTCCAAAGAGATGCAGTACATTTTTTCCGAGGACAACAAATTCAAAACCTGGCGCAGGCTGTGGGTGGCGCTGGCCAAGGCCGAACAAAAGCAGGGCCTTGCCATCACCGACGCGCAGATCGCCGAGCTGGAGGCGCACCGGAACGACATCAATTATGAGGTGGCCATTGCCCGCGAGAAGGAATGCCGCCACGACGTGATGAGCCATGTGTACGCCTACGGCGTACAGTGCCCACAAGCAAAGGGCATCATTCATCTGGGCGCGACGAGCTGCTATGTGGGCGACAACACCGATGTGCTGATTATGCGCGAGGCGCTGGAGACCGTGCGCCGCAAGCTGCTGAACGTGATGGCGCTGCTGGCGGATTTTGCCGAAGCGCACAAAGATCTGCCCGCCTTGGCCTATACGCACCTGCAGCCCGCGCAGCTGACGACCGTCGGCAAGCGCGCGACGCTGTGGCTGCACGAGCTGTATCTGGATTATCAGGAGATCGAAACACGCATCCATGGCCTTGCGCTGCTGGGCAGCAAGGGCACAACGGGCACGCAGGCCAGCTTTGTGGAGCTGTTCGAGGGCGACGATGCGAAGATCAAGGCCGTGGAGGCCGACATCGCGGCCGAACTGGGCTTTACCCGCGTAGTGCCCGTATCGGGGCAGACGTATTCCCGCAAGGTGGATTACAATGTTCTGAGCGCGCTCTCCGGCATTGCGCAGAGCGCGATGAAGTTTGGCAACGACATGCGCCTGCTCGCCGGCTTCAAGGAGATGGAGGAGCCGTTCGAGAAAAACCAGATCGGTTCCTCGGCGATGCCCTATAAGCGCAACCCCATGCGGTGCGAGCGCATCTGCGCGCTGGCGCGCTATGTGATGATCGATGTGCTGAACCCCGCGTTCACCGCAGGCACGCAGTGGTTCGAGCGCACGCTGGACGATTCCGCCAACAAGCGCATCGCCGTGGCTGAGGGCTTCTTGGCCGTGGACGCCATTCTGAACATCATGCTCAGCGTGTGCGACGGGCTTGTGGTATATCCGAAGGTGATTCACAGCCGCATCATGGCCGAGCTGCCGTTTATGGCGAGCGAAAACATCATGATGAGCGCCGTGAAAAAGGGCGGCGACCGGCAGGAGCTGCACGAAAAGATCCGCGTCTACGCGCGGCAGGCGGCGGCTGTTGTGAAGGAAGAAGGCGGCAAGAACGATTTAATCGAGCGCATCTGCGCCGACCCGGCCTTTGGTCTCGAGCGCGGCGAGATCGAGGCAATTCTGAAGCCCGAGCTGTTCACCGGCCGCAGCGCCGCACAAGTGGAGGAATTTTTGGCCGAATACATCCGCCCGCTGCTGGAGGAAAACCGCGCCGCGCTGGGCGAGAAGGCCGAGCTTTCCGTATAATCCCGCTGCCGGCATCAACGGCTTGAAAGCAAATGCGCCAAAACGCGGGCATGTGACGGTAATTTTTTGTTTTGGCATGTGCGGCATGCTTTTGATGGTTCGTTATCCATTTGCCTGTACGGGTACCGGCAGACGCGGCGAACCGTCTGATTGATCCAAAATTGCAAATGGATCCAAATTAAAAACTGTGGGGGTATCGTTCATGGCAGAAGAATCCGCAGGCTCCAACGTGAAAAATATTCATGACGGCGTTTCCCCGATCCTTGTTCCGGAGGGCGACGAGCGCAAGGTGTTTCAAACGCTCTGGGGATTTTTGGTTCCGCCGTCCGGCAAAGCGCAGACCGCACAGGGAGAGATCATCCGGATCGCCGGCAGAGTGGAACATGAGTTTTTAGACAACGGCTGCATCAACTGGGATGCGGATTTTCAAAAAATGCTGGATGCGTTTTTGCAGTATCTTCGTTTGGGCAACGGTTTCGACGAGGAAGGTTTGAAAGCCGCGGGAATCCTCGTGCAGCTGTTGAAGGAAAACGGGGATAAGGGCTTCATCGACGACCGGCTGACGACCGTTCTGTGCAGCTGCGCGGTCGCCTGGGTCAAACAGAATCCGGAGGTCATTGCCCCGCTCGGCGCGGAATATATTCGGTAAGTTGAGGCTTCTTCCAAAAATGGGGGCTGCTGCGCAAGGGGTTTTCCTTGGGCCGCAGCCCCTATGCTTTCTTTTAGCACTTCTCAAATTTGCCGCCGGGATGCGTTGGCAATTTTTAGAAGTGCTGTAAACCCGGACGATTGCTTCCGGCAAAAGGGCGGCCCAAAGCCCGGCAGGGTCACCGGTTTTTAGTCTTTCAGCGCCAGCACGCCCCATTTACCGTTGTATTTCGCCCACATACGCCCCTCATGCAGGGGCAGCAGATCCTCGAAGATGCCCAGCGGGATGATCTCTTCGCCTGTGACGGTGTACAGCGCGGAAGAATCGCCTTTGCGCAGCACCACCGTGCCCTCGGTGGCCTGGAACGCACCGGCGCGCAGCACGACGCCCTCTTCCAGCGGCGTATAGGTTTCGCGATCCCATGTTTCATAGTACAAAGACGCGCCGTCGTATTCAAACGGGAGCACGACATTGCCCGCCGTATCGAGATAGCCCCACTTGCCGCCGCTCCTGCGCGCGGGAACGATCCCTTCGGCCACGCAGCCGATGCTCTGATAGCGCTCGTCGGAGACGGGGCGTTTTCCGTCCGTGAGCACAAAGATGTCGCTGTTGAAATCCGGCATCCAGTAATCCGTTTCGATATTTCCTGATGTATCCCCGGTATAGAGAA
The DNA here is from genome assembly GCA_014799685.1 of Subdoligranulum sp. Taxonomy (GTDB): domain Bacteria; phylum Bacillota; class Clostridia; order Oscillospirales; family Ruminococcaceae; genus Ruthenibacterium. The sequence continues at coordinate 6,187 of JAAVHN010000017.1, read as the reverse complement.
GTGCCCGCGCAGGATAATCCGGCCCCTGGGCCATCCCACGCTCCTGGAACGACCAGAGCATTGCGTCACCGAACAGGTACATTTTATCTTCCCCGGGCACATAGCAAAGAAAGGGATTCGTTGCCGTGCCTGTGATGGCGATGATCGGATCGCTGCCCTCGGGACCTTCCTCATCCGGCGTCACCTTGTGCAGGCCCACTCCCGGTTCATAAATATATCGTTCGGATCCGCCTTCGGAACCGGAATATTTTTCCAGCGCATATTTGCCCCCGTAGCCGCAAAAAACGGAATCAAATTCGCATGGCGCCGCCCATTGGCCGTTGTGGTCGATCAGGCCGTATTTGCCGTCGATGGTCACCTCGCTGAGGCCGTCGGGGGTGATAAGGCCGCAGGTGTTGTAAAAGGCTGCCTCGTCGCCGCGCCCCAATGTAGAAGGCGCGATGCAGGTGAATTCCAGCGCCGGCTCCACGGCCCACATCACGTTGTCCGGCAGCGGCTGCAAAGGCAGCGCATCGGGGCCGGGCTCCGCTGGCGGGATGGCTCCCTGCTCCAGGCTGCTCCCGGGCAGGCCGGATGCGGACGGCGCGCCGGCCGCGCCCGCTCCGCCGCCGGATGCCGCCGCGGCTCCCCCGCCGCCCGGCGCGGCGGGCCCGGACGCCCCGGATGCCGTCCCCAAGCCCGCGCAGGCGGCGAGCGTCAGCAGCACGGCGCAGATACAAAACAAAGCGAAAAAGCGTTTCATGGTTCGATTTCTCCTTTTAAAGATTGGGATTAGTCGATTGCGAAACCCGAAAAAGCCCGTAAAATCAAGGGTTTGCAGCCCCTGCGGTTTCGGCGTTTCCTCCACAGAATTATTTCGCAATTCCTTTTTGGAGACAACAGGAATTTTGGAGCCGTACCCCTATTGAGCGGAATTATTTGAATGGGAAATTTTCTTGCGGAGTTTCGCAATCGCCTAAAGATTGGGATTCAGGCGAAAGGAACCTTTGAATCAATGAATGTGTCAGAGCTTTCCTGAAATTTGAGCGGAAAATTCTCCGCTTCGGGTTTTGCCTCTTCCCGTTTTGATCCAACTATACCATATACTTGTCTCTGAATTGTATCCAAACGCCCGAATTTTTCAAGGATGCAAAATAAAAAGACTGCGGCCCGGATCTGATATGCTTCCCCTATATTCGACAGCGCTTTTTCTCTGTCTCTCGTCGGGGGAGCATATCGGCCGGATCACAGCCCTTTATGATAACATATGATGATGTAAAAAAACGATCAAATCGCGCGGAAGCCCTTGCCGATGGTCTCGCTGGAGTTCACGATGGTGATGAACGCGCCGGGATCCACCTTGCGGATATAATTGCGCAAAGCGACAGCCTCGCGCCGGTTCAGCACCGTGGTGATCACCTGCTCGCCGTGGCCGGAAAACGCGCCGTGCGCATCGTACACCGTCGCGCCGCGGTGCAGGCGGTGAATGATGAATTCGTTGATCTCCTCCTGTTTGAACGAGACGATCGTCACCAGCTTGCGCACGTTGATGCCTTCGATCACGCCGTCCACAACGAACGCCTTGGCCAGCAGGCCCAGCACGCAGTACATGCCCGTACGCACACCGTACAGCCCGCCCGCAAACAGCGCGATGCAGAAATCCGATACCAGCAGCGCCTTGCCGATCTCCAGGCTGGTGTGCTTTGAAAGGATCATCGCGATGATATCCGTGCCGCCGCTCGACGCGCCGATGTTAAAGATGATCGCGCTGCCCGCCGCGGGCAGGATCACGGCAAAAATCAATTCCAGCATCGTGTCATCGGTGAAGGGGTGCTCCATCGGCGCGACGCGTTCCAAAATCCACACATAGAACGACAGCGCCACCGAGGAATAGAGCGTCGCGCCGATCACCGCGCGGCCCAGAAACGCAAAGCCCAGCACGATGAGGATGCCGTTGACAATGAACATAAACGTGCCGACATCCATGTGCGGCAGCAGCGTGGCCGCGATGATGGAGATGCCCGACGTGCCGCCCATCGCAAAGTGATTGGGCGTTTTGAAAAAGTGAATGCCCGCCGCCAGCAGCNCAAGGCCGAAGTTCAGCAATGCAAACCAAATGACATGGGCGCGGGTAAAAATATTTTTTGCAATTTTCATCTTGGGGTTTCTCCCATCCTGTGTTATACTGTATGATAGAAGTGTCCGAAACACACGAAATGTGTGATTCCCGCGACATTATAGCACACCGCACACGCCCGCACAAGCCGTCCGCATGCGTTTTTTGAAAAAAATTTTCACGGCAGCCGTATGGGGTNTTTTTACGGGTGGAACAGCGGGCTTCCCCAACCGGAAGCACATGGGCAAAAGACNGTTTCCCCTGCCGCGCGGGTTCATGCAGNCAAAACATCCGGCAGAGCACCCCCCGGCTGTGCCTGCTGTGCGCGGCGCTTTCCCTTCCATGCACGCCCGTACCCTTTTTCGGGCAGAAGCGTGCGGCTTTAAACAAGTTCTGCACTGCTGTTTTTCCGGCACANTTGTAATTCAATGCCCGGTTCCCCCGCAAATTATGAATTGTGAACTATGAANTTTCTATACAAAGGATTGATCGATATTTCTATGAATTTCAGCGATCTGCATCTGATCCCGCCCATCCTGCGCGCTGCCGCGGAGATTGGCTACGAGACCCCCTCCCCCATCCAGCAAAAGGCCATCCCGCCGGTGCTGGCCGGGCGCGACCTGCTGGGCTGCGCGCAGACAGGCACAGGCAAAACGGCAGCCTTTGCGATGCCNATTTTGCAGCGCCTGCACGAAAATNCCGCGCCGGGTACCGCGCACAGCGATGTGCGNCNGGGCGGCGCACGGCCGGAGAACACGTTTATGGACGGCGCCACACGTTCTACGGACAGCATACGGCCGGGCGGCGCGCTGCCGAAAAGCGCGTGTTCGGGCGGCGGCACACGGCCGGGCGGCGCCGGGCGGCCCATCCGCGCGTTGATCCTGACGCCCACGCGGGAGCTTGCNNTGCAGATCGACGAGAGCTTTGCCGATTACGGGCGGCACCTGCCGCTGGCGCACTGCGTGATCTTCGGCGGCGTCAGCCAGAACCCGCAGGTGGAGCAGCTAAAAAAGGGCGTCGATATCCTCACGGCCACGCCGGGGCGCCTGAACGACCTGATCGGGCAGGGATATATCGATCTGGGCCGCATCGAAATTTTTGTTTTAGACGAGGCCGACCGCATGCTCGACATGGGCTTTGTGCACGATGTAAAGCGCGTGATCGCGCATCTGCCGCAAAAAAAGCAGACGCTGCTGTTTTCGGCCACGATGCCGCGCGAGATCGAAGAACTGGCCGACAGCCTGCTGCACAGCCCCGAAAAGGTGATGGTCACGCCGCCCGCCACCACGGTGGAAAGCATCGAGCAAAGTGTCTATTTTGTGGACAAGGGCAACAAACGGCATCTTTTGGCAAAGCTGCTGCAAGACCCGGACGTGACGAGCGCGCTGGTGTTCACGCGCACCAAGCACGGGGCCGACCGCGTCGTGCGCGAGCTGGCGCGCGCAGGCATCGGCGCAATGGCCATCCACGGCAACAAAAGCCAGAACGCCCGGCAGAATGCGCTGGGCAGCTTCAAGGACGGACGCATCCGCGTACTGGTGGCCACGGACATCGCCGCGCGCGGCATCGACGTCACCGGCCTGTCGCACGTATTCAACTACGATCTGCCCAACATTCCCGAAACGTATGTGCACCGCATCGGCCGCACCGGCCGCGCAGGCCGCGCAGGCGTGGCCATCAGCTTCTGCGATTTTGAGGAACAGGAATATCTGGCCGATATCGAAAAGCTGACACACATCCACATTCCGCCCGTAGAGCACGAGTGGCCGATGCAGATCTTNGAAAAGCCGGAAAAGCAGGCGCCGCAGGNGCGGGCACAGGCGCGGCCGGCGCGGACACAGGCGCAGCAGGCAGCCGACATACGGCAGGTGCGGCGGCCGGAGGCACAGACACCGCAGGCGGCCGGAAAGCAGCAAGCGCTGCAGACTGGAATNCAGGCGCAGCCGGCGGCCGGGGCGCAGCAGACAAGACGGACAAAGACGCNCGCGCAGCAAAACGCGCTGCAGACACACGGGGCGCCGCAGGGGAACGCGGCCCCGCCTTTGCAAAAAGGGGATCGGCCGATGGAACANAAAAACAACGCGCCGCACCGGCAGGCAGACGGCAGCCCGGCGGCGGGAGCACCGGCAGNGGANGCCTNCGCAGCGGGCGCGGCACAGGCTGATCCCGGCAAAAAGCGCCGCAGGCGCGGCGGACGCCGCCACAAAAACGGNGCGCAAACGGCTGCAGCGCAAGCGGCGGCACAGCAGCAGNCNCAAACGNCGCAGCAGCCGGAACAGAGCCGTGCGGCGAAGGAGNCGACGCACGCCGGGCAAAGCCATCCGGCGAAAGNTGCGCCGGGCACGGAACAAGACCGGNGTGCGGCNCAGACATCNGCGCGGCANCCCCAAGCCGGGCAGAAGCGTTCGGCACAGGGCGCGCCGGACAACGGGAAAAACCGGGCCGCGGCACAGGCTCCCGCACAGCNGCNAGCCGGGCAGCCCCGCCTGCAGAAGGCCGAAAGCAACGAACCGGATGCGCNCGGCCAAAAAAACGGGCGCGGCAAACAGACAAAGCAGCCGCAGCCGGAAGACCGCGCCGCGCGCCGCCCCGAACGCGAACAGAACCAGAACGGCACGCCGCGCGCAGAAGCCCCCCGCACGGAGANGGCCGCCGAGCGGGACGACAGNCTTCAGGTGATCTCCCGCCGCACGCCCGCCCAAAAATACGCCAGCTTCGAAGATTATATCAAGGCGCACGGGTAACGTTCTTACGGCGCTTTGCGGGTGTGCGGGCGATCGTCGTTCGGGCAGGGCACGCGGGCTTTTTCCGCACGTGCAGGCTGTACGGGNCTTTTCGCCCGTACAGCGCGATGCGGGCAATTTTTGACTGCGCGGCNCANACNGGCAGTTTCCGTTCGCACAGTGCCGTGCGGGCAAATTTCGATCATGCAGGGTATGCAGACATTTTCCNTCCGGCTCTTGCTTTTTTGANTTCTTCCCTTTATAATAAAATATGTTGCTTTGCGGCGCGCGCTTTGCGCGCCGCAAAGCAAGGCGGTTTTGCACCGCAACGGAATACAGGTCTCCGTAGCTCAGCAGGATAGAGCGTTCGCCTCCTAAGCACACANAGGTTCACCCGCTTTTTTNCCCNGATGCGGGCGGCGGCAGTTCAAGTNNTTCCGTAAAATTNCATAAGCCCCGATAGCTCAGTTGGATAGAGCGACCGCCTCCTAAGCGGTAGGCCGCTGGTTCGAATCCGGTTCGGGGCGCCAGAAAAAGCGTCAATTTTAATGGGTTTNTCACAAAAGCNCCCATNAAATTGACGCTTTTCNTNTNNAAAATCCCATTGGCAGNTNACACAAGACTTGAANTNCANCCATGCAGTCTATTAGCAAGCCTATTAGCAGGNNNAATCTCGCNTNNNNANNANANCGTNNGAAGATCAGGTNNNTNCNGTTNTGCNANCNNCCGCCGCNTTTTCNTCTGCCTGCTAATAATATTAGCAGANANTTCGCCTTTTTCGCCNCNAAAACNGCNCTCCTGCTAATTCGAGAAAAAAGCTCNCTCAAAATCCTGCNAATTTCAAAATGGGGCNNACANAGTTCAATCATCNTNTGANTTGCACANNAANCCTTTTTNGGGGATNCAGACACCCCCTTACATAGCCGTCTGGTTTCACCACCGGGCGGCTAAATCTATGTAAAGGAGGAAACCAAAATGGCGAAAACAAAGGTGATTGCCGTCGCAAACCAAAAGGGCGGCGTCGGGAAAAGCACGAGCGTGTTCAATCTCGGTGCGGGCCTTGCGCTGTGCGGCAAAAAGGTTTTGCTGGTGGATGTTGACCCGCAGGGCGATCTGACGAAGATGCTGGGCCAGCGCAAGCCGCATGAGATGCCGCTGACGCTGGCCAATGTATTGGATCTGTCTGGCGCAGAGCCGAGTTCTGAACCGGGCAATGCGCCGGATAAACACCCGGAGATCCTGACGCACAGCGAGGGCTTTGACTTCGTACCGGCCAACCGCAGCCTGTCAGCCGTGGAAGTTGGGCTGGTGAATGTCATGAGCCGCGAAACGGTGCTGCGGCGGTATCTGGACAGCGTAAAGGACAGCT
>JAAVHN010000016.1 GCA_014799685.1 Subdoligranulum sp. | reverse complement strand
CGCTGCGCAAGGGCATTGTCATAGCGTGCCTTCGCCGCGTCCAAAAGCGAATTGTAGCCCGCCAGCGCGGCGGCCTCCTGCTGGGCGCGCGCCTCCTTCTGCGCCGCCACGCTGCGCTCGTACTGCTGCAGCAGGATCTCCGCCTGCCGCTGCGCGGCCGCCTCGGCAAGGCTCTGCTGCTGCGCGTAAAAGGCGCTGATCGCCGCCGGATCGTAATAGCTTGCCATTCTCTTTTTGCTCCTTTCTGTGTGTTACATGCCCACCTGCAAAAACAGGTACGCCAGCACCGCGCCCACCGCGGTGGTAATTGCGTGCGCCAGCACCTTGCGCCAAAGCTCGCCGTCGCGCGCCTCCAACTGTTCCAGACGCCTTCCCTGCTGCAGCTGCTCCTTGAGCATGTTTTCCATGTTCACGGCAAGCCGCTCGATGGAGACGTTCATCTTTTCCAGCCGGCGCGTGTTTTCCTCCAAAATTGCCAGACGGTGGTTTTGCCGGTCGTTTTCCTCTTTGATGCGCTGCGCGAACTCTTCATGTTCCATGCGCGGGATTCCCGCTGTCATTTCCGGTTCCATATTTTTCTCCTTTCCGGCATATGGTATTACATGCCGGGGCCGTCGAAATCCGGCCCGTCGGATTCCGGCAGATCTGCCGTGCCCTGCGAGGGGCTGTTCCCATCCTCCGGCAGAGGTCCTGCCTCCGGCAGGCGCTCCACCTCCGGCAGACCGGCCACGCTGGTGAGCAGGCTGAGCACGCCCGCCAGCAGCGACGCGCTTGCCACCATGCGCCAATCCACCGCGCCCATCACGGCCGCCGTGCCGATGGTGGCAAGCGCCGTCTGCGCCACGGTCTTTACCGCGCGCACGCCTGCGGCGGTGATCCAGTTTTTGATGTACTCTGCATTGTTTTTCATCGTTTTTCCTCCATTCCGGCTTTATGCCGCATCGGTTTGTAAAAGCTTCTGCGTGCGTGCCTGCGCAAGCTCCAGCACCGTTTCGGCCTGCCTTGCGCGTTCCTGCGCTTCGGCCAGCTGCGCGGACAGCTCCTTCAGCCCGGCAAGCAGCTGCGCCGCCTGTGCCAGGGCATCGTCCCTCTGGGCTGCGAGTGTTTCCCGGCCGTCTGCCCCGTTTGCATCCGTGCCCGGCTCGTACACGCCGTATGCCAGCCCCAGCGCCGCCGCCTTCGCCAGCACCGCGCACTGGTCGCCCGGGCTGGCCGGGCCGATGCGCATGCGGCCGGCCTCGTCCTCCTCGTACCCGAGGCAAAGGCTCTTGGCCAAGGAGCGCAGCGCGGCGCGGTCGCCGCCGCTGGCCGGGCCGATCTGCATCGTGACGGCCCCCTGTGCCAGCGCCTGCACCGTCGCCGGTGCAGTTTGCGCACCGGACACTCCCGCTGTGCCCGCGGCCGCCTGCTGTTTCTGCCATTCCCGGTTGATCGCGTTTGCCTTCGCCGCTGCCTCCGGCAGCCTTGCCAGCAGATACGGCCCGGGGCAGGCCGTCGCCGTGTACATGCTGTGATAAGTAAGGTTTTTGCCCACCGCAAGATCCCCAAGGCCGTTGCGCCGCGCGATGTCTGCAAGCAGCTTTGCCAGCGTCTGCAGCGATGCGTCGCTCACCGGCCAATCCGGCGCGCCGCCGCTGTTGCTCACCTCGATGGTCACCGCGCGGCAGTTCGCCGCCCAGTTGCTGTTTGTCCACGCCACATCGCTTTCGGCCACGTATTGCCCCACGGCTTCGCCGCAGACGCCGTAATGGCTCGAACCGCGCCGCCCCACACGCTGCCACAGCGCGCCCAGCGCCTCCACCGACATCTTACCCGCGCAGTGGTGCACCGTGATCTCGGTGATGCGCCCGCCCTGCGCCGCGCGGTTTTTCGTGTAGTTGCCCGTGTGGGCGGGCAGGGATTTCGTTACGAGTGTACTGTCAGCCATATGCGCACCTCCGTTCTTTGCCCCACAGACTGTCGCGTCATCCTTGTTTTGCTCATGCCTGCGCCTCCGTTCCCAGCCCCAGCTTCGCCAGCTGCTGCTCAATGAATGTGGGCCGGCCCAGCTTGAACACCAGCCTGTCCGCATACACCGCGGCGCTGTCCGGGCTTTCCGGCTGTACCAGCACACTGTCGATGCCGACGGAAAGCTTCATCGTGTACCCTTCGTAGAGGTTGGTAACCACCTGTTCCTTGCCCTCCGGTGTGACGACCGCACCCTGCAGCGCCAGCGTTTCGGTGTTGGCCGTGTCGCTGAGAATCGCGTTCAGCGCGTCGATGGAGACAGCGTCCGCCGCACAGGTAAACGTCAGCGTGCGTCGGCTGCTGCCGCCCCAAAATTCCTCCGTTTCGATGGCGTCGAGGTATGTAACCTCCGCGCCGTTCCCAAAAATTGCTTTCATAATTTCCCTCCTTAACTTGCAACAATGTCGGCAAACGTCCAACTGCCGCTAAAAGCGCTGCCGGTTACTGTGCTGATATTGACATGCAGACGTCCGACAAAATACATGCCTTGCTTTTGTGCTTCAGATAAATTCGATATATTGACAGTCTGCCTTGATCCAAATGCGCCGGATGCAATCAACGTGCCATTTGTATCCAGCAGCTGCCAGCTGGATGAATAGGCATAGACCTGTCCGCCGCCCGTCCAAAAGTAGACTCTTGCATTGTTATTGACCGGTGTGAACGACACGGCGGAAAAACCTCGAAAGTCGTAGCTTCCCGAATTCCACGTCTGCGTATAATAATCGGATAAGAGCCCCCCGCTTAATGTGATTTCCGCATTTGCATACGATTGCTCTGCGCTGTAGATCAAGCTGTTCGTTGTGCCGTTGTTGTCGTACACCTTGCCAATCTGTGCATTGGCGCTGCCATTATTGTCGTACAGCTTCCCAATTTCATGGCTGATGCCGTCGTTGTCATATATGGGCATGACGTCACTTCCTCACCATCAGAATGTAGTTGGTTGAAACCCCGTTTACATAAATATTGCGCAGGCAANTACTGGTGCGGTTTGTCCCGTATGCCACTACATTCCCCGTAAANGTTCCGCCCGTCTTCGGCATCGCCGCGTTCGCGGTGGTTTGCGCAGACGAAGCGGCATTGCGCGCCGTCTGGTCNACAGCCGAGCCCGCCGTTTCGGCGTAATGCACCGATTTCTCGCTGTCCGCCGTATTGTCCACATTCNCCAGGCCCACCTGTGCCTTCGTNTGCGTGTGCTCCCCGGCTGCCTTGCCCTCCATGGCTTCGGCCACCGCCGCCAGCCGCCGCGCGATCTTGCCGAACAGCACGCCGAGCGGTTCGCCGGAGCAAATGTCCCCATCCTGCTGCGCCGGCGTAAAAACCACCGTCACCTGCGTGCCGTCGCCGTTCTTCGGCAGCAGCGGCAGACCCAGCCCCTGCGGATCATACACGGCCTTGGCCATATCGCCCGCGCCGATCTGCACNACGTGCGCNGCAATGGCGCCGTCCGTCTGCGCGCGCGTATAGACATCCAGCTGCGCAGCCGATACACCGTGCGGGTTATCCCGGCGTGCNGCGTGCGCGTCGGTATGCTCCGCCAGCCCCTGCAGCACGGCCTGTATGCTTGCGGCTGTNCCGGCGGCCGGTGCGGGGTTTGCCGCAATGCCCGCCGGANCCTGCGCGCCGAGGCCNGCCGCGGCGTTTGGCGCGCNCAGCGCGTCGCACAGCGCGTTGTGCTGTGTCNTCACCTCGTTATCCGTGCGCGCATCGAACTGTGCCTTCAGCCATGCGGCGCGCCCCTCCACCTTATCCGGCAGCGCNGCGATGCCGCTTGCATATCCGGAAATTTTTTGTGCTTCAAAANTCATTTTTTCACAAGCCCTCCAATCTTGAAATTGATCTGCATTGCCAGCAGCCCGAACGGCTCGTTGGGCCGCGCATTGCCGGCCTTCAGCTGAAATGTCTGGATCTTTTTTGCCTTTTTGCGCATCGGCACCACTACCGGCCCGTCCATCGTGTTGAAGGTGAAGCGGTTGAAATCGATGTCATCCCAATTGAAAATATCGATGTTGTAGCTGCGTCCCAGCCGCTCGTAGTCCTTATTCGTGATGAACGAGATCTCCCCGCCGCTGCGGCTGTAGGGCTTGCCCACGATCCACACATTATCCACGGTCTTCACGTTTGACCATGTACCAAGGTTGAGCAGCGGCGTGCACCAGTGCGCCGCAATGGGCGCGCCGTCGTCGCTGTAATCGCTGGAGGCCCCGCCCGGCANAAACTCGCGCACGGCGCCATCCTCGGTGCCAAAGCGCAGCGCCCCATTCTGTACCCACAGGCACGAGGCGCGGATGCCGGGCCAGTAGTAGCATTCATACTGATACGTCGANTAGGGGTTTTTGCTCTCGTAGCTTTTCTGCGCGCCGTCCAGCAGGTAGAGCGTNCCGCCCGCGCTCAGCACATAGAAGCGCCCCCACACCACCGCGCAGGCCTCCGANAGCGACGCAAGCCGCGTGAGCTGCGAGGCGATGTACCAGCTNCGCTCCTGCGCATACCGCTCGCCCGTGACGTCGCTGGGCGTCAGCGCGTAGANGCCGCGCGCCGTCAAAAACAGCGGCTCACTGTTCAGGCTGGCAAAGCAGCGCNGCGCCGCCGCGCCCTCGCCCTGNATCACGTTCGTGATGCGGAACACCGCAAAGCCATCCTCGTCCAGCTCGCCCCTGCGCACGAAGGCGTTGCGGCCGTTTTCCTCTCCCTGCTTGTGCGTTACCAGCGCATCGGCCAGTACGCTATAGCCCATGATGGGGCTGCTCTCCTGCCCGAGCACGCCGTACGAGACATCGCCGAAATAGGCCGGGTCGCGCCATTCGCTCCAGTAATCGACGTTCGGCTCATCCGGGCTGCCCGCGATGAAGATGCGGTCGAGCGCGCCGTTCACGCCGTACAGAATGCAGAACCGGCACTTGTTCACCACGTCGGCACGGCTTACTGTCTCGTAGGTGATNTCGACGTTGTCCTCGCCGTCCACGGGGCTTTTGCCNGGCGCTGTCTTAAATGTCACGCGGCCCAGCGTGCGGTCCACCGTGAAATCCGNNCCCTCCNTTTTCTCCNNCCANNCNCCGTNNNCGNNCANNACGCGNGCCGTCACCGCCGTATGCGTCAGCGCGTTGAAGCTGAGATAATACACCGTCTCGTCCTTTGTCTCCTCCATGCCGCGGTAGCTGTCCGTGCGCTTGCCCGAAAGCAGGTTCACGGGCAGATAGCTCGTTGCGCCGTTTTTGCCGTTCGGCGCCTTGCCGATGGTCACCTTCGGCACGGTGGCGATCTCGCTGACGGGCCGCACGCACGTGCCGTCGTACACCAGATACGTTTTCCCGTCCAGCAGCCACAGCTTTTCGCACAGCTGCACGCCCGCGCTGGCCCGGTTTGCCATATCGTTATAGAGCAGCTCCGCCGTTTCTTCGCCCGCNTCGTTTGTATCTATGCGGTAAAGGCTTGTACCTGCGTGAATCAGCCGGTACACACTGCCGCCCGCCTCTAACTGATACGCCCCGTGCACGCAGCCCTGCAGCGTCAGACGCGTGCGCCAGCCCGGGCGCTTTACCGGGAATCCGTCGGCACTGGGCATCATGTTCGGCGCGTCGGGGCTGCGCTGCGCGGCAACGTTCGTAACGCTGCTGGAGAGATCCACCCCCTTAAACTTTTCCAGNGATACACTGTGCGCTGTGCGCACCGGGACNTCGCCTGTTTTGATCTGTTTGGGCATTGCTGTGATTCACCTCCTTTTGCTCAGGCATACGCGTCCTCCACCGGTTCCGGCACGCTGCGCGCCGCTTCCTCCAGCGCGGCAACATACATGCTGCGGAAAAGGTTCACNCGGTAATCATCCTCCGCGTCGCGCTCCAGATCGCTNGCGAGCCCATANGGCAGCGCGATGCGCGTGAGCAGATCGTGATAGGGAATTTCCTCCCGCATCGTATCCGTACTGACAAACGGCACCTCGGAGAGTTCCGGCATGCCGTCGGCACGCCGCAGCGCGTTTTCGGTCTCGAAGCTNTCGGCCAGCAGCACGTTCAGCCATCCGGGCGCAAAGCCCTCCACGTCGTCGCTCTCCTCCAGNGTCTGCGATAAATACCCGCACGCCGTTCTGAAAATATCCGTTGCTGTCATAAGTTTTCGCCTTTCTTGTGATCGCGTGTCGTGTTTCGGGTTTCGATTGCGGCGTACAGAGCACGGCGNTCCGTGCGNGTCCGTTTGGCGCTGACGCGGTCTGCGCGCAAAGCGCCTTTCTCCAAACCCTTAACGCAAAATTCTTAACATGTATTTCCGGGCCTTGGGCCCCGGGCGCTCCACAGGAAGCGCCCGGCGGCTTGCCGCCCTTTTCCTGCCGCTCTTCCGGTTATGCCGCCGTCACCGTCACCGTGGCAACGGGCGAGGGGAACGCGCCCGCCTTTTTGCAGTAGGCGCGCACCGTGTCGCCCGCCTGTACGGCCGGCGCCGTACCGTCCTGCGCGCTGGCGCTGTAGCGCGGGTCGCTGCCGTCCGTGGTGTAGCAGGCGGTGCAGCCCTCCTCGGGCGTGATGGCGCCGGTCTTGGCGTCGATTGCGGGCGCCTTGCACACCGTGCCGTGCCCCGATGTGGCGTTCACCGCCACGTAGATGCCGCAGGCGGTGGGNTCAAACACGAAGCAGTCGTAGCGGAAGCGGCCCTCCATCAGGTTGCCGCTGATGCCCGGAGGATCCTTGTGCAGCTTTGTCTCGCTGATGGTCTGCGGCGCGCAGGCCGAATCCTTGTGCACAATCAGGAAATATACGTTNTCGGGNAAGCGCTTNGCCGACACCTTGATGACGGGCATGTTGTCNTACTCGCCCACCTGCCCCTTCAGCACCGCGCGCTTGCCGAGCATGTTGTTGTCCACGTACAGCGGGCTGTGCTTCAGCAGCTTGTAGATGTCCGGCGTNACGTACAGGGTGCGGTTCTGCTCCGGCACCTCGGCGTCGTCCAGCGCCGCCGTGCCGTCACTGACGAGATCGGCNATGGTGGTTTTGGTGGGGGCGCTNGTGATGGCGACGATGTTNCCGCCCAGCATCGCGAGGCGTTCCATCGTGTACTTGTCNCTCTCCGGGATGCAGCGCTGCTGCATCTGCAGCTTNAGGATGCGCCCGGCGCTTTTCATCATGCCCTGCTCGGTGTTGTTGCCCTTATCCACCGTCAGCGCGAACGANCGGTCGCGCGAGAGCGTCAGCTCCTGCACGGTGTCCTGAATCTCCTGCGGGTCGCCATAGCGGTTGGTGCCGCTGCGGCGGTAATCCGTGAGCGGCACGGTCTGCGGGATGGTCAGCTTGACGGTGGCCACCCCCGTGAAGCTGTACCGGTTCGANAGCCGGCCGGCAATGATGCTGTTTTTGCCGAAAAACTCCGGCAGGTTGTTCGCAAATTTTGCATGCAGATTGATCATGATATCGTTCTCCCTTCAAATTGAAAATGTTGTTTTGATGTTGTATTCCGTCGTTTTAAGGCGGGGCTCCAGATCGGCCCCGAACNGCGGCGCAGCAGCAGGCCGCAGCTGTTCATAGCNCGCACTGCNTGCATATGATTNNCGGGCGTCCTCTGCGCAGTCCGGTTTCCCCGCGGGGGTGCTCTGCTCCGATTGAAAGTGTCCATCAGTCCGCACCGAACAGCGCGTCTAAAAACGCATCGCGCTTGGTGTCGGCCGCGCCGGCCGCGCTGCCCGGCGTGGTTTGCCGGTTTTTCAGCGTCGCCGCCTGCGCCGAGAGCTGCATCTCCTGCGCCGAGAGCTTCGCGCGCAGCTGCTCCAGCTCCCACGCGCGCATCGCCGACAGCGGCCGCTCGCCCTTCTGCACGCTCAGCAGCACGCTTTCCGGTACGGTTGTCACATCGGGATACTCCCGCACCATCTCCAGCCAGGGATCCCGTGCCTTTTTGCGCGCCTCCTCGGCATTCAGGCGCTGCACCAGCGGGGCAATGGCGCGGCGCTGGGCGTCCAGCCGGATGCGCTCGTCCACCAGCTCCCGGGCGGTCTCCTCGGGCACGCCCTTCTGCGTCAGCTGCTCCACGGCCTGCCGGTGCATGTTCTGTTCGGCAAGCTGCAGATACTGCCCGGCCGTCATGCCGTTCGCCGCCGCGTACTGCTCCACCATGCGCAGCGCGGGCAGCGCTTGCTGCGCGGCGTTTAGCTGTGCGCGCAGGCTCTCGTGCTCCAGCCCTCTCTGTGCTGCCGCTGCCAGCTCGGGCACGGTCATCTCCTGCTCGCGGCCGTAGAGCTGCACCTTGTATCTCGGCTCTTCGCCCGGGTGCGGCCCGGCCGTATCCGTGCTTTTCTGTGCCGCGCCGCTTGCGGCGGCATCCGCAGCTTCCCTTGCCTCACCCGCCGCGGCGGCATCCGCTGCGCCGGCTGCGTCGTTTGCGCTGCCCGGTTCAGCCNGTCCGGCTGCATTGTTTGCCCCGGCTGCACGGTTTGCGCTGCCCGGTCCGCCCCAGTCACCCGCGTCATGCTCCGCCGGCATTCTGTCCTCCGGTACGGCNTCCAGAATCAGGTCGTCATCGTCCTCCCCTTCCGGANCCGTTTCATCCACCCCGAATAAATCGTTTTCCTCCTCCGCAAAGCCCTCTAACAGCGCGTTTTGCGCCCCGGCCTCCTCTGCCCCGGTGAGGGCGTCTGCCGNTTCGGCTGCTTCTGCCCCGGTGAGGACNGATGATGTCCCGTTTGCAGAATGATCTTTGTTTTCGTTCATCGTATTGCTCCTCTCTGATTTATCCTGCCTTCCGCAGATTTGTTTTGCTTTCCGGTTTATCCTGGTTTTCCGGTCTTTGGCCGCTTTGCGCTCCGCCGCTTGCGGCAAAGTACATGCAAAGTGCGTTTTGTCTGTCCGGGCTTACCGATACTGTCCGGCCGCACCGGCACTGTTTGGCCGTAACGGCACTGTTTGGCCGTAACGGCGCACCGGCAAGCNGGCTTTTTTTGCATTGCGCGGCCCCGGGGTATGGGCGTTTAGCCCGCGGCTCTTTGNGCCTCGCCTTCCGCGTCCTCCGTCCGGCGCTCCGTCCCCAGCGTCTCCGTGCCGATCTCCTGCAGGTAGTGCACACAGCGCCGGTTCGGGCAAAGATAGGTGACCTTCACCCCGCACGCCGCGTGCTCATCCACCAGCGCGACGCGTCCGTCTGCACCGCAATCCGGGCATCGTACCATTCCTCTCACCTCCTTTTTCTGCGCCGCCCNTTGGCGGCGCCTCATTTGTACAGCGGTTTTTACAGGGGGGATCGCCGGGTGAACCATCGGATCAGAGGCCCCCTGCGCTNCCCTTTCCGCGAAGGGCCGCTTCCANGCTCTTTTGCGGATCATCNGGCGTCGCCTGCTGCCGCTTGCGGATCGCCTCAATCAGCGCCTGACGTCCCGGAATATAGCCGCGCGGCATATTTTCCAGATACGTCACGGCATCTGTCAGCANGCCCCGCGTNAACAGATTGTCCAGCGTCTGCGCCTGCATCAGCTCCGACCAATATGTCGCCGCGCCCACATCCACATTCAGCTGCAGATCCATATTCTGCAAAACCGAAAAATCAAACGGCACCGTTTCGCAGCGCTCCTCCGCACCCGGGCCCGGTACATCTGCACGCATTCCGGGAAGCATCGGACCGGACGCGTTCGCATCCATGCCCGCGATCTCCAAGCCTGACGCCTCCGAAGGTCCGCNGCCCGCGATGTTTGCGCCGGACATCCCCGCACCCATCGCGTCCGGGCCGAAGCCGTCAGGAAGTCCCTGATCCGAAAGCGCCGCACCGGACAGCTCCCGTTCTGCTGCCTGCCCGCTGGGCAGCACATCCCAGGCGCTGTCTTGCACTTTTCGTGCATCACCCGTGCTGTCTCCGGTTGTGTCGAACACAATTTGTGCATCCGAGGGCAAAAAAATATCCCCGTCCGGCATGCCGGNCGGCGCATCCGCTGCGCCNGTNCCGGCAAACCCACCGCCTGCAGGCTTCGGCCCCAATCTCTGCGCGGCCGTCATGCCTGCATCAGGCGCTTCCCTGCGCCGCCTCATGCGCACGGGGCGCACCCCATAATTCTGCGCCATCATGTCCAGCCANACGCGCACGCTATCCTCCACAAAGGTGTAAAAATCCTGCCGCTGCAGCTCCAGCGGCATGCTGGTGGCCTTCTGCACGGCGATGATGGCCGAGGTGTTGTCCGGCGTCACGTTGCCCAGCGCCGCGTCGGACGCACCCATGGTGTCGCGCGTATAGGCGATCACCTTGTCNATCATCACCAGCACCTGNCTCGACATATCCGGCGCGCGCAGCCCTGTGGCCACGGCCAGGTTCGGGTCGCCGTTCACGCCGATGGCTTCGCCCACGCGGTTCGACCATTTGCGCCCGGCCAGCAGGTTCCGGTTGTAGACGATCTTCGGGAACGCCATATGCTTCACATGCTGCATCGCCATCGCGAACAGCTTATTGACAAAGATCTGGTTGGGGATCATCCCCGTAATGGCCGCCTGCCCGTGAAATTGGCCCTTCACCTTTTCCCACGGCAGAAATGCGATGGGNTAGCGCGTATAGCCCGTGTCGGTGGGCCGGCGCACCATCGCCCCGTCCGTCACCTCGCAGAACCATACGGTTTTGCGGCCGTCCGCACCGCGCTGCTTCCAGTAGCGCCGCACGACGGTCACTTTGCCGTCCTCGGGCGTGTCGCTGCAGCGGGTCTCGTCCTCATCGGGCTGCACAGCCCCGGCGTCGCCGCCGTTTTCGCGCGCCGTGCGCCGCACCTCCTCCACCAATCGCCGGAAATGCAGCAGGATATACGGCTGCCGCTGCAGATCGCCTGACTGCGGATCGCCGAAATGCACGTTCGTGTTCTCGATGATCTCTGCCTCGATGTGCCCGGGCGTCGATGCAAAGCCGATGCTCCCGTCGCCGGGCCGCGGCGCATCATCCTCGGCGTCGAAATAGAAGTGGATGCACCCGTCGCCGTCCACGGCTGCGTTTCGGATGGCCTCGCGCGCCTTATGCCGGAAGCCGCAGCCCTCCATCACGGCGTCGAATTGCGCGCCCAGCATCTCGAGCATCGGCTTCAGTGCCTCGTCCTCGTCAAAATCCGTCACCGATACGCCGATATCGTCGCTCATCACCGAGGCGATGAAATACTTCACCACGCGGCTGAGCAGGTTCATCACAGGCTGATCCAGATCAGGCGCATTTACACCGTGCCACTGATCGCCGATGTAGAAATGCTCGTTTTTCTCCACGGTATCGTACAGCCCGATCGCATCGTTGAAGTGCTTTGCCCGCACAAATTCGCTCCACACCCTTGCAGGCGTAATGTCGCTGCCGGGGGTGTCCGCGCCAGCGCCCGCTTCGGCTTTGGCGTCGGTTCCGCCCCCTGNTGCCGCTCCGGCGCCGGTTTTACCGCCTGCAGTTCCGGCAGCAACCGCGGCTTCGGCTGCCGCCGCGCCCCGCGCGTTATTCCTCCGCATCCCGTTCGCCTCCTGTCTGCACCGTGCCGTCGTAGGCCAGCAGNTTTTCAAACTGCGCCGCCAGNCTGCGCGCATCCGCTNCGGGCTCTCTGCTTTGCCGCAGCATCTCACCGCGCCGCGCTTCCTCCGCCGCCTCCAGCCGCGCCAGGCGCTCGCACAGCCGCACATATTCCGTTCTTCCAATCCACATTTTTGAAAACTCCTTTCCGCGTGCTTCGCTTCTGCATGTCCCGCTNTGACCGGCGCGCCGAAAGGGCAAGCGTTTTTTCCGATTTTGCTGCCCCATGCGCTGGCCGGTCCAGTGTCTTCCTCATCCCCCAAATGCCAGAAATTCCCCCAGCGCCTCGTCCTGCGCGCCGTCCTCGTCCCACTCCGGCCATTCCGCCGCGCTGTCTTCCTCGGCCTGCAGCAAAAAACTCTGCTGCCCGCGGCACGCGTGCGCGATGGCCAGCGCCATCACAAGGTCGTCGTGTTCGCCGCGCATGGCCTCGGGGCGGCCGCGCTCGTTCTTTACAAACACCAGCATCTCGCGCAGTGTTTCGGCGTCGCACAGGCCCTCGGGGTGCTCGCGCGCATAGCGCACCAGCTGCGCAATGGCNGCCGGGCGGCTCTTTTGATCGGTGCGAAAGCCGAACCGCTGCTGCAGGCGCCCGGTGTAGCTGTCCTGCACCTCGCGCTGATATTGCCGCGGATAGCCCAGCCGCGTGCACTCTTTCACGGGGAAGGTGGAAAAATTCACCTCGATGCCCAGCAGCGCCGTGTTGTACCAGTAGCCCAGGCACATCATCTGCCGCGCGTACTCNTCCTCNTCGAACCGCTGGCGCAGCACCGCCGCCTGCCCGCCCGTGGTGTTGTCCAGNACCTGCCCCGTAAACCAGTCGCTGCCGTCGCCCGCCGTGTCCCCGCCGANCACATACGGCTTGCCCGGCTCGGGCGCGCGGTACACCAGCACCGGCCCNCGGGGGTCATCCTCCACACCCGTCAGCGTCAGCACGCCGCCGCGCTCCGTGTAGGCAAAGCGCACCCGGCGCACGGCCGCAGGCNGCGCGGCCAGCCGCGCCGTAAGCGCCGTTTTGTCGAAGATGCANGTGCCCGTGGAGAGAAACGCCTCCTCCGGGCAGCTGGGATATTCCTGATGGAACAGTTCCACATCGCCGCCGCANACGTCCTNAATGCAGCTGCGCCGCCATGCCAGCTGCGCGTCGTCCAGNCCATACAGCCCGGCCAGCGCNTCCTCCGCGGCGGTGCGCGCAAANCCCGGTTCGGGCGTGCGGCGGTACTCCTCCAANTCCCACCATGCNCAGAACACCGGTACAAAGCCGCTTTTGCCGGCCACGGCGTCGTCCCAGCGCCGTTTAAAGGCGTCAAATCCGTTCGCCGTGCTCTCGATCACCACCATTGTATCCGGTGCGTCCGGCACGGCGTTCAAAAGGCCCGCCANNGTTGCCTCCTTATCGCCCGGCCAGAACGCGTATTCCGAGAGGTGCAGGTTCTGGAACGTCTCCGAGCGGCCGATGCCCGGCCCGCCCGCCGTCATCACCTTGATCGAGCTGCCCAGCCCCGCGCCGCCNATCCAATTTGCCTTTCCCGTTTCNCCCGCGCCGCCGGTTTGACCGGCATCGCCCGGTCTGTCCGGCTCGCCGGCCCGGCCTGCTTTGCCGGTTCGGTTCGGATCGCCGCTTTGGCCCGTACCGCCGGCCCGGCCCGTTCTGCCCGGGCGGCCCGGCATATCAAACACCAGTTCCCGCGCGTTGCTTGCTTTGCACTGCGGCTGCAGCGCCGGCGGCAGATTATCGTAAAAACGCTTCGACATATTGAACAGGTTGTTCGAGCTGTCGTCCCGGTGCGCCACGATGCCGCTGCGCACCGCCCGGCGCGTCGCCGTCCGCTTGAAAATCAGCGCCTCCGTCAGCGTGGAAAAGCCCATCTGCCGCGCTTTCAGCACGATGGCCCGCAGCGGTTTGCCCGCTTTCGCCTGCGCCGCCAGCGCGTCGTACAGCTTTTTCTGCGGNGCGTTCAGGCGCAGCGGCACGATCTCGGCGTTCTTTGTGCGGATCTGCAGATACTGTTCGATGTACTTTTTTGTATTGACTGCCATTTTTTGTTTTCACCTCCTTTGCAGTGAATGGCTGTGCTTTNCGGGCTTGCTCTGCCCTTTGGAGCGCTGCCTGTGGGATGCCCTTTTTTTGTGAAGCCTCCTCCTGGCTGTCTGCCAACCCCTTTTGCGGCATACGGCANATGTGGGTAATCTTTTTGCACTGTTCGCGGATTTATCTCTTCTGCGCCGCTTCCGAAACCCTCTTTTGAAGTTGGGAGCTGCGCGGCACTTACCATTCCTCGCCCTCCACGCTCTCCAGCAGCNCCCCGGCNTCCGCGCNGCCGGTNTTCAACGCCGCGCCCAGCTCGCCCGCGCCTTTTTCCGAAATACTCGAAAGCGCACGCAGCATGGTGCTCAGCGCTGCGTCGGAGGGAATCGCGCTGCCGCGTTTTGTGCGTTCCTCGCTCAACCGCTTTTCCAGCTCCGGCGTCAGCCGCACCCGCTCGCGGGCCTCGTCCACCGCCGTTCCGTCCACCAGCACAAGGCCGCCGCTCTCCTCGCCGCCCAGCAGCATCCGGTCGATCTGCTCGCACCGCGCAAGGTTGCGCGCCCCGGCCTCCAGCCGCCGGCACATCAGCTCCGCCGAAAGCCGTGCCCCCTCGGCCGCTTTCACCGTAATGCGCTTTACCTGCTCCTCCCGCGCCCGCGTCCACAGCCCTTTCTCGCCNTCCGCGTCCAGGGCTTCCGCTTTCGCTTTCCAAGCACGTAANGTGCTCTCCGGCACGCCATAACGCCGCGCCACCGCTGAAAGACTGTCCGCCGAAAGCAGCGCGCACAGACAGGCTGTTTTCACCTCCTCGCTGTATTTTGCTGNCCTGCGCGGGTTTTTGAGCGCTTCCTCCCTGCAATTTTTCTGCGCCATCGTCCGTTGTCCCTCCTCCTGCTCTATTGTCGCACATTTTCCCCGCCTTTGGCAATGCGCACTTTTTTGTGCTCTNAAATGCTTGCTTTTGCCCGGAATACCGGGCCTTCTGGAATCTTGCAAAATGTCAGATTTGACATTTTTGCAAAATCGGGCTTCTCACAATTTTCGAAACATGCATTCTGCAGCGGACGTTTATCCAANCTTNTCCACNCCTGCTCTCCCAGCGCGCGCAGCCCTAAAACAGCTCTCAATTCTGTTCTGTATTGCTTGAATGGATACGCCCCCTNAAAAATCGCCTGCGCATTCTCCATANTTTTANGCCCGGCNATCTATAAGATGGCTCGTCTGCCTCCCCAACTGCATAGTACGGAAAACGCAGAAACGGCAAAATAAAAAGCCTGCCGCATATTGCGTGCAAGCNTCTTTCGCCAGAATGCACAAAAAGCGCATTCAAAAATTTACACATTTAGTGCACAGGAAAAGATTGACAATTAAGCACTTTTAGTGCATAATTGACTTATTCTCCACTTATTNCCTCGTTTTTATTCTCAAAATTCCACTCATTGTGCCCTGTTGCTTCCNTNGGCAATTGTTCCCCTCAGTCCCGNTAAATTACAAATTGTACTCAAATCACTTTCATCTAAAACGAACAGGAGGATCAAAAATGGAACTTATCTGTCGTTCCTGTGGGAAAATCTTCCCAAATACCGGGAACAAAAAATGGGGCAAATACTGCCCAGACTGTCAACGGCAGATCTATCTGCTGCGCTGCCGGAACCGGGACAGCGCGCAGAGGGCCGCCCGGCGCCGCCACGCCATTCTGAACCCCGGCCCGGCGCATGAGCTGGATCTCGATACCCTGCTGCGGGAGTTAGACGAATTCAACGCACTGCGCCGCGCCGAGGGNCGAAGCAGCATCAGCTATGGCCGGTATGTAGCCATGCGGGACAAGTACATTCAGACCGGCGACACGGCAGCCGTCCGGCAGGATGCCCGCAGAGGCCGGTCGAAGATCANTGCCATTCCGGCAGCTGAAGCGGAGGGAATGTGATGCAAAAAAAGACGCTGCACGAGGTGGACCGCATGCTGCGGCGGTATCCGATGCTGCTGGACAAGCAGAGCCGCAAGCTTCAGCGATGGCGCGAGGCCATTGAGGATACGCTGGCAGAATATGAAGCCTCCGGCGAAGCGGAAAAAGCCGGTATTCTGACACAACACTATTTTGACGGCGCATCGAACGAGGATATACTGCAAAGCCTGCCGATCGGGCGCAGAACCTACTATGCTTANAAATACGAGATCCTGTGTACGGCGGCATTTTATGCCGCAAAACGGAGGGCGCTGTAAAGCAGCGCTTCGTAAACTATAACGAACCCGGAAATTATCATTAAGGTCAGGAGGATAAAAAACAATGGCGAGCAAAGATCTTTATGAAGAAAAGAAAAAAGAAAAAAATCTATACAGTACTTACAGCACGGCCGCCCCGCGCAGGCAGAGCACGCAGCAAAGCAGCGGGTGGAGCGCCGGGCAAAGCACACCGAAAAACAGTGTCTGGAATGCCGGGCAGAGCGCGCCGCATGCGCAAAGCGAAACCGTGCAGAAACCCAAACGCGAAAAGGCCCCCAGCGAGCTGGGGGAAGAGATGGTTCGGTATATGCTGGAGGATTTTGCAGCAGAGGAGCGGGCAAAGGAAAAAACATGGCAGGGTTCGGCTGCCGCCCGGGCGAAGACCGCGGCTTCTGCAACGGCTGCGGCTTCTGCAACGGCTGCTGCTCCCGCAAAAAATTCGGCGTCCAGTTTGGGCAGGGCCCCGACGGCAAACGCGGCGTCTGCTTTGGGCCGAGCCCCGGCGAACGATCCGGCATTTGCTTTGGCGAGCGNCCCGTNNCAGNCCNGGACAGGCGTCTTCNCCGAAAANCAGCAGAAGCCGGATGTGTATCACANGGTTTCTGCGGCGCAGTACAACAGCCCNCAGGCAGCAGAACCCGCAGCGAAGACTGCCGCAGTGTCAAAAGCTGTACCATATGCCAACCCGGCAATGGCAATGCCCCCAATCCAAAAACGCAAAAAAACGCCCAGTGAGCTGGGCGATGAGATGGTGGCGCGGGTGTTGGTGGAAGAGGAGCTGATGGATCCGAAGGAGCTGGATGAATGCCTTGCAAGCTTTGAAGAGCCCNCGNCCCGAACCTTCACAGCAGGCGTGGGCAGAAGCGATATCATTGGCGCGGATGCATATGCCGCCAGAAACGCCGCATCTGGCGCCTTCCCCTCCGCTGCGGCGAACAATACCGGCGAAGAT
>JAAVHN010000015.1 GCA_014799685.1 Subdoligranulum sp. | reverse complement strand
GCAGCCAGCCCGCGAGCGCGCTGATGATGATCCGCATCGACTTCGCGATCGTGCCCATCATCCTGCTGGTGATCATCGCGCTGTGCTGCCTTGCGTTCTCACGCCTGGAGCCGCAGGTGGCTGAATTTGAGGCGAAGAAAAAGGCCGGCGCGAGTGACGCGACCGTCACGCAATAGATTGGGCGCATTCCATTTCCTGCAAAAGGCGGGCGGCGCTTCCACCGCAGAAATATGCGGGGAACGTCGCTTGCTTTCCGTTGCGCTCCATCTTTTTGAAATTTCAATGACCGTAAAAAGGAGAAAACCATCATGAGAACGATTACGGATTTTTGCACCGGCTGGCGCTTTGCCAAAACCGCCAGCGTGCCGGCGGCGCTGCCGGAAAGCTGGGAGGCCGTGACGCTGCCCCACACCGGGAACGCTGTGGACGGGCAGGATGGCGGCAACGACTACTGGCGCGGTACAGCCATGTACGCAAAGGCATTTGCGCGCCCGGCGCTGGAAGAAAACGGCTGTGCAGTGCTGGAATTTTTGGGCGCGGCTATGACGGCCAAAGTCTGGGTAAATGGTAAAAAGCTCGCGCACCACGAAGGCGGCTTTTCCACGTTCCGCGTGGACATCACCGATGTGCTGGCCGAAGAAAATTTGCTCTGTGTCTCGGTGGATAACGGTGAAAACGACCGCGTTTATCCGCAGAAGGCCGATTTCACATTTTACGGTGGGCTGTACCGCGGTGTCAACCTCATCACAGTGTCCGCCGCGCACTTCGCGCTTTTGCAAAACGGCACACCCGGCATTCATGCGCCGCCGAAGCTTTCGGAGGATCTTCATTCAGCCGAAGTGACCGTAGAAGCGTGGGTGGAGGGCAGCGCCCGGAACGTGAAATTTTCCATCAATGGCAAAACGCAGGATGCGGCCGTCATGGACGGCCATGCGCAAACGGTATTCCGTCTGGATCCCGTGCACCTGTGGGACGGCGTGGACGATCCGTACCTGTATACGGTTTTGGCACAGCTGGAAAGCGGGGATGAAGTTTCCGCACGTTTTGGCTGCCGCACCATCCGCATGGATCCGGGGCAGGGCTTTTTCCTCAACGGCCGCAGTTACCCGCTGCGCGGCGCAGCCCGCCACCAGGACCGCGCCGGTCTGGGCAACGCCCTCACAAGGAAAGAGCATCAGGAGGACATTGAAATGATCAAAGAGATCGGCGCGAACACCGTGCGCCTTGCGCACTATCAGCATGCGCAGGAGTTTTACGATCTCTGCGACGAGGCCGGTTTGATTGTTTGGGCCGAGATCCCGTACATCACGCAGCACATGCCCAACGGCCGCGCCAATACGCTCAGCCAGATGTGCGAGCTTATTACGCAGTGCTATAACCACCCGTCCATCGTGTGCTGGGGGCTTTCCAATGAGATCACGGCCAGCGGCACGGCGGATGAGGATCTTTTGGAAAACCACCGCCAGCTGAACGCGCTTTGCCACGAGCTGGACGCCACCCGCCCCACCACGATGGCGTACGTCTTCATGCTGGAAACGGACAGCCCGCTCATTGATATCGCCGACGTCGGCAGCTACAACCTCTATTTCGGCTGGTACATCGGGGAGCTCAGCCAGAACGACAGCTTCTTCGACGCATACCACGCTAAATTCCCGAACTGCTGCTTTGGCTTTTCGGAGTACGGCGCAGACGCAAACCCACAGTTCCAGACGAACACGCCGGATAAGGGCGATTACACGGAGCAGTATCAGTGTGTATACCACGAGCACCTTTTGCAGTGCATTGAGCAGCGTCCCTATCTCTGGGCGACGCATCTGTGGAACCTGTTCGATTTCGCCGCAGACGGACGCGACGAGGGCGGCAAGAACGGCGTGAACCAGAAGGGCCTTGTCACGATGGACCGCAAGCTGAAAAAGGACGCGTTCTATCTGTACAAGGCCGCATGGGCCGACCCCGTGAGGGCGCCGTTTGTACATATTTGAGGCCGGCGGTATGTGAACCGCGCTGAGGAGACCACTGAGGTGAAGGTGTATTCCAACCAACCAGAGGTAAGTTTGTATGTGGACGGCGCGCTTGTGGGTACACAGCAGGGAAGCCGGGTGTTCACGTTCCGCATTCCACTTTCCGGGCAGCACAAAATCACGGCCCAAGCGGGTGCGTGCGAAGATGCGATCACCATCAAACGGGTGGCGCAGCCGGATGCCTCCTATCAATTTGGCGAAAGGGGCGGCATCGTCAACTGGTTTGATCAAGATGATTTCAAGCCCGGTTTTTTCTCCATCAAGGATACGCTCGGCGCGCTGCTGGCGAACCCGGGCACGGCGCCCATCGTGGGAGCAATGATGCAAAAGGCGCAGGCCAGCCGTGGTGATGTGGCAAAATCCACCGCGGGCAACGCAAACTTGCAGAAGATGCTGAACGCGATGCCGCTGGAAAGCCTGCTGAAGCAGGCGGGCGACGCCGTGCCGCCCGAGGCCGTCAAGCAGCTGAATGCCGCGCTGCAAAAGGTAGCGAAGGGATAGAGGCCTGAACAAATTGCCGGCTGCTGCTATATGCAGCAGCCGGCATAAATGGAAAAAGAAAGATTTGCTTTTTATCAGGAAGAATGTGCTTACGGAAAACCAAAATCAGAGACCAGCCACTCATTCCGAGCGACCGGTCTCTGATTCAGGTTTCAATGCATATTTTATCCTGCGCCGCCTGTTCCCGCCACTGGGTGGGTGTAATTCCATATTCTTTGCGGAACATTTCGGAAAAATAGCTCTGGGAATAAAAACGCAGCCGCTCGCTGATCTTCTGGATATCGGCGTTGCTTGCGCGCAGCAGGAATTTTGCCCGCTCCAGCCGCTTTTTGCGGAGATATTCTTTTGGCGTTTCGCCCGCTTCTTTTTTGAACCGCTTGCTAATGTAATATTCCGAATAGCCCGAAATCCCGGCCAGCGTTTGCAGGGTGAGGTCATCCTCCAAATGCAGATCGATATAGTCGATGCAGGCGCGCACGGGCTTTGAGAGCGCCGGGTTTTGGCGGCAGCGGGCCACGCGCTGCACAAAATCCTCCTGCATGGTCATACTGACATCTGTGAGCTCGGCGATGGAGGCGCACGCCTCCACCCGCTGATAGTAATGGTCGGTGAGCGTATACGAGACCTCCGGGGCGAGCCCGCCCTCGATGGCTGCGCGGGAAAACAGTGTGATGCATGCTTCCACGGCGTTCCGCATCTGGCGCATTACATCGCCGTTGCTCAGCTTGCCAAGCGTGCCCAGAGTGGACATCCTGTCCATGTGCCCTTTCAGGCTCTGCCAGTCGCCTTCGCGTACCATACGCAGCATTTCCTGTTCGGCCTCGTAGGTGCCATGCAGATCGCCCGTTCCGGCATCCGAAACGCTGTCCACCGCCTGGCCGCTTTCCCAATAGTTCATATCGCTGACGCCGATGCGTTCGCCGCATATGCAGTAGTGCAGCATACTGGCGTATTCCAGCGCGCGGCTGAGCGAAATGACAGGCAGCGCGCGGAAAAAGCGCATGGCGTTTGCCTGCAGTGCCGCGCTCAGCCCCATCCCGGCCATCCGGTGCTCCAACGTATTTGCCGAAACGCTGTCCATAAAGAACGGGCCAAGAATATAGATGCGCCGCAGTCCCTTTTCGTCGCGCTCAGGGTCGGCGATCCACATCAGCCCCATCTCGTTCGAGAGCAGCAGGGGCGCGCGGTTCGCCCCGGCATAGGCGCGCGTGCTTTCCAGACGGTCTCCGATCGACAGCAGCGCGCTGACGGTGGATTCTTCCGGGCAGCTGCTGCCCAGCAGGTTCATTTCGGCGTCATACGCCCACAGATACAGCGTGTGGCAGCATTGCAGCATATTGTGAAAAAGTTCCAGACGATCGCTCAGAACCATATCTTCGTCCTCCCATTTGCGCCAGAAAAAATCACGCCATTAAAAAATCCCGCAGCAGAGGAAGATCCTGCCCGTCACAGCAGATCTGTCCCGGAGCCTCCGAAAGCCGTGCGGCTACGGCGGCTGTGAATACGAATTGGGATAAGATCGATTTCAGATCCAGCCGGTCGCCCTGCGCAGTTTCAAAGAACACATCGCCCGCGCATTTCTGGATGGCTTTCAAAAACGCGGGCAGATCGATTTCCGGCTTTAATTGCATGGAAGTCATAAAAGTTTCCTCCTTTTCCATTGATCCACCCTTATCATACTATAGTTTGATTCTATTTTAATATCAAAAATTCGGTTTTTCAATCGTAAACAGGCTGAATTTTGAAAATGAGCCTAAAAACAATAAGATTATCGAATATTTGATAGCACAAGACGACTGTTTTTTGGTATGCTTGCAGCAAGGAATCAATCCTATCAGCAAAACGAGGAGGATCAATCATGGCAATACTCAGTAACAGCAAGCTGTTCCAGTCTCCGAAGCTGGATTCCCGCATCCGCTCGGCAAACACGCAGGGCAGCGAAAAGGCGTTGGGCTACTTTTTTGGCCCGTGCTTTGTGTACATGGCCTATTATGCCATCGCGGGCACCTATCTGACGCAGTTCTATACGGACGTGCTCGGTGTAACGGGTGTTTTCCTGACGATGATGCCGGTGTTCAGCAAAATCTTCGACGCCGTCACCAACGTGGTCATGGGCCGCATCATCGACAAAACGCGCACAAAGCAGGGCAAGGCGCGTCCGTGGATCCTGATTTCCGGCATTTTGATGGCGGTCAGCGGCATTTTGCTGTACACCGTACCGCGGGCGAGCATGCAGGTGCAGCTGGTATGGATCGTGGTCAGCTACAACCTGTTCTTTGCATTTGCGTTTACCATCTACAACATGAGCCATACGCTGATGGTGCCGCTCTCCACCCGCAACACCAAGCAGCGTGACGGGCTGGCGATGCTGACGAGCACGGGTACCTCGATGCTGCCGGGTTTGTTGGTCACGATCATTCTGCCCATCATGATCAATGCCATCGGCGTGGGCGCGGCAGCGCAGAGCAAATGGGTCACGGTGATGAGCATCCTGTCGATTCTTGCAATCCCGGCCACATTGTTGGAGTACTATTTTACAAAAGAGCGCGTCACCGAGGATGCTGTTCCCGCCGCATCGGATGCCAAAGAGGATACCGTTCCCTTCCTGCAGCAGCTGAAGGTGTGCTTTGCCGATCCCTACTGGCTGATCGTGATGGGCTTCATGATCTGCTTTGAGGTCTTCAACTTCCTGTCCACCAACTCGATGATCTACTATTCCAACTGGGTCGTTGCCAATTCCGTGGAGGGCGGCACCGGCATGCAGGTGTTGATCAACGCCATCGGTCAGGCGCCGCTCGGCCTTGGCATCTTCATTCTGTGGCCGCTCGTGGGCAAATTCGGCAAGCGCATGGTAACGATGATCGGCTTCGGCATCGGTGCGATCGGCAGTTTGATCGTGTTGCTGACGCCGGGCAATATCCCCATGCTGCTGTTGGGCCTTGTGATCAAGTCCTTCGGCGCGCTGCCCACCTACTGCATGGCGGCCATGCTGGCGGAGGCGCTGGATCACATCGAATGGAAAAACGGCTACCGTGCGGACGGATTCTCCGCCTCGGCCAGAAGCATTATTTTGACAGTCAGCGCCGGCATCGGCCAAAGCATCATCATCGGCGGCATTAGCGCGTTCGGATACATCGCGCCGGAATCCACAACGCAGATCATCAACCAGCCGGACGCGATGAAGGCCTTCTTCAGCTGGTGCTTTGTGGGCATCCCCATGATCGGCTATCTCATCGGCTCGCTGCTGATGCTGCGCTATGATGTGGAGGAGAAGATCCCGCAGATCTCGGCCGATATTACGGCCCGCCACAAGGCCGAAGCTGAGGCGCGCGGCGAGGTATATGTTTCCCCGGAGGAAAAAGCGGCGCAGGAGCTGGCCGAGCAGGA
This sequence comes from Subdoligranulum sp., assembly GCA_014799685.1. Lineage (GTDB taxonomy): Bacteria > Bacillota > Clostridia > Oscillospirales > Ruminococcaceae > Ruthenibacterium. The sequence continues at coordinate 12,482 of JAAVHN010000015.1, read as the reverse complement.
GCGCATCGCCGAGGAAAAGCGCATTGAGGAACTGAAGGCCAAATGCGCGAAGAAGGGCCTGAAATTCGAGGAAGAGGAAGCGAAATATCAGGCGAAGCTGGCAGAGCAAAAAGCTAAAGAAGAGGCAAAGGCTGCGAAGAAAAAGAAGAAATAAGCCCGAAATATGTTATACTGAAACAAGCGGGGCGGCGGGGATACCGCCGCCCTGTTTTAAAAGGATGGGGGACTGACAAATGAAGCATCCGGTATTCAATCCTTATCTGCCCAGTTACGAATATGTTCCCGACGGCGAGCCCCGTGTATTTGGCAGCCGGCTCTACATTTACGGCAGCCATGACCGGTTCGATGGCGCTGATTTCTGCCTGAACGATTATGTCTGCTGGTCCGCCCCGCTGGACGATCTGGGCGACTGGCGGTATGAGGGCGTCATTTACCGCAAGGAGCAGGATCCCCGCAACGCCGACGGCAAGATGCATATGTGCGCCCCGGACTGCGTGCAGGGCCCGGACGAACGCTATTATCTCTACTATCAGCTCCATGCGCTGCAGTGCACCTCTGTGGCCGTGGCGGACAGCCCCACAGGCCCCTTTGCTTATTACGGCTGTGTGCAGCACCCGGACGGCACGCCGTGGGGCGAAAAGAGGGGAGACTGCTTTGCGTTCGACCCCGGTGTGCTGGTGGATGATGACGGCAGGGTGTACCTCTATGTAGGCTTTTCCACAACAGGATTGTTCAAAGCGGTGCTGAAGCTGCGCGGCAATCAGGTGGAGGAAGCCGTTTGCCTGGAACTGGAGGCGGATATGAAAACCGTTAAAGGCGGCGAACACCCCATTGTCCCCGGCCCGGCGAAAGCAAAAGGGACGGAGTACGATGGGCACGGGTTCTTTGAGGCCAGCTCGATCCGGAAAGTGGGCGAGAAGTATTACTATGTCTATTCCTCGATCCTGAGCCATGAGCTCTGCTACGCCGTCAGCGATTCGCCCACGGGCGGTTTCCGTTACGGCGGCACGCTTGTCAGCATTGGGGACATCGGGTATCAGGGAAATACCGTTCCGGTGGGATACACCGGCAACACCCACGGCGGTATGGCCGAGGTGAACGGCCAGTGGTACATTTTCTACCACCGTCAGACCAACCGGCAAAAGTGTGCGCGCCAGGGCTGCGCCGAGAAGATCACGATCCTTCCGGACGGCTCCATTCCGCAGGCGGAGATGACAAGCTGCGGCCTGAACGATGGGCCGCTGGCAGGCAAGGGAACGTATGAAGCGCGCATCGCCTGCAACCTTTCCAGCAGAGAGGGAACGCTCCTCAGCGACAATATGCAGAAAAAGGATAAAAAGGGCATCCATCCCTACTTTACCCAGAGCGGCGCAGATCGGGAAGAAAACGGGGACCAGTACATCGCCAACATGGCAGACGGAGCGTGGGCCGGATTCAAGTATTTCTCGTTTGCGGGCGATGAGAAAGAGATCTCTGTGACGGTGCGCGGTACGGCCTCCGGTACGCTTTGTGTGCGGACGGCACGGGGCGGGGCGTGCGCCGCGAAAATAGAGATCAGGCCCTCCGCCGAATACACCTCAACCGGCGCCGGTTTTTCGGTTCCAGCCGGAGTATGGCCGTTGTATTTTGAATTTTCCGGCAGCGGCGCGCTCGATTTTAAGACATTTACGGTCCAATAAAAGTGGCGCGGCCTGCATCTTTTCACACGCGGCACCAAATGTGTGAATGGCAGGATATCCACAGCACGCAAGCCGTTTTGATTCGGATGTACCCAACAGCGCCGTGCGCAGATACGGCAAGAATATAGAATTTGCATTGAAAGGAATGGAGCGGTATGAAATTATTAGAGTATGAGCAAAAGCACAGCGCGCTTGTGCGCGAAAACGGCGCCGAGTGCACCGTGCTGCTGAAAAAGGACGGACACTTCCCGCTGCAGGAGGCGGGGCAGATCGCCCTGTATGGCGGCGGGGCCCGCAGGACCATCAAGGGCGGTACCGGATCCGGCGAGGTGAACGGCCGCTATGCCGTCACCGTGGAACAGGGGCTTATGGACGCGGGGTTCACCGTGACAAGCACGGCGTGGCTGGAGGGCTACGAGAAGGAAAAGGCGGATGCGAAGGCCCGCTTTCTGCGCGATTTGAAGGCCGAGGCAAAGCAGCGCCGTCAGAATGTGATGCTCATCGCTATGGGCCGCACCCCGGCGGAGCCGGAGTACGAGCTGCCGCTGGACGGAGAGGGGGATACGGCCGTCTATGTGCTCTCTCGCATTTCCGGCGAGGGCGCCGACCGGGAACCCAAGGGCGGCGATATCCTGCTATCCGATACCGAGATCCGGGACATTCTTGCCTGCAACGAAAAATACCGCAATTTCATGCTGGTGCTGAATGTCGGCGGCGTTGTGGACCTGACGCCGGTTGCCGGTGTCGGCAATATCCTGGTGCTCTCTCAGCTTGGGGCCGAGACCGGAAACATCCTGGCGGATATCCTGCTGGGTAAGCAGAACCCCTCCGGCAAGCTGACGACCACCTGGGCGGCGTGGGAGGAATACCCCACACTTGGCGAGTTTGGCGAAAAGGATGAAACCCGGTACAACGAGGGCATCTATGTTGGCTACCGTTATTTCGATTCCGTGCAGAAAGCACCGCTCTACCCATTCGGGTTCGGCCTTTCGTATACGGAGTTTGCGGTGGGCGGGGCTGCCGCGACGCTGCAGGGCGATACGGTCACTGTCACGGCTGCCGTGAAGAATACCGGAAGCTGCCCCGGTAAAGAGGTCGTTCAGCTGTATGTTTCCGTCCCGGCGGGCAGGCTGGACGAACCGTATCAGGCGCTGTGCGGCTTTGCCAAAACAGAGCTGCTGCAGCCCGGGCAGGAGGAAACCGTGACGATCACCTTTTCCATGCGGGATATTGCTCCGTATGATGAAGCGTCTGCCGCGTATATTTTGGAAGAAGGGGACTATCTGCTGCGGGTGGGCGCCAGCAGCCGGGATACCACGGTTTGCGCGGCTGTCCGGCTGCCGGAGACCGTCACGGTATTGCAGGCAAAAAATGTGCTCGGTCACCCCGATTTTACCGATTGGAAAGCTCCGGCGATTGAACAGGAACCGGACGGCGATGTGCCCGTTCTGGAACTTCGCGCCGATGCTGTCGCGCCGCAAGCCGCGGCGAACCCCTGCACTGAGGAGATCGATCCGCGCATTGCCGCACTTTCGGAGGATCAGCTCATCAAGATGAATCTGGGCGCTTATGACGCCAAAGCTGGCATCGCCAGCATTATCGGCAATTCCGGCTTCAGCGTGGCGGGTGCGGCCGGGCAGTCATGCATGGAGGTTGAGGGCATCCCTTCGCTCGTGATGGCGGACGGCCCTGCGGGCCTGCGCCTTTCCCGCAAGTACGCGATCGACAAGGCGGGGAAGATCCATTCGCTTGAATCCAGCATTCCGGCCTCGCTGACGGATTTTATGTCAAAGCCGATGCTGTGGGTGCTGAAGCTGATGAACTACCGGCCGAAAAGGGGCGATAAAATCGGCGGGCAGTACGCCACGGCAATCCCCATCGGGACGGCCGTCGCGCAGAGCTTCAATTTGCGGCTGGCGGAGGAATTCGGCAAAATCGTCGGCGCGGAGATGGAGCGCTTCGGCGTCCATTTGTGGCTGGCCCCGGCGCTGAACATCCACCGCTCCATCCGCTGCGGCCGAAACTTCGAGTATTTCAGCGAGGATCCGCTTGTCAGCGGCCTGTTCGCGGGCGCGATCACGAAAGGCGTGCAGCAGTTTCCGCATGCGGGCACCACCATTAAGCACTACGCTTTCAACAATCAGGAGCGCAACCGTACGCAGAACAATTCCCAACTCAGCGAGCGCGCGGCGCGGGAGATTTATCTGAAGGGCTTCGGCATCTGCGTGAAAACGGCGCAGCCAAAGGCCGTGATGACCTCTTACAATCTGGTGAACGGGAAGCATACGAACGAGCGTGCCGGCCTCATCGGGGATATCCTGCGGGCGGAGTTCGGGTTCAAGGGCATCGTGATGACGGACTGGATCATCGCGGGCTATGAGAACGAGCGCGACTGCATCCATCCCGTGTCGGATGCCGCCCGCGTCTGTATGGCGGGCGGCGACCTGTTCATGCCCGGCTCGAAGCACGATTACGACAGCATCAAATCCGGCCTCGACAAGGGCGCCGTGACAAAGCAGCAGCTGCAGATCAACGCGACAAGGGTTTTGCATATGGCCGAGCAGCTGTGTAAATAAGGAGGACAGCGATGAAAAAAATAGCTTTCAACGAAAACTGGCGCTGCAACGGCGCGCCCGTCACCCTGCCGCACGACGCGATGATCCACGAAACGCGCGCGGCCGACGCACCGGGCGGTGGGGGACACGGCTATTTCCCCGGCGGCGTGTATGTGTATGAAAAAACCTTCACAGCCCCGGCGGACTGGGCGGATAAGACTGTCTCGCTGCTGTTTGAGGGCGTGTATAAAAATTCCACCGTCACGGTCAACGGCAAAAAGGCGGGCGGGCAGCCCTATGGATATACGCCGTTTACGGTGTGTATGGATGGGCTGCTCAACTATGGCGGCGAGAATACTGTTACAGTAACAGCTGATAACTCGAAGCTGCCAAACTCCCGCTGGTATTCCGGCAGCGGCATTTACCGCCCGGCGCATCTGCTGGTGGGCGAAAAAGCGCACATCGCGTGGCAGGGTGTGAAGATCACGACGCTGTCTGTCAACCCGGCGAAGATTCGTGTGGAAACGAGCGCGACGGCGGGCGAGGTTTGCGTTGAGATTCTAAAAGGCGGCAGCGCCTGCGCAGCGGGCATAGCCGGCGCTTCTTCCGGCGCCGGCGCGGGTGCAGTTTCTGCTGCCTCCGGTGTGGGTGCCGCCTGCGTCGCCTCCGGAACAGGCGCTTCGTGCGAGCTGGAGATCCCGAACGCCAAGCTGTGGAGCGACGCAGCGCCGAATCTCTATACCTGCCGCGTCACGCTCAAAGAAAACGGGCAGACGGTGGACGAGGTGACGGAGCGCTTCGGCATCCGCAGCATCGAATGGAGTCCGAAAGGGTTATTCATCAACGGCAAGGAAACGCTTTTGCGCGGCGGCTGTGTCCACCACGACAACGGCGTGCTGGGTGCGGCTACTTACGCCGAAAGCGAACGCCGTCGGGTGCGCATCCTGAAAGAGAACGGCTTCAACGCCATCCGCTCGGCGCACAATCCCGCTTCCGCCGCATTGATCGAAGCCTGCGACGAATACGGCATGTATCTGATTGACGAGACATTTGATATGTGGTACAATCGGAAAAATAAATTCGACTACGGCTGCGATTTCAACGAATGGTGGGAAAAGGATACCACCGCGATGGTGGAGCGCGATTACAACCACCCCAGCGTGATCCTGTACTCCATCGGCAACGAGGTAGCGGAACCGCACGAGCAAAAGGGCATCGATGCAGGCAAAGCGCAGATCGACCTNATNCACAAGNTNGACGCCACGCGCCCTGTTACCTGTGGCGTGAATCTAATGATTCTCGGCCGCGCCGCGAAGGGGCAGGGCATTTATCAGGACGGCGAGCAGAACACCGCCGGAACCGGAAAAAACAAAGAGGGCGGCAACGCGAGTCTTGCGTTCAACATTATGGCGAGCTTCGTAGGCACGGGCATGAACAAGGGCGGCAATTCACCGAAGGTGGATGCCATCGCCTCGCCNTTTGTGGACAGCCTCGACATCGCGGGCTACAATTACGGNTCGGGCCGCTATCCGCTGGAGGAAAAGCAGCATCCCGAGCGCATCATCTTCGGCAGCGAAACATTCCCGCAGGATATCTGGAAAAACTGGCAGATGGTGAAGAANTATCCNTATCTNGTNGGCGATTTCATGTGGACGTCGTGGGATTACCTTGGCGAGGCGGGCATCGGCGCGTGGAGCTANACGGGCGGCATGCCGTTCAACCGTCCCTATCCNTGGCTGCTGGCNGGNGCGGGCGTTATTGACATTTTAGGCGTGCCGGACGCCTCGTGCAAGTANGCNGCCACGGTGTGGGGNCANNTTNATANNCCNGTNATCGGCGTGCGGCCTGTGAACCACCCCGGCGTGCGGGTGAGNAAATCGGTGTGGCGCGGNACGAANGCNATCGANAGCTGGGCCTGGCAGGGCTGCGAGGGCAACAGGGCCGAGGTGGAAGTGTACGCGCAGGCNGACAGCGNAGAGCTGGTGCTGAACGGCAAGAGCCTTGGCAAGAAGAAGCTGAAAGAATGCAAGGCGATGTTCAAAACCCGTTACACAGCCGGTACGCTGGAAGCGGTGGCCTATGACGCGGCGGGCAAAGAGACCGGCCGCAGCGAACTGCGCTCTGCCGGGGGCAAGCTGGGCATCTGCGTTACGCCGGAGGAAACGGCCGCAGCGCCGGGCGGGATCGTCTATGTGCCGGTGTCNATCAAAGGCGAAAACGGCGTGGTGGAATCGAATGCCGACCGGAAATTGACCGTGACGGTGACGGGCGGCGAGCTGCTGGGCTTCGGCAGCGCGAACCCGCGCACCGAAGAGCGGTACGACGCGGGCAGCTTCACAACGTATCAGGGCCGCGCGCTGGCTGTGGTGCGGGTAAATGGGGATACTACCGTAACCGTAACAGACGGCTCGGCAAAGGCATCTGCGCAAATTGCCGTGAAAGAGTGAAAAACGCGGGTAATTCCATAAAAAGATATTGCTTCTGTTATAAACTGCCGGAGGGAGATATTCGACGTTTTGGTCCGTTCCGATGGGCGGATTTTTTATGACAGACAGACGAAAAACGAATNCAGGGGCTTCCAGCACCCGCACAAAAAGAAAGGGGATATTCCAATGCATGNGCTGCCGCACATCATGCCCTTTTTATGGGTACACGGCGAAGACGAGGCCACCTACCGCAAGATGGTGGGCGTGATTTACGACGCCAACCTGCGCGCGTTCTGTGTGGAGGCGCGGCCCCATGAGGGATTCTGTCAGGACGCCTGGTGGCGCGATATGGACATTCTTTTNGACGAAGCNGAAAAGCGCGGCATGAAGGTTTGGATCCTGGATGATAAGCATTTCCCCACGGGCTTTGCCGCAGGGGAGGCCTTGAAGGCGCGCCCGGAGCTGCGCCGCCAGAATTTGCTGCATAAGGTGTTCCCGGTGCGGGGCGGACGGATCAAATTGGATCTGAAAAAGAAAGCCCACCCGCCCGTCAGCACCGATATGATGTACTATGTCAACGACATCATCAACAAGAACCGGACGGCGGAGAACAAATTCAGCGACGATGCGTGGTACAGNGTNGCCGCNGTGCGCACCGATGCGGCCCAGCCGCCCATCGACCTTGCACCGTATNTAAAAGGCGACGTGCTGCAATGGGCCGCGNCNGNNGGACAATGGCAGGTACACTTATGCTATCTCTCCCGCAACTGCGGCACACACCGCAGCTATATCAATATGATGGACGCCGGGAGCTGCCGCATCCAGATCGACGCCGTATACGANCCGCACTATGCGCATTATAAAGACAAGTTCGGCACTGTGATCGCGGGCTTTTTCTCTGACGAGCCGGAGCTGGGCAACAACCGCATGTACAAAGAGGGAAATGTTTTGGGCNCNGANCAGGAGCTGCCNTGGAGCCGCGAGCTGGACGCCGCCTTGCGTGAGCGCCTGGGCGATGAATTGCCCCGTCTGCTGCCGCTTTTGTGGTGCGATGGCGGCGACACGAAGCTGGCCGCCAAAATGCGCTATGCCTTTATGGACTGNGTTTCCCGTTTGGTGGAACGCGATTTCTCCAGGCAAATCGGCGAATGGTGCGAGAAGCGCGGTGTNGAGTACATCGGCCATGTGGTAGAGGACAACAACCAGCACGCCCGCACCGGCACCAGTCTCGGCCACTATTTCCGCGGCCTGAAATGGCAGACGATGGCCGGNATCGACGATATTGGCGGGCAGGTGGAGCCGGGCTGTGAGGACCGCCGCGAGAAAAGTGTGTTCGGCTATGTGGGCGACGGCGAATTTTATCATTATGCGCTGGGCAAGCTGGGCAGCTCGCTGGCAGCNGTCAACCCGCGTATGCGGGGCCGCGCGATGTGCGAGATNTTCGGCAACTACGGCTGGAAGGAAGGCGTGCGGCTGGAAAAATATCTGCTCGATCATTTCATGGTGCGCGGCGTCAACTATTTTGTGCCGCATGCCTTTACCTGCAGCGCCTATCCGGAAAAGGACTGNCCNCCGCATTTCTACGCGCAGGGGAATAACCCCCAGTACCGCCATTTCGGCGCNCTGATGGCCTATGCGAACCGNGTGACAAAGCTGCTCTCCCANGCGCAGGCTGCCGCGCCGGTGGCCGTTCTCTACCACGGCGANGCCGAGTGGTGCGGCAAGGCGATGCTGATGCAAAAGCCCGCCCGCGTGCTGACGGATCATCAGATCGANTTCAACTTTATTCCCGCCGATGTGTTCAGCGAGCCGGATTTCTACCGCACGGAGCTGGGCAGCACGCTCACAGTCAACGGGCACGNCTATACGGCGCTCATTATCCCGTATGCGCAGTTCATCACCCGTGAAACGGCGGCTGCCATTNAAACGCTGACGGCGAACGGCTGCAAAGNGCTGTTCATCGACGCCCTGCCGGACGGCCTCTGCACAGGGGAAGAGCTGCCCGCCGCGNTGCAAAGCTGCACCGTAACGACGCTGGATGAGCTGGCGCCGCAGTTTGAGCGCACGCTCGGCATCCATCCTTCCAGCGACCGTCTGCGTGTNACGCATTTTGTGGGGCAGACTGCCGGACAGCAGGACTTCTANTATCTCTTCAATGANGGAAATACGACATGGACGGGCGACATTGCGCTTTTGGGCGAGGGTGCGTATCATCTGTATGACGCGTGGNACGACCGGCATATGGCATGGAACGGCCNGCTCACCCTGGCNCCGGCGCAGAGCNTNTTCCTGATGGCTGGTNCCGCTCCGGCGGACGCATACCGGCCCGCGCCGCGCGGCGANANGCTGCTGNTGACNAAGTGCCGCCAAAGCACCTGCCGCGCCGCCGATTACCCNNACTTCGGCAGNCCGCGCACGATCGCAAAGCCGGAGGACTATGCCCTTACCGATCGGAAATTCTCCGGCTATCTCCGGTATGAAGCAGCATTCAAACAGCCCGCCCAAACGCTGGAGATCACCGACGCCCACGAGGGCGTGGAGGTATTCCTGAACGGCGGGAGCCTTGGCATTCAGGTGGCGCCGCCCTTNGTATACGATCTGCGCGGCAAGGTGCAGGACGGCGAAAACAGGCTTGCCATCGAAGTGGCCACCACGCTGGAACGAGAGACGGGCAANGGCAAANGCGGCGCACCNACCGGCATCACGGGCGAAATTGCACTGTATTTGTAAAAAGGGAATCCCAATTCGGTTCAGGANCGCNGGCAGCAGACATTCAGCAAAAATCATTGATCCAAATNTTGTCCCAATTTTTGCGTATCCAGAACCGAATTGAGGGGGGAAAAGGAGAAAAGTGTATGGCATATACCAGCATCAAACCCGGCAAGCCCTGGCTGGATACGGAGGGCAAGCCCATTCAGGCACACGGCTTTTCGGTATTTTGGANCGAGCGNGAAAACCTCTGGTATTGGTATGGGGAAAACAAGGAAAAGACGACCGGAGGCAAAAACGGCACCGTCTGGCACTGGGGCGTGCGGCTGTATACCTCGCCCGATCTCTACAACTGGACGGACAAGGGCCTGATCATCCCGCCGCAGCCGGACGATCTGACGAGCCCGCTGCACCCCACCTANTGCATGGACCGGCCTCACATCATTTANTGCGCCAAAACGGGCAAATATGTGGCGTGGCTGAAGATCATGGCGGGCGAGGTGAGCCAGTTCATGAGCGTGCTTGCGGCCGACCGCTTCGAGGGGCCATACACGTTTGTGCGCAAGATATACAAGCCCCTCGATATGGATACCGGCGATTTCTGCCTGCACGCCGACGCGGACGGCAGGGCGTACATCTGGTTCGAGCGGCCGCATTTCCAGCTCATCTGCGCCACGCTGACGGACGATTACACGGCGGTGACGGGTGAATACTCTGTACATTACGACGGCCTGCTGCCGCCCGATACGCGGGAAGCGCCAACATACTTTGAACGCGGCGGCAAGCGCTATCTCTTCACCAGCGGCACAAGCGGCTATTATCCGAACCCCTCGAAGGTATGTATGTTCACCGACCCGCATGGGGAATATACCGATCTCGGCGACCCGTGCATCGGCGACAAAAGCAACACCACCTTTTCCGGCCAGATCACCAGCGTCATTCAGGTGCCGGGTACGGAGCAGTACATCGCCTGTGCCGACCGCTGGATGCCGCAGTGGTATGTAAAGCCGATGGCAAAACAGATCCTCTCCGGCATGCGGCGGCATTTCAAGGATTACACGCCGGACACTTCGCCGAAAAAAGCCGCGCCGCTGCCCGGAAAAGAGCAGAAGCACGGCGAAAACACCAGCATTTCCCGCTATGTCTGGCTGCCCATCGAGTGGCAGGGGGAAAAGCCGGTGATCCGCTGGCAGGACGAGTGGAAGATAGAAGAAAAGATTTAGCAGGTTCAGGAATTTGAGGGAATCAGGATCCTGCTTCGATGTAAAAAGTAAGAAAGGTGTGCTTATCTATTTCTTTTTAGAAAAAAGAGGCTTATGGAACAGCGCACTTGGAACGGGGGAATTGAAATGAATGAAAAGCAAGTGGTTCTCGGCATCGAGCTCGGCTCCACACGGATCAAGGCGGTGACGGTAGATCGTCGCCATGAGCCCATCTCATCCGGAGATTACACATGGGCCAGCAGCTATGAAAACGGTATTTGGACCTATTCGCTGGATGAGGTGTGGCAGGGCCTGAAAGCCGCGCTGGCTGGGGTGGAAGGCCGGGAGAACATCTGTGCCATGGGCGTCTCCGCCATGATGCACGGTTATCTGGCCTTCGACAAAAACTGGAACCTTCTGGCGCCGTTCCGCACCTGGCAGAACACCATCACCGGACCGGCAGCCGCGGAGCTGACCGCTCTGTTCGGCTTCAACATTCCGCAGCGCTGGAGCATCGCGCACTTGTATCAGGCGGTGCTGAACGGGGAAGAACATGTCCCCCAAATCGCCCACATCACCACCTTGGCCGGATATGTTCACTACATGCTCACCGGCGTGAACGCAGTGGGCATCGGCGAGGCGTCCGGTATGTTTCCCATCGACAGCGCGGCGCTCAGTTATGACGCCGGGATGCTGGAAAAGTTTGATGCCCTCGTTGCCGCGCGGGGCCTGCCCTGGAAGATCGCAGAGATCCTGCCCAGGGTTTTGCCGGCGGGCGCCGGGGCGGGCAGCCTCACCGAAAGCGGCGCGGCTTTGCTGGGCGGCCTGCTGCCGGCGGGCATCCCGTTTGCCCCGGCAGAGGGAGACGCCGGTACCGGCATGACCGCCACCAACGCGGTCGCGCCCCGCACCGGCAATGTCTCGGCGGGTACATCCATCTTTTCGATGGTCGTGCTGGAAAGGCCGCTCCAAAAGGTGTATGAGGAGATCGACCTTGTCACTACCCCTACCGGCGCTCCGGTGGCGATGGTGCACTGCAACAACTGCACCAACGACACCAACGCCTGGGCGGGCGTGCTGAAAGAGACGGCGGAGCTGTTCGGCGCCGCGCCCGATGCCGGAACGTTGTATACAAAGCTGTACGAAAAGAGTCTGGAGGGAGAGCCGGACTGCGGCGGCATAACAGTCTGCAACTATCTGGCGGGCGAGGGCGTCACTCATCTGGACAGCGGCCGTCCGCTGGTCGTCCGCAGCGCCGAAAGCCGGTTCACGCTGGCAAACTTCTTCCGGGCGCAGCTTTACGCCACCATGGCCACGCTCAAACTCGGTATGGATATTCTGGCGCAGGAGAAGGTCGCCATCGACACCCTGACCGGCCACGGCGGTCTGTTCAAAACGCCGCTGGTGGGGCAGAAATACCTTGCCGCCGCCTGCAACGCTCCGGTGCGCTGCATGGAGACGGCGGGCGAGGGCGGCCCGTATGGCATGGCCCTGCTGGCGGCCTACCGCATCTGGAAAGCGGAGGGCGAAACGCTGGAGGAGTATCTGGAAAAACGGGTGTTCGCGGGGATATCCGGCAGCACGGTGCATCCGGACGCCGAGACGGTGCAGGGCTTTGCCTCCTATATGCAGCGGTACAAGGCGCTGCTCGCAGTGGAAAAAACGGCGGTCGAAATGATGTAAAGGAACCTCTGAATATATCGCCGCGCGCGTCTTGGCGGCATATTTCCCGCCTGTCTTTGCCCCAAAATCTTGAAAGATTGCAAAATTCCCAGCGGCTTTGCCGCGCTTGGAATTTTGGCATCCCCCTTGCGGGGACACAAAGTACAGCGTGCCCGCCGAAGGCGGGATGCCGGCCATCGTCTTGGCCGGCAAGCTGCGGGCGCCGCAGGCGTTATCTGCAATTTTGGG
>JAAVHN010000014.1 GCA_014799685.1 Subdoligranulum sp. | reverse complement strand
TTCCTGTTTTCGCATCCAATTTGTATGGTTAAAATTCCATGATATAAGATGGTTCGCCATCTTTACGATACGCTAACTGGCCAAAATGGAAACAACTGGAAACAAAATTGATTTCCGTGTGGAAAACCGGAAACCGGAGGGTGCAAAGCGCAAAGATGCACGAAAAACGTGCGCAGCGCACGCCTGCTCATGCGCTCACCGGGCGTGTCTGAACCGTGAAATATCCCCACAACAAGCGGAAAAAGGTAAAAATCTGTGTGGAACGATATACAATATCACCATATTTCGCCCAAAAATCTTGTGAAATGGCGAAAACATTTCATGTTATTGCCCATCTCCTGTTGACATTCTTCAAAAAAGGCAGTATACTTAGTGCCATGATGTGGAGCGTTCCACACGCTCACATAATTTAAACAAAGGGAAAGAAGATGATCGCTATGGCAAGGACGAAGACAGCTTCCGAACTTGCAGGACGCAAACGGAGCAGGTTTAAAAAAAACCTTTCTCTTCTGGCAATGTGCGCCCCGGCAATAATACTGTTTTTCCTGTTCTCTTATCTTCCGCTTCCGGGCCTGTATATGGCGTTTGTAAATTACAACTATTCCAAGGGCATGCTGGGAAGCCAGTTTGTGGGCTGGACAAACTTCAAATTCCTGACGCTTTCGGGCGATCTGCCAATGCTTGTGCGCAACACGGTGCTTTACAATCTGGCGTTCATCTTCGTGAATAACTTCTGCCAGATCGCGCTGGCGCTGATGCTCAACGAGATACGGTCCAAGCGCTTCCGCAAGGTATCGCAGGCGATGGTGCTGCTACCGTACTTCATTTCTTTCGTCATCGTGGGGCTGTTCGCCTACAATATTCTGAACGCGGACTATGGCATTTTGAACAATATTCGCGAGGCGCTGGGCTTGGAGCGCATTGCAATCTACTCGATGCCAAACGCATGGCCGCCCATTTTTGTTTTCCTGAACCTGTGGAAGAATATCGGCTATGGAACGATCATCTACTTTGCGGCGGTCATGGGCATTGATACGGGCATGATCGAGGCGGCGGAGATTGACGGCGTTACCTCCTGGCAGCGCATCCGCTACATCATGCTGCCCTGCCTGCGGCCGACGATGGTGATGCTGATCCTGTTTTCCATCGGTTCGATCCTGCGCGGCAATTTCCAGCTGTTCTACAACATCATCGGCGGCTCGAACAAGATCCTGTTTGAAACAACGGATATCATCGAAACCTATGTGTATCGTGCCATGATGAACAATTTCAACTTTTCCAGCGCAGCGGCCGTATCGCTGTTCCAGTCGGTCTTTGGCTTTGCGACGGTCATGGCCGCAAACTATGTGGTCAAGCGCATCGAGCCGGACTACGCGCTGTTCTGAGAGGGGGCAAACAGGATGGAAAAAACAAAAACCGTTCCGAACCGGAAGATCCGCACCGATACATCAGGCCATGTGCTCAAGATCGCAAGCTATGTCGTGCTGCAAACGCCCCGCCCGGACCTTGTGGTGAATTTTTCCATGGGGTGCGGAAAGCCGGACGACCATAAACCGCTCAGCGAAGCGGAACAGGCAAAGCTGTACGCATCCGTAGAGGACGGCATGGGGTGCATCTACGTCCACGCGGGCCTTGCGTGGAACGAGAAGGAATCGCCGGTGGGCCGCCTCTCCGGCGGACGCTTTGCCAGCCACCCGCGGCCCAATGTGCCGGTGACGTGTATGGCGATCCCCGGCGTCGGGCACCCCATCATGAATGGCATCGCGCCGTTTTGCGCGCGCGACGAGCACTACTTCTGCACGGTGGATCTGGAGCATGTAACACCGTTTCTGGCGACGGTCTCCCAGAGCGGTACGGAGATCGGCGGCTGGAGCCAGGAGATTGGCAGGGGCCGCGCGGTATCCCTGACGCCGGGACACACGCCGCAGATGGTTGCGGCCATGTTTCCCCTGATGCAAAACGCAGTGCGCTGGTGCCTGCGGGAAGACGAGGAATGAGGTGAAGGAATGAGTATTCCACCCATCACATTGGGACTGTATACCGTGTTCCGGCACGCGTGCGCCGATTTTGCTGGCACCATCGCCGCAGTGAAGCAGATGGGATACGAGGGCGTGGAAATGTACGGCGAGCCGGAGCAGTTTCCGGCACAGACCGTAAAGGAAGTGCTTGCGGCGCAGGCGCTCCCCCTGACAGGCTGGCACGTTGAATGGCGGCATTTGCAGCCGGACACGATCGAGGATTCGATTCGCTTTTTTCACGCGGCCGGCCTGCAAAATATCATCATCCCCTGCCTTGGCGGGAAATGGGGCGTGGGACATACGCCCGCGCAGGAGTGTGAATCGCGCTGGGACGCGTATCTTGCGCGCATCGACGCCGTCGCGGCGCGGCTGGCCCGTGAGGGCATGCGCCTGGGATATCACAACCATGAGCACGAATTTATGATCCGCTACGGCGGCCATACGCTGTTTGACAAGCTGTACAGCACAATGGACCCGGCCGTCATTATGGAATTGGATACGGGCAACGCCATCGAGGGCGGGGCCGACCCTGCACAGATCTGCGCCGGGACGCAGCGGACCATCTTTTTGCACTGCAAGCCCTATTCCAGGGAACTGGGCTTTGACGTGACGCTGGGAGATGCGGCGGACGCAAACGCCTGGCGCCGGATTGTGACGGCTGCGCACGGGCGCTGTGCGCAGCTGGTGATCGAAAGCGAGTCGGCCGCGCTGGACGAAATGGAAAACGCGCGCAGATGCATCGAGGGCTTGAAGGCGCAGCTGGCCGGATTGACAGAGGGATAAGAACATGCAACTGACGATCGCCAAAAATGAAATGGCATTTGACAATATCGCGGCCTGGAAGATCATCGGCGAAATCCTGCGCAGCAACGGGGACCGGACGACGCTGCGGCTCGGCACCGGCCGGACCGCGCTGGATATCTACCGGGCCATGGCGCAGATCTACAGGGTGCACCCGTTCGGCACGGCACGCGTGTGCGTGTTTGGCACAAGCGAGCTGGCCGGCGTGCCGCACAGCAGCCCGGAGAGCCGGTACCGGATCCTGCACCAGGCGGTCGTGGAGCCGCTGGAGATCTTCGAGGAAAATTTCTTTATGCCCATGCCGTTCGCGGACGATCCGGAGCGGGAATGCCGGGCGCACGAGTCCGTGATCCAGGCGCGCGGCGGAATCGATTTGCTGCTGGCGGAACCGTCATGCGACGGTTCTCTAGATTTGCTGGGGCCGGGTACGCCGTTCGGCAGTACCGCCTTTGTGCAGCAGGACGGTACACAGAAAAAAATAACACTCGGCATTCAGGACATGATGCACAGCCGCAGGCTGCTGCTGGCAGCCAAAGGGCGGGAAAAGGCTCCGGTCGTCCGGCAGCTGCTGTACGGGCCCGTCACAGAGGATGTGCCCGCCTCGCTGCTGCGCACGCACCCGTTCCTGGAGATCGTTCTGGACAAAGAGGCCGCCTCCCTGTTGTAAGGGCCTCCTTTCGATTCCAGGGGCGCATCCCTGGATGGGGAACAGGCTTCAAAATGCGGGGAAACACGGAGACGGCCCGGCGGACGGCGCCGGAAGAACAGACCCGCGCATCGCGAAAGAGGATGAATGGCTATGAAGACATATCTTGGCATGGATTTCGGCGGCACGAAGCTGCTGATCGGCGAGGTGGATGCACAGGGCAATGTGCTGCATACAAAGCGCTACGCAACAGGCTTTACCAAACAGGCCGACGCCGTGCAGGCACTGCTGGAGGCAGTGCGGGATTACCGGGATACGGTGGGCTTTGAAGGCGAACTCGCCGCCGGCGTTGGGATCGTGGGCATCGTGGACAACCGGCGCGGCGAGTGGATCTCGCTTGGGCACGACCCGGAGGGCCCGCCCGTACCGCTGGCGCGCCTGGTCTCGCGGGAGCTTGGCGTTCCCTGCGGCATCGACAACGATGTGCGCAGCGCTACCACGGCGGAGCTGATCCTGGGCCAGGGGCGCCGTTCCCAAAATTTCATCTACCTGAATGTGGGAACCGGGCTGGGCGCGGGATTTGTCGCAGAGGGCCAGGTGCTGCGCGGCGCGAATATGAACGCGGGCGAGATCGGTCATATGGTCGTGGATCTCTCGGACAAAACCCCGTGCGTCTGCGGGCGTGTGGGCTGTGTGGAAAATTCCGTGTCGGGCGTCGGCTTTACGCAGCAGGCGCGCGCCCGCGGGCTGGACGATCTGATGACACAGGCCGGCGGCCGTGCCGATGTGCTCCGCCTGTTCGACCGCGCCGAGGCAGGCGATGCGGATTGCCGCGAGATCATCGAATACGGCGCGCGCGCGATCGCGTGCGTGATCCTGAATCTGGTGCGTGTGACGGACCCGGATACGATCGTCTATGGCGGCAGCATCATGAGCGACGAGCGCTTTTTGCGTCTGGTAAAAGAGGCGCTGCATCCGCAGACGATGCGCGGTGTCACCAACGGGCTTGTGCCGTCCAGCTTCCGGCCGCAGTACGCGGGCCTGCTGGGCGCAGCGAGCCTGGGCATGGTAAAAGCGCGGGTGGAAAACTACCAATTCGCAATGGCGTAGGCCCAGCGGGCGCCGCCGGAAAGGATGAGGGACGATGATCACACCGGAATTCCAGCGCGAGCTGGAGGAGACGCTGTACATTCATAAGACACTGCCGCTGCACCGCGAGCGGTCGCTGGAGGCGGAGTTTGCGCACAAAAAGGTGCTGCAAAGCCGTGTGCTCTGGAATACGCCAAAGGACCGGATGCCCCGGCACGACGGCCTGGGATGGCTGGAGACGGCAATGCAGGAGGATACGCCGGTGCTGCGCGTCACCGCGCCCACGCGGTGCGATCACTGGCCGCAGGGTGCGCCCTCGGACGGTGATTATGTCAATTACGGCGCCGCCCGCATGCGCTTTTCCTTCGAACGCGAGGACTGGCGCGGCTTCAACCGGCTGCGTTTTCGCGTGCACCCCAATGTGGACGGCGCACGCATCTGCTATATGGATTTGAATATCGCCAGCGAGGGCGAGATCCCCGTGCCGGACGCCTACCGGCGGGAGGGGCACCACGCGGTGGATCTTGTGCCGGGCGAATGGAACGCGTGCTATTGGGAATTTGCCGCGATGGGGCGCGACGCCGTGACGATGCTGGAATTTTCCATCCCCGTCTTCGGCGGAGACGCCTGCCTCGGCAAAAGCATGGCGTTCGATTTCCGCGATATCGTGCTGGAACAGGTGGAGACGCCGGAGCCGGAGCACGGCTGGCAATGCGAAAAAGGCCGCATCACCTATTCGACGGTGGGCTACTTCCCCGCCGGGAAAAAGACGGCCGTGGCCAATCTTGAGGCGGAGCGCTTCGAGGTCGTGGACGCGCAGACGGAAGAAACCGTCTACACCGGCGCGGTGCGCACGGAACAAAACGCGCGCGGCACGTTTCAGGTGCTCGATTTTACGGAGTATGACAAGCCGGGCCGCTATTACCTGCGCGCGGGCACGGCGCGCACCGGGGACTTTGCAATCGACGCAGGCATCGCGGAGGAGAGCGTGTGGCGCTCAATCAACTTCCTGTTCGGCGAGCGCTGCGGCGCGCCCGTCACAGGGCGCCACGGCGCGTGCCATTTCGACATCATTGCAGAGCACGGCGGTGTGAAAATGCCCTATGTGGGCGGCTGGCATGATGCGGGCGATGTTTCCCAGCAGACGCTGCAGAGCGCTGAGGTGGTGCACGCGCTGCTCGAGACGGCGCAGCGGTACAGGCATGCGCCCGCGCTGCACACGCGCCTGCTGGAAGAAGCCGAGTGGGGGCTGGATTTCGTTCTGCGCACCCGCTTTGGCGACGGCTACCGCGCCACGAGCGCGGGGCTCGTGCGCTTTTCCAACGGGCTGATCGGCGATATGGACGATATCAGGGCGCGCGTGTACAACCACGCGTACGAAAACTTTGTGTTTGCGGGTGCAGAGGCCTACGCCGCCTGGACATTTGCGCCCAGCGACAGGCGGCTTTCTTCGGGAAGCCTGAACGCGGCAAAAGAGGATTTTGCGTTCGCGCTGGAAAAATTTTTGCAAACCGGCGTGGAACACGTGCAGTTCTATGAGCACACGTACAACTGCGGGCGCTCGCAGTATTATGCGGCCATCGTGTGGGCGGCCTCGTGCCTGTACCAGGCGTGCGGCGAGGCATATTACGCCGAACAGGCGCGGCTGTGGGCGGAAAAGCTGCTGGCCTGCCAGGAGACGGGCGGCGCGGGCCTGCCGTTCACGGGCTTTTTCTACCGGGATGAATCGCATCAGGCGATCGTCCACTTCAACCATCAGTCCCGCGAGCAGCAGTTTGCGCAGGCGCTGACGTCCCTGTGTGAAACGCAGCCAGATGCGCCGCAGGCACCGCGCTGGCGCGAAGCGATGCGCCGGTACGGCGATTATCTGCTGGCCATTGCGCCGGGCACCGCGCCCTACGGCATGCTGCCCGCGGGCGTGCACCGCCTGGACGAGCCCGAGGATAAGGCCCTGTTCCCCTATCTGCACCTTCTGACGGATTACGAAACGGAAAAGCCGAACTATGCCGCGCAGCTTGCCGCGGGCACGCCGGTGGGCGAAGGCCATGTGCTGCGCAACTTCCCGGTGTGGTTCTCGTTCCGCGGCAACACGGCAATTTTGCTTGCCATGGGCAAAAGCGCAAGCCTGCTGGGCCATGCGCTGAACGATGCGGCACTGCTGCAGCTGGGGCGCGAGCAGCTGTATTGGATGTGGGGCAAAAACCCGTTTGGGCAATCGCTCATTTACGGCGCCGGCACGCGGTACTGCAGCCAGTATGCGGCCATGTGCGGCGAGCTTGCGGGCGAGATGCCGGTGGGCGTGGAGACACTTGGCAACGAGGACGTGCCCTATTGGCCGCAGACAAACAACGCGACCTACAAAGAGGTATGGACCTCATCGGTGGGCCGCTGGCTGTGGCTTGCGGCGGACTACGTGCCACAGTAAAAAGAGGTGCGGCATGCGTTATATTCTGGCATACGATCTTGGAACAGGCGGCATCAAAGCCTCGCTGTACGGGGAGGACGGCATCTCGCGCCGCAGCTACTTTGCGGCGTATCCCACGTTTTTCCCTGCGCCGGGCCGGCACGAGCAGCGTCCGGCCGATTGGTGGAACGGCGTCTGCACGGCTACGCGCACCCTGCTGGCACAGGCCGGCGTAAGCCCGCAGCAGGTGTGCGCCGTCGCCGCCAGCGGCCACAGCCTTGTGGCGATCCCGCTGGACGGGGAACACCGCCCGCTGCAGGAGCAGGTTCCGATCTGGAGCGATACGCGCGCGGCCGCGCAGGCCGAGGCGTTTTTCTCGCAAATACCTTATGAGGCATGGTACCGCGCCACGGGCAACGGGGATCCGCCCGAGACCTATTCGATCTTCAAGCTGATGTGGCTGCGGGAGCACGCGCCGGCGCTTTGGGTGAAGACGCGCGCCGTCGTGGGCAGCAAGGACTATATCAATCTGCGGCTGACGGGCGTCTGGGCGACGGATTACTCGTACGCCTCGGGCACGGGCGCATTCGATCTGCAGGCCTGGGATTACCGCGGCGATTTTCTTGCGGCGGCGGGGCTTGGCCGCAGCCTCTTTGCGCAGCCGGTGGAATCGCATACGGTCATCGGCTGCGTCACGCAGGAGGCGGCGCGCGCGTGCGGGCTGCAGCCGGGCACGCCGGTGGCGTGCGGCGGTGTGGACAATGCGCTGATGGCCCTCGGCGCGCAGGGCGTGGGCGCGGGAAAGGCGTATATCTCGCTGGGCTCCTCTGCGTGGCTGGCCGTCACCGCAAAGCAGCCCGTAATCGACCCGGCGACGCGCCCATTCGTCTTTGCGTTTGCGCAAAAGGGGTACTATACCTCGGGTGTTTCGATTTTTGCGGCGGGCAACGCGTACCGCTGGGCACGGGATGTGCTGTGCCGCGACCTCGCACAGGACGCGGCGGCAATGGACGCGATGAACGCCGAGGCGGCGGCAGTCCCCCCGGGTGCGGGCGGTGTTTTGTTCAACCCCACCCTCGCCGGGGCAAGCCCGCAGGAGCCGGGCCCGGCGCTGCAGGGCGGCTTTTTCGGCCTCACGCTGGATACTGCGCGCCCCGTGCTGCTGCGCGCGGTGCTGGAGGGCGTGGCGCTGAGCATGCGCCAGAGCTGCATGGAGGTGCTGCAGAAGCACACCGCGCTGCAAACACCGCTGCGCATCACGGGCGGCGGCACAAAGAGCGCGCTGTGGATGCAGATCTTCGCCGATGTCTTCGGCTGCGGGATCCTGCAGTCGGATATCGGCCAGGAGGCCGCCTCGCTGGGCGCGGCAGCCGCGGCCGCGCGGGGCGTGGGCCTCATCGCGGATTATGAGACCTGCGGCTGGTTCCGGGAGAGCGGCCGGTGCTACCGGCCGGACCCCGCGGCGCGCGCCGTTTACGACGGCTTGCAAAGGCGGTTTGCCGTATGGACGCACGGTCTGGCGGAGCTTCAGGCGCAGATCGGAGCCGAGCCGTTCGCGGCTCCATCATAAATCCCAATTCCGTTTCGTATTGCCGGGGGGGCGATCCACCCCCCAAAAAAAGAATCGCTGACCGGTTTTTCGGAACCGGCAGATCATCGTGAAGCCCGATTCCCTGATCGGCCTTTCCACAGGACGCACCACGGGGCCCATCCACAAGGCGCTGGCCGAAATATATAAAGCGCACCCGTTTGATACCTCCCGTGTCACGTTCTTTGGTTTGGACGAGGTGACGAACGTCAGCCGCGATTACTTCGGCAGCTGCTACTATATGCTGCTGCACGAGGTGATCGAGCCGCTCGATGTGCCGATGGAGCACTACATTATGCCGCCCACAACGTCGGATGACTGGGACGCCGCGTGCGCCCGCTTTGAGGGTGCGCTGGCGCAGTGCGGGCAGGTGGATCTGCAGATTCTCGGCATCGGCGGCAACGGGCACATCGGCTTCAACCAGCCGGGCACGTCCTTCGGCCAGACGGCCTGGACCTCCGTGATGGAACCGTGGCTCTATGAGCGCATCCGGAAAGAAACGAATTCGCCCGAGGGCGCGCCGCTGGGCGGCGTGACGCTGGGCATCAAAAATGTGATGCAGAGCAAGCGCATCCTGCTCGCGGCCAACGGCACGCCCAAGGCGGAGATCATCCGCGCGGCCGTGCATGGCCCTGTGACCGAGGATGTGCCCGCCAGCATCCTGCAGCTGCACCCGGACTGCGACGTCTATGTGGATGCGGCGGCCGGCGCGCTGCTGTGATGCGCCGCCTGCCGAACCTGATGAAAAGGAGAAAAAACGATGGGATACAAAGAAACACTGCTCAGCCCGATCAAGATCGGCGGCCTGACGTGCCAGAACCGCTTTTTTGCGCAGCCGATGGAATGCGTGGATTCCGACGCCGAGGGCAACCCCACCGAAATGACGCTGCAGCGGTACGAAAACCTCTATAAGGGCAAATTCGGCTTCGTCGATTTGGAGGCCATCACGGTGACGAACGAGAGCCGTGCGCGCAAAACGCAGTTGGAGATCATGCCGCGCAACGAAAAGGCGCTTACAAAATTCATCCGCTCGCTCAAGGAGATCGACCCCGATATCCCCATCGTGTTCCAGCTGACACATTCGGGAGAGATCAGCGAGCCGGAATTCTCGCGCCGCGTCACCGTAAAGCCGCTGCCGGGCTTCGGCGGGGACCTGCTGACGGACGAGGATGTGGACAAGATCATCGACGAATTTGCAGAATCCGCCAGGATCGCACAGGCCGCGGGCGCAGACGGCATCGACCTCAAGTTCTGCCACGGCTATCTCGGCAGCCAAATCCTGCGCCCGTACAACGACCGCAAGTGGAAGTACGGCGGCAGCTGGGAAAACCGCTCCCGCTTTGCGTACGACCTGATGGAGCGCATCCAGCGCGCCACCAACGACAAAAACTTCATCCTTGGCTCGAAGCTTTCCCTGTGGGAGGGCTTCCCCGGCGGCTGCGGCTCGGCCGGCCCGGATTCCCCTCTGATGGATCTGACGGAATCGCTTGACCTCGTCAAGGGGCTCGAGGCGCGCGGCGCGTGCTATTTTGTCGAATCGCTGGGCAACGTGCACGCCACAATGAACTTTATGGAGGCCGTACAGGACGAGCCGTATCTCTCTTACCTGCACTTCTACTTCGCCAACCTGCTCAAGCAGAACGTCAAGCCCGGGACGGTCGTCATCGGCTCCAGCTTCTCGCCGTTCCGCGGCAAAAAGAACAAGCTGCTTGCCGTCGAGCCCGAGAAATCCTCGATGTTCGCCGTGGGCGCGCGCTGCATCGAGGACGGCATGATGGATATGATCGGCCTCGGCCGCCAGTCCTTCGCCGACCCGTTCACGCCGCGCAAATTGGAGGAAGGCCGCGAGGACGAGATCACGTACTGCACCCAGTGCATGAACTGCGAGGAGCTGATGCTGCGCCAGAAGCCCGTGGGCTGCGTGCTGTACAACAAACCCTATACGGAGCTCTTCCGCGAGGTGCGCCGCGAATACGGCAAGCTGGCGGAGCTGCACACCTGAACCGGACGACAGGGGGCGTCCGCCCTTTGCATACACAGCAATTCCAAGGGAACATCTGAATAACCCCCGGGCGCATCCCGGCGGCAGAACTGACCCGTTGATTTATTCAGAGCATCCCAAAAACTGCTGCAGATTTTAAGAAAAGAAGGCGTCAAAAGATGAAAGAGTACCGCAAAGATATCCTGACGGTGAAGGATATCGCCTACATGATGGACCCCAGTGTGCTGAAGCTGGACACCTCGTACGAGGACGTATACGCCCTCGTGGACGCATGCAAAAAGTATGATTTCGGCTGCTGCTTTGCATGGCCCGGCTATTATACGCTGCTCAGCGAGCTGCTCAAGGACACCAACACGGCCTTTGGCACCTCACTCAGCTTCCCCTCCGGCCAGGAGGCCACCTGCACCAAGGTACAGCAGGCGGAATACTTCATGAGCATGCACCCGGCCGAGGTGGACATGGTGATGAACGTCGGCTGGCTGAAATCGAAGAGGTACGACGAGGTGCGCGCGGACATCCAGGCCGTGCGCGACGCGACGCAGGGCGCCTCGCTGAAGGTGATCATCGAGGCCATGATCCTGACGGACGACGAGATTCGCAAGGCGTGCGATCTGAGCATCGAGGCCGGCGCCGACTATGTCAAATCCGGCACGGGCTTCTCGGCCGCGCCCACCACGATCCACCACGTGGAAGTGATGCACGAGGCCATTGCCGGGCGCGCGAAGCTGAAGGTCGCGGGCGGCGTGCGCGATCTGGACACGCTGCTGAAGATGTACAAGCGCGGCGCGAACCGCTTCGGCATCGGCCTTGCCTCCGCCGTGAAGATCATCGAGGAGGCGATCGCCGTCGGCCACGACGTCAACATGGTGGATGTGGACTGAACGGCTGCCGTGAACGCTCTGTAAAAGAGGGGCTGCTGCCCAGGGTTTTTCCCTTGGACAGCAGCCCCTTTTGCTGTGTTTGAGCTTTTGCTGTACCGGAACAGCGCGGCCGCCGCGGCAGGCGCCATTCCCCTGCCGCGGTGGATCTTTTGGACGACGCGGCGTTTTACACGCGCGCAAAGGCATTTTGGGATGAAAGCCGCCGCCCCGTCTCTGCTGCATCGTCCGCATCGACGAGATATACCTGGAAGCTTCTTTTCTCCCCCTCAACAACGTAACGTTCTACATCCCCGTCCCACCAGGGAAGAATACTGTCCCGAAACAACTTGATCATTTTGGCTTTTTGGGATGGATCGTCCTCTAAAAAGTGAGAAAAATTCTCGATAAAAAGGACGATGTTCTCCTGTTCGATCCAGGTCAGATCCCTGATCCAATCCAGATAACCGTCCACGCTTTTGCTCGGGATGGGAAAAGAAAACTCTTCAGACATCACCTTTAAATATTCCGGCAAGGTGCGAATATGTTTTCCGTTGATGATTACATAAAAAGTATTTTGATTCTGCTTTAATAAAAAGAGGATCTCCTGTTCCCTCTGTTTGGAAATGTGAATGATATCATTCATTGCAGGGGCCTCCATTTATTCTTCCAAACAGCAAATGTTTCCGTCTTTTTTACATGGCTTTTCCGTTTTGCTGTTCTCATGTTTCTTTGTGTTCCTTATGTTTCTGCAAAAGAAAATTGAGCCGTTCCAAAATTGCGCCTAAACGCTTTTCCAGCACTTCTGTGCTTTCCTTCTTTTCCTCGAGGGAATGGATCGCGTTTCCTGTCTCCTCGTGCCACAACAGTTCGTAATCGGCGTCGCCGGACTTCAAACGGATCGTATGAAACCAGATCCCATCGAATTTTTCTTCCACGTGCATATGATAGGCTTCGCAGAACAGCTTCGCCAGAAGATCGTTGCCGTCGATGAAATCGAAATCCGTCAACAAAAACTCTGTCCGGTTATTTGTACCTGTGAATGCTTTGTATCCGACCTTCATATTTTCCTCTATTCCAAATCCGTTCCGCGGCACTGCACCTCTCTGCAGCCATTGTACCACACTGCCGCGCCCATCGTAAAGGGGGAGAAGTTCATTTTTCGGTGAGATGGCGTCAGCAAAAGCACCGCCGCTTTCATGCCGTGCGGCGGCGCTTTGGGGCTGCTCTGTCTTTCTTTTCTTCTGGCTTTCGGGATCCGGCTTGCCCTTTCCTGTCTCTTTTTCCGCAGCCCTATTCCCGGTAAATATCCCGCACGCGGCGGGCAACGGCCATGATCGCCGGGCCGGCCACCACCGCGATGGCAACGGGCAGCAGATCCCGGCCAAGCACGGCCGCGGTGCCGAAAAAGCCCTGCACGGCGGGCAGGTAGACGCTGGCCAGCGTCGCGCCCACCGAGGTGAGCGCCGCCGCCAGCAGCGCCGGGTTGCCGCTGAAATCCAGCCCCTCGCCGCGGCATTCGAAGATGTGCAGCATCTGCGAAAGCACGATCGTCAAAAAACAGGCGCTGCGCGCAACCGTTAAATCGCCGCTCATCGTCAGCACCGCCCAGTAGGCCCCGCACGACGCCATGCCCAGCATCACGCCGCGCACGATGATGGTGCGCGCCAGCCCGTGGGCGAACAGGCCCTCCGTCTTCGGGCGCGGCTTGCGCTGCATGATGTCCTGCGCGGGCGGCTCCATGCCCAGCGCGATGGCGGGCAGGCCGTCGGTGAAGAGGTTCACGAGCAAAATCTGGATCGGCAGCAGCGTCACGGGCAGGTGCAGCAGCATGCCGAACAGCATGCCCAGCACCTCGCCCAGATTGGACGTGAGCAAAAAGCGGATAAACCGCCGGATGTTCTGATAAATGACGCGCCCTTCCTCCACGGCCGCCACAATGGTGGCAAAGTTGTCGTCTAAGATCACGACGCCGGATGCCTCCTTCGTCACATCCGTGCCGGAGATGCCCATCGCGACGCCGATATCGGCCTCCTTTACGGCCGGAGCGTCGTTTGTGCCGTCGCCCGTCATCGCCACCACCTGCCCCGCCGCCTTGTAGGCGCGCACGATGCGCAGCTTGTGCGCCGGGGAAACGCGCGCGTACACCGAAACGCGCATGCACTGCGCGGCGAGCTGTTCGTCCGTCATGGCGTCCAGCTCCTCGCCCGTCAGCACGCCGTCGCCCGCGCGGGCGATGCCCACGTCCCGCGCGATGGCCAGCGCCGTATCGCGGTAATCGCCGGTGATCATCACGGGGCGGATGCCTGCCTCGCGGCAGCGCTTCACGGCGGGGCGCACCTCGGGGCGCGGCGGGTCGAGCATGCCCATCACGCCCAAAAAGCACAGTTCCTCCTCGCCGCGCGCGGGGGTATCGCTCTCGGCAAAGCCCAGCATGCGCAGCGCCTGCCCGGCCATCTGCGCGCAGACGGCGGCGATTTCGGCCCGGTCGGCCGCTGTGATGGTCCGCGTCCCGGCGGCTGTGGCGATGCGCGTGCAGTGCCCCAGCAGCACGTCCGGCGCGCCCTTGCACAAAAGGCGGCTGCCGCCCTGCCCGCGCACCACAACGCTCATGCGCTTGCGCTGCGCGTCGAACGGGTTTTCGCTTACCACCGTATAACCTTTCAGCAGCGCCTCGCGCGTGACGCCCGCCTTGGCCGCCGCCACCAGCGCCGCCGTCTCGGTGGGGTCGCCCATCGTCTCGAACGCATCGCCGCGCCGTGTGATATGCGCGGTGGCGCACAGCGCGGCGGCCTCGCACAGCCGCGCCAGCGCCTGATCCTGCGCGGCGCGGACGGTGCGCCCGTGCTCTGTGACGGCGCCGCGCGCATCCTCGCCGCCGCCCGTCACCTCCAGCGCGCGCCCCGGCATCCAAATCGTGCGCACCGTCATGCGGTTTTGGGTGAGCGTGCCCGTTTTGTCGGTGCAGATCACGCCCGCGCAGCCCAGCGTTTCCACGGCGTGCAGCTTGCGGATCACCGCGCCGCGCCGCAAAATGCGGTTGACGCTGAGCGCCAGCGTGATGGTGACGATGGCGGGCAGCCCCTCCGGGATGGCCGCCACCGCCAGCGAGATGCCCGTGAGCAGCATCTCCAAAAAGTCGTTGCCCTGCAAAAAGCCTAAAAAGCCCACCGAGAGGCAGATGATTACGCACGCCGCCGCGACGAAGCGGCCCAATTGCTTTAAGCGCAGCTGCAGGGGCGTCGGCTCCTCCCCGGCCTCATCCATCATGCCCGCAATCTTGCCCATCTCTGTCTGCATGCCCGTGGCCGTCACCACGCATTCGCCGCGCCCGCTCGTGACGATGCAGCCCATGCACACGGCATCGCCCGCCTGTTTTTGCACAGGCAGGCTCTCGCCCGTCAGCATGGATTCGTTGCACGAAAGGCGCACGGCGCTTTGCAGCCGTCCGTCCGCCGCGATCTTGTCGCCCTCCCCGAGCAGCAGCACGTCGCCCGGCACAACGGTGCGGGCGCTCACCTCCTGCTCCCTGCCGCCGCGCCGCACGCGCGCCGTGGGGGCAGAAAGCTCCTTCAGCGCCTCCAATGTTTTTTCGGTGCGGTACTCCTGCAAAAAGCCCATCACGGCGTTCATCAGCACGATCAGAATGATCGTGACGGCCTCCGTGCCCTCGCCCATCCACAGGGATACCAGCGTCGCCGCCGCAAGGATGAGGATCATCACATCCTTGAACTGTGAAAAAAACATCGCGGCCACGCCCGCGCCCTGCTTGCCTGTCAGCCGGTTTTCGCCCACCTCGGCAAGTTTTATTTTTGCCTGCTCCTCGCTCAATCCGGCGCTCAGGCCGGTATTCGATCCGGCACGCGACCCGGCGGCTGCTGTCTGCTGCATGCGTTTCTCCCCTTTTGTCATACCTGCGGTGCCACGCACCTGCGGCTTCCTATCCCCATTTGTATGACAAGCCCCGCCGCACTATGTGTCGGATCAAAACGGCATCGGGGTACGGGCGCTGCAGCAGTGATGCTTTGCGGGTGGGTGACGAACGGCGCAAATCGCGCAAACCGCCCCGCGAAAAAGCAATATCAGCGGCCAAACAGCCCAAACAGTGACAAAATGTTCACAAATCACCGCCAAAAATATGGTATACTGGTAATGTACATACGAAAACAGACCAGAAAAACAGAAAGCGAGGACAACATGCCCATCGACAAATCCATCGACTATTCCGCCATCACCCCCGAGATCGAAGCGCTGACGCAGCATTATCTGAAGGATCATATCATCAAGCCGGAGAAGTATGTGAAGTATGCCGTCAACCGCGGTTTGCGCGATTTGAACGGCAACGGCGTGCTCACCGGCCTCACCGAGATCAGCGAGATCCAATCGAGCAAAATGGTGGACGGCGAAAAGGTGCCCTGCGCGGGCAAGCTGTATTACCGCGGCGTGGATGTGGAGCAGATCGTGGCGGGCTTCGTGAACGAAAAACGCTGCGGCTTTGAGGAGACGGTATACCTGCTGCTCTTCGGCGCGCTGCCGAATGCGGCGCAGCTGGCCGAATTCCGCACACTGCTGGCGGGCTACCGTTCGCTGCCGACCAATTTTGTGCGCGACGTGATTCTAAAAGCGCCCAGTGCCGACATGATGAACACCCTCGCGCGCAGCGTGCTGACGCTGTACAGCTACGACGCGCACGCCAACGACAACAGCATTGAAAACGTGCTGCGCCAGAGCCTGCAGCTCATCGCGCTGTTCCCGCTGCTCTCGGTGTATGGCTATCATGCGTACAGCCACTATGTGCTCGACCAGAGCCTGTACATCCACAATCCCATTCCGGAGCTCTCCACCGCCGAAAACCTGCTGCACATCCTGCGCGCGGACGGAACATATACCGAGCTGGAGGCCCGCATCCTCGATCTTGCGCTGGTGCTGCACGCCGAGCATGGCGGCGGCAACAACTCCACGTTCACGATGCACGTGGTCACGTCGTCCGGCACGGATACCTATTCTGCCGTTGCGGCGGCGCTGGCCAGCCTGAAGGGGCCGAAGCACGGCGGCGCGAACATCAAGGTGGTGCAGATGTTCGACGATATGAAGCAGACGCTGCCCGACTGGAAGGATGAGGCTGCCATCGAGCAATATCTGCGCGCGCTGCTGCACAAGGAGGCATTTGATAAGGCGGGCCTCATCTACGGCATGGGCCACGCGGTGTATTCGCTCAGCGACCCGCGCGCCAACGTGTTCCAGCAATTCGTCGAGATGCTGGCGAAGGAGAAAGGACGCCACGAGGAGTACGAGCTGTATGCCGCCGTGGCGCGCCTTGCGCCGCAGATCATCGCCGAGGAGCGCCGCATCTACAAGGGCGTTTCGCCCAACATCGATTTCTACAGCGGCTTTGTATACAGCATGCTCGACCTGCCGCTGGAGTTATATACGCCCATTTTCGCCGTCAGCCGCATCGCCGGCTGGAGCGCCCACCGCATGGAGGAACTGCTCAACGCAGGCAAGATCATCCGCCCGGCGTATAAATGCGTACAGCCGCGCATGGCGTATGTGCCGCTGGAAGCGCGGGGGTAAAAATAAAGTGGGGTCTCATGCAATGAAAGTGTGCATCGTGTCTTTCAGCGGACGTTCTGCGGGGAATTGCAGCCGCATCGCAGAGATCATCCGGCAAACGTGGGAAATGAAAGGGGAAGCTGTCGTTTACGACTTTTCCGCTTTCCGGATCACGCCATGCGGGCAGTGCAGCTATGCGTGTTTTCAGAAGAGAGAAGCGTGTCCGTATTTCAGCGACCCGGAGGCTGCCGTCTGCGAAGAAATTACCGGGAGTGATCTTACATATTTCATTGTCCCCAATTATTGTGATTATCCCTGCGCAAATTTTTATATCTTCAATGAGCGCGGCCAGTGCTATTTTCAGCATCACGAAGACCTGTTGAATCAATATCTGGCTGTCCGGAAAAAATTTATTGTGGTCAGCAACACCAATCAGGATCATTTTACAGCTGCTTTTCGCTACCATATACCGGAAAATACGACTCCCGATATTTTGTTTCTCAGTGCAAAGCAATTTGGCAAGGTAAGTATCCATGGTGATTTAACGGATTCGGAGGATGTAAAAAGGATCCTTTCGGACTTCATCGATAAAATATGACAGAGGCTGCCGGCGGGACATTCCCTGTACGGCAGACAGAGCCGGAACACACGCAAAATGCCGGAAACGGACGCCGCCTGGCGTCCGTTTCCGGCATTTATGCTTTCCGGTATGATCGGATGTTTCTTTATAAATGTTCGCCGCCTTTGTGCGCCACGAAGAGCAGTGCGCCGGCTGCAAAGCAGAAAATCTTCAAAAGCACAATCCGTCCGCATTGGCGCGTCTGCAAAAAGCGGGAGAGACAACTTCCTTCCGTTGCCTCTCCCGCGTTTGCTTTGATTTTTCTGCCGGTGAAAAAGCGGCCCGCTTATTTCACTTCCGTCACAACAACCGCCTTGACGGGGATGCTGCCGAGGGCGATCTCGTTGCCATTGGCGTCCGCGTTGCCGAGGATGCCCGTGGCGATGTTGTTCGTGTTGTTCTGCAGCGCGGCGAACAGCGCGTCATAATCGGCCTTCGAGAAGCTCGCGAACTTCGCGGTATCCATCGCCAGCGAGACGCCGTTGTTGGAAGCCTCGAACACGAGGTTCTGGCCGCCGGGGAACGAGCCGTCGTAGTACGCCTTGATCATATCGTACACGGAGGTGCTCAGGCCCTTCATCGCGGAGGTGATAACCGTCTCGGATTCGCTGGACTGATCAACGTCCACGCCGATCACCTTGGTGCCGGCCGTCTCGGCCGCCGCCATTACGGAGTTGCCCACGGCGCCGCCGGCCGCGAAGATCACCTCGGTGCCGTTGTTGTACCAGGAAGCGGCCTGGTTCTGCGCCTCGGGCGTGGCGTCAAAGCCGCCCGTGTAGTTGTACATGATCTCGATGCTGCCGTCGGCAAGGCCCAGCTCCTGCGCGGCGTACTCGGCGCCCTGCACAAAGCCGTAGCCATACTTCACAACGGCGGGCACAGCCATGCCGCCCATGTAGCCCAGCTTCGTCATGCCGTCCTTCACAGCCGCGTAGCCGGCGAGGAAGCCCACCTGCTCCTCGGCATAGGTGATGCCGACGCTGTTGTCGGCGGTTTTGTAATCGGAGTAGTCCGCGTTGTGCGGATTGCCGTCGATGAGGATGAACTTCACATCGGGATACTGATCCTGCGCGATGTAAACCGGCTCCTCAAACAGATAGCCCGGCGTAACGATCACCTTCGCGCCGTTCTGCACGGCCTGATCGATGGATTCGAGATACGCGGTGTTGCTCTTCTCGGTGGGCTGATAGTACTGATGCGTAATGTTCTTTTCCTCGGCATACTTCACAAGGCCTTCCCAGGCGCCCTGGTTGAAGGACTTGTCGTCGATGGTGCCGATGTCGGTGATGAGCGCCAGCTCCGCGCCCTTGTTCTGCTGGCCGCAGCCCGCGAAGAGGCCCAGCGCCAGCACAGCCGCCAGTGCAAGTGCAAGCAGTTTCTTCATATTCAATCTCCTTTTTCTGTTCCGCCCCTTGCCGCGCCGTCCCCACCAACAGGAAAACGGCCCCGCCGGAAGCGGCGATCCTGCGCCGGAAATACCGGCGCGCGTTGTTCCGCCCAAAGACGGAGCAGGCCCCACGCTTTNCACGCGTGACCCAACGCTTTCCAGTATAACGAATTTTCCGCCTTTTTGCAAGATGCCGGAACCCGTTGCAATGCCAAATTTTAGGCCGTTTTCTCGCAGAAAATTGGCTTTTTCTCTATTTTTTAAAGGAAATCTTGCCTGCGGCGGCGCTTACAGCACCTTTTGCGGCCCGAAGCCCAGCGGCAGCAGCGCGCCGAGCGTCATTTCCCGGTAATCGGCCTCGCTCTTTGCCATGATCACCAGCAGCTCGTCGCCGCCAAACTCGTACAGCATCTGGCGGCACACGCCGCAGGGCGCGGTGGGCAGCGCGTCGTCGGGCGCATTGTCGCGCGCGCCTGCCACGGCGACGGCAACAAACTCCCGCGCGCCCTCGCTCACGGCCTTGCCCAGCGCCGTGCGCTCGGCGCACTGCGTGGGTGAAAAGGCCGCGCTCTCGATGTTGCAGCCGGTGAAGATGCGCCCGTCCTTTGCCAGCAGCGCCGCGCCCACCGTAAAGTGGGAATACGGCGCGTAGGCGGCCTCGCGCGCGCGGAACGCGGCGCGGATGAGCGCCGCGCGGTCAATCGTCCCCTTCATCTTCTTCACTCCAAAATGCTGCCCAGCGCNACCTTCATCATCTGCGTGAAGCTCGTCTGGCGCTGTTCGGCCGTCGTCTCCTCGTGCGAGACAAAGCTGTCGGAAATGGTGATGAGGCACGCGGCGTTTTTGCCTGTGGCGGCTGCGTTGTGGAACAGCGCAAAGCTCTCCATCTCCACGGCAAGGCAGCCCTTTTCGTCGCGCAGCTTCTCCCAGTAATCGGGCGCGTCATCGCGGTAGAACACATCGCTGGAATGGATGACGCCCTCGATCATCGGAATGCCCTGCTTTGCCGCGCTTTTGCGCAGCGCATCGCACAGGGCGGGCGAGGGCAGCGTCACGTCGCCCGCAAAGCCGTTCTGCGTTTTGGCATAGCTGCTCTCGCTGTAGGCGCTGGTGGCCAGCACCACGTCGAATATTTTTGCCTTCGGGCTGTACGAACCGGCCGATCCGATGCGGATGATGTTGTCCACATCGTACTGCGTNAACAGCTCCCACGAATAGATNCCGATGGACGGCATGCCCATGCCGCTGCCCATCACAGAGACGGGAACGCCCTCATACGTGCCGGTATAGCCCAGCATCCCACGCACGCTTGTCACGAGCTTCGGGTCTTTTAAGAACGTTTCGGCAATGAACTGCGCGCGCAGCGGATCGCCCGGCATCAGCACGGTTTTGGCGAAATCCCCCTTGTTGGCGGCGTTGTGCGGTGTTGACATAGCAATCGACTCCTTTTTTTGTTGGTTTTGTATTGAATGTTCTTCCGGTTTCCATTGGGAGCAAAATAGCGGCGCGGATCGACGGCTGTCTCCTGACAGCCTTTTCCTGTTTTTATCTTTTCTTATAGCATCATGAGATTGAATTGCAGCAAAATTTTCCGGAGCGCAGCCGCATTTTCACGCCGCGCCAAGCGTCAGCAGCCATGCGATGGCGCGCGGGACGCCGGCGGCGCGCAGATACCCGGCCGCCTCGCGCAGNGTNGCNGCGTCTGTGATGGCAAACTGCGCGCTCTCGTTCATGCCNGCGCTGACNGGCGCCANNGCNGNAACNCCCACNGCCGCTTTGGACGCGACNGCCGCCGCGCCNAGCGCGTACNCNCCCACGGCGCACGCNCCCAGNGCGATGCCGCCCACGGCCAGCCCGCCCAGCGCGATCCCCCCGAGGGCAACGCCGCCGAAGGCGAGCAGCAGCCCGGCAGAAAGCCCGCCGATGCCCACCAGCCCNGCGCTGAAGCCGCCGACGGCCACCACGCCCACTGCATAATTGCCCAGCGCGAACACGCCCTTNGCGCCGCGCAGGCCGTAGCCAATGTTGATATGNACCAGCGGCAGGCCGAACAGCGTGCGTTCACTTTTGTATTCATAGCCCGGCGTAATGGCCACGACCGACCCGGCCGGCATATAAAATGTCTTGCCCTGCGCCTCNACGCGCACCATGCCGGCGGCTGACCCCGCCATCGGCCCGGTTTCCGGTTCCCGCGCGGCGGCGGACGGTACTGCGGCGGACGGTGAGGCCTTTGCATACGGCTCTGCGGCTTCCGGGGGCACGGCTTTTGAACGCGCTGTCCCCATCNGTGCACCGACTGGGTATCCACTGCCCGGCTGCACCGTCCCCGTCCCCGCTTCTCCCGGATGCNCNGCGGCAGCGCCCGTCTGATCGGGCCGCACGAGCGCGTCGAGCGAAACGCCGAACAGCTCCGCCAGCGCCACAAGGCGCGCAAGGTCCGGCATGCTTTGGCCAGCCTCCCATTTGCTCACGGCCTGCCGCGATATGTCCATCAAATCGGCAAGCTGTTCCTGCGAAAGCCCTTTTTCGCGGCGCAGCTGCGTTAAAACCTGTGCAAAAGTCATAAACCTGTTCTCCTTTTCTTTCGGCCCGCACCAGAGCCCTCCGGTGTGTGCCTTTCGGGCAAAGGGCGGCCCGCCGCACGCGAACCGGCACGCACGCCCCTGCCGTTTATGACTTTATCGTAGCACATTCTCCCCTGGCCACACCACCAACCTGCGCCTTGCAGTTCGGCAACCTGCGGTTGCAGGCGCCGGAACCTGTTTGATGCAACTGGTTCTCACCTCATCCCTGTGACCTTTTGTATCAGGCGGCAGGCGTGGAAAAGCCGCACCTGATAACCCCCGGTAAAACGCCCCGCGCGCAGACCGGCAAAGCCAGCAGGAACTGACGCACTGCCCTGCTGGTTCATCCCACGCACGGAGCCCGCGGCGCGCTTACGCAGGGTGCGCTATCCGACGGGCTATATTCATGCCGAAAAAGAAGGTGGGATCTCCTGCCGGATGCCGGTGCGCTCCTGCAAAATATGCGCCCATTGAATGCGTACCACTTCATCCACAAGCGCTCGTTCCTGCGCGCTTGCCTTGGCATAATGGATCCCAAAGCGCGCACAGGTTTTTGCAAAAAGCTTCGCCTGTTCAAGGGAATCCGGCGAAGGAAGGCTCACATAACCGCCCGCCTTTCCGGCAAGGTCATCCAGCTTTTGTGTTCTGCGAAGTTCCTGTTCTGTCATAGGGCGCACCTCCTCATTCGGAAAGATATTTTGTAAAGATCCGCGCAGCACTTTCATCACAAATCAGCAGTCTGACTGGCCCGCCGCTCTGAACAGTGCCGACAGGGATCGCCCCAAAATCCCGAATATAGTGCTCCTTCAGGGCATCTGTTTTTGCCTCAAATAAGATATCACCATTGCCGCCTAAATCAATGGGGAGCTTGATGCCAAAAGCCATCATCAATTCGCCGATTCCACTGTATTTTCTGTCCTTGGAATGAGTCAAAACAGGATTGTTTTCCGGGCTGCTCTCGATATACACAATGTAAACGTAAACCGCACCATTTTGCACAGGAAAATATGCTCCCAATGCAACCAATTCATCATACTCAGCCAATACCGCATACTTTTGAATTTTTGGATCGGACAAATAATCGGAGGTCCAGTCAGTTTGCCATACAGGCGGCTCCATTGTTTGGCGCAGCATGTCTGAAGAAGCCGGAATCATTCGGACAATCACCTTTTCGTTTGTCTGATTGGAAATGATAAATGGTTCAAACCGCATACAATTATCTTATCCTTTTTCGTGCATCTTACTCTCTGTCACATAGCCTTCCTGATCACTCTTTATGGTTGACGCCGCACGAACCGGATCTTGCAGACATCATCGCCGCGGGCGATGGTGGCAGGCAGGTCGAGCCTGCAGCCGAAGCTTTCGGCGATGCCGCGGTCGCCGCACATGGCGTGGTCGCACAGTTTGCAGATCTCCTCGTCGGAGCAGCCCTGCTTCTGCCACGCTTTCACGAGCGGGCAGTAGTGGAAATCAATGTCCAGGTGGTCGTCGTCACAGCGCTGGATGTCCATCTCGAACACCCACTGCGCGAATTTGGAAAAGAGCGTCTTTTTCAGCCCCCTCAGCGAGGGGCCGCCGCCCGCCTTTTTGCGCAGCAGGCCGCCCTGATACAGCCCGCAGCGGTGGATCGCCTCCGGGGCGTAATCGCCGGATTCCAGCCCCTTCTTCGCCGCCTCGTCGCACAGAAGATACATCCACAGCGCGCGGTGCTCCAGCTGCTCGCGGATGGCGGCGATCAGCGGGTTTTTGATCCTTGGCTCGTTTTTGATTTTGCTCATACCGGTGGTTCCCCCTCTTATGGCTTTTCTTTCAGAACATGCAAAGCACCATTTTGATTGGATGATTGCACGCAAATGGCGCGGGACGCTGGTTACAGCTTTTCGAGCGCGCCCACACAGAGTGCCGTTTTTACAAATTTCGAATCATAAAAAACGCCGAATTTTCAGGTTTTGAGCTGTGCAAGCTGCCGGTTTTGGAAATCCAAAACAGGGCAAAACGCCGAATTTATGGATTCCAAAATGTGCAAGCTGCCCATACTGCGGGCTTCAAGCCGTACAGACTGCCATTCCCTGTTTTACCGCGCCCCGATCCCGTCTTCCCCGTAAAACTCCAAAAAATTCCTGTAAAACCGCACGGCCTGCCCCGGCGCCTGCACATCAATATTTTCGTCGGCGGAGTGCACCGAGGCCAGCTGCTGCGCCGACAGCACGATGGGCGCAAAGCGCAGCACGCAGGGGCAGATGTCCGTGAGCACGCGCGCATCCGTGCCCGCGGGCAGGATGAACGGCGCGGCCGGGTATTCAGGAAAGCTGTGCGCAATGCAGCGCACCAAATGGGCATACGCGGGCCGCGTAATGTCGGCGGGGCCGTGGTACTCCGAGCGCGCGTCAACTGTCATTTTCACGCCGTGCTGTCCGGCAAACTCGCGCAGCGCATCCAGATCGCGCAGCATATCGGCCTCGTCCACACTGCGCAGCATTGCGTCGGCCGTACACTGCTTTGCGTCTCCCTCAATGCGGCTGAAATCGCACGTCGAGCCCAGCAGCCCGCCCGCCTGCGCGCTCAGGCGCGGCAGCAGCCGCGTGAGCAGCCCGCCGAACAGCCACAGGTTGCCCAGCACCGCGCGCAGCGGAAAGGTACAGTGCGGCGCAAGCGCCCGCAGCATCGCCTTCATCTGCGGGTTCATGCGGCGCACGAACAGCCTGCCGGAAGAAGCCGCGCCGATCACGGCCGCCATGCGCACGGCGGGCGGCGTTTTTACCGCGCTGCCAAGGCCGTTCGCACCGTCCGCTTTGGCCGTAAAGTGCAGGCGGTAGCGCCCCTTTTCGTGCACGGCCACCATCGCGCATTTTGTGCACCGCATGCCGCCGATGGGCGGCTCAATCACCGCGCCGCCCTCGTCGAGCACCACTTCAAAGGTAATGTTATGTTTCTTAAAATATGCCAGCGCCAGCGGGATGCCGTCGCCGCTCTGCTCCTCGTTGTGGGACGAGGCCAGCCACACATTGCACGGCGGCGTCCAGCCGCGGGCCAGCAGCTCCTCCACGGCGGAAAATTCCGCAAAGAGCGGCGTTTTGGTATCCACCGCGCCGCGCGCCCAGATCCTGCCGTCCGCCACTTCGCCCGAGAATGGGTCGTGCGTCCAGCCGTCCCCGGCCGCCACAACGTCGTGGTGCGACATCAGCATCACGTTCCGCGTTTTGTCCCGCCCGGCCAGACGGTACACCCAGCAGTCGTCGCCGAACGTCATACGCTCGCAGCGCGCGTGCACCAGCGGAAACAGCTCCCGCATTACGCCGCGCAGCTTCGCAAATTCCGTATCCTCATAGGCGTCCGGCTGCGACACCGTGCGGCACTGCAGCATTTTGGCAAGGCGCTGCGCGTACTGCTCATCTGTGAGCGGGGGCTCTTTCTGCTCCGGCATGCCCTGCGACGGCCCGCACCGGCCTGCCGCTTCCCGCTCCGGCTGATCCAACACCCGCGCGCGCATCAAAACGTCCCCGGCACGATGCGGCGGTTCTCGTCAAAGGCGATGGGCTCGGCCGTGTTGCGGGTATAGCGCAGCATATCGCGCACGCGCTTCGTCTCCTCTTTTGTATACAGCACATACGCCTCGCCCGCATGCTTCGCGCGGCCCGTGCGGCCGATGCGGTGCGTATAATATTCGTTNGAATCCGGCACGTCGTAGTTGAACACGGCGTCCACCTCGGAGACGTCGATGCCGCGCGCGGCCACNTCNGTGGAGACGAGCACCGCCAGATTGCCCGCCTTGAATTCCCCCATGATCTTGTTGCGCTCGGCCTGCGANAGATCGCCGTGCAGGCAGTCCACCACAAANTTCAGCCGCGCCATCTGNTTGGCCAGCATCGCGGTGGTNTATTTCTGGTTGCAGAACACCATCACGCGCTTGTAGCCNTTCTGCACGATGATCTCGGCCATATCNGCCAGCTTGTTGCGGCCCGTCGTNAGCACNANANANTGATCGATCTTCGGCGCGGAATCCTCGATGGGCTGCACGGTNATCTCCTCGGCGTCGCGCTGATAGAGCCAGCCGATATCCATCACCTCGCGGCTGATGGTGGCGCTGAACATCGCCAGNCGCTTGCGCGATTTGATCTGATCGAGGATCTTGCGCACATCCTTATAAAAACCCATGTTCAGCATCTCGTCGGCCTCGTCCAGCACCACGGTGGTGACGTGCGAGAGATCCACCGTGCGGCGGTTCATNTGNTCCTGCAGGCGGCCGGGCGTGGCGACNACGATCTGCGGGCCNTTTTTCAGCTTNTCGATCTGCTTTTGCATATTCGCGCCGCCGTACACGGTGACGACGCGGATCTCNGGGTAAAANTGCGCCAGATCCTCNANATCGCCCGNGATCTGCTGCGCCAGNTCGCGCGTGGGGGCCATCACGACGGCCTGCGGGTATTTTTTCGTCTGNTCCAGCTCCAAAATGAGCGGAATGCCGAACGCGCACGTCTTGCCCGTGCCNGTGGGCGCCTTNGCGATGATGTCGCGCCCTTCCANCATCGGCGGAATGGCCTTTTCCTGCACCTCGGTCAGCTCGGTGAAGCCCATGCGCTCGACGGCCTTGTGNATNTCNTCNGGTACGTTTAATTCGCTGTAGTTCATATCGGTCTCCTATCCGAATTTTTAATTTCTGGCAATTTTCATTTCCAATACCGCATTCCTGATACTATGGAAACAGTATACCATATCCCTGATAAAAAAGAAAGAGCGGGAAAATGGGGCGGCAGAGTGCGGCAAACCGGCAGGGATGGATGCAGCGGGGCGCGGCAAACCGACCGAGACGGATGCGGCGGGGCGCGGCAAACCGACCGAGACGGATGCAGCGGGGCGCGGCAAACCGACCGAGACGGATGCAGCGGGGCGCGGCAAACCGACCGAGACGGATGCAGCGGGGCGCGGCAAAGCCGGAAGCCGCAGGGCTGTAAGGATAAAAAAGGCCGCCGCGCCTGTAGCAATGCGGCGCGGCGGCTCGTATTCATGATGAGGGACTTTTTACTACAGCAGCCGCACCCCGGCGCGCCCGCAGACGGCATAGGTCTCGTCGTCCCACAGCGACACCTGCACCTCGCCGACATGCGCCTTGCCCAGCAGCAGCATGCACAGGCGGCTCTGGCCGATGCCGCCGCCGATGGTNAGCGGCAGACGGCCCGCCAGCAGCGATTTGTGGAACGGCAGCGCGGCGCGCGCCTCGCACCNGGCGGCGGCCAGCTGGCTTTGCATTGAGGTCTCGTCCACGCG
The DNA here is from genome assembly GCA_014799685.1 of Subdoligranulum sp. Taxonomy (GTDB): domain Bacteria; phylum Bacillota; class Clostridia; order Oscillospirales; family Ruminococcaceae; genus Ruthenibacterium. The sequence goes on along the minus strand of JAAVHN010000014.1, from coordinate 6,584 downwards.
GATGCCCATGCTGGAAAGCTCCAGCGCGCAGTCCAGCGTCTCATCCCAGAACAGCAAATCGCCGTTCAGCGCCCAGTCGTCGTAGTCCGGCGCGCGGCCGTCGTGCGGCTTGCCGCTGCGAAGCTTCCCGCCGATGCCCATAATAAAGATGGTGCCGTGCTCTTTGGCGAAGGCGTTCTCGCGCTCTTTGGGCGTTTTGTCGGGCCAGCGGTCCTCCAGCTCCTGCGCGGTGACGAATGTCACCGTATGGTTCAGATGGATGACTTCCAGCTCGGGAAATTCCCACTTCAGCTCATCCAGCGTGCCGCACACGGCCTCCACAATGCGCTGCACGGTATGGCGCAGCGTCTCGGGGCTGCGCTCGGCGCGGGTGATCACCTTTTCCCAGTCCCACTGGTCGACATAGATGGAATGCAGGTTGTCCATTTCCTCATCGCGGCGGATGGCGTTCATATTGGTGACAAGGCCGTTGCCGGGGCGGAACTCGTATTTCGCCAGCGCCATGCGCTTCCACTTCGCCAGCGAATGCACCACGGCGGCATCGGCTGCCAGAGCCGGCACATCGAAGCCGACGGGGCGCTCCACGCCGTTCAGATCGTCGTTCAGGCCCGTGGCCGGGTCCACGAACAGCGGCGCCGTGACGCGCTTTAAGTGCAGCGCGCCGCACAGCTTTTTCAAAAAGATCTCCTGGATCATGCCGATGGCCTTCTGCGTATCGTACAGCCCCAAAATCGGGCGGTACCCGGCCGGAATTACGGTTTTGGACATACTCTTTCCTCCTTTTTTTCTTTTCCCCTCTGCAGATGCTCCGGGAAATTCCATATCTCTCCCCATGCATCTTTTATAAAGTATACCACGCACTGGCGCATCGTTCAAGCTTATGGTATATTTAATAGTATTGTAAACGTTCAAGGGTGGTTTTCATGGAAACACATATTCTTGTTGTAGAAGACGACGCCGAAATCCGGGAGGGCGTGTCGATCTATTTGAAAAATCAGGGCTATACCGTGCACGGCGCGGCCAATGGGGCCGAGGGGCTGGAGGCGGCGCGCCGGCAGGCGATGCATCTGGCCATCGTGGATGTGATGATGCCCGTGATGGACGGCATCACGATGGTGATGAAGCTGCGCGACGAGGGCTTTGAGTTCCCCGTCATCATGCTCTCGGCAAAATCGGAGGATATCGATAAAATCACGGGCCTGAACATCGGCGCGGACGATTACGTGACGAAGCCCTTTGTGCCGATGGAACTCATCGCGCGCGTGCATTCGCACCTGCGGCGCTACGAAAAATTTCTGCGGGCCACCAGCGCGCCCGAGGAGCCGCGCCGCACCTATGCCATCGGCGGGCTGGAGCTGTGCGAGGAGACCGCCGAGCTCACCGTGGACGGCGCGCCCGTCAAGCTGACGCCGCTGGAATTCAAGATTTTGCTGCTGCTCATGAAAAACCCCGGCCGCGTCTTTTCGGCCGAGGAAATTTACGAGCGCGTGTGGAACGAGCGCGCCGTGAACACTGATACCATCATGGTGCATGTGCGCAACATCCGCGAGAAGATCGAGTACAACCCCAAGGAACCCAAATATTTAAAGGTGGTTTGGGGCATTGGGTATAAAATTGAGAATTCATAATTCATAATTTACGGCAGGCGGGGGCAGCGCCCCGGATGGAGAGCAGGCGCCCACGGCGCAATTTGTGCCGAACCGGCTGAACAGAGAAGGCGGTGTGGGGATTGAGGACACGAAAGAAAAGCAAGGCCATAGCGGGCATCCAGGCGGTGCTCTGGCTTTTGGCGCTGTCGGCGGGGATGGTGCTGGCGATGTGGGCCACGTCCGCGCAGATCGCGCAAAGCGGGTACACCTTCTATTCTTACGTCTCGTTTGTCGAACAGCTGCAGCTGAACAGCCTTGTGCAGTACTGGCAGGCGCGCAGCGCGTGGGACGAAAAAAGCTACGAGCCCTCGGGGGTGCTGCTGTCCGACACCAATTCCGCGTTTTATGCCCTGAACCGCGCGCACGANCAGGGCGAAGAAATCACCATCGATTTTTTATCGCCCGTCGAGGCGGACAGCCAGCGGGAACGGCACGGCGGCCTGGCCGTGTACGAGGAGGACGCGCGCGCCGAGATCGACAGNTTTAACGAAATGATGCGCGAGTATGAAGAGATGTTTTCCGGCAGCTGGCGCAATCTGTACTGCACCGTCATCGACAGCACCGACGGGCGGGTATGGGCGCCATACTTCGATTTGAGTGATTTTGCCAAAAACCCCGGCTCATTCGATTTCGCCCCGTGGGGCTACGTTGTCGCCGTCAACTTCAACGGGGACGGCGATGTTTACAGCGCGGTGGATTGGTCTGACCCTTACGGCGACAGCGGCGTGGATACCTGGTACAGAATGGGGTCCGATTGGGGCTATTCCAAAAGCTATCTGCCGCAAGATGTGTTCCGGTACTACGATTTTGTCGTTCCCCATGATATCACGCTGATCTTCGCCATCCCCCGCATGCTGCCCGAAACCGACGCGATCTCTCAGTACGGCTACTACAACCATATCCACCGGTTTATGGATACGTTCCGCCTGTGGTTCGCGGCTTCGGTTGCGGCCGCGGCGCTGCTGGCGCTTTGGTTCGGGCGCAAGCGCGGCAGCGGCCTTGGCGCAAAACAGCTGGCCGCCGTCCCGGTGGAGATCGACTGTGCCGCCTGCTTCGGCGTGTGCAGTCTGGGCGCCGCGGTGCTGTCGCAGTGCCTCACCAGCCTGTGCGACGGCGACATCGCCGAAAACCTGCAAAATAATTTCAGCGTCGATCTGCCCGCTGCGGCGGACGCGTTCGCGTTCGTGATTGCGACGATCGTTGCGTTCGCGGTTTTCGGGTGCGCGTTCCTCTGCGTGCTGGCCGTGCGGCAGGGCATCGCGCGGTATGGCTGGAAAGCGTATCTGCTGCGGCATTCGCTGCTCGGGATGGCGCTGCGCGTTTTGCGCGCGGCCTGGCGCGTCGTCGGCCGGCAGATCGTGCGGCTGTGGGGCGCGCTCACGCGCGTGGATCTGCGCGATTCCGTCAACAGCACGCTCCTGCGCCTGCTGGCGGTGAATTTTGTCATCGTATCGTTTATCTGCACGCTCTGGGTGTTCGGTATTTTGGGCACGATCCTCTATACGGCGGTGCTGTTCTTCCTTTTGCGCGGGCGGCTTGAAAAGGAACAGCAGCACTACGCCGAACTGCTGGCGGCGGCGCGCCGCATGGCCGCGGGCGACCTGACGACGCCCATTACGGGCGATCTCGGCATGTTCGACCCGCTGCGCGACGAGCTGAACCAGGTGCGCGACGGCTTTGAAAAAGCGGTGGCCGCCGAGGTGCGCAGCCAGAACATGAAGACCGAGTTGATCTCGAACGTCTCGCACGATTTGAAAACACCGCTCACGGCCATCATCACTTACGTTGATCTGCTCAAGGATCCCGCCCTGCCCGAGGCCGACCGCGCCAAATACATCGACACGCTCGACCGCAAATCGCAGCGCCTGAAGCGGCTGATCGAGGATCTGTTCGAGGTGAGCAAGGCCGCCACGGGCAACGTGACGATGCACTACACCGAGGTAGACCTTGCGGCGCTGCTGAAGCAGGTGCAGTACGAGCTGGCCGACAAATTGCAGGATTGCGGCATCGATTTCCGCTGGCAGCTGCCCGACATGCGCGTGCCGCTCGTGCTGGACGGGCAGAAAACGTGCCGCATCTTCGAAAATTTGCTCATCAACATCACCAAGTACGGCATGCCCGGCACGCGGGCGTATATCACGCTGACGCCGCTCGCGGACGGCGCGCAGATCGTCTTCAAAAACATCTCGGCCGCCGAGCTGGATTTTGATACGCAGCAGATCACCGAGCGCTTCGTGCGCGGCGACAAATCGCGCAATACCGAGGGCAGCGGCCTCGGCCTCGCCATCGTAAAAAGCTTTGCCGAGCTGCAGGGCGGCTCGTTCGAGGTAGCGGCGGACGGCGATTTGTTCAAGGCCATCGTCACGCTGCCGGATGATAACGTGCCCGAGGCGCCGGAGCTGCCGGAGGCGCTGGTGCTGCCGGGGGCGGGGGAGGAACTGTGAGCCTGCAGCCGCACAAGCAAAAGCCGCCACTTGGCCAAGTGGCGGCTTTTGCTGAAAAAGTGTGGTTTTCCCTTTTGTTCCGGCAAAAGACGGGCCGGAAGAAAGGGGATATCAAGAATTACCTGTATCTTTACGATAAAAGAAAATCCAGTGCATGCACAACCTTTATTCCGTCTTGTGTCTGTGTGAAATCACAATCCAACGCAATGACCAGCTTTTCATAATGATCCCGGATCTTCCGCAGCGGCGCAAGCTCCCTCTCCCGGGTTTCCGGCGAATTCATATTTTCTGTAACCTGAATATATTTCTTCTCGTCGGTTTTTGTTGCAATAAAGTCTACTTCCTGATTGTCTACTTTCCCAATTGCCACATCGTATCCCTGACGCAGCAGTTCAAAATAGATCATATTCTCCAAAACATGGCCGGTATCTCCATCCCGATAACCCAACAGGTAGTTGCGCAGGCCTGTATCCACGATATAATATTTGCCCAGTGTTCGCAGATACTCCCGGCCTTTAATATCAAACCGTTTGATCTCGTAAAAAACATATGCCTCCAACAGTGCTTCGATATAGCTCTGGATCGTATGCACCGCAGGTTTTTTACGGTCCTTTTCTTCCAGAAGGCCCTCGTTCGCCAGCGTATTTCCGATAGAAGTTGCCGACACGTTATTGCCAACGTTATCGGCTAAAAACATAATGATCTTTCGGAGCAAAAGAGGATCTGTAATTGTCCGCTGCCCTTTTCGTTTTTCCCGTTCCAAAACGTCGTTGACGATCGCCGCAGAGTATATACCGTCTAACGCCGCTGTAACACGTTCGGTTTCCAGCCCTATATCCGCCAGCATCGGCATACCGCCAAACCGGGAATACTCGTTCAATAGCTCCCGCTCGTCGTAAATATCGCCATCTCGGTCAGTGATCCGCCGCTTTAGCATTCCGGTTGGTGATTTCTTTTTTGTTACAGTATAGCCATGAAAATCCAGGAATTCTTTGAACGAAAGAGGAAGCACCTTGATTTCAATATATCGGCCCGAAAGATAGGTAGACAGTTCAGAAGAAAGAAGGTATGCGTTAGAACCCGTAATATAAATATCACAGTCAAAATCCACACGGAAAGCGTTCACGGCATTTTCCCAGCCTGTGATCTTTTGCACCTCATCAAAAAATAAATACATCCGCTGATTGGGCAGAATTCGGGCTTCCACATACTCATAAAGGCCTCTGGCGTCCAGATCGGGAAAGCGCATGGATTCAAAATTCATTTCCAGAATTTGCTGCTGTGTAACCCCGTTCTCTTGCAGATGCTGCGCCATAAGCTTCATAAGGCTGGACTTTCCACAACGTCGGATACCGGTGATTACCTTGATCATTTCGGTGTCCTGGAATGCGATCATTCGGTTGAGATAAAGGTCACGTCTTTTTAAAATCGGCTTCTGCATGCTCTCCACCAGCCTTTCTGTGGTAAGCATATCATATTCGCATGCAGAAATCAAGTTTATTATATGAATGTAATAAAAATTGATTGTTCCTATTTTTTATCACATTATTATCATTTTAAAAATCACGGCATAATTTGGGACGTCATTTCTTTGGCCATATTGATGTCGCGGTTGCTCACCTGATATTCCCGCATGGAGAAGCCGCATTTTCCGGCAAGGGCGCGCAGGCCTGCGAAGAAAAGGCAATCGTTTCCCGGTGCATTTTTAAACGCTTCGCTATTTTTTCCGCGGTCTGCACAGCAGCACAAACTCGGTTGGGATCAAATTCCCGCCGTAATGGCGCAGATAAAATTCGTAATCCGGATACATGCTTTCGATGAGCGCCGGGATGCGCCAGAAATCATCGTAGCCGTGGTAAACGCAGATTGCCAGTTTTGGGTGATCCTGCGCAATGATGCGCCCGCAGCCCAGCAGCGTATCCCACTCCGCGCCCTCGATATCCATCTTCAAAAATGTAATTTTCTCGGTCTCCGGGATGTCCTCGTCCAGCGGCACCACCTCGATGCGCTGCCCGGCGGCTTCGTCCGCGCTCAGCTGGTTGGCCGAAGCGTCGGCGGCGTTCCTGTCCAGGAACAGCTCTCCACGCTGCGAACCCGCCCCCTTGTTGCGGATGGTCACATCGTGCAGGCCTATTTTTTCCATGTTGGCCCGCATGGCTTCGCAGCTTTCGGGCGAGACCTCGTAGGCATAGATCTTTTTGTAGCTGTCTCCGTATATGCGCACATACTGCGCGATGGAATCGCCCACATATGCGCCCACGTCCACCAGAACGTCGCCGTTGTTATCGGGGAAAAGATCCGGCTCCCAGTAATCCGGGAAGATCGATTTTACTTTTTGGGGATAATCGAGATTGAGAACCGCCCAATTGACGAGAATTGCCGTTAAGGTACGCTTGGAGAGGTAATCGTCCAGACGGCGGTAAAACCATAGGAAATCGTAGCTGTGGCGTTTGAGCACGACGGCGCGGCGGCGCAGCGTATCGAAATCGCC
>JAAVHN010000013.1 GCA_014799685.1 Subdoligranulum sp. | reverse complement strand
AGCGAAACGCCGGGCCTTGGCCAGAAGGTCAAAACGGACGCGTTCCAGGGCCAGTTCTCCGGCATGGCGGCCGAGGCGTTTACCATTTCGGACATCGACGCGCTGACGGGCGCGACGATCTCATCCCGCGCGGCGACCACGGCCATCAACGCGGCCATTGTCGCCTATGACACAGTGAAGGGGGCGTGAACGGAATGCGGGAAAAGCTGAAAGTATTTTCGAACGGCCTGCTGAAGGAAAACCCCTCGCTGCGCCTGGTGCTGGGCACCTGCCCGACGCTGGCCGTCACCACGCTGGCCGTGAACGGGCTTGGCATGGGCCTTGCCGCCACGTTCGTGCTGGTCTGCTCGAACATCGCCATTTCGGCGCTGCGCAAGGTGATCCCCGACAAGGTGCGCCTGCCGGCCTACATCACGGTGATCGCCACATTCGTGACGGTGCTGCAGATGCTGGTGAAGGCGTTCGTGCCGGCGCTGGATTCGGCGCTGGGCATCTTCCTGCCGCTGATCGTGGTGAACTGCATCATCCTCGGCCGCGCCGAGATGTTCGCCTCGAAGCACGGCATCGTGCTCTCGGCGCTGGACGGTCTCGGCATGGGCCTCGGCTTTACGGGCACGCTTGTGGTGATGGGCTCCATCCGCGAGCTGCTGGGCGCGGGCACGCTGTTCGGCGTGCAGATCATGCCCGAAGCCGTCGACCCGATGACGTTCTTCATCATGCCACCGGGCGGCTTCTTCGTGTTCGGCGTGCTGATGGCGCTTGTAATCTGGATCGAAATCAAAACCGACAACCGCAAACAGCGCAGCATCGGCTGCGAGGGCTGCCCCTCCGCCGCCATCTGCGGCGGCACATGCCCCGAAAAGGCACAGGGAGGTGAGGCGTAATGGCTGCAAAGCTTGCAATGATCTTTTTTAGCATGATCCTTGTGAACAACTATGTTCTTGTGCAGTTTTTGGGCATCTGCCCGTTCCTCGGCGTCTCGAAAAAACTGGATTCCGCCGTGGGCATGTCGGCGGCCGTCATCTTCGTCATGGCTCTGGCCACCAGCGTCACATGGCCCATCTATACGTTTCTGTTAGAGCCGAACGGCCTCGCTTATCTGCAGACCATCGTGTTCATCCTCGTCATCGCCGTGCTGGTGCAGCTGGTTGAGATCGCGATGAAAAAGTACATGCCGCCGCTCTACAAGGCGCTGGGCGTTTACCTGCCGCTCATCACCACGAACTGCGCGGTGCTGGGCGTGACGATCTCGGTGCTGGACGAGGGCTATGGCTTTGTGGAAAGCCTTGTGTGCGCCGTAGGCGCGGGCGTGGGCTTCTTAGTGGCGGTGGTATTGTTCTCCGGCGTGCGCAAGCGCCTGGAGGACGCGCAGCCCCCCAAATGCTTTGAAGGGCTGCCGATCACACTGGTGGCCGCGAGCATCACCAGCCTGTCCTTCATGGGCTTCGGCGGCATCATCGAGAATATTTTCGCGGGTCACTGAGGAGGGAAGAGCATGAGTATCGTAACAGCGGTGGCGGCAGTCACCGTCATCGGCCTGCTCGGCGCGGCGATCCTCGTCGTGGCGGCGCATTTTATGCATGTGGAAGAAGACCCCCGCATCGGCCAGGTGCTGGGCGTGCTGCCCGGCGCGAACTGCGGCGCGTGCGGCTACGCGGGCTGTGCCGACTATGCCAAGGCCATCGTCGCCTGCCAGGGCAGCTACGAGCATATGGAAGATAAATACAGCTACGAGGGCATCGAAAGCTGCACGGCCTGCGCCGCGCTGTATGCCGGGCGCGCCGCGTGCGAGTTCGGCTGCCTCGGCTACGGCGACTGCGTGAAGGCCTGCCCGTTCGGCGCCATCACGGTATCGAACGGCCTCGCGCGCGTGAACCCCGCGCTCTGCACGGGCTGCGGCGCGTGCGAACAGGCGTGCCCGAAAAAGGTGATCTGGATCCGGCCCGAGGGCGAAAGGCCCGTGGTCATGTGCGCCAACCATGACCGCGGCGCGCAGACGCGCAAGGCCTGCACGGCGGGCTGCATCGGCTGCATGAAGTGCGAAAAGAGCTGCCCCGAGGGCGCTATCCACGTGACGAACAATGTCGCGCGCGTGGATTATGACAAGTGCAACGGCTGCCACACCTGCATGAACGTGTGCCCGGTGCACGCCATCACCATTCCGAAGGACGTATAGGGCGGCGGGCCATGCAGAGAAAAATGTCCTTGTATTCCTCTTTGAGATGGGATATAATAGCAATGTGAGGGGGGATGGTTGAAAATGACGAAAGAGGAATTGCAGGTTCTGCGGGATATAATGCGGGAAGAAATCGGCACCGCATTGCAGCCCGTAAATGAACGGCTGGATCAAGTACAGGCGGATGTCTCCGATTTAAAAAAGGATATGGCGCAGACGAAAGCGGATGTGGCTGGCCTAAAGGAAGACGTAGCTGGCTTGAAGGAAGACGTAGCTGGCTTGAAAAACGACATGGCGCAGACGAAAGCAGATGTGGCTGGCCTAAAGGAAGACGTAGCTGGCTTGAAGGAAGANGTAGCTGGCTTGAAAAACGACATGGCGCAGACGAAAGCAGATGTGGCTGGCCTAAAGGAAGACGTAGCTGGCTTGAAAAACGACATGGTGCAAACGAAAGTAACCATCCAGCACATGCAGGAAGATATTGAGCAAATCAAAGAGGATACCGAGATCACACGCGTGGCGGTCAATGCGCTGGGCGAGTGGGCGGAAAATGTGGCGGTCGTTACGGCCGTGACATATCCGGTACAAAAAGCAAAATAAAAAGGCAGCGAGCCGGGGCAATTGCCCCGGCTCGTTTTTCCTTGTATCTGCTTCTTCCTTATATATGCCTTTGCGTGGTGTTTTTGAGAAACATTTCAAAAATATATTCGGGATGGCCGCTTCCCCTCAAAACGCATTNCGNATCGCATCCCNCTCCCGCTGNGTCTCCACCCAGTTTTCCACATAGCCGCAGCNGTGGCAGACATAGCGGATGACGGGCACCTTGCCGAAATTTTCAAAATGCGCGGTATAGATATTGTTCCCGCTGGCGTGGCGCATCGGCCGGTCCGGCACACGAATCACATCGCGTGAGCCGCACTTGGGGCATTGATTTGTGTTCTTCATACGGTTTTCCTCTTGATCATTTACTCTGTTTGCCTATACGGAATACAGGCAAAGCCCGNCAGACCATCTTGATAATTTGCTATGTTTGCCTATACCGGATATAGGCAAACCCGGCAGACCATCTTGCTTGTTACTGATTNCTTCTACTTGTTNCTTGCTGCGGGCGCCGGTCTGGCGTCCGCGCAAAAATTCTTTTGAAGCCGGCGCGGGANGCGCCGGCCTCCTCAAAACTCTTTTTCCGAATAAAATTTTACAGAAAGCAGGTACGATCCNGCNCCNAGCGCGATCAAAAGCAGCACGCCGCCCACGGCCAGCATCGGNANGGAAACCGAGGCNAACANNGCNNCNAAATCAAAGCCGGCATTNTGNAGATAGCTGACNCCGCCGACAAACAGCATGAAGGGCGCGACCATGCACAGNACCATCGCCAGACGCGCCTTTTCCACGCCCANNTTATAGAACATCGGCATCACGCAGAAGCTCATCACAAGATATACGATGCCCACACCGGCCGTGGTGGCCGCGATCTCGCCAAAGCCNTCCTGATATATAAGCGCATTCCCCACGCCGCAGATCAGCANTACCACGGCGCTTGAACCCACCAGNGCCCCCATCGTCAGCAGGTATTTTGCCCCTACGATGCTGCGCGGCGAGAGCGGCAGCGTCAGCGCATAGGTATCCCATTTCGCGGTCTCGTCGAAGCTGAAGCTNGAGATCAGCATCATCATCACGCTCATCACCATCATCGCCCCGAAAAAGATGAAGCTCTGGATCATGNTNACCGAGATCAGCAGATAGATCACNGCCATCAGCAGGATCTGCTTGANGAAATANCTGCGCAGGGAATANATNTCNTTCAAAATCAATCCNGTCATGTTACTGCACTCCTTTGGCCAAAAATGTCATNATGTCNTCGAGCGTGGCNGGCTCGGCCAGAACGTCCGGGTTCTGGCGGCGCGCCTCAGGCAGGTTATCCACCAACAGCTCGACGTCGAATTTGCTGTCGTGCCGCCCGATGACGTGCGCGCCGNNNANGGCATCCACNCGCGNNCGGGCGCATTTCAGCACGCCGTACTGCTCGCGCAGATCGTCCATCGGTTCNGAAAACACNATGCGCCCGGCGTGGATGAANGTGATGTAGTCCGCCACCTTTTCCAGATCGCTCGTGATNTGGCTCGAGAGCANAATNGTGTGCTNCTCGTCCTGGATGAATTCGAGNAANATATCCAAAATCTCGCTGCGCACCACNGGGTCGAGCCCGCTGGTGGCCTCGTCTAAAATCAGCAGCTTGGGATGGTGCGAGAGCGCCGTGGCCAGCATCAGCTTGGCGATCATGCCCTTGGAGAATGCCTTATACGGCTTATTTTCCGGCAGCGCAAACCGCTTGCAGTACGAGGCGAACAGCTCTTTATCCCAATCGGGATGCAGATGCGCCATTGTGGCGTTGATATCCCCGATGCGCATCACAGGCGAAAAGAAGCTGCCGTCCAGCACCACGCCCAGATCCCGCCCCACGGCGGCGCGCTCGGCCACGGGGTCGCGCCCCAGCACCGAGACCGTGCCCCCGTCCGTGTGCAAAAGGCCCANNATCGATTTTAANGTCGTNGTTTTGCCCGCGCCGTTTTCGCCNATNAANCCCATGATGCAGCCGCCCGGCACGTTNAANGAAACATCCTGCAGGGAAAAATCCTTGTAATGCTTGCAGAGTCCCCGAATTTCGATCGCGTTGTTCATAGCTNAAAGCTCCTCCAATAGCAATTCCAGCATGCCGCGCAGCTCCTGCACCGGGATGCCGCTGCGGCGGGCAAGNTCGGCTGCCTCCTGCAGGGCGGCCTCGATGCGGCGCAGCGCTTCCTCGCGCAGAAACTCNGTATTTTTCGCGGCGACAAAGCTGCCCTTCCCGGCGACAGTTTCGATGAAGCCGTCGCGCTCCAATTCCTCGTAAGCGCGTTTTGTGGTGATGACGCTGATGCGCAGCTCCCGNGCCAGCGTGCGGATGCTCGGCAGGGCGTCCCCCGCCGAGAGCGCGCCGGACAGGATCTGGTTCTTGATCTGCGTGACGATCTGCTCGTAAATGGGCGTGCCGCCCGCGTTGCTGATGATAATGTCCATGAGGCACCTCGNGAATACTGTATATATACTATATGCACAGTATATACTGANNTNTACGGTTTGTCAAGAGAAAAACACAAGATTTTTTGAATTTTGGGGACAAATTTTCAGCCGCGTTTTCAGCCGGCTTTTTCAGAATGTAAAAAAAATATGGAAAAGATGGAAAAAACACCTTTCTTGTGCTATACTGGAAGCTATGAAAGTGTAATTTTCGGGGCAAGGGTGCGTTTGGGGAAGCTTTTCCGCACTGCGTGAGCCGGNGCAGCGGGCCTGNCCGTATCCCCGCATTCCGCGTACCGACAGCCCGTGCTGACGGCACATGCCGCCGGCGTGTACCGACGGTGCGCTGCAGCGCGTGCGGACGGTGTGTGCCAACAGCGCNNGCTGCCGGATGGAACAGGGCTNTTCAAATGANAGAACTTCATTCANAATATCCCCCGGCCAATCCCCGTCCGGAACATTCTCCGACANCCCCTGCATTTTTCAGGAATCCCCCATCTACCTTTGGCCGCCGCCCGCCGCATCTTATAGGCGTTATTGTCCTGATCCATTGTATTGCGCGGCGGCATATATCCCAACGGGAGGCTTGCATGAAACAAACACAGCANACGGCCCGCCCCAAGGCGTCCCCCAAAGAGCCGGCGGACGCANCGCAGGAGGCTGCGCTCGTATACGGCAAAAACGCCGTAACAGAGCTTTTGAAGAGCGGCGCGGCGGCGGATACGGTTTTTCTCCAGGATACNATGAACGAGGCGCAGGCGGGCTATTACACCGCGCTTGCGCGCCAGGCGGGCGCNGTGGTAAAGCGCGTACGCGCCGCAAAGCTGCGCGGCATGTGCGGCACCGACAGCCATCAGGGCGTGGCCGCGTGGGGCGCCTGNATNGCCTATGTGCCGCTCGAGNANATCCTNGCNGNCGCGCGNGAAAAAAACGAACCGCCCTTCCTTGTTTTGGCGGATGGCGTGGAAGACCCGCACAATCTGGGCGCAATCCTGCGCTCGGCGCTGCTGTGCGGCGCACATGGCTGCGTCATCCCGCGGCGCGGCGGCGTCTCCGTCACCTCAACGGTGCTGAAAAGCAGCGCGGGTGCGGCGGCGCGGCTGCCCATCGCGCGCGTGGCCAACATCGGCGAGACGGTGCGCAGGCTGAAAGCGCANAANATCTTTGTATACTGCGCGGATATGGACGGCCCGGCCGCCTTCCGGCAGAACCTCACCGGCCCCATCGCGCTGGTGCTGGGCAGCGAGGGCGGCGGCGTATCGCCGCTGGTGCGCTCGCTGTGTGACGGCGTCGTCAGCCTGCCGATGGCCGGCGGCGGCACGGGCGTGGACAGCTTTAATGTATCGGTGGCGGCCGGCATCATTCTATATGAGATTATGCGCCAGCGCACAGAGGGGGGCTTGNATTGAGCGAACAAAAACCGCGGATTCGGGATGCGGAGATCGATGATATTTTAGAGCAGGTACAGCAAAAGCGCGGAGATGCGCGCCCCGTGCAGGGCACGGACGCCGAGCTGGATGCCATTTTGGCAGAGCTGGGCATCGCCTCCACGCCCAAACGCACCGCGGCGGATCCCGTGCTCTTGCCNGATCCTGCGTCTGCCCGTACCGGACGCAGCCCTGCGCAGCAGACGGCCGTGGGACAGCAGGCGNCCGGGCAGCAGGCGGTTCCGGGGCAGCAGCCGATTCCCGGACGGCAGAGGATTCCCGGACGGCAGAGGATTCCCGGGCGGCAGAGGATTCCCGGGCAGCAAACAGCTGCCGGGCGGCAAGTCACTCCGGGGCGGCAATCGGTTCCCGGACAACAGGCAGCTGCCGGGCGGCAGACAGTTCCTGTGCAGCCGGCAGCCTCCGCACAGCAAATGGGCGCCGCGCGGCAAGGCGGCTTTGCACCGCAGGCAAACCCCGCCGGGCAACCGGCCGCTGCGCAGCAGGCAGCTTCTGCACGGCAAGCGGCTTCTGCGCAGCAGACATCCGCCATGCGGCAGGANGGTTTTGCACCGCAGAGGGCCCCCGCCGGGCAAACGAACACCGCACAGCAGGCGGCTTTTGCACGACAGACAGCCGCCGCGCAACAGGCAAATTCCCTGCGGCAGCCGGCCGCCGCACAGCAGCCGGCCCCCGCCTCCCAAGCTGCGCCGAACCGCACCGCCGCCATCCCNGCGCAGGGTGCAAAAGCGGCAGCCGCACCGGAAATGACCGCCGCGCCGGGCGAAGAAAAGCCCACGGTGGAATTGCCGAGCATCAAAGCCTATGCCCAGGCCGAGGCGCGCAAACGGGACGAGGCGCGCGCCCTCCTTTTGGAGCAGGCCCGCCGCGAGGCCGAGCAAAAGCTGCAGCGCGCGGCACAGACCCCGCCGGCTGGCGGTGAACAGCGCACACAGCCNGGCGCCGCCGGGCAGGCATCGCCGGAGCGTGCGCCGGGCACGCCGGGCAAACCGGGTACATCGGGTACATCGGGTACATCGGACAAATCAGATTCATCGGGCGTCCCNGGCACATCGAATGTGCCNGACAAACCGGCACGGCCGGAAAATGCATCCGCTACACGCGCATCCCGCCCGGAATCGCCCCCCGTCACCGGGAACAGTCTTTTCGGCGAGGTNGACGACCGCTTCCGCGATTTCTTCACCTCCCAGGTGATCGACGACCCCATGCTGAAAGANCCCGANCAGCGCAAAAAGGAAAAGGGCGGCCTGTGGACCAAGCTGTTTTCCAAGCGCTATGACGACGAGGAAGACGCANCCGACCTGGAGCAGGGCGGTGCGGGCGCATACTATGANGCCTCGCAGGAGGACGGCTTTGCCGANGCATTCGAGGCCATCCGGCGCGGCCAGAACGAGGAAGGGACGCCGGGCCAGCCGGACGCGGACGGCGCCGATGCCGCCCGTACGGCCGTGTGGACGGGTACCGGCACGCCGATCTCGGCTTCCATCGTGGCGCGCGCCATCACGGGCACGGATTCGTTTTCCTTTGGCGCGACACGCAGCGCGCACGGCTTTGCCGTGGACGTTGATCTGCCGCTTTCGGGCGACGGCACGGGCGAATACGAAAAACAGCGCGGCAGCGGCGATGCGCTGTCCCCCGAGGAAGATCTGGAGGAATACAACAGCCTTTCGGACGCGCCCGTGGTGGCCGGAGAATTGGCTGCCATGCGCCAGACGCGCATGGTGCGCACCGTATTTACCGGGGCGCTGGCACTGTTCCTCGTCTATCTGGGCCTCTCGGTGCGTGTGAAGTGGCTGGCGCCCATCCCCGCGCTCGATCCGCACACCGCGCCCCTCGCTTACATAGTCACCAATTTTGCGCTGCTGGCCGTTACGGCCTTCAGCTCCATCACCACGATCGGCGCCGGGCTGCGCGGCCTTGTCCGCCGCCCCACTGCCGACAGCTTCGCGGCGCTGGCGACGGTGGCCGCCGCCATGCAGAACGCGGCCTATCTGTTCGATGCAAAATCGTTCGACCCCGACACCGTCACGCTGTTTACCCCCATCGCGGCGCTGCTGCTGTGCGGCAACGCGCTGGGCAAATGGATACAGCTGCGCGCTGTGTGCGCGAATTTCGCGCTTGCCAGCTCCGGCGAGGAGCACACAGCCGCGTTCCTTCTGGAAAAAGAGCGGCTAACAAGACGGCTGTGCGACGGCCTGGGCGAACCGGAGCCGCGTTTGCTTTTAAGCCGTCCCACAGCACTGGTGAAGGGCTTTTTGAGCCAGAGCTTCTCGGCGCGGCCGCTGGATGACGGCGCGCAAAAGCTTTGCTGGGCTCTCTGCGGCATCGCGCTGCTGTGCGCCGTTGTGGCGGGCGTAAAGAGCGGCGTGGCCGCCGCTCTCAGCGGCTTTGCGGCCGCGATGGCGCTGGGCGCGCCGCTGGCCGCGACCGTGGCCTACGCGCTGCCCGCGCAGCTTTTGCAATCCAGCGCACAGCGCTGCGGCGCGGTAGTGCCCGGCCCCAGCGCCGTGCGGGCACTGGGCAGCGCCAACACGGTGCTGCTGCGCGCGCGCGATTTGTTCCCCGCCGGCAGCGTGCGGCTGCACGGCATCAAAACCTTCGAAAAAGAGCGCATCGATCTTGCCATCCTGTACGCAGCCAGCATCCTTTCCGTCCAGTGCGAAACGCTGCGCGGCGTGTTCATGGGCATGCTGGATAACAACGAAAAGCTTTTGGCCAAGGTTGAAAACGCCACCACCGAGATCGGCTGCGGCTTCACGGGCTGGATCAACGGCAGCCGCATCCTGCTGGGCAACCGCGAGATGATGCGCCGGCATGATATCGAGGTGCCGTCGCTCGATTACGAAAACCGCTACACCAAAAACGGCCAGCGCTCGCCGATCTACCTGGCGGTGTCCGGCAAGCTGTTCGGCATGTTCCTTGTCAGCTACCGTCCCAGCCGCCGCGCGGCAGAGGCGCTCTCCCGCCTGGCCGAAAGCGGCGCGAGCGTGCTCATCCAGGCCGAGGATTTCAACATCACCGCGCCGCTCGTCACCGAGGCCTACGGCTTGCCCGAGGGCATCGTGAAGGTGCTCTCGCAGCCCGAGCAGGATGCGCTGGAAAACGAGCTTACCTATCACCCTGAAAGCGAGGGCGTCATGATCCATGGCGGCACATGCGCGTCGCTGCTGGGCGGTATGTACGCGGCCGCGCGCACCGCCGCGGGCGAGCATCTCGCCGGCATCGTTCTGGCCTGTGCCGCCGCGCTGGGGATGGCGTCGGCGGTTGCCATCAGCTTTTCACAGGGGCTGGCCGGGCTTCCGCTCGGGCTGGTGCTCACCTATCAGCTGATCTGGAGCGCCGCCATCGCCGCCGCGCCGTTTTTGAAAAAGCCGTGATCTTCTTTCGTCCTGTTCGCCGCGGCGCTGCCCTGACGGCGCCGCCCCGGTCACGCTGTTCCGGCGCCGCGGCCGGAATGTTCCGTCATCCACCACAGATCGTCCGAACATAAAGCATATCCTCGGGCGATGCGACCGCAAGGAGGAACTGCCATGCATCTGAAGGAAAATCTGCGCAATCATGTCGCCTTTTGCGCCAGCTTTATCGAGATCGCCATCTCCGCCATTGTGCTCATCGCAATCGTCGTCCTGTCTGTTCACCTCATTGGCGATGCGGTCGGGCTGATTCGTAATCCCGATATCCATGAATCGTTCAGTACATTTCTCAGTCACGCGCTCAATTTGGTCGTCGGCGTGGAGTTTATCAAGATGCTGTGCCGTCATACGCCCGGCTCGGCCATCGAGGTACTGCTGTTCGCCATTGCGCGCCAGATGGTGGTGGAGCACACCTCGCCGGTTGAAAATCTTATCACCATCCTCACCATCGCGCTGCTCTTTGCCATCCGTAAATATCTGTTCGTACCCACGTTCGGATCGGGCACGCGCGATAAACAGGAACCGGCGCAAGCCCCGCCCGCGGCTGTCGCGGTGTCCTCCTCCGCTTTGGATGCCTCCGAATAAGCGGCCGGCGGATTGCGGCTTCGGCCGTCATTGAATCAGCCGTTCGGGAACCGTTTTGGGGCAGTAAAAACTGCCCGGCGCATGTCCGGGCAGGCAAACAGAATTGGATCTTTTCCACGAACGCACCCGCCCTGCAGCCGCCGGGCGGGCTTCTTTTTCAAAAGCTTTCCGTACTGCTTTGCGGGCGGTGCACAATTTTTACCGCTTTATTTCAGGCTTTTGTACTGCGCGTCGTCCACCGGCTCCAGCCACTCGTTGGAGCCGTTCTCCCCCGGCACCTCAATCGCGAGATGCGAGAACCAGCTGTCCGGCGCGGCGCCGTGCCAGTGCTTGACATCCACGGGGATATTGATGCAGTCGCCCGGCCGCATCTCCACGGCCTCTTTGCCCCATTCCTGATAGTACCCGCGCCCGCCGACGCAGACGAGAATTTGCCCGCCGCCCTTGCCGGCATGGTGCACGTGCCAGTTGTTGCGGCAGCCCGGCTCGAACGTCACGTTAAAAATGCCCACCTGCTCTTTGGAGACCGGGGCAAGATAGCTCTGCCCGATGAAATACTGCGCAAACCCATCGTTGGGCGCGCCGATGGGGAACAGCATCGAAGCCTCGTGCGCGGCCCTGGCATCATCGGCAGGCGCTGTCTCCGTCCACACGTCCTTTGCCATATTGAACACAGCCCAGCCCTTCGGCCATCCCGCGTAAAACGCCGCATGGGTGATCACGGCGGCAATCTCCTGCTTCGTCACGCCTGCCTTTTTGGCGTTTTCCAAATGGTACTTCAAGGACGAATCCGTCACGCCGGAGGCCATCAGCGCCACCACGGTGACGATGCAGCGTGTCTTGTGGTCGATGTCGCGATTGTTCCAGTTTTCCCCGAACAGCACATCGTCGTTGTAATGCGCAAAATCCGGCGCGAATGTGCCCAGTGCGTCTCTTCCTGCGGTTTGTACGATTTTTTCCATGATAAGCCCTCCTCGTGTGATCCCTGAAATCTCCCCGTCAATTTTATTGCGGGCATTCTTGCACGGCGACAGATGCCCCTTTGCATCGTCATATAGACGGACCGTTGGATGGACCGCCAAATTCATTTACAGCATACCGATATTCTGACGCGGTGTCAACCCCTCCCCTGCAATTTTGTCCGGATTTTGTCCGGACACCAGTGTTTGTTTATCCGTTCTGAACCTCCCTTCCCGTCCCGCACCGTATTTTTGATCCACCGGCTTGCCCGCCGCGGCAGTCTGCGGTACAATCACTTTAAAGCTTCTCATCCCCTGTGAAGGCGCCGGGCTTTCCGCCCCGCAAAATCCGGCGCTCTTGCTGCAAACAAAAGGAGTATTATGAAAAACATTCTCATCATCGAAGACGATGTTCCCATCGGGAATCTGGAGGAAAAAGCACTGCGCAAAGCAGGCTACAGCGTGTCGCGCGCCTATTCGGGCACCGAGGCGCTGTTGCTGCTGAACGCTTCCAAACCGGATCTTGTGCTGCTCGATCTGATGCTGCCGGGCCTTGACGGAGAGGCGGTGCTGCAAAAGATCCATGATATCCCCGTTCTTGTGGTGAGCGCCAGGGCCGGGCTTGATCATAAAGTAAAGCTGCTTTTGGACGGCGCGGCGGACTATATCACAAAGCCTTTCCAGATGAAAGAGCTTTTGGCGCGGGTGGCCGTGCAGCTGCGCATCCATGCCGCCGACCCTGCAACCGGCGCCGCTTTGCCCCTCACCTTCGGGGAAATCACCCTCTACCCCGACCGGCGCGTCATCACCGCCGGCGCCGGCGAGGTGCGCCTGACACGGACGGAATACGCCATCTTAAAGCTGCTGATGCAAAATCCCGCGCAGGTGGTCACGCGGTCGGTGCTGCTCGAGCGCATCAGCGCCGATACGCCCGACTGCACCGAGAGCTCGCTGAAAACGCACATCAGCCACCTGCGCGCAAAGCTGCGTGCGCCCACCGGCAAAGACTATATCGAGGCCGTTTGGGGTATCGGGTTCAAAATGCGGGAACAGGAAGAACCGCGCGCATAATATCCCGGGCCCCCTCTGCGCCCAAGCCTCACACGTGCATTGCACCCCGAATTCCCCCGCGTGCAGCATTCCTTGCGTACGCAAACTTCTGTGCACAGCGTCCCCTGCGCCAAAAATCTCAACCATTTCTCAACCGCCGCCTTTTCCGTTTTCTCAACCGTTTTCGGGTATACTTTCCGGTACCGCAACAAGGAGGGCGGAAACAATGGAATACGTTCTGGAAACAAACAACATCTGCAAACGCTACCGCGATTTCGATGTGCTGGACGGCGTAACGATGCATGTGCCCAAGGGGGCGATCTACGGCTTTGTCGGCAAAAACGGCGCCGGCAAAACCACGCTGATCCGCCTTNTCTGCGGGCTGCAGGCGCCCACCTCCGGCACCTATACGCTGTACGGCCAAAAGAACACCGAGCACGGCATCATCCGCGCGCGCCGGCGCATGGGCGCCGTGGTGGAAACGCCGTCGGTCTATCTGGATATGACGGCNGAAGAAAATATCCGGCAGCAGTACCGCATTTTGGGGCTGCCGTCCTTTGACGGGATCGGCGCGCTTTTGAAGCTGGTGGATCTTGCGCACACCGGCAAAAAGAAGGCGCGGCATTTTTCGCTCGGCATGCGCCAGCGCCTCGGCATTGCGGTGGCGCTGGCGGGCGACCCGGATTTCCTCGTATTGGATGAACCCGCAAACGGCCTCGACCCGCAGGGCATCGTCGAAATCCGCGAGCTGATCCTGCGGCTGAACCGCGAGCGGCAGATCACCGTGCTGATCTCGAGCCATATTCTGGACGAGCTGGCGCGGCTGGCGACGCACTACGGCTTTTTGGATGACGGGCGCATCGTCAAAGAGATGAGCGCCGCCGAATTGGAGGCCGCGTGCCGCAAATGCGTGCGCATTGAGGTGAGCGACACCAAGGCCCTCGCCCGCGTACTGGATGCGATGGAAATTTCCTATCAGGTATTGAGCAATACCACCGCGGATATTTACGCCAAAGTGCATATTTCCCACCTGACGGCCGCGCTGGCGAAGGAAAACTGCGAGGTCATTTCCATGCAGGAGCGCGACGAAAGCCTCGAAAGCTATTACATCAGCCTTGTGGGAGGTGGCGGCCATGCGTAACTTATTACACGCCAATTTTACCCGCCTGTTGCGGGATAAGGTTTTCCGGGGAGAACTGCTCCTCCTGTTCGTCGCGGGCGCCTGGTGCATCATTATGATGTACCGCGAACGCGTTCAGTACGGCTGGGTGCATCCTTTTGATGAACAGCTGTTCTTCTATACCCTTCTGATCGGCTGTTTCCTCTCGGTTTTTTGCAGCCTGTTCTTCGGTGTCGAATACAGCGACGGCACCCTGCGCAACAAGCTGATCATCGGCCACACGCGCGGCGCCATTTACTGCGCCGGTCTGCTTTCCTGCATTGCCGAAGCCCTGCTGACGGCGCTTGCGTTCCTTGTGCCCTACTGTGCTTTGGGCGCATTTCTCATCGATACACAGAGCAAGCCCACTGGCCAGATCCTGCTGCATGTGTGCATCAGTATTTTTCTGCTGATCGCCTTCGCTTCGCTCTATTTCATGCTCACAATGCTGNTCGAAAAGCGCTCTGTCGCGGCCGTGTTCTGCATCCTTTTCTTCTTCGGCATGCTGCTGGTTGCAGCAGTAACCAAATCCCGGCTGGACGAACCCGAGATGGTCGCCGGCTATNCCCTCACCATCAACGGCTTCGAACAGACAGAGCCAGAACCGAACCCCCTGTATTTACAGCCATTTGCAAGGGCGGTCTTCCAGTTTTTCTTTGATCTGCTGCCCACCGGGCAGGTGCTGCAGCTTACCTTTTTCTCGGTGCTGAACCCGGTGCGGCTGATCCTGTGCTCCGCCGGGATCACCGCCGCCTCCACCGCACTTGGCCTCTTTTGCTTTGGGAAAAAGGATCTGAAATAAAAAAACACCCCAACGCGCCGCGGTGCCATGCATTGCAGGTATGGGGATGGCCGTAAATCAAAAACGCCCCAAAACACACTCAGGGTGCGGCCCGGCACAAGGCAGAAAGATGCCTTCACCGGGGCGCGCCCAAAATCTGTTTTGGGGAATCTGTAAAGGGGATCTGTTATGGAACAAGGGCTGTGGATCCTGGCCGCCGCACTGGGCGCTGCGCTCTGCCTCATTGCGGCACTGCTGGCAAAAATCTGGTATCTGCAAAAATCGGCCAAGGAGATCGAAACGGCCTTTGCCGAACGGCTGACTGTTGATACCAACACGCTCATCGGCATCTCCTCGCGCGACAAGGCCATGCGCAGCCTTGCAAATGCCGTCAACGTGCAGCTGCGCCGCCTGCGCGCCCAGCGCCTGCGCTACCAGCAGGGCGACGCCGAGCTGAAAAACGCCGTCACAAATATCTCGCACGATCTGCGCACGCCGCTCACGGCGATTTGCGGCTACCTCGATCTGCTGGAAGCCGAGCAGGATCCCGCAGCCATCCGGCAATATCTTCCGATCCTGCGGGACCGCGCCGCCTTGATGGCGCAGCTGACGGAAGAACTGTTCCGATATTCCGTCATCCTGGCAAACGACGGCAATGCCCAACCGGAGCCGGTGGATGTGAACGCCGTGCTGGAAGAAAGCGCCGCGGCGTTTTACGCGGCGCTGTGCCGGCGCGGCATCACGCCGCAAATTGAAATGCCCGCACAGCGGGTGATCCGCACGCTGGATCGCTCTGCCCTGGCGCGCGTCTTTTCCAATCTGCTCAGCAACGCGCTCAAATACAGCGACGGCGATCTTGCCGTTACGCTCTCGGAAACGGGCGAGATCACATTCGCCAACACGGCGTCTGCGCTAAACGGCGTAGATGCGGGCCGGCTGTTCGACCGGTTTTATACCGTGGAAAGCGCCCGGCACGCCACAGGGCTGGGGCTTGCCATCGCCAGAACGCTTACACAGCAAATGGGCGGAACCCTCACGGCCCGGTATGAAGATCACCGGCTGATTCTCTGCCTGCAGCTGCCGGAAGCGGGCGGCTGAATCCTCGTTTTCCCTGCTCTACATTTTCAAAAAATCCGCATCCTTCTTTTCCGGGCCATTCGCCGGAAAAAATAGCAAATGGAATTCGCTTCGTAATGTTCGAGCAGATCCCTCACTCAGACGGCATAATTCTGGCCGGTGGAAATTTTCCTGCTCTCCAGCGTCAGATATTTTGTTTTGTCAACGGTCCCGGACATTCCCTCCGCAAAAAAAACATGCCGGGCAGACAGGGGGCAAGCCCCTCTCGCACGGCATGGATTTTGTGCAATGGATCGATCCTCTGTTATTCGTACAGCGGGAAGCGCGCCGTCAGCGCGGCCACTCCGGCGGCGACGGCGTCTTTTTGTGCGTCGAAATCGAACACGCACGCGGCGATCCACCTGGCGATGCTGCGCATCTCATCCGCGCCGAAGCCGCGCGTTGTCACAGCCGGCGTGCCGATGCGCAAGCCGCTCGTCACAAACGGCTTTTCAGGGTCGTTCGGGACGGTGTTCTTGTTCGCGGTGATGTGCACCTCATCGAGGCGGCGCTCCAGCTCCTTGCCGGTAACACCCGTGCCGCGCAGATCGACGTTCATCAGATGGTTGTCCGTGCCACCCGAGACAAGGCCCAGCCCCTCGGCCAAAAGGCTTTCGGCCAGCACATGGGCATTGTCCACGATCTTCTGCTGATAGGCCTTGAATTCCGGACGCAGCGCCTCGCCGAAGCACACGGCCTTGCCCGCGATGATGTGTTCCAGCGGGCCGCCCTGCGTGCCGGGGAAAATAGCCTTGTCGATGGCCTTCGCGTACTCCTCGCGGCACAAAATCAACCCGCCGCGCGGCCCGCGCAGCGTCTTGTGCGTGGTGCTGGTGACGATATCCGCATACGGCACGGGATTCGGATGCAGCCCGGCGGCCACGAGTCCCGCGATATGCGCCATATCCACCATCAGCAGCGCGCCATTCTCGCGCGCGATGGCCGCGATGCGCTCGAAATCGATCGTGCGCGAATAGGCCGAGGCTCCCGCAACGATCAGCTTCGGGTGGTGTTCCTTCGCCTTTTTCTCCAAATCGGCATAGTCGAGATAGCCGTCCGCGTCCACGCCGTAGGAGATAAAGTTGTAGTTTTTGCCGCTCATATTCACAGGGCTGCCATGCGTCAGGTGGCCGCCGTTGGAGAGATCCATGCCCAGCACGGTATCGCCCACGTCGAGAAGCGCAAAGTAGACAGCCAGGTTCGCCTGCGCGCCCGAGTGCGGCTGCACGTTCGCGTGTTCGGCGCCGAACAGCTTGCACGCGCGGTCGCGCGCCAGGTTTTCCACGACGTCCACATACTGGCAGCCGCCGTAATAGCGGTGGCCGGGGTAGCCCTCGGCGTATTTATTCGTCAGCGCGCTGCCCATCGCGGCCATCACTGCGGGCGAGACAAGGTTTTCCGACGCGATCAGCTCGATATTTTCCCGCTGGCGGCGCAGCTCGGCCGCCATGGCCTCGCCCACCTCCGGGTCGGCCTTTGTCACAAAACCAATGGTATCCATCATTTCCCCAAACATGTTGTTTCCCCTCTCTATTTTGCTTTTTCCCAATTGTTTTCCGTTTGCCTGCCCAAAACACCGGCAAATATTTTGACAGAGTTTCTTTTTTGAAAAAGGCGGGGTTTGCCGAAGCCGTACCGCACGGCCCCGGCGTGCCCCGCCTTTCGCGAAGAATTGGAAGGATACCATAAACGCGCAGCGTGAATGGTATCCCCGGCGATTTCACCGTTTGCCCCGCAAGGGACGAGGCGAACGCCATAAAATCATGTATAATAGCCGCTTGCGGCTATTATTCAAGAATGCTCCTGCCCGTCATTTCTGCGGGCTGCGGCAGCTGCATGATCTTCAGCATCGTGGGCGCGATGTCGGCCAGCACGCCGCCCTCTCGCAGCTTCGCGTCCTCCACGCCCGCGACGAGGAACGGCACGGGGTTCGTGGTGTGCGCGGTAAAGGGATGCTCCGGATCGGGATCGTACATTTTATCGGCGTTGCCGTGGTCGGCCGTCAGCAGCACTGCGCCGCCCTGCGCCAATACGGTATCGATCACGCGGCCCGCGCATGCGTCCACGGCCTCCACGGCCTTCACGGCGGCCTCGAACACGCCGGTGTGGCCCACCATGTCGCAGTTTGCAAAGTTCAGGATGATCACGTCATACTTGCCGCTCTCGATGCGCTTCACGCACTCGTCGGCCACAAGATAGGCGCTCATCTCCGGCTGCAAATCGTAGGTGGCTACCTTGGGGCTCGGGATCAGCGCGCGATCCTCGCCCTCGAACGGCGCTTCCACGCCGCCGTTGAAGAAGAATGTCACATGGGCGTACTTCTCGGTTTCTGCGATGCGCAGCTGCGTTTTGCCCTGCTTTGCCAGATATTCGCCCATCACGTTGGTGAGCACCTGCGGGCGGAACGCCACCTCGACGTTCGGCATTGTCGCGTCGTACTGCGTGAAGCACACATAGTACAGCGGGAAGCGGCCGCTGCGGCGCTCGAAGCCCGCGAAATCGTCATCGACAAACGTGCGCGTAATCTCCCGCGCGCGGTCGGGGCGGAAGTTGAAGAAGACGACGCTGTCCCCGGCGGATACGCGGCCGCCCTCGCAGGTGACGGCGGGCACGACGAACTCATCCGTTACGCCATCGGCGTAGCTGTTCGCCATCACCTCAACCGGCGCGCCGTGCACGCCCTCGCCGTACACCATCGCGGCGTAGGCCTTTTCCACACGCTCCCAGCGGTTGTCGCGGTCCATCGCATAGTAGCGGCCCGTGATCGTGGCGATCTTGCCGACGCCGATCTCGTCCATCTTGGCCTGCAGTTCCTCGATGAAGCCCTTGCCGGAATCGGGCGGCACGTCGCGGCCGTCCATGATGGCATGGACATATACCTCGGCAAGCCCCGCGCGCTTCGCCATTTCCAGCAGCGCGAACATGTGCGTGTTGTGGCTGTGCACGCCGCCGTCGGACACAAGGCCGATCAGGTGCAGCGCCTTGCCGTTTTCTTTCGCGTTCTGTACCGCGCCCACCAGCGCGGGGTTCTCAAAGAAGCCGCCGTCCTGGATATCCTTCGTGATGCGCGTCAGCTCCTGATAGACGATGCGGCCCGCACCGATGTTGGTATGGCCCACCTCGCTGTTGCCCATCTGCCCATCCGGCAAACCGACATCCATGCCGGAGGCGCCGATGGTGGTATGCGGATACTGCGCAAACAGACGGTCCAGATTCGGCGTTTTTGCGGCGACAATGGCGTTGCCGTAGGTTTCCTTCGGCACCCAGCCAAAGCCGTCCATAATGCAAAGAAGCAAAGGCCTTTTCAAATGGAATACCCTCTTTTCTGATGATATTTTTCCGGGTTCTCTTTTGGATGTTTCAGGGTGTTTGGGAGATGCGTTCCGAACCGTTTCCGGATGCCGGAACATCTACTCCGCGCCTTACCAAAGCACCTCGCGCCGAAAACCCGCTGATTGTGAATTGTGAATTGAAATCACTTTCCCGCCGCGGCGACGATGGCGGCGAAATCGGCGGGCTTCAGCGACGCGCCGCCGATCAGGCCGCCGTCCACGTCTGGCTTTTGCAGCAGCTCGTCGGCGTTGCCCGCGTTCATGCTGCCGCCGTACTGGATGGTCGTAGCCTCAGCCACATCGGCGCCGTACAGTTCGCCCACCACCTTGCGGATGGCGGCGCACACCTCCTGCGCCTGCTCGGCCGTAGCAGTGCGGCCCGTGCCGATGGCCCACACCGGCTCGTAGGCGATGATCACACGCGCCATTTCCCCGGCCGAAACACCGCCCAGCGCAATCTTTGTCTGCAGGCGCACCAGCTCCTCGGTCACGCCCTGCTCGCGCTGTGTCAGGCTCTCGCCCACGCATACGATCACGGTAAGGCCCGCGGCCAGCGCGGCCTTGGTGCGCTTGTTCACGGTCTCGTCCGT
The DNA here is from genome assembly GCA_014799685.1 of Subdoligranulum sp. Taxonomy (GTDB): domain Bacteria; phylum Bacillota; class Clostridia; order Oscillospirales; family Ruminococcaceae; genus Ruthenibacterium. Next base: position 33,096 of record JAAVHN010000013.1, on the reverse strand, counting down.
CTCGGCGAAATACTGGCGGCGCTCGGAGTGGCCGACGATCACGTATTTCACGCCCAGATCCACGAGCATATCGGCCGAGATCTCGCCCGTATACGCGCCCGATTTTTCAAAGTGCACGTTCTCGGCGCCGACGCCGATGTTCGTGCCCGCGCACTTTTCCACGGCGGTGACAAGGCTGGTGAACGGGGTGCAGATCACGACGTCGCAGCCCGCGCCCTGTACGGCGGGGATCAGCGCGTCGATGAGCGCCGCAGATTCCGCGGCGGTCTTGTTCATTTTCCAGTTGCCGGCAATGACGGCCTTGCGTTTTGCTTTGTTCATTTCAGGTCATGCTCCATTCTGATGATAGATTGAAAAGCTGTATCAACCGCCGGAGCGCACAGCACCGGCCATTCGCGCATTGAAAAATTTGCCGTCAGGATATGCGCGGCGGCGATTGGAACGGCTTTGGGAATTGAAAAAGATCGGGGCGGGCGGAAAACCGCCGCCCCGATCCGGTTTGCGCAAAATTGGCAGGATCATTTCTTTCGGACATCGCTGCGATCCTTTTAAAGAACACGGCAAAATGCCCGTTTGCCCATTTGAAAAGCGCATCACCATACACCGTTGGTCTTCAAGGGTGTATCGCAAAAGCGTGTTCAAATGTGCTGCCCAAAGGCCGCCCGCCGATCAGCCGTTCGCGATGCAGGCAATGCCCGGCAGCTCCTTGCCCTCCAGGTACTCGAGGCTCGCGCCGCCGCCCGTGGAGATATGCGTCATCTTATCGGCAAAGCCCAGCTGCATCACGGCAGCCGCGCTGTCGCCGCCGCCGATCACCGTGGTGGCGTCCGTCTCGGCCAGGGCCTTTGCCACAGCCTGCGTGCCGGCGGCCAGCACCGGGTTCTCGAACACGCCCATCGGGCCGTTCCACACAACGGTCTTGGCGCTCTTTACGGCATTGCCGAACAGCTCGCGCGTCTTCGGGCCGATGTCGAGGCCCATCTTGCCGGCAGGGATCTTGTCGGAATCGACCACCTCGACGGCGATCTCGGCGTCGATGGGATCGGGGAAGTCCTTCGCGATCACGGTGTCGATCGGCAGCAGCAGGGAAACGCCCTTCTCCTCGGCCTTCTTCAGCATGTCCTTGCAGTAATCCACCTTTTCCAAGTCGACCAGCGAGGTGCCCACTTCGCAGCCCTTCGCCACAAGGAACGTGTACGCCATGCCGCCGCCGATGATCAGCGTATCCACCTTGTTCAGCAGGTTCTCGATGACGTTCAGCTTATCGGCCACCTTCGCGCCGCCGAGGATCGCCACAAACGGACGCACGGGATCGTTCACGGCGTTGCCCAGATAGCGGATCTCTTTTTCCATCAGGTAGCCCACGGCGGTGTCCTTGATGTAATCGGTGACGCCGGCGGTGGAGCAGTGCGCGCGGTGCGCGGAGCCGAACGCGTCGTTCACATAGGCGCTGCTGGCGCCCACGAGGTCGGCCAGATCCTTCGAAAATTCGGGCAGATTTTTCGTCTCTTCCTTGCGGAAACGGGTATTCTGCAGCAGCACCACGTCGCCGTCCTTCATCGCGGCCACGGCAGCCTTGGCATTCTCGCCCGTGACGTTGTCATCGTTCGCGAAAACGACTTCCTTGCCCAACAGCTCGGACAGACGCACGGCCACCGCCGCAAGGCTGAACTTCTCTTCCGGCCCGTTCTTGGGCTTGCCCAGATGGCTGCACAGCACGACGCGGCCGCCGTTTTCGATCAGCTTTTGGATGGTGGGCAGCGCGGCAACGATGCGGTTATCGTTGGTGATCTTGCCTTCCTTCATGGGAACGTTGAAATCGCAGCGCACCAGTACATTTTTGCCTTTGACGTTCAGGTCTTCCACAGTCTTTTTGCCAAGAGTGCTCATGAAAAATACTCCCTTTCCTGTTGTTTTGGATCGCTTCTGCCGGAAAAGCAGCCCGCGCGGCCAAATGGGCCGGGCCGAAAGCCGGCAGCTTCACGGTGATCGCGGAAGCTCTGATCCCTGAGGGCGTCTCCGGGATATCCGTTGGCGGGGCGCAGCCCAACGAGCCGCTTGCTCCCGCCGATCCGTTCCCGCAGAGCCTCTCCCGTCGTTCGAACCGGGGCGGCCAAAAATGCCGGCCCACCGATTGAAAGCTTCCTTTTATTAGTATACCGTTTTTGGCCGTGATTCGCAAGAGAAATTCTGACATTTCTTTCACAAACACAGGGCCTCTTTCGGGCGAATTTTCGGGCAAATTTGATAATTCCGTGCTGTTTTTGATGTTTCGCACAGCGAACAGCGCAGTCCGTTTGCAGCCACGGCCGCGAGGCGGGAACGGCACAGCTCCCTGTCGGCATCCGGCAGGCCGTAGCGGACGGATCCGCTGGCACATCTTCGACCTGCACAGCTCCACACAGTCCTCCGGCAGGCTGCATCGCTTGTTCCATACAGCCGCAGTTATAAAGTCTCATCCTCCCCCAGCAGCTCGCGCAGCATCCGTTCGGGCGCATTCAGAAAGCGCTTTGTGATCAGATATGGCTCGGTCTGCCCGTAGGGTGTTTTCTGTACGCCGTGTTCGCCCAGCGTATAAATTTCGGCATGCGGATAGGCCGTTAAAATCGGCGAGTGCGTGGCAATGAGCAGCTGCGAGCCTTTTTTTACCAGCTCGTGGATGGCTGACAGCAGCGCCAACTGCCGCACGGCGGAAAGCGCGGCCTCCGGCTCGTCGAAAAGATACAGGCCGTTTCCGCGCAGGCGGTTTGTCACCAGCGCGAAAAAGCTTTCGCCGTGCGATTGCTCGTGCAGCGAGCGCCCGCCATAGGCATCCAGCAGCAGGGGTTCATCCGCAGCGATCTCGTCCAGCCGGTCGATTTCGCTGGCGACGTTATAAAAGCTCTCGGCGCGCAGAAAATACCCGTCGCGCGGACGCCGCGCGCCCCGGCGCAGCAGCAGGGCGCGGTGCAGGCCGGAATGCGTTTCTTTGGTGGAAAAATTGAAGTTGATGGAGCCGCCCTCCGGGTTAAAGCCCCACGCCGCCGCGATGGCTTCGAGCAGCGTGGATTTTCCCGAGCCGTTTTCTCCCACGAAAAATGTGACCGGCTGCGAAAATGAAAGCCCCTCTCCCTCCAGCGCGCGCACGGCGGGCAGTTCCAAAAGATATTCCTCGTTCCGTTCTGCTGTGAGCAGGCCGTTTTTTAAACGCGCATTGCGCAGGAACAGATCGGTATTCATCCCTGTACCGCCTTTCGGGTGCATTTTTCTGCGGGCAGCTCCGAAAATTCGGCGCGCAGCAGATGCGCGGCCGGCAGCTTTTCTGGCTTTTGCAGCCACTGATCGCCGCGCGAAGCATCCGGCAGATCTTCTTTCTTCCGCGGCCAAAGTGTGCCGCGCGCTTCGCCCGCCGGCTTAAGTGTGTTCCGTTTCTGCTGCGCACTGCCCTCCGGGGCCGCCGCACCCAACGCCTGCCGCGCTTCGCCCGCCGCATCCCATGCGGCCTGCGCGTCAAAACTGTCCGGCGTGCCGCGCAGGGCTTCTTCCATCTCCAGCATATTTTCCCAATAGCGCTTGGGGCAGTGCGTCATCCTGCAGCGGGGATTGGTGCGCGCCTCGATGGCGATCGTGTTATAAAACTGCTTCCACAGAATGCGAAAGCGCTGCTCCTCGGCCGTGACAGGCGGCAGCTCCAGCGCGTCCAGCGAGATCAGGTGCGTCTCTTTGTTTTGGTATACGACGGCGGCATGGTGCGTGCGGTCGAAGATCAGGAAATCCTCGGTTTTCAGCCGCGAGCAAAAATGCTCCGTCATGAACGGCAGCACAAAATTCTTGGGCGTGATCGTGGCCGCCAGCACACCGTCGTAATCGGAAAAGCGGATGAATTCCTTGAGCAGGTGCGCCTCATTCAGCAAATTCTGCCGCGCGGCCAGCAGCGGCTGCACAAGCTGGTGCGATACCAGATACGTCACCTGCCGGCCGTGCCGGTAGCCCAGCAGCAAAAAGCGCAGGATGGCCAGCTCCTTGCCCGGCATGCAGCTTAAAAATACGCACCACACCAGCTGGGCCGCCTCGGAGGAGATGCGTTTCGGGATCGATGCCCACACGCGCCCGGCCTTTTCGGTGTCGGTCTCAATATATTGCTGGCGGAACAGCGTCGGCTGTGCGTCATCCTCCGGCAGGATATCCACCGGAATCGTATGAGAATACACGCTCTCGTACACGCAGCACAAAAAGCCCTCCATGCTGCCGTCATAAAGATAGATCACATCTGCCGCGTCATACATGCGACTGCCTCCTCCCGTACTTCCTGCGCGGCCAACGCGGGCCGCATTCCCTGCGCCGCCAGCTCGTGGATGGCGGGCGCGGCAAACAAACTCAGCTGCTGTGTCCCCACGCCGAAGGCCGCCGGGTCCAGCAGCGCGCGCACGGTGGCTTCCGGCCCGGACGTGTGCGCGCCTGTATAGCCCCGGCAGGTAATGAAATACTGCGCGCGCTTGAGCACGACGCCGATGCGCTTCAAATCGTCCAGCGCAAGGCTGCCGTTTCGCCGCGCGATGCGGATGCGCTGCGCGCTCTTTACGCCGATGCCCGGCACGCGCAGCAGCATTTCGTAGGAACAGCGGTTCACATCCACGGGGAACAGGTGCATGTTGTGGATGGCCCAATTGCATTTTGGGTCGAGATAGGGGTTGAACTCCTGATGCTGCTCGTCGAGGATCTCATCGGCGGTGAACTGATAAAAGCGCAGCAGCCAATCCGCCTGATACAGCCGGTGCTCGCGCAGCAGCGGGGGCTTTGTATCCAGCGCGGGCAGCAGCGTATCCTCGGCCACGGGGATATAGGCCGAGAAGAACACGCGCTTCAGCTCGTATTTGCGGTAAAGGCCCTCCGTCAGGCGCAAAATTTGATAATCCGTTTCCGGGCTTGCGCCGATGATCATCTGCGTGCTCTGCCCGGCGGGTGCAAAGCGCGGCGCGGCGCGGTAGACGGCGAGCTCTGCCTTGCTCTGCGCGGCGCTCCGGCTCACCTGCCGCATGGGCCCGAGGATGGCGCGCTTTGTCTTGTTCGGGGCAAGCAGCGAGAGGCTGCGCTCGCTGGGCAGCTCGATATTCACGCTCAGCCGGTCGGCCAGAAGGCCCAGGCGCGCCACAAGCGCGGGGTCCGCGCCGGGGATGGTCTTGGCGTGGATATAGCCCCGGAAGCGGTATTCACCGCGCAGAAGCTCCAGCACGCCGATCATCTGCTCCATCGTGTAGTCCGGGCTGCGCAGCACCGCGCTGGAGAGAAACAGTCCCTCGATATAGTTGCGCCGGTAAAAGCCGATGGTCAGCTCTGCCAGCTCGCGCGGTGTGAACGCGGCGCGGGGCACATCGTTGGAAATGCGGTTAACGCAATATTTGCAGTCGTAGATGCAGCAATTGCTCAGCAGCACCTTGAGCAGGCTGATGCAGCGCCCGTCGGCGGCGAATGCGTGGCACAGCCCGGCCGCGACGGCATTGCCCAGCCCCGTATCGTCGCCCGCACGGTCGACGCCGCTCGAGGTGCAGGCGACATCATATTTGGCGCTGTCTGTCAGGATGGTGAGCTTTTTCAGTACGTCCATAGTGATCTCCTGTTTTCTGTGCGGTTGAACGGCAGGGTGTGGCACGGCGGGAAGGTGCATGGCAAAAGCACGCGGCATGTTTTTCAATATGCGGCGGCGGATGTGCGGCCGCACACGCTGCAGCGCATATCCGCCGCGCGCGGCTGTCAACCTCAAAGCTGCGAGGATCGGGGCCAAAAGCCGGGGTGCAGCCGCAAAAAGGGTGTAAAAAAGAAAGCCCCGCGCAAACACGCGTTTTTACAGGGGGCCCCGGAAAATGCTTTTTCAAATTTTAATCAACATTGCAATTGCACAGAATTGCCGGAATTCTTCTTTAAGTCCGTTTTATGGGATATTGATTCTGTTATTCTATCATTACAGAGAGGGGGCACGAGCATCGCCGGACGTTCTATACGGGAACCCGTTCACCAGCGGGCGCGCGTTTCTACAACTTTGCCCACGATATACAGGTGATCCAAATCTTCGCCCATGATGATTTGCGGGGTGTAGGCGCTGTTGAAGGGCTGCAGGATGACGGTATTGCCGCGGCGCACGAATTTTTTCAGCGTTCCCTCGCCTTCGCCGTACACCAGCACACCCAGCTCACCGCTCTCCAGTGTGTTCTGACGGCGCACCAGCGCAAGGTCGCCGTCGCTGATGCGCGGCTCCATGCTGTCGCCGCGCACGAGCAGATAAAAATAGTGGTTCGGATCCTTTACGTTGGCATACTCCTCGCCGCAGTCTTCCTCGAACGCCAGCGCACCGAAGCCGGCGCGCACCGTGCCGATGATGGGGATCAGGTGCTCATTTCCGGCAGGGCCCACCGCAGCCTTCAATGCCGCGGGGTCGTCGATACAGCCCAGCAGGTAATCCGCGCTGACGGAAAAATTTGCGGCAATGCGCGCCAGCGTTTGCGGGTCGGGCGTGGCACGGCCCGATTCCCACTTGCCTACCGCCTGCTGCGTCACGCCCAACAGCCCGGCAAGCGCCGCCTGCGATACGCCGCTGCGCTTGCGCAGCTCTTTCAATCGTTGTGCAAACATGGCTTTCCCCCCGTTGCTTTTTCGGACGTCCGGTATGTGCACCGCAAAAGCGCCCCACAGGGACGTTCCACAGCGAATAACCGGAGCCTCTGCTTTTATATTACTACGATTTGTTGTGATTGTAAAGGACAAAATTTAATTTTTAATAAAAAAAGTTGTAAAAACGCTTGACAACAACGAAAAGTTGTATTATGGTATAGATACACGAACCGAATGTTGTCGGAAAGAGGGATCATGATGAAAAAAAGAGTCGGAAGCTTCCTGCTGCGCATGCTGCTGCTGGCCGCAGTGCTGGGTGCGATGTGTTTTGTTGGCGCGTATGGGCAGGGGCGGCTTTGTGCGGAAATGCTGCTCACACCGGCCTGCGCCATGATCGCCTATGCGGCCCGGCAAACGGAAAAGGGGCTGATGCAGCCCCACGCCGAAAAGCCCGTGCTGCAGGCTGCCCCGTCCGACCCGGATCCCCTGCGCGCCGCATAGGAGGCATAGCGGAGTTATAACAACGCAAGTACCGGGCGCAGCGGAGTGATCGCAGCAACGCAGGCAGCAGTACCACACCTACAAGCACCATAGAAATTTGCGTATGACGCTCAGCGGCTTGAGATGGCCGCGCAGCTTCATAAGTGTCTCCCCATTTTACCGCAGGTGTCCTCTCGAATACGGAAAAATTTTCCGCGTTTTTTGGCGTAAATCGGGGTATACTATCCTCACGAACCCTCGGGCGGTTCGCAAAATTGTCAATATGCATCCTCTGCCTGTCGCCAATTTGCGAACCGCTCCAAAACGACCAAAAAGGAGGACGAAGCAAATGCGTAAACATACAGAGAACATGATGAAGGGCGCGGCCCTGGGCCTGCTGGCCGGCAGTGTGGTGGGCGCCGCAGGCGCGTGTGCCGCCAACCAGAAGCCCAAGGAAATGAAAAAGCTGATGAAAAAGGCCACCACCGGCGCCGAACACGCAATGGAAGTGATTGAGCACGCGCTGAACCAGCGATAACCGGCCAACACCCAAAGCGATAAAACGAACGATAAGCTTTCAGCGATAAAATACCCGTGGCAAAAAACGCGGCTGCCCCGCATGTTGAGGCTGCCGCGCTTTTTGATCTTTTTTACATGGATTCTGGGTGCCACTGGTTCAATCAACGGACCAGATTGGCGGGCGGATTTTTTCGCCGGCCTGAAAGCCGCCGCTGCGCATCGCCTTTTAGCGAGTCGGAAAATATCCCGCCGGAATGTACCCGGGGATTGATTCAGAGGTGCCCTTGTGTGACTTTTCGGAAAACGCCTGCGGCAAGCCGGCCCTCCCGCAGCAAACCGGCTCTTCCCCGGCAAACCGGACCTTCCCCGGCAAACCGGACCTTCCGCAGCAAACCGGACCTTCCGCAGCAAAACAAGCCCGCACTTACCAGTTGTTCACCGCATGCTCCGCAAACGCCTGCAGATCATCAATCTGCAGCACCGTGCCGTCGTCCAGCACGGCCTTTCCGGTAAAGCCGCCGAACATCTGATGGCAGCAGTTATCGATGAACAGCACCTTTGTTTTTGTTGTGCGGTCGAACGTGGGCACGAGCGTCAGATCCAGCCGGCCCTCGTCGTCGTGCAAATGCCACGGCTTCATATACTCGGTGTCCAGATCAAAATGCACATGGCCGATCTTGTGATACGCGCCATCGTAGAACAGCATGTTTTCGGTGGCCTTGCTCGTGTTGCCGAAGCCCGTGCCAAGATTAAAGCCGAAAATCCTGCCGTCCACAATCCCCGTGCCGTTCGACCAATACCACTCGTTGTGGAACGGCCACACGCCGCGCCCCCAGTCGATGAGCCCGAACGCATCATCGCCGAACAAAAACTCCCTGTCGTCCGTCACCACGCGGCCGCGCGCCGTCATGCAGTTGATCTTGTGGTTATAGTAAAACGCGGTTTTGTATTCATCGAACGGGATATGAATGACGAGCGAATACGGGTTTTTGCGTTCCAGCGTCACGTTTGCCTCGAATCCGGGCGCGAGAAACGAAAGGCAGCGCGTGTCACCCTGCGTCTGGAAGCGCAGATGGATGCCGCCCTTGTCGTAGCGCACGTCGCTGTCCTGCTCGGCGTTTTCGGGCAGGTGCAGGCTGCCGAACGGGAATGCCAGCAGCTTGCTGATGTTGGCATATACCTCGCCCGTTTTGAAGTTGAACAGCATCGCGGCCACCTGCCCCGCATAGGACGCATGGCCGTAGGTGAGCTGCAAGCATTTCTCCCCATCGGACACCTGATAAAAATCCCATTCCTTGATGCGGAAACAGGACGCCTTGATATCGGCGCGGCGATAGGTGCTGATGGATCGTTCTGAATAGCCGGGCGTAATGACGCCGTGTGCATCCAGCACGGGCCCCGGCGTGGTGATATGGTTTTCCTGCATAAAGCTTCTCCCTTCTATTTTTGCAAAGCCACACTGCTGTAAGGTCATCCCTGCAAAAGAACAATGATTTCTTTTAGTATACCACATTCCCGCGCAAAGCGCGTGCCAAAAATATCCCCTGTTCTTTGGGCAAGTTTTCGGGACAGCAGCAAAATCTGCGGCGCGCAATTGGTTTTTTCGTTTTTCTGCCGAATAATAAAAATAGAAGATATTGGCAGAAACGGAGGGTGCGCGCGATGGAAAACATCATTTTCTCCCGCCCGCAGGGGGCGACGCAGCGTTCCTATGCGGCAAACCGCACAGCAACGGAACAGGTGCGGCAGACGGCAGACGCGCAGACGCAGACGGCCAAACCGGAAAGTACAGAATCCGGAGCAGAAGGCGTTTTTGCGGCAAACAAGCTTGCGGCGGCGCAGCTTGCGCGTCAGCGCGCGATTTCCGCTTTTGATGAAGCCGCAAAGAATGCTGTACCCGGAGCAGCAGCATCGAAGGCGAATCTGACAGAGCAGCTGCGGAACGCGGTGCAGGCGGCAAACTCCACGGCGGCATTCCCGAATGCAGATGCACCCTCGAATGCGGCGGGACAGCGCGAAGGCGCACCGGCGCAGGTTGCGCATACGGCAGGCCAGCCGACGTATCTGGCGGCGCAGATGGCGAATGCATTGGGTCAGCAGCTTGCGGGCGCGGCGGCGCAGATGGTGAATGCGATGGCACAGTCCGCGGGCGCGGCCGCGCAGATGGACGGGGCCGGTGCGGTTTCTTTGGCGCCGCCGCAGTCGGACACCGTCGAAACGATGAAATCGATGCTCTCGCAGGCGAATGACGAAGCAAAAAGCCTGATGGATATGATGGAAGAAGCGCGCAAAAAGGCGCAGGAAACGCGCGAGAAGCTGAAGCTGCCAAAAAACAGCGCGCGCTACGGCTACGCCGCGATCGAGGCGTTTGCACGGCTCTCGCGGGCACGCAGCCAGGCGCAGGTCTCGTCCGCCGCGGGCTACGCGCGCCGCCAGCTGGGTCAGATGCAGTCGGCGCTGCGGCAGGACCCGGACAACGCGGGCCGCATCCGCGCGGCGATCCGCCAGCTGCAAAGCGCCGTCACGCGCGCAAGCCGCAAAAAACGCGAGCTGGAACAGGACCGCGTCGATAACATCCGCCGCGCCCGCGCCGAAAAGCAGCACAATAAAGGCAAGGCAAGGCGCATCGAAAACGAGCTGCGCCGCAAGCAGGCGGTGCGCAAAATCTGCGATAATGGTTATGTGAATAACGCCGTGATCGATATGGTGCAGCAGGAACACATCGAGCAGGCGCGCGCCCTGCAAAAGGAGCAGTTAGAGCGCATCGCCGGGCTGGGCGGTAATTCCTATACGGACGCTGCCGGGGCAGCATATTCCGTCGCATCCACAGAGGCTGCGCAGGCCGCCTATGCCGCGGGCGCCTCTTATGCCGCAGGCGCTGCTCCGGCTGCCGCCCCGGCCGCAGCCGCCATGCCGGAGATCCAGTTGGAGGGGTAGTCTTTCCTTCCCATTTGCAGTTTATCAGGCGTTTTAAATCATTTATATGGATAACCCCCATCCACTTTTGATTTTTAGAAGCGCTGGGAACACGAAAATGAACTGGGCGAAAACATTTTGGCCGCGCGGAAAACCCGAAAGGTTTCCCGCGCGGCCTTTTATGCTTTGATGCCTGGATGGATTCCCCTATCTGTCTGTTCCTCTCATCATGCCCCTGCGCTACGCCAACCCGCACCTTTTATAGGCCGCCGCAAACAGCGCTGCGGCAAGCAGGATATTCGCGCAAAGAATGCAAATCGCCTCTGTCGTGAGTGCGAGATGGCCCACCTGGCCCAGCATCCGGCTGATCTGCTCCGAATATGTGAATTTAGCGATTTTGGCAATGGTGTCGTTGAACATCGACAGCATCGGCAGGAATGAGATGGCCATCATCACCGGCACTGTCACGGAGGTAGCCATCATCTGCGTGCGGCTTCCTGTGCCGATGGCGGCACCGATCAAAAGCGAGGTGAGGATGCCCACCGCCAGAATGCCCAGAAAAACGGCGCCCGTTTGCAGATCATACCTGCCTGCCGCGCAGATCGCGCCCGCACCGATCATGCAGATCGCCCAAACGTAAATCCCGACGCCCAGTAAGTATTCGTGGGGCTTCACATTGGAAAAAATCAGCACCCGGAGCGTATTGGTCTCCTTTTCCTCCGCGATGATCGCCGCCATGCTGGTGAGGGGCGCCATACCGACATACATCGTGGCGAACAGCGTTACAAAAAAATTTTCCGGCATGTCTTCCATGATGACAGCGCTGTTCATGATCCACGTAAGCACGGGAAACAGCACGACCTGGAGGAGCACGACTTTGTTTTTAAGCGTATCCTTCAGCTGCTTTTTCATAATTGCAACAACATGGCCCATATCATTCCAGCCCCTTCCCGGTGAGTTCGATCAAAACAGTCTCCAGCGTCGGCTCGGTGGAGTGGATCGCCCCGATCCGGTCGTTTTCAAGATATTCTTTTACGGCATCGGCCGCGGCGCGCCCGTTTTCCAGCAAAACCGTCTCCCCGTCCTTCAGCGTGATGCGAAGCTGGTTTTGATGGTTATATTTCCGGCAAATATCCGCCGGGGCGCCGCTTTCGATCAGCGCGCCGCTGCTGAGCAACGCGACGCGGCCGCAGAGGTGCTGCGCCTCGAACATATTGTGCGTGGTAAGAAAAATCGTCGTCCCCTGTTCCTTCTGCCGGCGTAAAACCGTGTGGATTTCTCTGGTGGTGGCGGGGTCAAGCCCGGCAGTCGGCTCGTCCAGGAAAAGCAGCTTTGCATTGTTCATCAGCGCCCGCGCCAGCGACAGCCTGTTTTTCATCCCCTTGGAAAGCCTCGAAACAGCAAGATTCCTGCTTTCGTCGAGGCCGATCTCTTCGAGGATTGCACGGATACGGCTGCGGGGCGTGCCGTAAATATCCGCGTAAAAGGCGAGGTTATCAAAGACGGAAAGCCGTTCATAGAGGCCGAAGTGATCCATCATCGTGCCGATCCGCCTGCGCTGCGCATCGCCGAGGCTTCTTGTATCCGTTCCAAAAAGCGCGGCATTGCCCTCCTGCTGCCGGAGCTGTCCGGTGAGCACCTTGATGAGTGTCGTCTTCCCCGCGCCGGACGGGCCCAGCAGGCCAAAGATCTCCCCTTCCCGCACGCGGAACGTAATGTGGTTTAGAATCCGCTTCTCCCCAAAGCGGAAAGAAAGCGCATCGGCTGTGATCGTATCATGCATTCCGCCGTTCCTCCTGTTCCTGCAAACGCCGCAGCGCCTGTTCCATCTGCCGGTTTTCCGTTTTTTCCTTGACTGCCATGACAAAGCAGCTGCCCAAAAACGAAACGCCAAAGCACACAAAAAACATGGCCCACGGCTGCCACATCCCTACCGGGAACCAGCTGAATGCGATGATAAAGGCGGTAATCAGAATCACCACGCAGATCAGCATGCAGACCGTCCGGATCCAGACCGGCATTTTTTTGATCAAAATATCGGTAAAGAAAATCAGCCGGAGGCCGATGGTCAAAGCCGAGACAAGCAAAAACTGGAAGGCGATGCCGGCCGGGACGCCCTGATCCCCCAGTGCGAACATGCTGGAAAAATCCTTTGCGGAATTTCCAAATATAAGGCAAAAAATATTGAGCACGAGCATGGCAAAGCCAAACACGATCAGCACCTGTGCCAGATAGTGAAAAACCGTTTTCTTTTGATCCATCCTACAAAACCCCCAATCTCTTTTTCAGCGCGTCGGCATACTGCCGGGAAGCGATGATCTGTTCCCCGTTGGACATCGTGATCCGGACCTTCCGGTCGATCTCGGCTTTCAGCGATCGGATATGCTGCAGATGGATCAAAAACGATTTGCTCACACGGACAAAGCCGTACCCCTCCAACTGCTGCTCCAGCTCATACAGCCGGAAGTCCGATTCGTATATTTCATCGGCCGTATAGATAAAGCACTTCCTTTCCATGCTTTCGATGTAGATCACCCGCGCCGTATCCAGCAGATAGATTTCCGCATCCTTTTTCGCCGTGAGCTGATGATCCATCATCCGCAGCGTCGCCAGCATTTTTTCGATCCCGGGCGTCAATTGTTTGCAGGTAACGGAGATCGTTAAATCCTCCGCCGCTTCATCCACCAAAACCTCTATCTTCAATGCTTTGCCGCCCTCCCCCAAAGGTTTGCCGTTTTACCTCAATTCGGTTACGCATTGCCGGGGTTGCATCCGGATGAAAATGCAGATGCGCTGTCCGGAATTTTTATGTTGGCAGTATACGGCCGAATTGGAAGATCGTTTTTACTATGATACGTTTGCCCTGTCCGAATGTCAATTCGTGCAAACGCATGCTGCCGTTTTTGATGCACAAGCTGCCGCTTTTTCCGTTTACAGCAGATGCGCACCGACCGGAAACGCACGAAAACAGGGGAGCCGGATCCGTTTTAAATGGACCCACGCTCCCCTGTTTTTTGTCTATAGCGGTTCTCAGAATTGGCGATATGCAGATTGGCGAGCAAATTTTCTCCTCCGGCCCATAGCAATTCTGCTTTCTGATATCTGATGGTTCTGCTATCTGTTCATTCTTCGTCCGCTGCACCATTGTTTGTAAATGCAGCGGGATCATCGTACTCATCCAAAAAGCTGTGCGCAACGCCGTCCTTTGTCCAGCCGGGCGTCATATTCAGGTTCACGTTGTGCATGCTGCGGAACAGATTGATATCCGCCTGCGGCTCCATTTTGCGCAGCGCGGCGATGAGTGCCTTGGTCTGCTCGCGCGCGCCGGGTTCTTTTTCATGTTCCTCCCGCTCGGTAAAGCGGCAGGCGCACTGCAAAAAGGTGAGTCCGTTATAGCGTTTCCAAGCCAGAATATCCGCCTCGCGCACCAGATACAGCGGGCGGATCAGCTCCATGCCGGGGTAGTTCGTGCTGTGCAGCTTCGGCATCATCGTCTTCACCTCGGCGCCCCACAGCATGCTCATCAGCGTGGTTTCGATCACGTCGTCGAAGTGGTGCCCCAGCGCGATCTTATTGCAGCCCAGTTCCCCGGCGTTTTTGTAGAGATATCCGCGCCGCATACGCGCGCAGAGGTAGCAGGGCGATTTTTCGATTCCGGCGACGGTATCGAAAATTTCCGTCTCGAAGATATGCAGCGGCAAATTCATCAGCGCGGCGTTGCGCTCGATCATCGCGCGGTTTTCGGGCCGATAGCCGGGATCCATACAGAGAAATTCCAGCCGGAACGGCACATCGCTGTGCTTTTGCAGCTGCTGCATGCATTTCGCGAGCAAAAAGCTGTCCTTCCCGCCGGAGATGCACACCGCGATGCGGTCTCCCGCGTTTACAAGCTGATAATCCTTGCACGCGCCGATGAAGCGGTGCCAGATGGGCTTTTTGTATTTTTTGATGATGCTGCGCTCGATCTCGACTGTTTTTTCCATGGAATCCCCCGCGTGATGCGTTTTGCCCGGTCTGCCGGAAAGGGTGTGCAGACTGCGGCGGGCCCGTGCCTTCGCAGAGGGAACCGCCCAAAATGGATGCGGCGGACAAGCACAGCATTTTCCCACGGTTTTCGGCCGCGCGTCCGCATCCCGCCCTGTCAGCGCCGGATGTCCAGCGTTTCCAGCGTGCGGCCGTCAACGTCCTTTGTGGTGAACACGCCGTCCTCGTACACCATATAGCTGTGCACGCCGTCGCCCTTGGGCAGCGACATACTGCCGGGGTTCAAAAAGAAGTAATCGCCCCGGTCGGCCGCGACGCGCAGGTGCGTATGCCCATGGATGAGCACATCCCCCTTACCGAAATTCGGCAGATTTTCCTCGTTGAACAAATGGCCGTGCGTCACAAACACCATGCGGCCCTCCAGAAACAGCGCCATATAGTCCGCCATGATGGGGAATTCCAGCACCATCTGGTCCACCTCGGAATCGCAGTTGCCGCGCACGGCGAGCACCTTGTCTTTCAGGCCGTTTAAAATCGCCGTCACGCGCCTGGTATCGTAATCGCGCGGCAGATCGTTGCGCGGGCCGTGGTAGAGCAGATCGCCCAGCAAAATGGTTTTATCCGGTGCTTCCTGTTCAATCAGCTTTTCCAGCACCCCGGCATAATAGGCGGACCCGTGCAGATCGCTTGCGAATAACAGTTTCATACAATATCACCTCATGAATGATTGTTCTTATTCCTCCGCAGAGCGCACTGCGGAGGAAAATTCTCCCCAAATTATAAATTAAAATAAATTCTCACGCCGCATGATCCGTACAGGCCTCCGGCAAATACCCCGCCCGGTAATACCCCGTCGCGCGGCCCGGGCAGGCGGAAGTAGCCAAACCGCCGGATGCGGTGCAGTATTCCGCCGTGACAACCGTGTCATCCACGGGAAATTCCAGCGCGGGCAGGCCCTGCTGGGCGTGCTCCATCACAGACTTCCACGCGGCGGTGGGCGCGTGGGTGCCGCCCTGGACGTTCAGCGCGAAGCCCGAATCGTAGCCGTACCAGCAGGCTGTCACCGTGTAGGGCGTGAGGCCCACGAACCAGTAATCGCGGTTGTCGGAGGAGGTACCCGTCTTGCCGACGCTGTCCATACCGCCCTGTACGCGATAGCCGGACGCCGTGCCGCTGCCCTGCATCACGCCGGCGAGCAGCCGGTTCATCACATACGCGGTGTCCGCGCTGATCACCTGCTTTGTCTCTAACTTCGGCGCGGCAATCTCGCGGCCCTCGCCCGTCTGCACGCTCGTGTAGCAGTGCAGCGTGGTGAAGCAGCCGCCGTTTCCGAACATTTGATACGCGCCCGCCAGCTCGTAGGGCGAGATGCCGCGCGTCTGCGAGCCCAGCACCATCGGTCCGGCGTCGCGGTCGTCGGGTGTCAGCGTCGAGACCGCAAGGCTGTTTTGGACAAAGCGATAGATGTTATTCACCCCGGCGCGGTCGCCCACGCGCACGGCGATGGTATTGATGCTGCGCGCCAGCGCGTCCGCCACAACCAGGTCGTGCCCGGCATACGTCTCGCTGAAGTTCGCGGGCCAGTCCTTCATTTCGCCCGTCGCTTCGTCCTCGATCTGCCGCACGGGCGTGTCAAGAAACGGCGTCGACCAGTGGATCTTGTTCTTTTCGAGCGCCAGCACATACGCGCCGATGGGCTTCATCGTGCTGCCCACCTGGCGCGGCACGGCGGCGCGGTTCAGCCCGCGGCTCACCTGCTTTTCGCCGATGCCGCCTACCATCGCGCGCAGGCTGCCGTCGTAGCCGACGCTCACCATCGCCGCCTGCGGGGTCTCAATCACGTCTTCTTTGATGGCCTCGCCGTTCTCGTCTCGCGCGATCGTGCCGTCGTCGTTGTATTTCGTCGCCTGCGTGGGCACGCCCAACCCCCATGTGGGGAAGAAGGCAGCGTACCCCTCGGCCATTGCCTGCTCCATCGCCGTCTGCAGCGTGATATCGATCGTTGTATAGATGCGCAGGCCGCCGTTGTAGAGAAGGTTCGTCGTTTCGTCCTTATCCAGATGATAGCGCGCGGCCAGCTCGGCCGAAACCTCCGTGAGCACCTGATCGGTGAAATAGCTGGTGGTGGGCGTTTCGGCCACGGGCACCACGCCCGGGGAAAGGCCGATCTCCTGCGCCGAAGCCTCCTCGTATTCCTCCTGCGTAATGTACCCCTGCTGCCACATTTCGTACAGAATGTAATTGCGCCGCGCCAGATGCTCCTCGGGATGGGATCGCGGGTCGTACCGGTAGGGGTTCTTGGTGATGGACGCGATGGATGCGCACTGCGCCAGTGACAGCTCCGCCGCGGGCTTGCCGAACAGCTTGATGCTCTCGGCCTGCACGCCCGCCGTGTTGTCGGTGAAGCTGATGACGTTCAGGTACGCCTCCATGATCTGATCCTTATCGTATTTTGCGTCCAGACGCAGCGCACGCCAGATCTCACGCACCTTGCGCAGATAGCCGTCGAGGCCGCCCGTCTCATCGTCGCGCGTCAGGTTTTTGATGAGCTGCTGGTCGATGGTGGAGGCGCCCTGCTTGATGCCGTTTCCAAAATAACTTCCGGTGAGCATCTTTTTCGCCTCGTTCAGCACCGCGTAGGCTGTGCGGGTGAAGGAAACGCCATGGTGCGTATAAAAATGCTTGTCCTCAATGGCGACAAACGCGTGCTGCATATCGAGCGGGATCTCGGAGAGCGGCGTCCAGATCTTTTGCTGCGTCGCCTCCAGACGGGCGTACTCCACCCACTCACCGGTCTCGCGGTTTTGCCCGTAGAGGATGGTCGCCTCCCGGTGCGGCAGCTGCTCTAACTCCAGCCACAAAAAATCGTTGCGTGTGCTGATGGCAAGATATCCGCCCAGCCCCACGCACACGAGCAGGCATGCCGCCAGCAGGCCATAGAGCGCCCGGCGCAGCAGCGTGCGGCGTTTTCTGCGTTTTGCGGCCTGTCCCCGTCCGCCGCGTGTATGCCGCGCGCCTTCCCGCCGCCCGGCGGGCTGCAGCGCTTTCGGGGCGGCGGAATGCCGGCGGTCCGNCTTATGCTCATAATCTTCCGGCAAACGAATGTTCCGTTTCGGCGGTTTTGCGCGCATCCCGCTCCCCCCCTTGCTTGTAATTTTTCAAGGCCGGCCTCTGTCAGGACTTCGGCAGTTCCTGCGCAGCGATCCCTGATCCGGCTTTCCGTGACCGCCCTGCAGCCGNCANCCANCANCCNGCANCCGGCANCCGNCAGCCTGCANCCGGCAACCGGCCNNTNCCACCTCGAACCGCCTTTGTCCGCCGCGCAGCTCTTTCGTCCTTTATCTGCCCTTTTTATCAGACGATTGTTTTGTGCGTTTTTGTTTCAATTTCGTCTCGTTTCCGTCCGCATCAATCACGGTGGTGCTGTCGAGCTGGCTTCTCAGCGAAGCCTTCATCGCGTCGATGTATTCGCGCCGCAAANGCGCCTGCTCGGCCTTTTCNGCGTCCGTCAGCCCCTCTGTGCGGCTCTTTTTTGCCAGCGCGTTGATGCGCGCAATCGTCTCCTGTGTCANGGCTGTTTCCTCCTGATNGCCTGTGTTGGAATCGGGTACGCTTCCCTGCNGACTGTTTTTGCGGGACGCCCCNTCCGAATGGGTCTTTTTCTAAGGAACCTCTGAATAAATCTGCCCGATGATCTTTTTTATTTCACTTCTCATCCACTCATCNCCCCGAACACAAACGCAGCTTTTCCNGCTGCGGGCTTTGATCCGCCCGCGGTTATCATTGCAGTTATCATCCCGTATTTGCCGGCGCCCCAAAAAAGCCGGNGGGCCGCAGTCAAAAGGCGGCATAGGGCCGCACGTCCATAAGGATGGCAAGNCGCCGGCAGGGCGCAAAAACGCTTTTGAACACGATGCCGCCTGCCGAAAGCAAAAACGCCACCCTGCCAGGTGACGGTTTCGGGAGCCCCTGCATTGGAGCATTTNGCACATCAGGGCCGGCCGCTTGACNCGGCATCCTTTTCCATTAACAATATATCCTTTTCGTCACTGTTTTGTCAAGCCGGGCTGTTATTCGAATNTTTGTCCCCTGTTTCCCGCNTGTTCCTCCCGACCCGCCATTTGACAAACCGCCATTCCGGGCTATAATGGAATCAAACGGAATTTGTCGAACGGAGGTTCATGATGGGTNTTGCAAAGCTCACGCCTTACATCACCCCTGCGATCATCGTTTTGGGGATTTTGAACGGCGCCGTATTTTTCCTTGCGCGGCAGTCGATCAACCGGCTGCACCGGCTCGTACACCCGCTGGCGCACTACAATTTTAAAGAGNGCCAGGGCTTCAGCGGCAACGAGCTNGTCCGGCTGTCCGACAAGGCCGCGCAGCTTTACACCGTCTATACCAACATCACCGCCGTTTTTCCGCTTCTCGGCATCTTCGGCACGGTCTGCTCCCTGTTGGGGCTCTCGGGTACGGAGGACATCTCCGTCCATTTCTCCACGGCGCTTGACACNACCGTCTGGGGGCTGATCTTCGCGATTTTTTATAAAGTTCTGGATTCCGCGCTTTCTTCCAAATTGGACCGCGCACTGGACGAAGCCGACTATCAGATCCATCAGCTGACGCAGGAAGAGGGGGACGCGTATGCGCCGCAGGAGCAAGCGCAGCATCATCATTGAACTGACGGCGCTGCTTGATGTAATCCTGATCCTGATTTTTCTGGTGATGAAGGAAAACAGCGCGCTCATTGCCGAAAAGCAGCAGCTTCTGGATGCGCTGCAGCAGGAAAACAACGCGCAGGCCGGCGAAATCGACACGCTGAACAGTGAGATCGGCGCCTTGAACGGCGAGATCGGCACGCTGACCGCCCGGCTGAACGAGGCGCTGCAACAGCTGCAGATGGGCGACCGGGAAGCGNTGGCNAACAGGCTGCAGGCCGCGGAAAGCCAGCTGCAAAGCTATCAGGCGGTGGAGGATATCGTCACTGTGATCACCATCCGGCTGGAAAACAACGCGGACAACACGGTCCGCTGNCTGACGTTCGGCCGCTTTGGCGCGCTGACGGAGCTGCAGGCGCAAAGCGACGCGGAATTCAGCACGGCCGTCAACCGGCTTCGGGTATTTCTCACCGGGCAGTCCCGGCCATCCGCAGACGGCAGTGCGCCGGAAATGATCTGTATTGTTTTCACCTACGATACCGACAAGGTTTATCAGCGCGATTTTGCGGCCATTGAAGGCGTGCTGAAGGACGTTGCGGCCCGGGCGGATCAGATCGATCTTCGGTATCAATTCAACCAAACCGGCGCGGCGGAATCGAAAACAGCCGGTTTGGCCGGCGGATGATCCGAGGGTTCAGGGGCCATCATGCTTTTCGCCCGCATTGGTATGGTGAATAAAAAAGGAGTTCAAAATCAATGAAGAAAAAAGAAGAAAACACACGCCCGGAGAAAAAGACGAAAAAGAAGAAAAAAACCGGAGCCGCTGCCGGCGGCCTTGCGCTGGCAGGGCTTCTTGCGCTGGCGCTGCGCTTTGGCCTGCCCGGTTTTGGCCTCGGCGGCGGAAACGGCGCGGGCTTCGGCGCCGGGGCCGGCTTCGGAGCATCTTCCCCGGACGCCGCGGCTGTGTTTTCACCGTCCTCTGTTTCATCCGCTTCCCCATCGTCTGCTGCCGTATCGTCCGCGCCGTTGTCCCTCTCCGCGCCCGCACCGGATGAGGTGCCCTCGGCACCGCCGATCTCTGTCATTCGCATTGAGGGAAATGAGATCTTTTTTGACGATGCGCCCTGCGCGGACGAAAACGAGCTGCGCGATCTGATCCTGCCGTTCGGGGCCGATCGAACCTACGAATTTTACTATGATAACGCCATCAAGGGCACCTACGACAAGGTGCGCACCGTCCTGACGGAACTGCAGGAGGCGCTCGCCCTCACGATTCTGGAGCCGTAAGGCAAGGCCCTGCGCATCCGGCGCCGCAAAACCCGGCCTTGCAAATTCCAGACCGTAAAGCCAGCGTAAAACCGGGCCGTACGATCCCCGATCTGCAAAAGCCGGGCCTTACGGTTCCCAAACCGCAAGGCGAAGCTGCGCATGATTCCCTGTGCATAAAAACGGATGCGGCGGCAGAAGCCGGAGGCTTTGTCCCGAAGCCCCGGCATCTGCCGCCGCATTCCGCGAAAGGATAGAAAAAGAGGAAATCTTGTGTTCTGCTCATTTATATCAACCCGCGGGGGACGTCCCGTGCGGGAGTGCCGTTTGCCGCCGGGCGGCATCTCTGCGACCCGGCTGAATCAGGCTGCTCCGGCCAAATCGGCGGCCGCCGCGCTTTCGGCAAAAGACTTCTTCTGCCCGCGCGGATTTTTCCACAAAGGAGCCTGCCCCGGCGGCCTGTGCAGCCTGCATTCCGCCAAAGCGCGCCATGTGCGGCGCTGTTTCCTCTGCGCTCCATTTTTACGGTCCATTTTATTTTGCGGCACCGGCTTTTCCCTCCGGCGTGATTTTAGTATATCCAAAAGATATGAACAAAGTTTGATGGTGAAATGAACCTTTTTTCAAATTTTTGTGTGAAGCGTTTTCACATTTTCACCGGATTTCTTTTCCCAATCGCTTTTGTGCCGCAGGCAGAAGCCCGCCGGGACATTTCGCCGGTCCACTGTTCCAAAGCTTATCGGCAGCGGTCAAATGCTGCATTGAAATTTATCATCAAAACGGGGTGCTGCATATGGCGGTCAATTATCAACTGGAAATGGAACGCGTGCTGCGCAGGGAGGCGGGCCGCACGCCGCGGCTGCTGCTGCATTGCTGCTGCGCGCCGTGCTCGAGCTTTGTGCTCGAAAGCCTGGCGCCGCATTTTGCCATCACGGCGCACTATTATAACCCCAACATTGATTCCGCCGAAGAATACGCGCACCGCGCCAAAGAGCTGCAGCGCCTTGCGCGGGAAATGCCGTTGGCAAACGCCGTTTCGGTGACGGTGGATCCCTACACCCCGGCCGAATTTTACGACGCCGTGCGCGGCATGGAAGCCATCCCCGAGGGCGGCGAACGCTGCCGCGCGTGCTACCGGCTGCGCCTTGTGCGCGCGGCACAGGCGGCGGCTGCAGGCAAATACGATTACTTCACCACAACGCTCTCCATCAGCCCGCACAAAAACGCCGCATGGCTGAACGAGATCGGCGAGGCATGCGCGCGGGAATACGGCGCGCGCTGGCTGCCCTCGGATTTTAAAAAGAAAGACGGCTTCAAGCGCAGCACCGCGCTCTCGGCGCAATATGGGTTATACCGGCAGAATTACTGCGGCTGTGTCTTTTCCCGCCGGGAGGCAGAGGCGCGGGGGAATTCGTGATGCCGCGTTCCGCCGCGTTTTGCAATGTTTTTTCGTGTTTTTTCGTGTTCTGCCGTTCTGCCGTCAGGCATCTTTCTTTTTCTTCTTCACCGCGAAGAAAATGCCCGTTCCCGCCGCGGCGGCCATGAGCATACCGGCGAGTACAAGCGGCAGCGCCCGGCCCTGCTGTGCGGCTTGCGGGCTTTGCGCCTGCCCTGCGCGGTTTCCGTCCGGGGCCTCCGGCTGGCCGGTCTGCGGGTTCTGCTTCGCCCCCGCGTGATTTCCACCCGGGGTTCCCGGCTGCGCGGGCTGCGGATTTTCCCCGGTTCCCGTACCATTTCCACCCGGGGTTCCCGGCTGCGCGGGCTGCGGATTTTCCCCGGTTCCCGTACCATTTTCACCCGGGGCTCCCGGCTCTGCCGCACGCACGGTCAGTTTGATTTTTGCCTCAACGGAATTGTAATTTGCCGTATCGGAGGGCGTAAACACAATCGTGTATTCTGTCACGCCGCTGTCGGCCAGCGTGGGTTTTGCGAAGGGATCCTTCCATGTAAACGCCCCGGCCACCTCCTCGGTACTGCCCGACTGCCCCGCGCCATTACCATATACCGCGGCGCCGCCCGACAGCGCGGAATCGCCCAGGGCCTGCCCATAGGCGATCGCCGCCGCCGTGGGCAGCGCGGTGATCTCCGGCGTGGCCTTTGCGATCGGGAATGTGGCCGTGTATGTCCCCTGGCCGTTCCCGATGGCGACGGTGACGCGGGCGGTTCCGGCGTTGGTGTTATCGGTGTAAGCCACAGTATAATCCGCACCCGCCGCCAGCGCCTGTTCCCCGCGCGTGACGGCCACGCGCGGTTCCTTCGCGGCGCCGTCATAGGCCAGCCCGGCCGTGCCGCTCACCGTAACGGTGAGCGTATCCCCGCAGGCCTGGCAGGTGCCCGTGTTCCCGCTGAAGCGGTAGGCGCAGTCCGCCGGCCCGGTATAGCCGCAGCAGGGGCAGCTGATGTTATGGGTGCCGTCGCTGTTGGGGGCGGAGGCGGCGCCTTCGTGGCTGCACTCCGCCACTGTGACGGGGCCCGGCAGGCTCATCTGCCCCCCTTCCAGCGCAATGGGCTCGCCCGCTTCGTCAAAGTAGGCGTAGTGCTTCTCTGTGGGATCGGTACTGCCGTAGTTCAGCAGGAGTCCGGCGGCCGTCAGGCCAGAGGTAGGATAGCAGCCAATCACCTCGCGGCCGTTTGTGCAGATAAATTCGCCGCCGGAGAGTCGGACGGCGCCGCCCATAACCAAAAGTAGGCTCCCCATTTCAAATCTGCCGCCGGTGATGTCCAGCTGGCCGCCGGACACAGAAAAACCATCGACGGTAAGGGTATGGCTCCCGCCGTTCAGGGTGATATGGTCGCCGGCCGATACGGTCAGTATATTGTCTGCCGCCACATCATCCAGCAGGGTGACGGTGGCCGTTCCGGCGTTGCACGCCGCCTCCCAGGCCGCCGGAACGATACCGTCATACCAGGCGGCAGCGCCGTCGCTCTCCACCTTCACTTTCAGCGCCGTGCCGCAGCCCGCGCACGTGTTGTCCGCGCCCGGGGCGTGGGGCTCCGCCGTAATTTCCGTTCCGCACCAGAGGCAGGCGCCGCCGTGGGTGGCGCCGCCGTCATTGGGCGCAGCCCCGCCTTCGTGCGTGCAGGGCACCACCGTGACATTCCGCTGCACACCCGTGGCATCCCCGCGGATGAACTTCCCGTCCGCCCCCTTGAGGGCATAGCCCTCAGCCAGGACACTGGAGACGGGACGGTTGGTATAATTTGGATAAGTACCATCCCGTCCCGGATAGATGCTGCTGTATGTGCCGCCGGAGAGGGCAACCGCTGCGCTGCCATCGTTATTAACTATCAGGCCCCCCCTGTTGACGCCCACTGTGCCGCCGGTGACGGTAACATGGGCTTTACCACCATTAGTGACCAGCAGGGCCTCCGCTTCTGTGCCGTCCAGCACCCCGCCGGACATGGTGAAAGTGCCGGCCGCCAGCACCGTATTCAGACGGCCGCGCACCGTACCCCCTACAAAAGTAAGTGCCCCACCCGCATTGACTGTGAGGACAGAACTACCAGTTCCGGAGAGGGTAAAACTGCCGCAGTCCAGCGTGAACTCGATGTTGACATCGTTGCCGACATCGCCGCCTCTGTATATTACCAAGGGCGCAGCTTCCATGTCCACATCAGCCAGCAGGGTGATCTTTGCGCCGCTGTTTTCGTCCTTAAAGGCTTCCGCCAGATCAGTGACATACCAGGGTTCTTCGCCCTCTTTCTCTACCATTGCCACCGCATTCGCGGGCGGCCCGGCGAGGGGCGCGGCTTCGCCTTCCCCCGCTTCGGCGGCCTCCCCCGCTTCGGCGGCTTCGGGCGCGCCGGCTCCGGCCTTCTCCGCGCCGCCGTCCCCGGCTTCGGGCGCGGCTTCCTCCGTTTCCACCTGCCCCGCCGTGGCGCTTTGGGAGGCAGGCTCTCCCTGTCCGCCCGCCGCTCCATAGGCCGTCATTCCCGGCAGGGTGAAGAGCAGTGCCGCCGCCAGCACGGCCGCAAAGATACGTTTCCCCATCTGTTTCATAAGTGCCTCCTATAATATCCCCAAATTGCGCGCCGCAAGCACGGCGTCCGCCTTGCCGGATACGCCTAACTTCCGGTAATTCTCCAGCGCATGGTATTTCACCGTCGCCTCTTTCATGGAAAGCTCCTGCGCGATTTGGCCGTAGCTTTTTCCCTCCGCCTGCAGCCGCAAAACGCAGAGCGCCGTCTCGCAGAAATCCGGCGCTTTCGCAAGCCGGCCTTTCAGGTACACCGGGTAGCGCACGGCCGCCTTCCCGGTCTCCCCCGTCAGGCGGGCAAGCCAGCTTTTGTCCGCGATCTCCCGTTCCAGCAGGTTTTTTCCCGCCGCCGCGAACAGCTCCTGCGCCGCCGCGCCCTCCTCGCTGATCACGCGCAGGAACCGATAGCTTTCCGCTTCCCGCAGCGCCGCGAAAAAATCCTCTTTCCACGCGCCGCCCGTGCGGTATTTCGCAATGGCGCTGAAAAGATTTACTTCCATCCGCACATAGGGGCGGTGGCACTTCTCCGCGTAATAGCGCAGCTTTTCCAGCAGGGACAACGCCCGGAGTATCTCCCCCGCGGAGAGATAGCAGCGCACCTTCGTCAGATAGCGGTAGCGCTCCAGGCCGCAGAACTCCAAATTCTCGTCCGGCGCCTCTTCCATCCACCGCTCCACGGCCTTTTTATCCCCTTCCCGCAGGGCAAGGCGGCACCGCAGCGCGGCGATGTTGGGCAAAAGCTGCGCCGCGCCCTGTTCCCGCACGCTCTTTTCAAACGAGGCCAGCATCTCCTTTGCCGTCTGCAGCTCCCCCTGCAGGGTGTCCAGCCGCACCGTCAGCCCCACGGCGGCAAAGGCGATCTCCGGCACACCGCCGCCCTCCGCCTCCAGCCTTGCGCGGGTGAGCAGCGTCAATACCTCGTAGGGATCCTCCCCTTTTTCGTACAGGCTCTCGCCCAGCGCGGCATTCACCAGCCCTTTGCCGTAGCGCCCGAGGATGCGTTCCACCAAATGCCCGATGGTGGCGGCAAGCAGCCGGTCGTCCCTGCTCCAGTGGCAGAAATCCTTGCCCCCGTTCATCGTGCTGGGGATATTGCTCGTGACAGAAAATTCCGGCAGGCCGATGCCCTGGCCGAACAGCAGCGCGGGCATTTTCTTCATGATCTCCACCATGTCCGCGCTGCCCCGGTGCGGCAGGCCGATCTCCAGATAGGCCAGGCGGCTGAGAGCCTCCCGCCTCTGCCCGCCCCTGGCGCGAGCGGCGAAGGCCTTCAGCTTTTCGTACCAGTATTCGCTCTCTTCCTCCTGCATCAGCATGGAATAGAGCATGCTCATCCCCGCCATCAGCACGGGGCTGTCCTCTAATTCCTTTTCCTCCATCCCCAGGTAATAGCGGCGCAGCTCGAAGTAATGGCCGTTGCCGGGGTTCAGCCGCGCGTTGCGCAGCAGCAGCTCGCGGATGCCGTCCCTGTTGCCGCACCGCTCGAACATGGCCAGCGCGGGCACGATCTGGCCGTGCATGCCATACCACAGCCCCGCGTTATGGGCATAGTCCTTCAGCAGCTCCGGGCTGAACGTCCTTGCCGCGCGCCTGCGCAGCGCTTTCAAAAGGATGGGGCGCAGGCGGTAGGTATCTTCTTTGAAGAAAAGGAAGTTCCCGGCCTCGGCCGCGCGCTCCAAAAGCGCCTGCGCATGGCGGTTCCCGGTAATGGTCTCGGCCAGGGGCAGCGTGAATTCCTCCGTGACGGAAAGCTGCATCAGAAATTCCAAAAGGTCGCTGTCCCACTGCTCCAGCACATGGGTTTCGAGGTATTCCGCAAAGGCGCGCCTGATCTCCCGCTCCAGCTCCGGCCCCGGACGCGTCCCCTCGCGGATGCGCAAAGACGCGTGCCGGACGGTATAGGCGTTCCCCCGGCACTTTTCGCAGAGGAACGCCAGCTCCTCCTCCGTAAGCCTGATCCCCTGTTCCTCCATGCAGGCGGCGATCTCTTTCTCTCCAAGGCACAAATCGTCCTCCGTGATGACGAGAAAGCCGTCCCGCACATAGGACGGCATCAGCCATGCGGGAACGGGGCTGCGGCAGGCCATGATGAGCCATACATCCTCCCGCCCCGCGAGCGCAAGCGCCGCCCCGCGCCCCTCCGCGCTTTTCAGCAGGTGCAGGTCGTCCAGCACCACCACTGTCCGGGGTTCGGGTTCCGGTTCTTTTTTGCCGCCGGACATTCCCTTTTGCAGTTCTTTTGTCAGTTCTCTGGAGTTACTTTTCTTCGTATTCCGCGGCGCCCTCTCCGGCGCGGTTTCGGCCAGCGCCATCAGGGCGGCGGTATCTTCCGCGCAGGAAATGTACCGGTAACGGCGGTTTTTCAGGTACTGCCTTACCAGCTCCGTTTTGCCGTACCCGGTGGCGCCGTAGATGTACACCGTCTGCCGCAGGCTCCTCGCCGCCCGCAGCTTTTTCAGGGCGGCATCGGGGGCTATATATCCTTTATCCAAAGCTTTTCCCCTTCCACTTTCCGGATGGTAAGCGCATCCCTGATTTTGCCTTATTTTACACCACTTCCGCCGCCAAGTCCACTCTCCAAACGGATAGTCAAAGCCGCTTTTTCCGTTGTTTTTATGAAATTTTTATTTATATGATTCCCTGATTGCAGCGGATCAAAAATTTTCGATGATTTGCCGTCTGCTTACTTTCTTGAGCAGGGGATTTTGTACACCACGGAAAGCGGGAGCGCACAGACAGAAAGCCGAACAAAGCGTCCCAAAAGGGAACTGCCCTGTCCGGCTCTTGCATGATCGGGGTGCGCCGCAGAATTTTCTTCTGCGGCGCACCCCCTTTTCGCAATTTGACAACATGCGCCTGTTCTGATGCGGGTACAACCGGTGGATCGTCCTGATCATCTGCCCTGCTTGCCTGTATCCGAATATAGGCAAATCCGGTGCGCCGTCCTGTGCATCCGCTGCGGGAGTGCGTCTGTCAAAAGCGCCCTTCCGCGTTCGTTCTCCTTATGCAAGTACGTTTTTGCAATAAATCCCGATCGCCTTGCCCGCAAATGCGGCTGTACCCTCGCCGCCGGCGGCGTCGATGTTCGCGCGAAAGCGCTCGTCGTCGGTGTACATCTGGCCAAGGCCCGCTAAAATCTGCGGCGTGCAGTTGTAGCAGTGCTCGGTGATGAATGCCTGCAGCTTGCGCACGGCCTCCTGCGCCGCGTCGGAATCGGGCGGCATGCCGCGCAGCTCGCCCATTGCGGCAAACTGCTGCATCATCCCGTCGGCGAGCGCTTCCTCGCCCCGGCCGGCCGCCGCGCGGCGTGCCGCTTTTTCTGCGCTCTCTTTATAGGCGTCGGTGGCGCCCCATTTTTCCTTTGCCTCGGCGGCGCAGCGTTCCAGCCCGGTGCGGTCAAATGCCGAAAAGTCCATTGTTTCTCCTCCTGTCTCAATGGTTTCACGGGCAAGGCCGATCAGCGCATCCAGCCGCTTGCGCTGCAGCTGCAGCATTTCCAGCTGCTGGCGCAGCGCCTCCTTGCGGTCGAAGCCCGGGCTGTCGAGGATGGCTTTGATCTGTTTTAAGGGAAACTGCAGCTCGCGGAACAGCAGAATGCTTTGCAGCCGCCGCAGCGCCGCGTCGTCATACAGCCGGTAGCCCGCCTGCGTCACATGCGCGGGCTTCAGCAGCCCGATGGCGTCGTAATGGTGCAGTGTGCGCACACTCACACCCGTCAGCCTGCTCACCTCGTGTACCGTTCGCATTTGCATTCCCCTCCCCTGCCGGCAGAGACGGCGCACCCATTGCATTGGGCTGCCGCGCTCTGCTTTTTTCGTGTGAGACAAAGTATAAGCTATGACGCTGCGTCAGAGTCAAGCGTTTTTTCAAAAAATTTTGGGCTCTTTTTATAATTTTATGATGTACGCCCAGGATGCGCACCATACGTCGCCCCCGGACAGGCCTCGCAGCTGCTTCGAGCGAGCCCCGCAGATTTCAGCAGACCCTGCAGATCGCCTCGAAGCCGGTTTCCCCTGATCTGATCAAGGCCGATTTTTCAATCGGCTTGACAAAACGGCCGATGCCCCATATAATAAAGTTGAACTGCAACGCGGATGCTTTTGCCGCAAATATTGGACGAAAGTGAGGATGAATGTTAATGGCACTGCCTTTTAAAAGCGCGCTTCTCAAGGGACTTCTTGTAAAGAAAGCTGTTGTCGTCAGTGCGGCGGCGCTGGCTGCGGTATCCACCGTGGGAACGGTTGCCGCGATCTCGGCCGGCAGCCTTGCGGTGTCTTCTCAGCCGGAACAGTCGCAAAGCGCTGTTGTGGCCTCGCAGGGCACAACTGATACGGATGTTGCTTTGCCGGGCGCTGCCCCTTTGGAGGAATTGGCGGCTGCACCGGAGGGCGTTCCTGCCGAAGACACCGAGGACGCGGTTTTGCCCGCGCAGACAATGGATGATGATAAGCCGGGGCCCGCGGCCTCTTCCGGAAGGGCCGAAACGGTTTTGCCGAAAGCAAATTCCGCCGCGCCTGGTATTGCGCCGGGTGATGTGAATGAAACGGGGAGCACCGCGTCGGCGGCAGATGTTCCGGCTTCCTCCGCGCCGCAGGCGCCTGCCGCACAGTCTTCCGCAACTGCCCGAGATGCGGCTCCTGCTTCGGCAGCTTCCGCAGCTCCGGCTTCCGCGGCTCTGGCATCAACGGATCCCGCTCCGGCTGCTACCGCTCCCGCGGCCCCGGCTCCAGAACCTGCGCCTGCGCCCGCACCCACACCCGCGCCTGTATCGTCGTCCGCCACACATACAACGTCCATTTATCAGGACGAGTCGACCTTGTTGCGCAAGGAATACTACAACGAAAACAATCAGCTGTACGAGTATTCCGATGTTCACGACTATAACCACGAGACCAAATCCTATACCGAGAACATCTACCGGTATGATGAAGAGACGGGTCAGGAGATCCTGGTTCGCACCGATGTTTACGAAAACGGAGTGCTTGTCGCCTCTTATTGACCGCCGCAATATGCGCTGTGATATGCCGGAATCTTCATATCCCCTGGCCTCGCCGGGAGATATTTTATAGATCATTTTTGCTTGGGAACCCCTGAATAGATCGCCGCGCGTCTCGACGGCAAATTTTCCGGCACATCGATTTGATCAGAGCTTCCCTTACTATCTCTGTTTGCCGATACCGGATACGGGCAAGCCCGGCAGACCGGATCCCTTCCTATTCACACAAAACGAAACCCCATCCGGGGACAGCCCGGATGGGGGGATTTTTTTGATCGGCTTTGGCCGGCGCAGGCCGGATGCCCGCGCCCGTACGCCTGCATCGGATAAACCGGCAACCGGCAGGCGCTCGGATCGCATGCCTCGCCCTTATTTCGCGTAATCCACCGCGCGGGATTCGCGGATGACGTTCACCTTGATCTGGCCGGGATAATCGAGCGATTCCTCGATCTTGTGCGAGATATCGTGCGCCAGAATCGTCAGCTGGTCGTCGCTGACGGCCTCGGGCTTCACCATGATGCGCACCTCGCGGCCCGCCTGGATGGCGAAGCTGCGCTCCACGCCCTCAAAGCCGCTCGCGATCTCCTCCAGGCTCTCCAGACGTTTGATATAGCTTTCGAGGTTTTCGCGGCGCGCACCGGGACGCGCGGCGGAAATGGCGTCCGCCGCCATCACGATAAACGCCAGCGTCGTCTTGGCCTCCACATCGCCGTGGTGCGCCTCAATGGCGTGGATCACGGCCGGGTTCTCGCGGTATTTCCTGGCGATATCCACACCGATGCTGATATGGCTGCCCTCGATCTCGTGGTCGAGCGCCTTGCCGATATCATGCAGCAAACCGGCGCGGCGCGCCTGTGTGACGTTGACGCCGAGTTCGGCCGCCAGAATGCCGGAGAGGTAGGCCACCTCCAGCGAATGGTTCAGCACGTTCTGCCCGTAGCTGGTGCGGTAGCGCAGACGGCCCAGCAGCTTTACGATATCCGGATGGATGCCGTGCACGCCCACATCCATCACGGCCTTTTCGCCCTCGCGCTTCATCATCAGCTCTAACTCGCGGCGGCTCTTTTCCACGGTTTCCTCGATGCGCGCGGGGTGGATGCGCCCGTCGCTGATGAGCTTTTCCAGCGTCATGCGGGCGATTTCGCGGCGCACTGGGTCAAAGCTCGAAAGCGTGATGGCCTCAGGCGTATCGTCGATGATCAGATCGACGCCCGTCGCCGTTTCCAGCGCGCGGATGTTGCGGCCCTCGCGTCCGATGATGCGGCCCTTCATCTCATCGCTGGGCAGCGGCACCACGGACACCGTGGCCTCGCTGGAATGGTCGGCGGCGCAGCGCGCCACGGCCTGGCCGATCAACTCGCGCGCCATCGCGTCGCATTCGTCCTTCGTCTGCGTCTCAAACGCGGCGATGTGCATCGCCTTTTCGTGCGTCAGCTGTTCGTCCAGACGGTTGAGCAGCAGCTGCTTTGCATCCTCGGCCGAAAGGCCGGCGATCGTCTCCAATTTGTCCTGCTCGCGCAGCTTCAGCTGCTCGATTTCGGCAAGGCGCGCCTCGGCCAGCTCGCTGCGCTTGGCCAGATTCGCCTCTTTTTGCTCCAGCGCGGCCGTCTTGCGGTCCAGCGTTTCCTCCTTCTGGTCCAGACGGCGCTCCTGACGGCTCAACTCGCCGCGGCGCTCCTTGATCTCTTTGTCGGCCTCGGCCTTCAGCTGGAAGGCCGCGTCCTTGGCCTCCACAAGGGCCTCCTTGCGCTTTTGCTGTGCGGTTTTCATGGCGTCGTTGATCAGGCGCTTTGCTTCCTCCTCTGCGCTGCCGATCTTCGTCTCGGCAGTTTTGCGGCGGTAGGAAACCCCGGCGAAGAACGCGGCGGCAGCACACACCACGCCTGTGACAACGGCGATCACCACGACTACAATCGGTGATACCATCTCAGGGTTCAACTCCTATTCTGTTTTAAAGTATGAATGAAAGTAATCTGAGGGGCGGCTGCCGCGCCAATTTCAAAAATAAAAAATGAGCAATGCCACGCAAAGCCTGCACCGAACAGGGCACGGCAACAAAGCCGGCCCGGCACGGAAAGCGCGTGGTTTGTGATGATATCCTCGTGGAACTCCGGCCATCCGGCGCAGGGCATCGCCTGCCGGCGAAACCGGAGCTTCCTTAGCGGAATTTTCTCCGGCGATCAGCGCGCCGGAGGCATTTCACTTTGCCCAAAACGGCGAGCGGCAGACATCCGCTCCCTAAAGTTACTATTTATCACAATACTTATTGTAAAACGCGGACGCAAACTTGTCAAGAAATTGTTACAATTTCGTGAAGATTTCCCTCATTTTATCAAAAAACAGCGGCAAAAAACATTCCCCGCACGCCAAACGAATGCGCACGGGGAATGTTTTTCGAATGATTCTGCTCCGCAAGGAATCGCCGGATCGATCGCCGCCGGCCCGGAATGCCGATTGGATCGGCACCTTTTTAACAGAAGCCCTGATAGCTTTTGATGCTGCCGTCCGCACGGAACGTCACGCACATGTGGCCTTCATTGGCATCCGCCCACAGATACCGCGTCGTACCGTCCTCATCGGCAGTGATCAGGTAGCCCGGCGTTCCGAACGCCTGTGCACATGCCTCATAGGTTTCCAGCGTGCCGGTATCGTCCTCACCGGCCTTGAGCTCGCCGGCTTTGGAAAGGTCGGTGCCGGCATCGGCAAAGGCCGCGAGGACGCTGTCCTTGTAAAAATCTCCGTTGAAATATGTGACAATGCCGCTCACGGTGTTGATCCACACTTCAATTTGCAGCTCCTCGCCGTTCACCATGATGTTATAGTAATAATAGGCCTTGTCCACCTTTGCCGGCTCGCCCAGGATCGCGTTTACTTCGTCCTCGGTCATGCCGATCGCAAGCCGGCTGAATTTTTCGTATCCATCGTTCGCGGTATCGTTTGCGGCGGGCGCATCCTCCGCGGGCGCGGCCTGCGGCGCATCGCCTTCCTGCGGCGCCTGCGTACCGGCCGCAGCACCGTCCGTGCCCGCCGGAGCGGCGCTGTCCTTCCCGCCGCACGCCGCCAGGGACAGTGCCAGCAACAGCGCGAGCAGCAGCGCGGTTCGTTTTACTGTATGCTGTTTCAAAATCATGTTCATTCGCCCCCCTGTGTTTTATGCCCTATAATCTATCACAAATCCGGCGTCCTGTCAATCGGCGCATTGGAGCCGGCCATGAGACAGGCGTGTGCGGCGGCTGCCCGCCAGGGGTGCCGCCTTGACCCGGTACCGGCGGCATGCTATCATAGGGTATGAGGAGTGATCGCCTATGGTTTCGTCGACGGACTGGCGCAGACGGGGGCAGGAGGAATGGCTGACGGGCGCGGTGCTTTTCCGCCTTTCCTACCGGCCCTATTCCCCATTGTGGGATCACGAGCACTGCGCATTCTGCTGGGACAAATTCAGCGATTCCCCCGGGGATCTGCACGAGGGTTACTGTACCAAGCCGGAGGATGGCTCGGATGCGCGCTGGATCTGCCCGGCCTGCTTTGCGGATTTCCGGGAGGAATTCGGGTGGACAGTGGGGAACGCACCGTAACGCTTCCCAGAAACCGGCAAAACACGGAAATCAATTTTGCTTCCAGATATTTCTATTTTAGTCAGTTAGCGTATCGGAAAATGGCAAACCATCCCATATCATGGAATTTTAATCATACAAATTGGATGCGGAAGCAGGAA
>JAAVHN010000012.1 GCA_014799685.1 Subdoligranulum sp. | reverse complement strand
TCTTTCAAATATCGTGTCCGCTCTGCCATCAGTTCAAAGTGCATATCACCGGCATCGGTGCAGTTGAAATCGTGCATCAGTTTTCCGATATCGGAATCGCCGCGGTACTCGCCGTTCACATAAAGAATATGCCCGCCATCCGCAAAGAGTTTGCCTGTTACAAGATTCACACGCTCAATTGGGTAGATGGGCTCCCCCATTCCGTAAAAA
Organism: Subdoligranulum sp.; assembly: GCA_014799685.1. GTDB lineage: Bacteria > Bacillota > Clostridia > Oscillospirales > Ruminococcaceae > Ruthenibacterium. The sequence goes on along the minus strand of JAAVHN010000012.1, from coordinate 110,602 downwards.
TCCTTTTCGGTGATGAAAATCGTATAGGTCTCCGGCAGCTCGGAAAATTTCTGGTTCGCATCCAGATTCTCGATGTCCAGCACGCTGGAATGATATCGCGCCCGCTGCGGCTCGGCGCCTTTATCCTCCCTCTGGATCTCCATATCATACTTTTTATTCAGAGAATCCGTCCCGTACGCGTCCAGACAGACCGAGCGCGCACCGCCGAGGCGCTTCATGTCCTTTTGCGTCTGGCAGTCGGTGATGATCAGGTCCGGCTTGCCGGTAATGATGCGCAGCACCAGCTGCGCCAGCGGGATATTATCCTTGAACAGGCAGCGCATGAAATCATCGTCCATCGGCCGCAGGCTGCGCAGACGCTCTAAATCTCTCTGGTGTTTTTGTTCTTCTGTCGTCAAGGGCGCCACCCGCTTTCTGCAGCCTTCGGTATATGTTTATCCTACCACAAACCGCCCTGTATTGCAAGAATGGCGGGCACGGTCAAAGCAAAGGGTGCACAAACATTTTTGGATGCGGTTTTTTGGCTGTATCGCTTACTCGTTTTCCATACCGGGTTTTTCAGAGTCAACGCTCATTGTTGATTTGGTTCTGTTTATGCCTGTTTCATCGGATCGGGCCGGTACTCTACAATGTCGGGAATGGTACAGTTCAAAATTTTGCATAATGCCTCTAAGGAGTTTGTGGAGACTGAATCGCCAGCTTTCAAGCGGCGTATCGTAGAACTGCTGATGCCGCCTTTGACCTGAAGTGTGTAGGTAGTTGCTCCGCACTTCTCCATTGTTTTCCACAACGGGGCATATGAAATCACGCCGCTTGACCTCCTTTCCTGATTGACATATTTCTATTATTGCCTATAATAGAAAAAAAGCGTTATAGGCAATATTGCCCATAACGCTCCAGAACGGGAATGTTCCATATTTTTTTGTTTAGGAGTGAGTTGTCATGCTGAAAAGCATCTGCGCCTTCACCGGCCACCGCCCTGCAAAATTGCCGTGGCGATATGACGAAACGGACAGCCGCTGCACAGCGCTGAAAGAAATTCTGCAAAAGCAGATCGAAGCGCTTGCCGGCGCCGGCATAACGGATTTTTTCACCGGCATGGCGGAGGGCGCCGATCAGTATTGCGCCGGGATCGTTCTTGCTCTGCGCAGAAATGCTCCCGCGCTGAAACTGCGCTGTATTCTTCCCTGCCAGGGGCAGGAAAACAAGTGGAGTGCCCCGGCGCGGGCGCGGTATCACGCCATTTTAGAACAAGCCGATTCCGTGGAATTTGTAAGCCGCGATTATTATGACGGCTGCATGCTCGCCCGAAACCGCCGGCTGGTAGACGCCGCCGGTCTGCTACTGGCCGTCTACAACGGGGCCCTGCGCAGCGGAACCGGCGCAACGGTGCACTATGCCCGGAAAATGGGCCGGGATATCATCGTAATCGATCCCGCCACCCGGATCGTCACCCATGAAACCCAAAACTCGAATTTGAAACAGGAGGCGACCTGATATGAGACGTTCCACATTTGCCCTGCTCCTGCTGCTGATTTTATTTTTGGCCGGGTGCGAAACAAAACCAAACGCCGGTTCCGGCGCGGCGCAAAATTCCGATTCCGGCGATGCATCCCTCTCTGAAAACACGCTTTACCGCTCCGGCACATCCCCGGAGGATTGCATGCTGTGCGGGGGCGGCATACAAGATCAAATACCGTCCCAATGGGGACAAAACAACATTGCCCTCATCAGCCTGAATTCCTTTGATGTCAAACCGATCGAAATCAATCGTTATGACGGAGGGCAGCTGATAGAGGCATTCGCCGGTTTTGGTTCGATTGGAGGCGGTGCAAGTAAAAACGGCGGCTTTTCGGCCAGTCTGATGGAAAACTATGACAGGGGCTANGCCANNGGCTCNGTATANTTCNATGNGGANGNNNTGNTGGATACCGGCAAAGCGGCAGGCTTTTTATGCGAAAACTGCCTGAATGAAATTCTGCCCCGGCAGGCCGGGCGGTGCTTCGGCGTTGGTGCAATTGACCTTGCCACAGGGGAAGTTTGCATATTTGCAGAAAATCTCGGCGGCTTTACGCTGGGCGATTTTTATATCGACTGCGACCTGCGCGGTGAAGACGGCGATCAACTCCGCATGGATCTTTTGATTTTCTANTGCCCCATACGGTATGAAAAAGAATCATGAAGGGGCAAATTCTTCCCGCATATGGCTTCATCCTTCACCGAAAGAGGGCTTCTGCCGGTATTCTGCCGGCAGAAGCCCAAACTCTTTTTATCTCCTGGTTTTTGCNCTCTAATCCAGATAAAACACCGGCCCCTTCGGCGGGAAGGGCAGCGTGCGGCCGCGGGGGATCAGGTAGGCGTGGCTGCGGCCATACAGCGTCAGGCGGTCGCAGTCGGCGTCCGTGATAATCAGCAGCGGCGCGTCCTTCGGGAAATCCTCCGCGTCCTGCAAAAGCTCGATACCCGGCTGCAGCACGGTGCCGCCGCGGCCTTTCACGCACACGCTCCCGGCGATCGCCTCGGCCGCCATATAGCCCTGGTCGTAGGGCGCGGCGTCGCAGAACACCACGCGCACGCGGTGCACGTCCCGCGCATTGCTGTAGCCCGCGATGGCGCCGAGCGCGGCGGCCAGCAGCCTCCGGTCCATCGAGCCGGAGGTGTCCAGCAGCACGCCGAATGTGCGCCCCGCAAGGGCGGCTTCCTCATAACGCCAGCTGGGGCGCGGAATCTGAGGCGTGGCAGATTGGCGGCGGCTGAGGCGGGCATAGGTGCGGTGCTTTTCCAGCGGCTCGAATTGCTCGTCGAACCAGCGCGCCAGCTTTACGTCCCACGGGATGGGCGGGCGGGACAGCGCGCGGATCTCCTCCACCAGCGCGGCAGGCAGATAGCCGCGGCCGTGCGCCTCGTGGTAATCGAGCCCGCGCTGGATGGCCGATCGGCACCATTCGTCCAGATCGACGCCCCGCTGCGCGTCGAACCGATTGGCAGGGCCGAACAAAATGTCGTGCTTTGCCATGCGCCGGTACTTGCGCAGGTTGGCCGTCAGCAGATCGTAGACATTCTCGGCCGAAAGGTCCTTCAGTGCGGGATCGAACAGCAGATCCTGCGGCATGGCGCCGACGCCCATATCCACGAGCCATTGGTTGATCACATAATCGCAGGCCACGTTCCACAGCTCGGGGTCGCGGCCCGCAAGGCGCGCGTCGTGGCACAGCGCGGCGTGCAGGTATTCGTGCGCCAGCACGAAGCGCCATTCCTGCTCGCTCAGGCGGGCGGCGGGATTGACGTAGATCTCCCGCAGCACGCACGAGACGGCCGCCACCGGAATGCCCATACGCTGCACCGTGAGCGCGTCGGAAACAAGCCTGAACCCGGCGGCGATGCCCCCGAGCAGCGGATACCCCGAGAGAAACCATTCCTGCGCCCGCGCGATGGGCCCCGGCAGGGCATCCTCCCGGCTCCCGGAACCGCGGACGCCGCCCGCGTAATCCACCGACGCGCGCAGCGCGTCGCGCAGGCTTTCGGCAAAAATGGCGCGCCAATCCGGGGGGCCCCGCCAATAGCGGCTTTTGGGGCAATATACCATATCCGGCCGGCCGCCGCTCATGGTGGAGACATGCAGCCCCGCCGGCGTTCCGTGCTCGCGCAGCCAGGCGCAGAGCGCTTCTTCATCGCGCGTGCCGGCCGGAAGCAGGCCCAACCCGGCCAGCCCGTCCGGCGGCGTGCCGGTGTGCAGGTCGGCAAGATAGCGGGCGGCCATGCAGTCGCAGGCGATGTTCCAAAGGACGTCGCCCTCTTTTTCTGCCCGGATGTGGCCCAGCGCCAGATGCATCAGGCAGTGCGCCACCGCCCAGGCCCATTCCGCCGGTGCGGCGCGGCGGTGGCTGTTGGCGTAGATATGGCCGTCCGAATCCACCCACGCCCAGTCCTCGCGCGCCATGGGGTAGCTGTCGTCAAAATGCACCTTTGCCTCTTGCAGCAGCTCCACCAGCACCGGATTCTGCGCGACAAGGCTGCACCCCTGCTCGAACGCCTCCGCGGCAGGGTTGCTGTATTTTTTCCGTTCCCTCATTTGTTGCGTTTATCGGCCAGACGCGGCAGGTCGCGGAACAATTCCACCACGAACCAATCCGGCAGCTCCTGTCCCTCCTCGGGCGTGACGGCCATGCGCGCGATCTCAAGGCTCAAATCGGCCAGCTCGACGAGGCGGTCCTTTGCACGCAGCACCAGCGCGCGGCTGTCGCCCGTCAGCTTGCCGCGCTCGGGCGGCAGCTCCTTCACGAGCCGCGCCCGCAGCGACTGCGCCAGAAAATACAGCACGTCGCGCTCCTCGGGGGCGGACGGCCACGGCTGCGTGCCCGCCAGGATTTTATCCAGCGCATATTGGCTGCGCACCTGCCGCACATAAGCCAGAAACTGCGTGGCGTGCCTTGGGCAAAGGCTGCCCGCGGCCAGAATGCGCAGGTCGTCCTCGCTGATATGTTCCCCATAGCTCTGGATGGCGTCGCTGAGCATATGCCACGAGCGCGGTGTGGAGAACGGCTCCTCGGTTTTGGGCGGCTTGCTCCATAAATGATCCGGCCGGCTGCAAATGTAATCGTAAACATAGGGGTGGATACCGCTGCGCGCGGCCCATTCCAGCCAGAGGCGCGGGCTCGCCTTCAATTCGACATGAAACATCCGGTTGACGAGCGCCGACGACATCGGCCGCGTGATGGCGTTGTCTTCGGCGCGGTTGCCGGCCCCCACCACAATGGAGCCCTCCGGCAGACGGTATTCGCCGATGCGCCGCTCGTGGATGAGCGAATAAAACGCCTTCTGCACCTCGGAGGAGCAGGCGTTCAGCTCGTCGAGGAACAGCACATACGGCTCGCTGCGGGCGATGGCGCGGGGCGGGCAGAACTCGCTGCGGCCGTCCCGGATCTGCGGCACGCCGATGATATCCTCCGGCGCCAGCTGGCTGCCCAGCAGCGAGACGCACTCCATGCCCAGACGCTGCGCGAATTCCTCCACGATGGCGGATTTCCCGATGCCCGGCGCGCCCCAGATGAACACAGGGCGGATGAGCCCCACGTTCAGCAGAACATCCAGCAGCTGGTTGTGATCAACAGAGACGGTAAGATTCATTGGGTTCCTTTCCATTATAACAGATCGTATCATAAAGCCTGGTCTGCGGTTCAGCCTTCAGCCGGGTTTTTCATCCGTATCCCCATTCGGTTCCATATTACGAAGGCAATGCGTTCCATGAGAATCGCGGATACGCCGCCATGATTTCAGCACATGCGATCCCGCTGATATGTACTTGCAGTGGGCAGCGGTGAAAAAAGCGTTCTCCCCGTCCTCGCCGGCGCGCCGCCCGCCGGCAAGGACGGGGGGATTCCTTTTTCTCTATTCGTCCGGCTGCATCCAAAGTTATGGTTACAAAAGGGATACAGTGGGGAACACTTTACGCAAGCGGCCGCTCCAAACAGCGCGTTCCGTTTTTGTTCCCGGCATGCAATCAGGGAAACGTTCGCGCTGATTGCAGTGGGATAGATTGTTGATTTCAACAGAACCTTCCAACAGAATGTACCCATAACGGATTGCGCCTGCAGTCCAAACCCGAACTAAAAATTATCAAAAAGATATCACAAAAGTTTCACACCGATTTCATGTGTTTGCTGGTACAATAACTGCAGGGCTTTTCTCCCAAAGTGAACGCGGGGGAAATATTGCCGCCGCCCCGGCGCAGGGCGCGGCGGCGGACAGCCAACCGAAAGGAGGAACGCAGCAACATGGATTTTCGGCATGAACACAAGCACGAGATCAGCAAAAGCGACCTGTTCGTTCTGCGCCAGCGCCTGCGGGCCGTCGCGCAGCCGGACCCGCACGCCATCGGCGGCGCCTACCGCATCCGGAGCCTGTATTTCGACAACGCGGCCGACAAGGCCCTGCGGGAAAAGTCAGACGGTGTGAGCCGGCGGGAAAAATTCCGCATCCGCTATTATAACGACGATCTCTCCGTGATCCGTCTGGAAAAGAAAAGCAAGCTGGGCGGCCTTGGCAGCAAGCAGAGCGCCGGCCTCACCGCGCGGCAGGTGCAGTCCCTGATAAACGGCACAGACTGCGGCTGGATGGCACAGAGCGAAAACGCGCTGATTCAGGAGCTGCACAGCAAGATGCAGACGCAGGGACTTCGGCCCAAAACGATTGTGGAATACACGCGCGAGCCGTTTATCTTCGCGCCGGGCAATGTGCGCGTCACGCTGGATTATAACATCCGCACGGCGCTTTCCGCCGCCCATTTTCTGGACGCGGACTGCATCACCATTCCCGCCGGGGACGCGCCGGTTCTCTTAGAGGTGAAGTGGGATGAATTTTTGCCCGATATCATCCGCGACGCCGTCTCGCTTCCCGGCCGCCGGATGTCCGCCTTCTCGAAATACGCGCAGTGCCGGATTTACGGCTGACGCCTCCCGGCGCGGCGCGGGACGGAACAGAACGGCCCCGACGGTCTTCTGTCTTCCGCGCGGTATTCCGCCTAAGGAAGCCATTGGCATCGCGGAGATTCCTCCGGCGGATTCTTGAATTTATAATTCATAATCTGTAATTATCAATTCTTAATTCATAAATTGAATTCAAAAAAATATATTTTGAATCGCGAGTTTATGAAATCCATAAGCAAATTTACAAAATTCCTTCTCTAAACCNTCAACTTTAAACTCTAAACACGAAACTCCAAACACTTATCAAAGGAGCAATNCTTTATGACCTTTCAGGATATTTTCAAATCCAGCTTTTTGGAAAACGTGGCGGCTGTCAGTATTTTGGATATGGTGCTGGCGCTCTGCCTGGCTTTTTGTCTGGGCATGTTTATTTTTCTCGTGTACAAGAAAACGTATCAGGGCGTGATGTACTCNTCCAGCTTCGGCGTAACGCTCATCGCCCTCACCATGATCACCACCGTCGTGATTCTCGCCGTCACCTCCAACGTGGTGCTGAGCCTCGGCATGGTGGGCGCGCTGTCCATCGTGCGCTTTCGCACAGCCATCAAGGAGCCGCTTGATATCGCGTTTCTGTTCTGGTCCATCGCCGTGGGCATCGTGCTGGCGGCGGGCATGATCCCGCTGGCCGTGATCGGCAGTGTGATCATCGGCGTGATCCTGCTGGTTTTCGTCAACCGCAAATCGCACTCAAACCCGTATATTTTNGTGCTGGGATGCGACGGGTATGCCAGCGAGACGGCGGCCCGCAAATTTTTGGAGGAAAACACGCTGCGCTGCGCCGTGAAAAGCAAATCCGCCGCCGCGGGCAGNGTGGAGGTGAATTTTGAGGTGCGCCTGCAGGGCGCGAGCACCGATTTTGTCAATGCCCTTGCTGAAATGCCGGGCGTGCGCAGCGCGGTTCTGGTAAGCTACAACGGCGACTACATGGGATAAGGAGGCGCCGCATGTCAACGCACAGGCATATTGATCTTCTCTGCGTTGCCGCCGTGCTGCTCAGCCTTGTGCTGACGGNGCTGTTTTGCTGCGGGCAGGCACTGGGCATCGGCATNCTCTCCGACGAAGACGACGGGGACGGGCAGTTTACCAAAAATGATTTGAACGCCGATTGGGACACAGCCGGCGCCACNCGCATCNCGCTGACGGGNACGGGCGGCAAGGTTTCCGGCAACGGCGCGTATCTGATAGACGGCGACGTGCACATCGTCTATGCCGGAAAATATATCCTCTCCGGGGAACTGACAGACGGCAGCATCATCATCGACGCCGACGGGGACGATAAGGTCTGGCTTCTGCTGNACGGCGTATCCGTGCACTGCTCCGACGGCGCGGCCCTGCGCGTGGAGNAGNCNAAAAAGGTATTTCTGACGCTGGCGGCCGGAACGGAAAACACATTTACCGACGGCAGCACCTACAGCGAAGCGCTCACAGAACGCGGCGTGGACGGCGCGATCTATTCCCGCGATGATCTGACGATCAACGGCAGCGGCGCGCTCACGGTGAACGGGGCCTATCAGCATGGCATCGTCTGCAACGACGATCTTGTGATCACCGGCGGCACGATAGTGGTGAACGCCGTTCAGGACGGCATCCATGCACACGACAGCGTGCGCTTTACAGGCGCCGGCCTCACCGTTACAGCCGGGGACGACGGTGTCACNGCGTCGGGCGACGAGGAAACCAGCTATCTCTATATCGCGTCCGGCCGCATCACCATTCCCGCGTGCTACGAGGGGCTGGAAGCTGTCTCCGTCACCATCGACGGCGGCGCGATCGATATCGTTTCCACGGACGACGGCATCAACGCCTGCGGCCGGGGCGATGGCTCCGAAATNTGCATCAATGGCGGCACGATCCGCATCGTCAACCCCACGGGGCGCGACGCGGACGGCCTCGATTCCAACGGCGATATTTTCATCAATGGCGGCGAAATCTTCATCAGCGTGAACGGCGGCGGGNGCAGCACCGCCATCGACTACGGCAGTGAAAACGGCGGCATTTGCCGCATCAGCGGCGGCACGGTGGTCGCCTGCGGNGGCAGCGCCATGCTGGAGGCCATCGACCCCGNTTCTCCGCAGGCGTTCCTGATGGTTACCACCTCCGGCGCGGCGGATACAGCCGTCTCGCTGACGGGNGCGGACGGCACGGTTTTGCTTTCCGAGACGATCCCCTGCGCGTTTTCCTCGGTGATCCTCAGCACGCCGGCGCTGCGGCTGGGCGACAGCTGCACCCTCACGGTGGGCGGTACCGACGAAACGGTGGTGATCGACAACAGCTCCGCCGCCGCGGGCGGGATGTTCGGCGGCATGTCCGGCGGCATGCGCGGCCAGGGCGGACGCGGCGGCCCCGGCGCGCGGACGGAAAACGAGGGCGGAATGCCTGAGATGCCGGATGGCACGGAAAACAGAGAGGGTCNCCCGGAAATTCCCGGCGGCGGGCCCGGGGAGGGCATGCCCGGGATGCCGGGCGGAATGGAAAANGGAGAAGATCTTCCGGAAATGCCGGGCGGCGGGNCCGGGGAGGGCATGCCNGNGATNNNGGGCGGAATGGNNAACCNGTAGAAGNTGCNNCCGGNATGATGCCNGNACAGGACNNTGACGCCGGNGGACGNGGCATGCCGNNNANANNGGGCANTGGCGNGGAACCNNNNGNNNGNGCGNCCGNCATGNTGCCCGNACNNGACAATGACGCNGNNGGACGCGGCANGNCGTTTACAGGNNGCNNTGNCNCCGGNANCNTCCNNNCGGANGGNGAAGCNNCCGNNGTTCCCGNCAGCNNNGCCGCCGGACGGCGAAAGCGGCGATGCCCCGGACGGTTTTTCGCCGGACGGCACCGCAAACGGCCTTGGCGGCTTCGGCGGCATGGGCATGGATGGCGCCACAAGCCGGGATGGNGCCACAAGCCGGGATGGCGCCACAAACCGGGACGGCGGCCGCACAGACCGCTTCATGGGACAAATGCCCGGCATGCAAAATGCGCCGGGTGAAAACGCCGCCGGGGAAAATATATTCGCCNCNCTGCCGNTTGTTGGCGTTTCGGCACTGGTTTTGCTGCTGGGCTTGCTGTTTGCAGCCAAAATAAAGGGCAAATACGAATAATTGTTCAATTTTTGCAAAAGCCCGCGGCAAGGCACCTGATGCAAGACAATACACGGCAATGCACGGCAACACAATTCACAGCAAGCCAGCGCACAGCACGGCGGCACAACGCACAGCAAACCAGCGAAAGGATCCGCACAGCGCCCGGATTTCCGGAAGCGGTGCGGGTCTTTTCTTTTGCCTCCCGGCACAGGCCGGCAGNGGACAATTCACAGCCGCCGGCCCGCGTGCGGCACAAATGCGCCGGGGCAGAGTCCGCCGCAGATGCAGGACGTTATTCNGCCCTCTGCAGCCGGAGCTTTTCCGAGCGTTTTTCGTGTGTTGCACTTTTTTCAGGAAAGTATTATACTGTATACATTCGTAAAGTAAAAAAAAGGGGGACAAACTTCCCATGCGTGCGATGATGATTCTGGGTATTTTATGCCTCTCCGGGATGGGGCTGAGCGTAAAGCTGCGCTGCGGCGCGGAAGAAGGCATCCTGCTGTCTATCCTGGGGATGATCACGGCGGCCTACGTGGCGGCGCTTGCGGGCATCCTGCCCGTGGCGGGCTTTCTGCCATGGGCNGCAGGGCTGGCGGGCGCGGCCTGTTTGGCTGTCAGCATTGTGCGCAAACGCTGGAAGGAGCTTACCGATGCGCTCGGCGGGACGCTGCTGTTTTTGGCGGCGGGGCTGACGCTGTGGTGGCTGTGCCGGGGCTGTGCGCTGGTGGATTGGGACGATTTCTCTCACTGGGGCTATGCCCTCAAGGTGATGTTCTGCACCGATGGGCTGTATACCGCGCCCGGCTTTGGGGACGGCTTCGCCTCGTACCCGCCCGCAAGCACCCTGTGGCAGTATCTGACACTGCGTGCCGCCGGTGCGGGCTACCGTGAGGACATCGCGCTTTGGGCAAGCGCGGTTTTTTCGGCGGCGCTGCTGATGACCGCCGTAAAGGCGATGAACGGGCGNCGNATCATCGCNAAAACGGTGTCCTTTGCGCTGCTGTGGGCNACCCTGTTTCAGCTGTATCCGCGGGGCATCACAATGCTCGGCGTGGATATGCTGCTTGGTATGGCAACGGCGGCCATTCTGCTCGCGGAATTTNTGCCGGAGCGCTCGCGCATTACGCCGTGGCTGGAGGTTTTGGGCTGTTTTGTGCTGTGCCTGATCAAAAGCACGGGCTTCGGCCTTGCNNTGCTGGCCGTTGCGGCGGTGGCAGTGCGCCGCGCCTGCATCTTCTGGAAGCGCAGGAAAGCGGGGGACGCCCGCCTTTTGCCGTTCGTCACACCCGCCGCGATGCTGGCGGCGGTNCTGGCCGCACATTACAGCTGGGCCGTGCACATGTCGCTGATGGGCGTGCCCGAGCGCTGGCGCACCGACGAACCGCTCATTCCGGCGGTTTGGGCNTTCGTCACATTCCGCGGGCCGGCCTACCGGTTCGATGTGTTCCGNATGTTCTTCCTTGAATTGTTCACTAACGCAGGATACGGCTGGGTCATCAAGTTCCCCTGGGTGGCATGGATTGCCGGCGCGCTGATTCTCGGCGTTGTCGCGCTTGTGCTGAGCGAAAAGCAGGAGCGCGGTGCTGTCTGCGCCGGTGTCGGTGCNGCCTTGGGCGTCACGGTGGTGTTCACCGGTTCGCTGCTGTTCACCTANCTTTTCCTGTTCCATCCCTCCGAGGCCGTTTTGCTTGCTTCGATNACCCGTTATCTCAACACCGTCTGCGTTGTGATGATCGCATCGGGAGCNGCGTTCACCTTCACCGCTCTTTCCCACCGCCGTCTGCCTGCGCGTGTGGCTGCCCTGCTGTGCGTGCTGGCGCTGACCGTGCTTTCCGGCGAACCGGAAACCCTGACAGACGCATTTGAAGAAGCGCCCCTCCACGCCGCGGAAACGAACCACGAAGCCTATCTCTATCGCCGCGCGGCATTACGCATCCGCAGCCTTGGGGTGGAATCTCCAAAGCTGCACCTCATCACGGCAAACGACAACGGCCTTGCGCAGCTGCGCATCACCTACGAGCTGCTGCCGTGGACGCTGCCGCCGCACGGCACNATGCTGATGACGGAAAACAGCGAATCCATGCCCGGATCGGTGCAGTGCACGTGGCAGGAATGGCGGCAGGTACTGCTGGACGGCTACGATTATGTCTATGTGTATTGCCCGGAACCGCAGTTTGTGCGGGAATTTATGCCCGTGTTTGAGGATGATTCGCAGATCGTCGTTGACCGGATGTTCGAGGTGATCCACACGGACGCGGACGGCATTTTGCGTGTGATGCCCCAGATCACGGCCGATCCCCTGCCCGATTGCTGAACTTTTTTCAGAACACACCCTGTCAAAAAGGGGCGGAGTTACTCCGCCCCTTTTGCTGTGCCAAATGCAATAATGCAAAAAACAAATGCATAAAGTGCAAGCAAAGTTTGCCGGGATATGTTATACTGATTTACAAGAAAGCGCGTGTCCCCTGCGGCCGCCGCGCGGNCGCGCGGATCGGATACCGCAGCACCGCACCATTCCCCATCATTTTATCACCAAACCTTTCAAAGGAGGATCTGCAGATGAAGTTTTTGAACGTTGAGATCCCGGTGAAAAACACGCCGGAGCTGGACAAGGGCTTTGTGCCGCTGGGGCTGTTTTTCCGCGAGTACGCCAAGGGCGCCGAAAAGCCGCTGTGCATCGCCGTCGAGCGCTCGGGCGGGCAGATCGGCACCTATGAGACGAAGATCCACGGCACGCCCGAAATGGCCGGGGCCGACGCGTACTATGTCGACCGTCTGGTGAAATTCCTGCTTTGGAGCTGGGGCGGCTTCAAGGTGAGCATTTGCGGCGACGAGGCGCTGGCCGCGCAGATCAAAGCCGCGTACAGCGAAACCGGCACGCGCGCGTTCGACAAGGGCTTTATGGAGCAGGTGTACGAGACGGAATTTATTGTCGAGAGCCTGCCCTACGAGCAAAAGCCCGCCGCCGTACAGCGCGCCGAGGCCATCGGCCGCCACCTCGACGGCGGACGCATCGGCTTTGATGCGGGCGGCTCGGACCGCAAGGTGAGCGCGGTGCTCGATGGCGAGCCGATCTACAGCGAGGAGGTTGTGTGGTTCCCGAAGACGATCTCGAACCCGGACTATCACTTCGAGGGCATCATGGCCGCGCTCTCCACGGCGGCGGCGAAAATTTTGGAAAAAGGCGGCCATGTGGACGCCATCGGCGTNTCCTCGGCGGGCGTGTATATNGACAACAAGTGCATGGTCGCGAGCCTGTTTTTGAAGGTAGGCAAGGAAGAGTTCGACAAAAAGGTGAAGAACATCTACCTGCGCGCCGCCGAGCAGCTGTCCAGTCAGTTGGGCTACCACATCCCGGTGGTGGTGGCAAACGACGGCGACGTGAGCGCGCTGGCCGGCGCGATGGGCCTTGGCGAGAACGGCATCATGGGCATCGCGATGGGCACGAGCGAGGCCGTGGGCTACGTGGACGCCGAGGGCAACATCTGCGGCTGGCTGAACGAGCTGGCCTTCGCCCCTGTGGATGGCCAGCCCGACGCGATGGAGGACGAGTGGAGCGGCGACATCGGCTGCGGCGTGAAGTATTTCAGCCAGGACGGCGTGATCAAGCTGGCGCCGTGCGCGGGCATCGAGCTCGTGGGCGCGTCCCCGGCGGAAAAGCTGAAGGAAGTGCAGGCGCTGATGGCCGCGGACGATCCGCGCGCCAAAGCCGTATACGAATCCATCGGCGTGTATCTGGGCCACACGCTGGGCCTCTATGCGATGTTCTATGATATCAACCGCGTGCAGATGATGGGCCGCGTGATGAGCGGCAAGGGCGGCGACATCGTGATGGAAACGGCCTCCCGCGTGATGGACGAGGAATACCCGGACGTGAAGTTCCGCCCCGAAGCGCCCGACGAAAAGACGCGCCGCGTCGGCCAGAGCGCCGCAGCAGCGAGTTTGCCGGAGATCCGGTGAGGGAATTTTTCATTCAGCATTCAAAATTTTACCGTTCATAATGGACGGAGCGGGAAAGGTGCTGCCTTTCCCGCTCCGTTTTTTCTATTGAAATGTTTCACAGATAATCTTTAATATCCTCTCATGTGCGCCTCTTCCGGTGTCTCGCGGTGGTACTGTACCGGCTCCGAATTGCAGCCCTGTGTCAAAACATCCCCGTTTTCCAATGTCAGATAGCCGTCCGGGCTGTTTTGGAGCAGCTCTTCCTCTTCTGCGGTCGCGCGCCGCCAATGGATCCCCCCCATCTCGTCCTCCCCCTCGGATGAGTATATAAAGTCCTGCCCATACCGGGGCGGCGCGCAGGCACTCAATTTGAAGGTCCCATCCTCATACAGAGAAATCGTAACGATTTCCCGTGCATCCGGTTCGTATTCATTGCAGAACATCATACCCCATTTCTGGTATACAACAAGCTGGTACACACCGTCCTGCTCTGTTACTTCACAGATATATCCGCTTCTCCATTCGGATTCCGGCATTCCTTCATTCAGAACAAATTTGCCTTCCTCGTAACGGTCAAAGCTGTACATCCTCTCAACATCATAATTTTCCGGATTTTCCATGCGCCATACGCCGTCCAGCTGTTGCCACAGCGCCGCCATTTCCTCCTCGGTGAGCGTATGCACATTGGGTTCCGGTTCGGCCGCGCTCTCCTCCGGCACGTCGGAGCCAGACAGCACAGGTTCGGAGGCGGCGGCAGGCATGCTTGCTGCATCACTTTCCGGTGTTCCCGTTTCGCCGCCCGCCCCCTGCCCTGCGCATGCGGACAGCAGCAACGCAAAAATCAGCAGATACGGCATGATCCAACGTTTTTTCATGATCGCTCTCTCCTTTACACGCCGAACAATTTTCGGGCGTTCTGCTCGGTGATTTGCAAAACTTCTTCCACAGGGATATTCCTGGTCTGCGCCAGCTTTTCGGCAGTATAGCGGATCATCGCGGAATTGCACTCCTTGCCGCGCATCGGTTCGGGCGCCATATAGGGGCAGTCGGTTTCCAGTACGATGCATTCCATGGGCAGCGCGGCGGCGGCTTCTACGGCGCGGCGCGCGTTTTTGAATGTGAGCGCGCCGCCAAAGCCCAGCAGCATCCCCTGCTGCGCGATCCAAAGCGCATCGTCGGCGCTGCCGGAAAATGCGTGCAAAATACCCTTGGGGCGGTATTTTTTGATGAGCGCGTATGTTTCGGCATGCGCCTCGCGGTCATGCACGAGAACGGGCAGCTTGTGCTCACGCGCAAGGCACAGCTGCGCTTCAAAAAGCTCCAGCTGCGCCTCGGCGGGTACGGGCCAGTGGTGGTCGAGGCCGATCTCCCCCACGGCCACGACGCGCGCATCCTCGAACAGCGGCTCGATGGCGGCCAGCTCCGCGCGCCAGTCGCCGCCAAATTCGGTTTGCGTGGAGGTATCCTCCTCGATGAGGCTCTCGGGATGGATACCCGCGGCCGCGAAGATCCACGGGCGCGTTTTGCTCAAGGAGAGCGCCTTGCGGCTGGTGGCGAGGTCGACGCCGCATTCCACCACGCCGGCAACGCCCTGCCCGGGCAGGCTGTCCAAAAGCGCGTCGCGGTGACCGTCAAAGCGGCGGGAGGTATAGTGTGCATGGGTGTCAAAGATCATCGCCGGTTTCCTCTTTGTAATTACTATAGAAAAATTGCTCTGCGTAATATATCGGTCTGATTTTACTGCTTTCGTCAGGCTGATTTCCCCATTTTATTCATGCTGAAGCACCGGACAGGCTCCCCTGCCCGGCACCCTTGTTTTCTCAAAATGTCCTCAGTGAATGCGCGCCCCTGCTGCCACGTCGTCCGGGAAGAACGACACCGACGCGCCGCCGTCGGCGGTATCGGCGGCCAGCACCATGCCCTCGGAGACATACTTGCCGCCCAGCATCGGGCGCGGGGCGAGGTTCACCACGACGCCCACCTTTTTGCCCGTCAGCTGTTCGGGCTTGTACCATTTCGCGATGCCGGAAAGGATCGTCCGCTCGCGCTCGCCGTCGAATACTGTCAGCTTCAGAAGCTTTTTGCTCTCTTTGATGTTTTCGCACGCCTTCACAAGCCCCACGCGCATTTCCACTTTACAGAAGGTGTCGAAATCCACCTCCGGCTCGTGCTCGATGGGCGCGGCGGGCGCTTCTTGCGCGGCATTTGCCGCAGCCTGCGCAGCGGCGTCCGGCGCGGCATTTGCCGCAGTCCGGGCGGCAGCGTTCACCGCGCCGTTTGCCGCGGCCTTGGCCTGCGCCGCCTTCTCCTGTTCTGCGGCCAGCGCCTCCATCTCTTTTTCCAGATCAATGCGCGGGAACAGCGCCTCGCCCTTGTGCACGGTGAACGGCTCGGGCAGGCCGCCGAATTTGCCCAGCGTTTCAAAGCGCAGGCTTTCCCCGGTAAGACCCAGCTGTTCGGCCATTTTGGGCGTGGTGCCTGGCATGAACGGCGTAAGCAGAATGGCCGCCGTGCGCAGCACCTCGCAGAGGTTATAGAGCACACACGCAAGGCGCGCGCGCTTTGCCCCGTCCTTCGCCAGCAGCCACGGCGCGGTCTCGTCGATATATTTGTTTGCGCGCTGGATCACGCGGAAAATCTCCGTCAGCGCCACCGGCACCTGCAGCACATCCATCGCGGCCGTCACTTTCTCGGGCAGCGCCTCGGTCATGGCGATCAGCTCATCATCCAGGGCGTCGGCCTCGCGTTCGGCGGGCAGTGTGCCGCCGAAATATTTTTCGATCATCGCGACACTGCGCGAGAGCAGGTTGCCCAAATCGTTCGCGAGGTCGGCGTTGATGCGGTTGATGAGCGATTCGTTCGAGAAGTTGCCGTCGTTGCCGAACGGGATCTCGCGCAGCAGGAAATAGCGCACCGCGTCCACGCCGTAGCGCTCGCACAGCACGACGGGATCAACCACATTGCCCTTGGATTTGCTCATCTTGCCGCCGTCGAGCAGCAGCCAGCCGTGGCCGAACACGCGCTTGGGCAGCGGCAGATTCAGGGCCATCAGCATGGCGGGCCACAGGATCGTGTGGAAGCGCAGGATCTCTTTACCCACGATGTGCAGATCGGCGGGCCAGTATTTTTCGTAATCGTGGTACCTGTTATTTTGGAAGCCCAGCGCGTTGGTATAGTTGAACAGCGCGTCCACCCAGACGTACATCGTATGCTTCGGGTCGAACGGCACGGGGATGCCCCACTTCACGCTCGTGCGCGAGACGCAGGTATCCTGCAAGCCCTGCTTGATGAAGGCGATCATCTCGTTTTTGCGCGTCTCGGGCTGGATGAAATCGGGGTGCTCCTCGTACAGCTGCAGCAGACGGTCGGCATATTTGCTGATGCGGAAGAAGTAGGCCTCCTCCTCGGCCTCGTACACGTCGCGGCCGCAGTCCGGGCATTTGCCGTCCACGAGCTGGCTGTCCGTCCAGAAGCTTTCGCACGGCTTGCAGTAGTGGCCCTTGTACACGCCCTTATAGATATCGCCCTGCTCGTACAACTGCGTAAAGATCTTCTGGCAGCTCTCCATATGGTAATCGTCGGTGGTGCGGATGAAGCGGTCGTTCGACACGTTCAGCAGCTTCCACAGCTCCCTGACGCCCGCGACAATCTCGTCCACATACGCCTGCGGCGTCACGCCCTTTCCGGCGGCCTTGTCCTCGATCTTCTGCCCGTGCTCGTCGGTGCCGGTCAGATACATTACGTTGTAGCCCTGCATGCGCTTATAGCGCGCAATGGCGTCGCACACGACGGTGGTGTAGCTGTGGCCGATGTGCAGCTTGTCGCTGGGGTAGTAGATCGGCGTGGTGATGTAGAACGTCTTTTTGTTTTCCATAGTAGGATCCTTCCTTTCGGGGCATGCGAATGAAACATGCCCGGTTTAATAAACGATTTTTTGGGGAGCCGCGCTTTTTATTCCTCCAGCCCCAGCTGTTCGGCCGACGGGGCGGGCTGTTCCAGCCAATAGGCGCTGCCGTCCCGCTCACGGTCCAAAAAATGATGATCGTACAGCTCGCGCCGCAAGGTGGCCGGGTCACGGAACGCCGTGTGCAAACACAGCAGCTCGTTCATCTCGCGCTCGGTGTAGCGCTTGTCCGGCTCGACAAAAGCGGCAAGATACATCAGCGCGTACATCTTTTTCTTTCGCTTCGCCGGGAAGGCCGTCAAGCGGCCTTCGGCGTCCAAAAAGCCCTTCAGGGCTGTTTCAATTTCTGCGGCAGTCATTTTATGCTCCTTTACAGAACATCGCTTTGTCTGATGGTTTCTATGGGAAATGCCGGTCCCTTTTCTTCTTGTTCTTTTTTAGAAAGCCGGCTTTTCATTTTGATACAGCCAATACAGTTGAAAACAGGCATTCATTTTCAGGCGCGCCGATCGTATTCCTCCCG
Source organism: Subdoligranulum sp. (assembly GCA_014799685.1). Taxonomy (GTDB): domain Bacteria; phylum Bacillota; class Clostridia; order Oscillospirales; family Ruminococcaceae; genus Ruthenibacterium. The sequence continues at coordinate 92,671 of JAAVHN010000012.1, read as the reverse complement.
CAGGATCGAATACCAGACCTCATCGACCACGCCCTGATTATTGAATCCCGCTTTGCGCAGCGTGCCCTCGCAGGTCATTCCGACTTTCTGCATCACTCTGCCTGATTTCGGGTTGTTCTTATCATGCGCGGCGGCGATTCTGTTGCATCCAACTTCTTCAAATAAGTATTTTATAACCGCTTTTCCCGCTTCGGGCATGATCCCCGCTCCCCACCAGCGCGTTCCCATGCAATAGCCAAGCTCCGCGCATTTGATGTTTTCCTTCACCTGGACAACGGAAATATTGCCGATCACTTCCCCGATTTCCTGCAGCTCGATCGCCCAATTATAAAAATCGGGTTTCCGATAATCGGCGATCCAGCTGCTCAATACAGCCTTTGTAACTGCAGCATCGGAATGCGTGGGCCATGTGAGAAATTTTGTAACCTCGTCTTCGGACGCCCAATTCCGGTACATCGCCCCGGCATCTTCGATCACAAATCTGCGCAGGATCAACCGGTTCGTTTCCAGCAAAACTGTCCCTTTATGCTCCATTTCCTTTTCCTCCAAAGGGGCCGCGCAAGGTCCGGGGCCTGGCGCAGGCCCCGGCTTTTGCGCTTTTCTCAAATTTACTTTTCATCCACAAAGAAGCGCTTATACCACACAAGGAACGTAAACACCGTCCAGATCTTGCGTTGGTTGTTGGCGCGTTCGTGGTAGTGATCCTCNANCAGCTTCATCAGCGCGTCGGGCTTGAAGAACANGGCNGCGTANTCGCTCTCGAAATATTCCTTCACGATGTTGTAGTATTTTTCCTCCCGCAGCCAGTAGCGGATGGGCACCGGNAANCCCTTNTTCGGGCGGTTNGCCCATTCGTCGGGCAGCGTNTTGTTGGCCGCGTGGCGCATNACNACCTTTACGNCCGTNCCNTGGATGCGGTAATCGGTGGGGATCGTCCCGGCGAACGACATCACCTCTTTGTCAAGGAACGGCACGCGCAGCTCGAGGCTGTGCGCCATGCACATTTTGTCCGCTTTCAGCANAATATCCCCGGGCAGCCAGAGGTTCATGTCCAGATACTGCTTTTTTGTCACCTCGTCCTGCCCCTGCACGCGCGCATAGACGGGCGCGGCCAGCTCGTGCGCGCACGGTCCCTTCGCATACGCGGGCTGCAAAATATCACCCGCCTCGTTTTCGGGGAATACCAGTGCCTGCCCGTAGAAGTAATCCTCGGGCCGTTCGGCGCTCTTGATGAGGAAATTCTTGCCCTTGAAATACGGCAGCTTTTTGGCCACNTCCGCCGCCGCGCGGCGCATGCCCAAGGGCAGCTTTTTGTATTTTTCCATCGCNGGCGTATCGGCGTACCACTCGTACCCNGCNAANAGCTCGTCNGCGCCCTCGCCCGAGAGCACGACCGTCACTTCCTCGCGCGCAAGCTTTGCCAAAAACCAGAGCGGCACGCTGGAAGGGTTCGACTGCGGCTCGTCCATGTGGTACTGGATATCCGGGAACGCGTCAAAGCACGCGTCCGCCGTGATCAGCTCGCGGCGGTTTTTGATGCCCAGCTTTTCCGAGAGCTCGGCGGCGTAATTCGTCTCGTTGAATTTGTCCTGATCGAAGCCGACGCTGTACGTGGTATCGGGCATCAGCACGGCCGCAATGTAGCTGGAATCCACGCCGCCCGAGAGNAACGAGCCCACCTTCACATCCGCGATGCGGTGCGCCGATACCGATTCGTGCACCACGTCGTCCAACCGGTCGGCGCAGTCCTCAAAGGTTTGCTGCTTCGGCTCAAATTTGCAGTCCCAATAGCGGCGGGTGCGCATTTTGCCGTTTTCGTACACAAACGANTGCGCGGCGGGCAGCTTGTAAACGCCCTTGAAGAACGTCTCCTCCGTGGCGGAATACTGCAGCGTCAGATAAGGCCGCAGCGCGTTTTCGTTGACGGCCTTTTCAAACTTCGGATGCTCCAAAAACGCCTTGATCTCGCTGCCGAAGAGAAGGCCCGAGCCGTCCGGGATNGGGTAATAGTAGAACGGCTTGATGCCGAAGATATCNCGCGCGCCGAAAAGGCGGCGGTTCTTTTTATCCCAGATGACGAACGCGAACATCCCGCGCAGNCGGTCCACGAGCTTCGTGCCGTATTCCTCATAGCCGTGGATCAGCACCTCGCTGTCGGCCTCGCAGTGGAACGTGTGGCCCTTGGCCTGCAATTCCGCGCGCAGCGATTGGAAATTGTAGATCTCGCCGTTGAACACGATCACGACATTGCCGTCCTCGCTTTGCATCGGCTGCGCGCCGGCCTCGGAAAGATCGAGNATCGACAGCCGCCGGAAGCCCAGCGCCACNCCGTCGTCCGTGTACATGCCGCCCATATCCGGGCCGCGNTGGACGATGCGATCCATCATGCTCTGCAGGATATTTTTTTCGTTGCCAGGATGATCGGTAAAGCCGATAAATCCACACATGCTCGTTTCCTCCATGCTGTTTGTTGCGGCGCTGTCCGCCGGGCGTTATTTCAAAGCTCCTCCAGCCCCACCGGCGTTTTCCCGAAGGCGAGGATGGCGCTTTTGGCCAGCACCTCCATCGAATCGAGATAAAACGCATCCAGGCCCTCGTCGCGCTTCACGAGCGACAGCTCGGTGCAGCCCAGCACCGCGCGGTCGCACCCCTGCGCGCGCAGGGAGCGCACGGCCGTTTCGAACGCATTCCGATCGGCGCGCTTGCCCTGCTTGACGCCGCCGTAAATGACATCCATCACGCACTGCTGCGCCGCCGCGTCCGGCACGGCGCAATCAAGGCCGTATTGGGCGCACATGCGCTGATAGGTGCCCGTCTGCACAGTGCCCGTCGTGGCCAGCACGCCTAACTTCCGGCATCCGCCGCGCTGCGCGGTGCGCACGGTCTCCTCCACCATATTCAGAATGGGGATGGGGATGGTCTCGTTCAGCCTGTCGTAAAAATAGTGGGCGGTGTTGCAGGGAATGGCCAGAACGTCCGCGCCGAACGTCACCAGACGCGCCGCGTCCTCGGCCATGATATCAAACGGGTTCTCCCTGCTCTCGCCGAGGATATACGCCGTGCGGTCGGGCGTGGTGGCACGGCTGTTGATGATCACGTCGATATGATCCTGATCGCACGCGGCCTTTGTGTGCCGCGTGAGCAGCTCGTAAAAATACACCGTCGCCATCGGGCCGAGGCCGCCGAGGATGCCGAGCACTTTCGGCACACGTGTCTTCGGCGGAGTATTTGCCATGCGGCAGCACCCCCTTTTCAATTCACAATTCATAATGGNTGGGGCAAAAGCTGCGCGGGCAAATTCGTTTGTGCGGATTCAGGCANAATGCGCCGGTACGGCATTGATTTCCGCGAACCGCGGTCGGCTTTTCTTTGGCCGGCAGCCCCGGGCGGCTTTCCTTTTGATCTGCGGCGTGCCCGCAGCCGCCCGCCATCGGTATCGCCCGCTATTGATAATACGTCTTGAACTTTTTATAGTATCTTTGCATGTGGATGAGATAATATGCGAATCGCNTCGGGTTTTTGCGCAGATCGAACGCGTAATCGAGCGTGACGGTTTCTTTGCNCTGGCGGGNCAGCTGCTTCGCGCGCGCCANGAACGCCGCGTCCTTTACATAGCGGTACACCACGCCGCGCGGCACGCTGTGCCAGAACGCCTCCGTTTTGCACAGCTTGCACGGGCCAAGGTCGCGCCCCTGCACGGCATCCTCCACCACAAGGCGGGCCAGATTTTCGCCCGCGCCCGTCATATAGTAATTGCTGCGCCCCTGCCGCAGGTTGATCTCGAACACGCGGTAGCTGCCATCNCGGCTGTCGTACTTGATATCGAAATTGGCAAAGCCCGTGTAGCCGATGTCGTCTAAAAACGCCTGCAGCTTTTGCATCAGCGGCTCGTTGTATTCCGTGAGGATGGCTGCGTGGTTGCCCAGCGCCTTGGGCGTGTGCTCCTCGAGCCCCACATGGCCGAGGCACATGCGCTTCACCTTGCCGTCCCGCCCGCAGTAGGCCGTCAGCACGCGCATCGCGCTGTCGTCGCCGGGGATCTTATCCTGCAGCAGCACGATGTCCGGATAGCCCGCGCCGTAAATCTGCGCGAGGATCGCCGCCGCCTCGGCGGGCGATGCGGCGGTGTACACCTTCTTCATGCCGTCGAACGGGTACTTCCAGTACAAAATACTGCTGGACGGCTTCACGATGACAGGGTACGAAAAGCCCAGCGCCGCCTCCGAAAGCGCTTCGGCCTGGAGCGGGCCCCTGGCGCAGAACGTCTTGGGATACAAAATCCCGTAGCGCTCGCACATTTCGTAAAAATCCGCCTTGGAGACAAGCCTGTCGCGCAGCGCCGGGGTAATATAGGGCGCGGTGCAGTTTTCGGGCAGGCGGCTGCGCAGATCGATCAGCAGGCTGGCGTAGTCGTCGGTGCAGCCCAGCACGACGATGCTTGCGTCCCTGTGCGCGGCAGCGAATTCCGTGATCGTCTGCAGCAGCACATCCGCGGTGTCGATGTCCGGCACGGCTGTAAAGCGCACAATGCGGGAGTACATCGTCTCTCCCATCGCCCAGCGGCCAAACGCATAGGACGTGACGCCGTACGCCTCGTGAAACGTGCGCGCCATCGAATAACAGTTCATATCCGCGCCGATCAGCACGGGNATCAGCGGTTTTTGTTCCGGCATAAAAACTCCTTTGGCTTTGGCGGGCGGCAGCGGCAGGCCGCTCCCAAAAGCCCTCTGTTGTTATAGTATTATTATAAGCGCAAACGGGGGAATGTCAAGGCTGGCGGCGCTTTTCCGGTGCGTTTCCGCCCTTGTGGCCGCGCCGCCTTTCTCCCCGCTTTTTGGGGGNCGCCCTCCCCTTTTTCCGCTTTTGCGCATTCGATTTGCTTTTTTGGCAAAAATGCGGTAATATAAGTGGTATAAATAATATATGCACCGTCCGNTGCCGTTTTTCTGCCGGCGATGCGCTTTGATTCAGAGGTTCCCCTTGGAAAACGACCGGCGGCTTTCCTTCAAAGCGGCCGTCAAATGAGGTGTCGCATGGTAAAGCTTTCTCCCTCGATCCTCGCGGCGGATTTCACCCGGCTTGGCGAGAGCTGCGCCGCGGTGCTGGACGCGGGCGCGGATATGCTGCATATCGACGTGATGGACGGCGCGTTCGTGCCGAACATCAGCCTCGGCGTTCCGGTGCTGGCTGCGCTGAGCGCGCACCTGCCCGCCTTTTATGATGTGCATCTGATGATCCGGCATCCGCTGCAATACGTAAAGCCCTTTTGCGATGCGGGCGCCTCGCTGCTCACGTTCCATCTGGAGGCCGAAAGTGATCCGTGGCGGACGATCCGCGCCATCCACGCGGCCGGCTGCAGGGCGGGCATGAGCATCAGGCCGGCCACGCCCCCCGGGGCGGTGTTCCCCTATCTGGGCGAGCTGGAGCTGGTGCTGGTAATGAGCGTGGAGCCGGGCTTCGGCGGGCAGAAATTCATGCCGCAGGCCGCAGAAAAGATCGCCGCCATCCGCGCCGAGGCGCTGCGCCGCGGCCTTGCGCCCGAGATCGAGGTGGACGGCGGCATCAACCTTTCCACCGCGCCGCTTTGTACAAACGCGGGCGCGGACGTTCTGGTGGCGGGCAGCGCCGTATTCCGCGCGCCGGACCCAGCCGGGGCCATCGCCGCGCTGCGCACCGCGTGCGGGGCGGGCGGGGCATGAGCAAGGGAATCGTTCCCAAAACGCCCCCGCAAGCCATCGCGATGCGCAGACGCCCGATCCGGCTGTGGACCGCCAACTCAAAAATATGGCAGCGCCCGGGCAATTTTATGGAGATGCATACCGCCGGTGCTCCCGTGCGGGATCGGGATCACGCAATGGAATGCGAATACCAATCTATCACGAGATACAGGAAAAGAGGCATGCCCTATGAGCAATGAAACCGCGCTGGCCATCCAGCGCCCCGGCTCTTACGAAGCAAACCGCGACATCATCTTTATGATTCTGCCGCTTTTGGCGCTCTCGACGTTCTTTTACGGCATGCGCCCCGCCGTGCTGTGCCTGGTGGCGGCGCTTACGGCCATGCTGTGCGACCACCTTGTNTCGTGGCTGCGCAGCCACCCGCACGACAGACAGGAAAACAGCAGCATCCCCGCCGCGCTGGTGATGGTGATGCTGATGCCCGCCACGGTACATTATTATGTCGTCATTGTCAGCGTTGTGGTGGCGACAATGCTGGGCAAGCACGCGTTCGGCGGGTACGGGCACTATCCGTTCAACCCGTCGGCGCTGGGCTATGCCGTGGCCGCCGTCAGCTGGCCGGACGAGGTGTTTTTGTACCCCACGCCGTTCTCCGAGATCGGCGTATTCAACACNGGCGATGTCACCCTGCTGGAAAGCGCGGCCCACACGCTGCGCGCGGGCGGCGTGCCCAACACGAGTTTGTTCGATCTCGTCCTCGGCAATTACGCCGGGCCCATCGGTACCACTTCGGTGCTGGTGATCATCGCGTGCGCGATGTATNTGTGGATGCGCCGCGGCATCACGCTCAGCGTGCCCTTCGGCTTTTTGCTGGCCTGCGCGGCGGTGGCGTATTTTTATCCGCGCGTGGGCACGCTCGGGCTCGAGCCGCCATGGCTCTATCTGGACATCCGGCTCATCTCGCTGCAGTACGAGATGCTCTCCGGCGCGCTGGTCTTTGCGGCGGTGTTCCTCATCAACGAGCCCGTGACACGGCCCAAAAACACGCGCGCGCATTTCACCTACGGGCTGCTGCTCGGCTTTACGACGATGATGTTCCGCTATTTCGGCTCTTACGATACGGGCGTGTGCTTCGCGGTGCTGACGGTGAACGCGCTGGCCGCCCCGCTCGACCGCCTGTTTTCCAGCAGAGTTTATCAAAAGAAGGGGGTGCGCGCGCATGAGTGAAGTGCCAAACGAATCGCCGCAGGCTTCTGTGGAAAAACGCGCGCGGCGCGACCGCATCTTTCTGAATAACCCCGTCATCATGCAGGGGCTGGGCCTTGCGCCGGTGATCGTCGCGGCCACCACGCTGAAAAACGGGCTGATGCTCTCCACGGCTGTGGTTTTGCTGCTGACNCCCACCCGTGTGCTGGCCGCGCTNCTCAGCCGGACCAAGTTCGCCTACTTCCGTTTCCGCGGGCTCACCTACGCGCTTACGGCGGCGGCGGTGTACATCGGCGCCCGGTATGTGATGGGGCTTTTGTACACGCCGGCGGAGCTGGCGCTGCTGGGGCTGTATCTGCCGCTGCTGGTGGCGGACCCCATCGTGCTGAAGCGGTACGAGCGCCCGCAGTTAGAGCGCACCCGCACCGCGCTGCACAAGGGCCTTGTCACCTCCTGCGGATATATTCTGGCGCTGCTTCTGATCTCGGCCCTGCGCGAGTTGCTGGGCCTTGGCACGCTGCTCGGCTCGCCCGTGATCAGCCGGACGCTGTTCCCGATGGCGCAGCTGCCCAGCGGCGGCTTTATCGTGACGGCGCTTGTGATGAGCATCTGGCGCGCCGCTGCCGCCACCGTAAAAAATCAGCTGAGTTTGGAGGTGGAGNCGCTATGACGGAGGTTTTGCGTTCCCTCGGCTCATTTTTCACCTATGCGGTGATCGCGGTATTCATGCAGAACGCGATCTTCACCCGCGCGCTGGGCGTCTCCCGCCTTGTGAAGCTGGCGGAGGACGACGAGGTGGGCTCGTTTACATTCGGCGCGCTTTTGTGCGCGGTGCAGGTCATCNGCGCGCTGATGGGCTTTTTTGTAACCCGGTGGTTCTCCGCAAGCGCTTTCTGGATCTATCTGCGCCCGCTTGTGATGGTGCTGTGCAGTGCGGCGGCGTTTTTTGTGGTGCTGCTGTTTGTGGTGGTCTGCTTTCGCGTGCACGGCGCGCGCGAGATTGTGGCCGTTCTGCCGATGGCCACGTTCAACACCTGTATTCTCGGCACACTGATGCTCAGCTCCATCCAGAACTTTACGCTGATGCAGACNCTCGGCTTTGCGCTGGGCAGCGGCGCCGGCTACGTGATGGCCGTGGCGCTCGTGCGCGGCGCGCAGGAGCGGCTGCAGAGCGAGGCCGTGCCCGCCACCTTNCGCGGCCTGCCCATCACACTGCTGTATATCGGCATNCTCGCGCTTGCCCTCTACGGCTTTACCGGCCATATGCTGGCGTTTTAACCATTGTGTGCCGGCAGGCGTTTTACCCGGCCGCGCGCCTGTTTTTTGCACGGCTGCCGCAGCCTCGCCCCGCCGGCAGCATACCCCGCCGGCCGCGCCGGAANACATCAAAAAACCGCCGCCCGCTTTTGCNCCGATTTCTGTGCAGAAGCGGGCGTTTTCACGTTTTTTTCACAGAGCCATGATGTTTCTTTCACAAACCGGGCATATACTAAGGACAACATCTTAAAGCAGAACACAGAGGGAGGATGTCCGAACGATGGATCAAAATCANAATTGGGAATATGACTACAGCGGCTTATACCAGAACGGCGCAAACGGTGCGCACGGCGTGGGCAGCACAAATACCGCAAACGGCATGAACGGCGCGAATCACACGAACGCGGCAAGCGGCGCNAACGGTGCAAACAGCATGAATGNNGCNAGCNGCGCNAACGNNANNNATGCGCCGCGCATGGATTCCNCCGCNNNNGANANGGATGNGNCGNGCANGNNGCNCCNNGCGCGCNNANCATGNNGNNCNNGCAGGCNGCNNCNNNCGNGCCNGNCATGNCNNCCCTGCAGNCGGGCCGGCAACCCGAGCCGGGCCGGCAACCCGNGCCGCAAAAGAAAAAGGGCGGCGTATTCAAACGCGCCGCCGCATATGCGGCGCTGATAGCGGTGTGCGGCGCGGCCGGGTTCGGCGGCGGCTACTGGGGCGGCATGCTCGCGCGCGAAGAAGCGCCGGGCGGCCCGGTGATCTACCAGGCGCCCGCGCCCGCGTCCCCGGAGGGCGGCACGAACCTCTCGCCCACCGCTTCCACCGGCACGCTCTCGGTTCCGGAGGTCTCTGCAAAGGCGGGGCCGAGCGTCGTGGAGGTGACGACAGAGGCCGTCACCACGAGCCGCTTCTTCGGCGAGTATGTCGAGAGCGGCGCGGGCAGCGGCGTCATCATCTCGGGCGACGGCTATATCATCACGAACCACCACGTAGTCAGCGGCGCCGCGCAGGTGCGCGTACGGCTGAACGACGGCACGGAATATGAGGCCGTGGTCATCGGCTCGGATTCCAAAACAGATGTCGCCGTTCTGAAGATCGAAGCCGAGGGGCTGTCGCCCGCGGTGGTGGGCGATTCGGACAGCCTGCAGGTGGGNGAATTCGTGCTGGCCGTGGGCAACCCGCTCGGGCGGCTCGGCGGCACGGTGACGGACGGCATCATCTCGGCGCTGGACCGCGACGTGACCGTGAACAACCAATCCATGCACCTTTTGCAGATGAACGCAGCCGTCAGCCCTGGCAATTCCGGCGGCGGACTGTTCAACGGGCGCGGCGAGCTGATCGGCATCGTCAACGCAAAATCGGCGGACACCGATGCCGAGGGACTGGGCTTTGCCATCCCCATCAATACGGCCATCCGCGTGGCTGAGGAGCTCATCAGCAACGGCTATGTCACGGGCCGTCCGGCCATGGGCGTGACGGTGATCGATATTCAGGACGCGCAGACCGCGTACCAGTACGGCGTGAACCAGGCGGGCGTCTACGTNCAGAGCGTNAACGAAAACAGCCCGGCCGAACGCGCGGGCCTGCAGCCCGGCGACCGCTTTATCGGCGTGGACGGCAAGGCCGTGAGCACCACCTCGGATATCACGTCCGCCATCGCCGANCACGCGGTGGGCGACACCATCGAAGTGCAGATCGTGCGCGGCGGCCAGATCCTCACCGCGTCGCTGACGTTGGAGGAATCCCACCCGCAGCCGGAGGTCCCCACCGCCGAGGGCTGAGCTTTCGCCGGAAAATGAAAACACATTTCCCTGAAAAGAGACATGATTTTTCCGGCTGCCCCCGGATCGCAGACTCCACCCCGGACAAAACCGCCCAGCCTCTGTCTGCGCCCTGGTTCGTTCATGCATCAAAATGAAATATTTACCTTTTTAAACGACTGCGCCCGCCGCATCCGGCCGAACCGGCTGATGCGGCGGGCGTTTTTTGCCGGAAAGACGCATCTATATATAATATAAAAATGATAAATATACAATAAAATGATTGTAAAATCGTTGTCGCCTCGGCGGGCGCAAGCCGTTGCGCAAGTGTAAAAATATACGCATATTTTATCTTGTATACGCAAAATTCCTCAATTTTTCGCATTTTTATTGGGATTGATTAAATTTTATAAAATATTGCACAATTTCCGCGGGACGGCGAAAGAAGTTTTGTACGGGCTTCCAAATTCGCAAATAATGCATAAATTTTACTTGACTATGTATATTTATGCTGTTATACTGACAATACACCGAGGGCGGCCGATGCGGCAGACGATGTGCAGAATATCGGAAAAAGAGACGCCGCCCCGCAAACCCTGTGCAAACCATTTGAGGAGGAAAATAAAATGAAAAAGAAAAATGCTTTGGCCCTGGCTCTGGCCCTGTGCCTCGCGATCGGTACCTTTGCAGGCTGCAGCAGCGCTTCGGGCAGCGCATCCCCTGCCGGGGGCGCCGTCCCCGCCGGCAACGCCGCACCTGCCGGGAGTACCGCTCCCGCAGAAGGCGCCGCCCCCGGCGCCGGGTTCACCACGGTAGAAGCCGGCAAGCTCACCGTGGCCACCTCTCCCGATTTCGCGCCCATGGAGTTCGTGGACGCCAGCAAATCCGGCCAGGACCAGTATGTGGGCTTTGACATCACGCTCGCCAAACACCTTGCCGAACAGATGGGCCTGGAGCTTGTGATCACCCCCATGGATTTTAACGCCTGCCAGGTGGCCGTCGCCATGGGCAGCGTGGATATGGCGATCTCCGGCTTCTCGTGGACCTATGAGCGCTCCGAAAACTACAACCTTTCCGATTCTTACCACGCCGGCGACAACGAGGACGGCCAAACCACCATCTGCCTTGCTTCCGACGGGGACAAATATGCGGACGCCCCCCATGTGGAGGGGCTGAAGGTGGGCGTTCAGGGCGCTTCCCTGCAGGAGCTGCTCGCCAAAGAACAGCTCACCAACGCACAGGTAATCCCGTTCCAGGATCTGACCACCGCGGTGATGCAGCTGCGCAACGGCGACTTTGACATCATGGCCTGCGCCGACGGCAATGCCAGCGCCATCATTGCCGCCAACCCGGATCTGGCCCTCACCGGCTTTGACTTCGAGGTTTCCGATCAGTACAAGGATAACCTGATCCTGCTGCAGAAGGGCAACGACGCCCTGACGGCGAAGGTGAACGAGATTCTGGCCGCGGCGAAGGAATCCGGGGTCTATGCCGCATGGTACGACGAGGCGAAAGCCCTGGCCGGCATTGATTCCGCTGCCGAGATCTCCTACGACGAAGACGGCAACCCCATCACGGACTAAAGAGACTTCTGAAACAAACCGGAAACGGTTCTCACCGTATCCGGCGGGCCGGCCGCCGCACGCATGCATCCGATGCACAGCCCGGCGGCGCCCGCAAGCTGAAAACAAAAAAGCACCCGCAAAACCCCAAAACCGCAGTCCCGGCGACCCTTGGGCCGCCGGGACCGTGCCGCAAAAAGGCCGCATATTTGAAAAGAGGGAATCTGCCCATGAATATCGATCTGTTTCTTCCCAATCTGGTCAAGGTCTGGACCAATTACTGGAAGCTGTTTCTCCTGGACGGGCTGAAGGTCACGCTGGAATTTACGATTTTGGCCGTATTTTTCGGCGTGCTGCTGGGCGTTGTCGTGGCGATGCTGAAGATGTCCCGGTTCCGGATCGTCCGTTTCCTGATCTCGGTTTACATCGAGGTCATCCGCGGCACCCCGATTCTGCTCCAGCTGTATATTTTTGTCTTTGCCCTGCCGCTCATTATGCCGGTCAAGCTCAGCAATTACATGTGGGTGGCCATCGCCCTTTCCATCAACTCCTCGGCCTACGTTTCCGAGGTGATCCGCTCGGGCATCCAGGCAGTGGACAAGGGTCAGACGGAGGCGGCCCGCAGCCTTGGCATGAGCGGCAGCCAGACCATGCTGCGCATCATTCTGCCGCAGGCCGTCAAGAACATCCTGCCCGCACTGGGCAATGAGTTCATCATGATGCTCAAGGAGACCTCCCTTGCCTCGACCTTTTACATCGGCGATCTGATGACGCAGTACCGCATCGTCACCGGCGCGGAATATCTCGCGTTTGAAACGCTGGTCATCATCGGCATCATCTATCTCTGCCTCACCTTCCCCTTGAGCAAGCTGGTGGGCCTGTTCGAAAAGAAGATGTCCGGCGAAAAGGCCTACCGGAAGCGCCGCAAAAAGCGCTGGCCGGCATGATGCGGCCCGCAGAGGCCGGACAGGCGCCCAGGAAGGCGCGGAGAAACGCGCAAAGGAAGACCGGAGCGCCGGGTGTCCCGGAACGATACCCGGAACAACACAAGGGGGCAGCAACATGGAAGAACTGATCAAAACGATCGATCTATACAAATCCTTCGGCGAATTAGAGGTTTTGAAGGGCGTATCGGAGACCGTCCGCAAGGGCGAGGTGGTCTCCATCATCGGCCCCTCCGGCGGCGGCAAAAGCACGTTCCTGCGCTGTTTGAACCTGCTGGAGAAGCCGGAAAAGGGAACGATCATTTTCGAGGGCGAGGAGATCACCGGCAAGAAGGTGGATATCGACCGCCACCGCCAGAAAATGGGCATGGTGTTCCAGCACTTCAACGTGTTCCCGCATCTGACGGTGCAGGAAAACATCACAATCGCCCCCGTTCTGGTGAAGCACCAGAGCAGGGAACAGGCGGATGCCAAGGCCCGGGAGCTTCTGGATCGGGTGGGCCTGCTGGATAAGTACGACGAAATGCCCGGCAACCTTTCCGGCGGGCAAAAGCAGCGTCTGGCCATCGTCCGCGCCCTGGCCATGGAGCCGGACGTGATGCTCTTCGACGAGCCCACAAGCGCCCTGGACCCCGAGATGGTGGGCGAGGTGCTGGATGTCATCAAGGGCCTTGTAAAGAGCGGCATGACAAGCGTAATCGTCACGCACGAGATGGGCTTTTCCCGCGAGGTTTCCGATCGGGTGCTGTTTATGGCCGAGGGCAGCATTCTGGAATCCGGCACGCCGGACGATCTGTTCGGCAATCCGCAGCATCCCAGGCTGCAGGATTTTTTGCGGAAGGTTTTGTGACGAGAGGAGATTTTTTATGACAAAACAGGATCTTTACACCCTGCTGGAGCAAAACGCGCAGCAGTTCTGCGATGCAGCCGACGCCATCTGGGACGACCCGGAGCTGTCCCTGTCGGAGACAAAGACGGCCGATCTCTACGTGGCCCTTTTGGAAAAGCTGGGCTTTGCGGTGGAGAAGGGTCTGGCGGGGATGGATACCGCGTTTTCCGGCACGTTCGGCAGCGGCAGGCCGGTGATCGGCATTTTGGGCGAGTATGACGCCCTGGCCGGTTTGAGCCAGCAGGCCGGGGCGCTGCAGCCCTGCCCTGTCACAGAGGGGGGCTGCGGCCACGGCTGCGGGCACCATCTGCTGGGCGCGGGCAGCCTGGCCGCCGCCTGGGCGGTGAAGGAGTATTTATCGCAGCAGGAACCGGGCAGCGGCACGGTGATCTTCTACGGCTGCCCCGGCGAGGAAGGCGGCGCGGGCAAGGCGTTCATGGCCCGCGAGGGAATGTTCTACGGTCTGGACGCCGCCCTCACCTGGCATCCCGGCACCGTCAACGAGGTCTCGACCGGCTCGTACAGCACGTCCCTGCAGACGGAGTATACCTTCCACGGTGTGGCGGCCCACGCAGCCGGCGCGCCGCACCAGGGCCGCAGCGCGCTGGACGCGGTGGAACTGATGAACATCGGCGTGCAGTTTTTGCGCGAGCATATCCCCGGCTCCGACTGCCTCCACTACGCCATCACGAACACCGGCGGCATCTCCCCCAACGTGGTGCAGTCGAAGGCGACGGTGCTCTACATGGTGCGCTCGTGCGATGTGCCCCATGCAAAGGAGCTGCTGAAACGCGTGGACAACATCGCCCGGGGCGCCGCCCTCATGACGGACACCACCTTTACCCGGCGCTTCATCGACGGCACGGCCAACCCCCTGCCCAACCTGGCGCTGGAAAAGGTGCTGTACGAGAACCTGTGCGCCGCACCCGCCCCGGTGTACACGCAGGAGGATCTGGATTTTGCGGGGGCGCTGAACGACACCTGCCCGCCGGACGATAAGCTGCCCGGCACGGGCGCCGCGTTCGACAGCGCCATCCACGCCCAGGTGGACGCACTGACGAACGGCGGCACGCTGGCGCTGAACAGCTTTGTAATGCCGTTCTTCCACACGGACAGGCAGCTCCCCGGCTCCACGGATGTGGGCGACGTGAGCTGGCAGACCCCCACCGCCCAGTTCAACACCGTCACCTGGCCCGCCCGCACCCCGGGCCACAGCTGGCAGGCCGTGAGCAGCGGCAAGAGCAGCATCGCCCACAAGGGCCTGCTGTACGCCGCCCAGGTGCTGGCGGCGGCGGCCATGGATCTGTTTACCCAGCCGCAGCTGCTGGAGGCCGCCAAGGCGGAATTTGCCGTGGCCGCGAAAAAAGGCTACACCTGCCCCATCGAGCCGGACGCCGTGCCGGTGCCCGTGGCGGAGATGCTGTAAGCGCATGGCGGAGGATTGGCGCAAAGAACTGCGGCTGGACGCCTTCCAAAAGCTGGGAAAGTAAAAATCGTATTGCGGCTGCTGCGGATGCATTTCATCTGCAGCAGCCGCTTTTCTTTTTCGCAATTTTTTCACAAAAAGGGCCTTGACAAAAACGCGGGCGCGCTCTATAATTGTTAGCGTCCGAATCGTTAGTATCCGAACAATCAGGTTCCAAACAACACCCGGGCACGGAAACCACGGAGAAAAAGCACGAAAAAAACACGGAGGTGCCGAAATGGAGTACGAAAGGCATGTGGGCGGAGAGGTCCATCGGGTATCCCATTTGTTCAAGCGCATGCTGGACGACGGTATGCCCCCGGAAATGACGGGCGTGCACGGCCAGATCATCGGGTTTTTGCGCCACAACGCGCAGCACGAGGTGTTCCAGCGCGATATCGAGGCCGAGTTCGGCATCCGGCGCTCCACCGCCACGGGCATTTTGCAGCTGATGGAGAAAAACGGCTTTTTGCGGCGCGAACCGGTGGACTACGACGCGCGGCTGAAAAAGTTGGTGCTCACGCCAAAAGCGCTGGCGCTGCACGAGTGCATCGTGGCGCGCATCCGGGCCGTGGAGGCGCAGGCGACGCAGGGCATCGACCCCGAACAGCTGGAGATCTTCTTCTCCGTGCTCGATCAGGTGCGCAGGAATTTGGAAAAATCATAAAAAGCGGCGGGACAGCACCCGCCGCTTTGCGGGGAAACGCCGGGCGCTCGCCGGGTGCGGGGCAAAAGGGGCCATATGCCGCATATCCCAAAGCATCCCGGCGCTCCCCGTCAACCAAAGGAGGGCTTTTATGCTGAAAACACTTTTGGCCGAAGTCAGGCAATACAAAAAAGCGTCGGTCCTGGCGCCGCTTTTCATGGTGGGCGAGGTCGTGATGGAGATCTCGATCCCCATGATGATGGCGCAGCTGATCGACAACGGCGTAGACAAGGGCGATTTCCGCTCGGTGTGTGTCACGGGCGCGATCATGGCGGCGATGGCGTTCATCTCGCTGGCGTGCGGCGTGCTGTCGGGCAAATATGCCGCGCTGGCATCCAGCGGCTTTGCGCACAATTTGCGCCAGGCGATGTTCCGCAACATCCAGACATTTTCGTTCGCGAATCTGGACAAATACTCCACCGCCGGCCTCGTCACGCGCATGACGACGGACGTGACGAATGTGCAGAACGCCTATCAGATGGTCCTGCGCATGTGCATCCGCGCGCCGCTGATGCTCATCTGCGCCATGGCGGCGGCCATGTTCATCAGCCTGCGCATGTCGATGATCTTTGTGGCGGCGCTTTTGCTGCTGGGTGTGGCGCTGTTCTTCATCACCACGCACGCGTACCCGCTTTTTAACCAGGTGTTCCGCCGGTACGATAACCTGAACGCCAGCGTGCAGGAAAACGTGAGCGCCATCCGCGTGGTGAAGGCATATGTGCGCGAAGGGCACGAGACCGAAAAGTTCCACACCGCGAACGACAATGTATACCGGCTGTTCATCAGCGCGGAAAAGCTCATCACGCTGAACGGCCCTGTGATGCAGTTCACGATGTACGGCTGCATCCTCGCCATCTCCTGGCTGGGCGCGCACATGATTTCAGCCGGCGCACTCACCACAGGCAACCTGATGAGCCTGTTTACGTACGTGATGAACATCCTGATGAGCCTGATGATGCTCTCGATGATCTTCGTGATGCTTACGATGTCGCGCGCTTCGATGGACCGTATTGCAGAGGTGCTGGAGGAAAAGGCCGACCTTGTCTCGCCGGCCGCCGCCGAAACGACGGTTGCCGACGGCAGCATCGACCTCGACCATGTGTCGTTTGCCTACGGCGAAGGCAAGCCCGTTCTGCGGGACATCGACCTGCACATCCGCTCGGGCGAGACGATCGGCATCATCGGCGGCACCGGCAGCGCGAAAACGAGCCTTGTGCAGCTGATCCCGCGCCTGTATGATATCACCGAGGGCACGGTGCGCGTGGGCGGCCGGGACGTGCGCGAGTACGATCTGGACACCCTGCGCAGCGCGGTGGCGATGGTGCTGCAAAAGAACGTGCTGTTCAGCGGCACCATCAAGGAAAACCTGCGCTGGGGCGATAAATACGCCACGGATGAAGAGCTGGTGCACGCGTGTAAGCTTGCGCAGGCCGATGAATTCATCCAGACGCTGCCGGAGGGCTACGATACGTACATTGAGCAGGGCGGCACGAATGTTTCCGGCGGGCAGAAGCAGCGGCTCTGCATTGCCCGCGCGCTGGTAAAAAAGCCGAAGATTTTGATTTTGGACGATTCCACGAGCGCCGTTGATACGCGCACCGACGCACTCATTCGCGACGCGTTTGCCAAGGAGCTGCCCGAAACGACGAAGCTGATCATCGCGCAGCGCATCTCGTCGGTGCAGGCAGCGGATAAGATCCTCGTTCTGGATGAAGGCCGCATCGCGGCGTTCGGCACGCACGACGAGCTGCTGAAAACAAGCGAGATTTACCGGGATGTNTATGAATCCCAGCAGAAAGGAGCTGACGACGATGCCGCCACAGGGAGGGCCTAACAGAGGCATGAGAGGGCCGCGGCCGAAGGTGGAAAACCCCGGCAAAATTTTAGCGCGGCTGTTTTCCATCGTACTGCGCCGCTACAAGTGGCACTGTCTGCTGGTGCTGGCGTGCATCGCCGGCAGCACGGCGGCCACGGTCTCCGGCAACCTGTTCTTAAAAACACTCATCGATCAATACATCCTGCCCTATCTCAAAGAGGGCGGCGCGGCCGATTTCGGGCCGCTGCTCGCGGCACTTGTCAAAATGGGCTGCATCTTCATGGGCGGCGTGCTGTGCACGTTTTTGCAGAGCCGCATCATGATGTACGTCTCGCAGGGGACGATGCGCGACATCCGCGACGATCTCTTCCGCCACATGCAGAGCCTGCCGCTGCGCTATTTTGATACGCACGCGCACGGCGACATCATGAGCGTTTACACCAACGATATCGACACGCTGCGCCAGATGATCAGCCAGAGCATGCCGCAGCTGGTTTCCTCTGTGGTGACGGTGGTAAGCGTGTTCTGCTCGATGCTTGCNCTCAACCTGCCGCTGACGGGCCTGACCGTGGTGATGGTGTGCGTCATGCTGTTTGCCACCAAAAAGCTGACGGCGCTTTCGGGCTCGTACTTTGTGGCGCAGCAGCGCAGCCTTGGCGCGGTGAACGGCTACATCGAGGAGATGATGGAGGGTCAGAAGGTGGTGAAGGTGTTCTGCCGCGAGGAGGAGAACATCGCGCGCTTTGACGCGCTGAACGACGAGCTGTTCGACAGCGCCTACAACGCCAACCGCTTCGCCAACATCCTTGGCCCGGTGATGAACAACATCGGCAACATCAGCTATTCGCTCACGGCCATCGCCGGTTCGCTNCTTGCCATCTTCGGCGTCGGCGGCTTTACGCTGGGCGGCCTCGCCTCGTTTTTGCAGTTCAACAAGAGCTTCAGCCAGCCGGTATCGCAGATCTCGCAGCAGTTCAATATGATCATTATGGCGCTGGCGGGCGCGCAGCGCGTGTTCCAGATGATGGACGAGGCGCCCGAGGCGGACGANGGCTATGTGGAGCTGGTGAACGCCCGGCAAAACCCGGACGGCACNCTGACGGAATGCGAAGAGCGCACCGGCCTCTGGGCGTGGAAGCATTACCACAAGGCCGAGGGTACCACCACCTACCAGCCGCTCGAGGGCGGNGTGGTGTTCGACGANGTCGATTTCGGCTATGTGCCNGAAAANATNGTGCTGCANAACGTGAGCCTNTATGCCGAGCCGGGGCAGAAGATCGCCTTCGTCGGCTCCACGGGCGCGGGCAAAACNACGATCACGAACCTCATCAACCGCTTTTACGATATCGCCGACGGCAAGATCCGNTANGACGGCATCAACATCAACAAGATCAAAAAGGCCGATCTGCGCCGCAGCCTTGGCATCGTTNTGCAGGATACGCACCTCTTNACCGGCACNGTGGCGGACAACATCCGCTACGGCAAATTAGACGCCACAGACGAAGAGGTGGCGGCAGCCGCGAAGCTGGCGAACGCGCATTACTTCATCGAGCACCTGCCGCANGGCTACGATACCATGCTGACGGGCGACGGCGCGAACCTCTCGCANGGNCAGCGCCAGCTGCTNGCCATTGCCCGCGCGGCCGTNGCCGACCCGCCCGTGCTGATCNTGGANGAAGCCACCAGCAGCATCGATACGCGCACCGAGCGCATCGTGCAGGAGGGCATGGACCGCCTGATGCGCGGCCGTACCGTATTCGTGATCGCGCACCGCCTCTCCACCGTGCGCAATTCCGACTGCATCATGGTGTTGGAGCAGGGCCGCATCATCGAGCGCGGCACNCANGACGAGCTGATCGNGCAGCGCGGGAAATATTACCAGCTTTACACCGGGAAATTCGAGCTTTCGTGACCCGGCCCTGATCCGGCGAAAATANGCTTTTGCAAAAACAGCGCCTTNCCCCAGCCGGGGGGCGGGCGCTGTTTTTTNGATGACTCCTTCGTAAGAGTTCCTTCGTAACAGCCCCTTTGTGACAGTCTCCTTGCGACGTCCCTTTATGACAATCTCTTTGTGACAGTTCCTTTGTGCGCGGCAGTCTGCAATACCCGGCGCCTTCCGGCATCCTGCAGCCGCTGATTCCGAACCCTTCGCGCGCCGCGGCGTGCAATCCCGGCCGTTTCCGTTTCGTATCCAAATTGTGAGAATTGTGTAAAACTCTGGGAAATCGCCCCGAAATCGCGCGCAGACTGTTGCGAAATGNGAAATTGTTTGGTATAATATANAATGTATATCTAANATGAGGTATTGTGTCTAAAAATAAAGAAAATAGATCNGCGGCGCAGAAAAACGCGCCGCGTGTACGGGACGACCAAGGGGGGACCGGTATGAAAAAATACAGTGGTTTGGCGCGCAGGCTGGTGTGTCTGCTGCTGGTATTTGTGCTGGGCGTNAGTTTGCTGCCAGGCGCACCGATGCTGACGGCGTGGGCGGACGACCCCGCCGGGCCGTCGGGCGCAGAGCCCGCGGAGACCGACGGCGCAGCGCAGNGCGATGACGCCGCGTCCGGCGGTGCGCAAAACGCGTCCGGGTCTGCATCCGGAACCGCGCCTTCCGCGNGAGACACGCAGCCCGGCACAGCGGGGCGGCAGGCGCAGCCCGTGGCGAACGTGGTNATCTTNGCGCGGCTCGCGGGCGATGCGAACGACGATTTCAACCGCTCCGGCAGCTGGGACGCCATCCGCCGCCAGTATGAGGACGGCGATACTTCGTTTGCAAGCTACATTTCCGCCGTATCCGGCGGGCGCATGCGGGTGGAAAACATCTTCCCGCAGGTGGACGCAAACGGAACNNTCGAGGTGCTGCAGCTCTCCAAACGCAGCTATTCGGACAACGCGGCGCTGGTGGGCGAGGTGGTGCGCGCACTTTCCTCCGCGCAGCCGGGCGACGCGCTGTATCTCGACCCGGATACATACACGCTGGACAATTTAAAGGACGGCGTGCTGGATAATCTGACGATCGTTCTGCAGGGCGGGACGTTCGGCAGCCGCAACGGCGCGTTTGCCGCGCGCTATACCGGCANCGAGGAGCTGCCCGGCGCGGTGCAGGTCTCGCGCTACAATGCGCTGCCCTCGCGCGTGCTCATCGATTGGACGCTGGACGACGGCACGCAGGCGAAGGGCGGCCAGGGCGGCCAGGGCGTGCTGGCAAACGAATTTTTGCACTCGCTGGGCCTGCCGGACCAGAACTGGGCCGACCGCAGCGGCGTGCCCGTGGGCGCCTGGGACGTGATGGGCACGGCGGCCTATGTGCCGCAGTATCCGCTGGGCTATCAGCGCAAACAGCTCGGCTGGCTGGACGCCGGCGAGACGCGCACGATCTCTGAGGACGGCGACGTCACGCTCACCGCCGTCGACCGNGCNGANGGCGTNAAGCTGCTGATGATCGAAACGCCCCGGGCGGGCAGCGCGGGCGAGGTGATCTGCCTCGAATACCGCGAAAAGGCCTCGGGCGACGCATTCGAGAACGGCGTCTACGAGAGCGGCCTGATCGTTTACCGCGCACAGAAAAACGGCCAGACGGCGCTTTTGAATGCGCTCTATGTCTACCGCCCGGGCGTCACCACGCCGGACGGCGCGGACGATTTGAACGAGAACGGCCGCAACCGCGTGGAAAACGCCGCGCTTACAAAGGACGGCGATTCCTACGGCAGCACCGATCTNTCGGCANGCTTCAANCAGAATACCATTTATTATTCAGACGGAGCCAACAGCGGCGTGCGCATCAGCGGCCTGCAGTTTTCGGCAAAGGATCACACCGTGACGTTCCATGTCGANATCGCCGGGCCGGACAACAACGTGGTTTCCGCTTNGCCGGACGATGACAGCACTCCCGATGCGGGCATATCCGACACCGATGCACCGGANGCCGGTGAGACCGATGCGGATGCGCCCGATTCCGGCGAAACAAGCCCCGACGCGCCCGGNGATGACGGCGAACCCGATGCGANTGGCCCGGANACCNACNGNACCNGANACCGACGNCNCCGNCACGGACGCGCCCGACCCCGATGGATCCGATCCCGATACGCCCGGCACCGGCGGCCCCGATGCCGACAGCGACCCCGACGCCGGCCCGGACAANGACGCGCCGGCCGATGGGGCGGTTGTGCTGCGCCTGACGCCGCCGGACGGCTATACCGACACGAAAATTTACGTGGACGGCGTCGCCTATNCGGCCGAGGCGGANGAGGACGGCCTTGTGGCGCACCTGCCCGACACGGACGGCAAGCTTGCGGTGATGTATTTCTACAATGCAAACGGCATCCCGCAGGGGATGTATNTATGGCAGCTTTCCTATGAGGGNACGGCCTGCACGGCGACGCCGCTGCCGGGGCTGCAGGATCTCTTCAGCTATCACGGCTTTTCCATCCGGGTGCAAAGCCCGTCGGGCATCCGCTTCAAATCCGGCATCGACGCCGCGCTGCGCGACGCCCTGACGGCGGACGGCGTAGAGGGCTACCGCCTGACGGAATACGGCACGCTGTCCATCGCCGCCTCCAATTTAGAGCGCTATCCCTTCGTCAAGGGCGGCGAAAAGGTGGGCGGCGGCCGCTCCTACTGGACGGAGAACGGCAAAACAAACGATTTTATCACCGAGACCGTGGGCGGGCGGCACCGCTTCGCCTCGGTCTTAACGGGCGTGCCCGACCGGCAGCTGGGCAGCCAAATCGCGTTCCGCGCCTATGGCGTGCTGGTAAACGAGGCCGGCGAAGAGGTGCTTGTCTACGGCCCGCCCGTGGCGCGCAGCATCTACACGGTGGCGCAGCAGGTGGCGGCCGCCGGCGAGTTCAAGCAGGGCACCAGCGGCTATACCTATGTGCAAAATCTCACCAAGCTGGGTGCGCCGGGCTGGCACACGGCCGGCGGGCAAACGTGGTATACGGGCGCGGACGGCGCGCCGGTAACCGGGCTGCAGCAGTTGGACGGCAAGCAGTACTATTTTAACACCGCAGGCGACCTGCAAAAGGGCTGGCAGACGCTGGACGGCAAGCGCTATTATTTCGATGCAGGCACCGGCGCACAGCTTACCGCGGCGGGCTGGCAGACCATCGGCGGCATGCAGTATTACTTCTCCCCCGAGGGCTATGTGCTCACGGGCGATGTCGAGATCAAAAACGACAAGGGCGAGCCGGAGACATGGCACCTGGATCCCGCCACCGGCGCAACGTACCCGAACGGCTGGAACACGGTGAATGGCCAGATCTTCTATTACCAGAACGGCGCCTATTACAAAAACGGCCTGTATGAGATCGACAAAAAGCTCTGCCACTTCACGGCCGAGGGCTATTATGTGGCACCGCCCGTGATTAACAACGTGCTTTACACCAGCACCACCAGCACCATCAAGGTGACGATCACCGCGACGGCGTCCGCGCTGACAAAGCTGAACGAAAAGGCCTACAGCTGGGACGGCGGTACAACCTGGGTGAACGAAGCGTCGCGGACATTTGATAAAGACATCAAGATCCCCGCCGGACAGATTCAGGTGCGCGACGCACTGGGCAACGTCACCGTGTACGGCAGCGATCTGGAGGTAAAGCTGGCGCCTGTGAGCAACGGCCCGTTTATGGGCATCGATGTGTCGTCCTATCAGGGTGCCATCGACTGGAAGGCCGTGAAGGCCTCCGGCGTGGAGTTTGCCATCGTCCGCGCTCTCACGTGGAGCAACAGCGTGGGCTACTACGTCATCGACCCGTACTTCGAATACAACGTGCGCAACGCGAAGGCGAACGGCATCAAAGTGGGCGCGTATCTGTTCAGCTATGCATTCAACCTGAGTGAAGTGAAGGAGGAAGTGGATTTCTTCCACAATTCCGCACAGATGCAGGCCCTGCGCAGGGATAACATCAAATTCGATTTCCCTGTTTATATCGATTTTGAATGGAACCGGATTCTCGAGTATACCGATTACAACACGCGCACACAGAACGTGCGCACCGGCATGATCCTGCTGGAAAAATACGGCTACACGCCGGGCTTCTATTCCAGCCAGAACTGGGCGCAAAACTATTATGACGCCGCCGGCCTCGCGCGCGAGGGATATGATTTCTGGGTGGCGCGTTACCCGCTGGGAACGCCGAATCTTGCCGCCGGAACGGCGTCGTGGCTGGGATATCAGGCACAGATGTGGCAGTACGCCAGCGACGGCAAGGTAAACGGCATCAACGGCAATGTGGATATGAACATCTGCTACAAAAACTACGGCAGCGCCGGCGGTTCCACGGGCGGCGAGGTGAGCATGGCTCTCTCGGTGTACGATGTGAACACCCAAAAGGTGGTATCCGGTTCCGTCGAGGACATCCTCTCCCAGATCGTGGCAAACGAGGTGGGCGGAATGGACCACGCCGAGGTGTTCAAGGCGCAGGCCGTGGCGGCGTACAGCTGGATCCTGTACCAACAGGCGCACGGCAACGCCATACCGAGCGTCGGGTTAAAAGCACCGTCGGACGCCATCCGTACGGCCGTCAAGGCGGTGGCCGGCAAGGCGCTGTACTATAACGGGGCCGCCGCAAATGCGGCCTACGGCTCGGCCAGCGCAGGCAAGACCAATACGGCGCGCAATATGTGGGGGCTGGATCTGCCCTACCTGAATACGCCCGTGGAAAGCCCGGAAGCCGAGTATCGCGGCAAGCAGAACACCATCTCCCTCGCCACAATGCAGAACAACCTGACGAAGCTTGTGGACGCGGCCACGGTAAACGCCACCCCGCACGACCGCTGGCTGACAGACCCCGTGTTTGACGCGAACGGCTACCTCACCAGTATCAAGGTGTGCGGCCAGACGGTGGGCGGCGGCCGCTTTTACGAAAACTGCTGGGGCCTGTATTCGCCGAAGTTCAGCTTCACATACCAGGCCGCGAACGACAGCTGGGTGTTCACGACGGACGGCAACGGCCACTGCGTGGGCATGAGCCAGTACGGCGCGCTTGCCTATGCAAAGCAGAACTGGAACTACCAGCAGATTCTGGCCCACTACTATCCGGGCACGACGCTGAAATAAGCGTTTGACCGGGACGCTCAAAAAATCATGGAATCTTTGCTTTGGGCCCCGGGCTTTGGCCTTCGGGCTTTGGCAAGCAGGCCGGCGCCCGGGATCCGGTGCAGGGATTCCCCAATCAAAGGAATGGCGTATCCGTTTTGCCGGATGCGCCTTTCCGCGTAAGGAGAAATGAAAATGGCAAGAAAACACAACCGGAAACAGCGCTCCTCTCCCGTGATGTGGAGCTTTATCCTGACACTGCTGCTGATTGCGGCGATTGCGGCAGTTTTGGGAATTTTCCAAACAGCGGAGGAACCGGCGTCCCTGCCGGAACCCGAGCCCGTGGGAACACCCGCGCAGGCGCCGGTGGCGGACCAGCGCCCCGTGCCGGCCGCCTCTTCCGTACCCGTTGCCGCGAGCGTTCCGGCGGCGGCCGGCCCCGCAGGCGATGCGGCGCAGAGCGATGCGGCGTCTGTGCCCGGGCCCGGCGCCGATCCCGTGCCTGATCCCGGGGCCGCTTCAGCCGCGCCGGCCGCTCCGGCCGAGGGTGCCGGAGCGCCCGAAACGGCGCAGGGCATTGATGCAAAGGACGGCGAGCAGGTGGTGCGCGGTGTGATCGTGGACGCCTCCACCAGCTCCGTTACGATCCAGACTGCCGACGGCACGCGGCTTTCGTTCATGCGCGAGACCGCCGACGTCACGGGCCGCATCGTGGAGGAGGCCGAGGTCGAGATCTACTATGTCGGTTCGATCACCGGCACGGATACCTCTGCGGCGTTCGTAACGAAGATCATTTCGTTTGCATAAGGTTTCGATTGCTGGGAGTTTCGGTTGCCGGGAGCTTCGTTTGTCTCCGGGCGCTTTGGCGCGGGCGCCGGGTCGGTTCCCGGGCGCATTTTTGCGGCAAATCAGGCCTGTCTGTCGGGCCGGCGCTTTCTGAAAATCGCCATAGAAAGGCACAGGCAGGCATAGAATAGGAATGCAGTGTGTGAAGGAGAAATGCTTCTTATGGAAGAATACCAGCCGAAAAAACATTTGGAATATCCAAAGCTTACCATGTTCCAGATGGTGAGCCGGATGGCGGATAAATACCCCGCCGAGCCGGCTTATGAATTCTACGGCCGCAAAACCTCTTACGAGGCGTTCCGCGCGCGCATCGAGCGGGCGGCGCGGGCATTCTGGCAGGCGGGCATCCGAAGCGGCGACGCGGTGACCGTCTGCATGCCGAACGTCCCGCAGGCGCTCGATTGCTTTTACGCGCTGAACCGCATCGGCGCGGTGGCGAACATGGTGCATCCGCTTTCGGCCCGCAGCGAGATCTCGTTTTTTCTGAATATTTCCAAAAGCAAAATGATCCTTGTGCCGGACCTGTTTTACGAAAAGGTGGAGCAGGCGCTTGCCGATGTCAAACACCCTGTCACCGTGCTGGTCGCCCGCATTCAGGACGAGCTGAACCCGTTTTTAAAGCTTGCCTACATTGCGGCAAAGGGAAAGGATTATCTGAAATTTCCGAACACGGCGCACGCCGTTTTGTGGAAAAACTTTTTGAAAACCGGCCGGGAGGATGTTTCCCTGCCCGCGCCGCAGTATGACCCGAAAAAGACCGCCGTCATCCTCTACAGCGGCGGCACCACCGGCACGCCGAAGGGCATCTGCCTTTCAGACCTCAATTTCAACGCCTGCGCCATGCAGGCGCGGGAGAGCATCGGCGAGGAATTCCGCTGCGGCCTCAAAATGCTCAGCTGCATGCCCTGCTTCCATGGCTTTGGCCTCGGCATGAACCTGCACGCGGTGCTCATCCACGGCGCGTGCTGCGTTCTGATGCCGGATTTCAACAACAAAACCTATGCCAAGGCGCTCTTGAAAAAGAAGCCCAATTTTATCGCGGGCGTGCCCACCATCTTTGAGGCGCTTTTGCACCTGCCGGAGCTGGACGGCGCCGATCTGAGCTTTTTGCACGGCATGTTCTGCGGCGGCGATTCCCTTTCCGTCGAGCTGAAAAAGAAGATCGATATCTTTTTGAAAGAGCACCACGCAAACATTCAGGTGCGCGAGGGCTACGGCCTGACGGAATGCGTCACGGCCAGCTGCCTAACGCCGCGCGACACGTTCCGGGCGGGCAGCATCGGCCTGCCGTTCCCGGACACGGTCTACCGCATCGTGGAGCCGGGAACCGACCGGGATGTGCCCTGCGGCGAGGAGGGCGAGATCATCCTCACGGGCCCGACGCTGATGCTGGGGTATCTGGATAACCCGGAGGAGACCGCGCACACGCTGCAAACACAGAGCGACGGCAAAACCTGGCTTTACACTGGCGACATCGGCCGCATGGATGCGGACGGCTACGTCTATTACGTGCGCCGGCTGAAACGGATGATCGTGACAAACGGGTACAATGTTTACCCGGGCCAGCTCGAAAATGTGATCGACGCGCACCCCGATGTATCCTACAGCTGCGTGGTCGGCCTCAAGGACCCCAAGCGTATGCAGCGCGTGAAGGCCTATATCGTACTGCGGGACGGCGTAACGCCGGACGAGGACTGCAAAAAGCGCATCATGGAGCATTTGCAGAACCATGTCGCCCGCTATGCCCTGCCGCGCGAGATCGAGTTCCGAACAGAACTGCCCAAAACGCTGGTGGGCAAGGTGGCCTACCGGATTTTGGAAGAGGAAGGAAACCGGAAGTGCAGTTGAGGAAGCTGTTTTATATTTGGATGTGCGCAGGTTTGCATCGCCGGATTTTAGGGAATCTCCGAATTTCACGGACAGGCGGACGCCCGTCAGGAAATTGGGTTCTGTCAGACGAGAGACGGGAAAAGTACGGGCGAGCGGTACGCGGATAGATGCGAAACCGGCGCCGAGGGGGAATTGCTGATGGGAGACGCAAAAAGACGGTGGGGAGACCGCAAGGACGGACGCTGGGTGAAGGACACGCCCGGCCTGCAATCGATCATGGCGCATTTGATGCCGAACCGCACCGATAACGAGGTGTATCTGCACGACGTGATCGACGCCACACAGTTGGTGCGGTATCTGGAAGAGAAAAACAAGGGCCGGGCGGATAAGATCACGCTGTTCCACTGCGCGATCACGGGCCTTTCGCGCATGGTGCGCGAGCGCCCGCTGATGAACCGCTTCATCCAGGGGCGCCGGATGTACGAGCGCAGCGAGATCAGCCTCAGCTTTGTGTGCAAGCGCCGGTTTACCGACCACGCCGAAGAGGCGCTGATGGTGCTGGTGCCGCAGGACGCCGACACGATCGAGGAAATAAGCCGCAAGATCGTGGGCGATGTGCGCGAGACGCGCAAATCGGAGCATTCCACGGGCGGCGTGGACGCAATGCTGGATTCGTTTGCAAAGATCCCGCGGCCGCTGCTGATGCTGGTCGTCCGCATCATCCGCTGGCTCGATTTCTGGGGGCTTAACCCCGATTTTCTCACCGAGGGCGACCCGAACTACACGACAATCCTGTGCAGCAACCTCGGCAGCATCAAATGCCCGGCCGTGTACCACCATCTGAACAACTACGGCACCAACAGCATCATGATCACAATCGGCACGCTGCACAAGGAGGAAATCTGCATGCCGGACGGCCACAAGGAGATCCGCGACGTCGTCGACATCGGCGCGACGCTCGATGAGCGCATCGCGGACGGCTTCTATTTCGCGCGCAGCCTGAAGCTGATCAAGCATATTTTCGAAAACCCGGATCTGCTGGAAAAACCGCTTTGCGAATCGAGCGGGTTTACCTATGCCTGAGCGCGGCAAAAGCTTCCTGTGAAAAGCTCCCCGAAACGCTCTCCCCGGGAAACAAAAACAACGGATCATAAAAAGCCCGCTTCGGACGCACGCTCCAAAGTGGGCTTTTTGATGGGATAAAACGCCTGCGGTGTGGGCCGCAGGCGTTCTTTTTATTGGTTGCCGGCGCATTACCGGTTGCCGGCGCGATTGCGGAGCGGGAGGCCGGTGCTTGGCGGTATAGGGGCCATGCTTTATCGGGCCAAGCTTACCGGGCTTGTCCGGTTTTTTCCAGCAGGGTTTTGATCTTCTGGTGCGGGTCGATGATATCGCTCACCGAGAGGTCGTGGTTCAGCGCGGCGACGAAATAGGCGATGTACTTGGAGACGTCCACCTCGTGGAACCATTCGCGGGCCAGCAGCTCCGGCGTGCGGTAGGTAAGGTTGGTGCCGAATACACCGGCGATTACGCCGTCGGCATAGGCCTTGTCGAACAGATCCAGCCCGTTGGTGAAGATCGCGTAAGT
Source organism: Subdoligranulum sp. (assembly GCA_014799685.1). Classification (GTDB taxonomy): domain Bacteria; phylum Bacillota; class Clostridia; order Oscillospirales; family Ruminococcaceae; genus Ruthenibacterium. The sequence goes on along the minus strand of JAAVHN010000012.1, from coordinate 64,084 downwards.
GGCATTGGCAAAGATGCGCTTCGCGCCGCGCTTTTTCAGCGAATAGGCGATGTCCAGCATGCTCTCGCCCGAGGAGATGATGTCGTCCACGACGAAAATATCCTTGCCCTCTACGCTCTCGCCCAGATACTCGTGCGCGACGATGGGGTTGCGGCCGTTGACGACGCGCGAATAATCGCGGCGCTTGTAGAACATGCCCAGGTTGACGCCCAGCGCCGAGGAATAATACATGTTGCGGTTCATCGCGCCCTCGTCCGGGCTCACGACCATAAAATGCGCGGGATCCATGTGGATATCCGGCACGCTGCGCAGCAGCGTCTTCAGCACCTGATAGGTGGGCATCACATTATCAAGGCTCAGCATCGGCACGGCGTTCTGCATGCGCGGGTCGTGCGCGTCGAACGTGACAATGTTGCTGATGCCCATCGCGTGCAGCTCCTGCAGCGCGACGGCGCAGTCGAGGCTTTCGCGGTACGCGCGGCGGTGCTGGCGGCTGCCGTAGAGCAGCGGCATGATCACGCTCATGCGCGTGGCCTTGCCGCTGACGGCCTGAATGAGGCGCTTGAGGTTCTGGAAATGATCGTCCGGCGACATATAGTTCTGATGGCCGAAAATATTGTACGTTTCGCTGTAATTGCCCACATCCACCACAAAGTAAATGTCATCGCCGCGCACGGTGGAACGGATAAGCCCCTTGCCGTCGCCGGAGGAAAAGCGCGGGCATTCGCTGCCGATGATGAACGTCTCCACCTCCGTGCCGGCTTCCTCGGCCCAGCGCAGCAGATGGCGGTTGATTTTTTTCGTGAGCTCCTCGGCGCCGGGAACGGCGATAAGGGCAAGGTCGGCAAGGCGTTCACTGAAATTGAAAAATTCCTTTGCGGTGGATTTTGTGCGCACCATGGCGAAAGCACACTCCTTATTCATTTTTGCTGCCGGGCGGGTACGCACAAAACACCTGCGCGCCGCGGGGCAAGGGTGATGTGGGCGAAAGGGAATTTCCACCTATAGTATATCATAGAATCGGGAAAAAAGCAGAACAAATTTTCATGCAGAAGCAATTTCGACATTTTGTTTGGAAAATATGCAAAAAAGGCCGCATTTTCCGACAAAATGCGGCCTGTCGCTTTTGCCCCGGGGAACGTTTGCTGCATCGGGCGGGGCGGCGTTTGTCTTTCCGCCCAGGGAACGCCCGCGTGCCGGGCGGGACGGATGCCTTGCTTCAGCCGATGGCCGCGCAGATGGCGTCGCCCATGGCGCGGCAGCCGACGAGCGTGCAGCCCCCGCTCATCATGTCGCCGGTGCGCAGGCCCTGTTCCAGCACCTTGTTGACAGCGGCCTCGACAGCCTCGCTCTCTTTGGCCAGGCCGAACGAATATTTCAGCATCATCGCGGCCGAGAGAATCGTGCCAATGGGGTTTGCCTTATCCTGCCCGGCGATGTCCGGTGCGCTGCCGTGGATGGGCTCATACAGGCCGCGCGTGCCCTCGCCGAGGCTGGCCGAGGGGATCATGCCGATGCTGCCCGTGATCATGCTGGCCTCGTCCGAGAGGATGTCGCCGAACATGTTCTCCGTCACAATCACGTCGAACTGCGCGGGGTCTTTGACGATCTGCATCGAGGCGTTGTCCACATACATATAGTTCAGCGCGATGTCCGGGTAATCCGCCGCCACGCGCGCAGCCACGGCGCGCCACAGGCGGCTGGTATCCAGCACGTTGGCCTTGTCCACCACCGTGAGGCGGCTGCGGCGCTTTGCCGCCGTCTCAAAGCCGACGCGCAGAATGCGCTCGATTTCGTGCTCGGCATAGGGCATCACGTCCGTTGCCACGCGCTCGCCGTTCACGGTTTCGGTCTTGTGCCCACCGAAATACACCCCGCCGATCAGCTCGCGCACCACGAGGAAGTCGATGCCGCGCGCCACGATGTCCGCGCGCAGGGGGCTGGCATCGGCCAATTGGGGAAACAGCTTTGCCGGGCGCAGGTTGGCAAAGAGGCCCATCGCGCTGCGGATGCCCAGAAGGCCCTTTTCCGGCCGGCGGTCGCCGGGAACGTTGTCCCACTTCGGGCCGCCGACGGCGCCAAGCAGCGTGCTGTCGGCCTCGAGGCAGCCGTCGATCGTCTCCTGCGGCAGGGGCACGCCGGTTTTATCAATGGCGGCGCCGCCGATATCCAGAAAGTTATAGGCAAAGTGATGGCCGTACTGTTCGGCGACGGCTTCCAAAACCTTCAGCGTTTCGCCGACGATCTCCGGCCCGATGCCGTCCCCCTTCAAAACTGCAATGCGTTTGCGCATAAGTGTTCCTCCAGAATTTTCATTTCTTCCGCCAGCGCGCCCGGCGGGATCATCATTATGAATTTGCAGTGGGCCGCAGCCGTTCATCGCACGCGCATTGCGCGCACGATTCACGGGCGTCCCTTGCATGGGTGTCGTTACCCAAATCAAAGATTTGGACGACACCGCATGAATTATGAATTATGAATTGCCTTCAGCAGCCCGCCCTTGTTCACGATATTCTGAATGAACTCCGGCAGCGGCTGGGCCTGATACGTCTCGTTTTTCGTCAGGTTCGTGATCACGCCGGTGTCGTAATCGACGCTTACCTCGTCGCCGTTTGCGATGGCGTCGCCCGCGGCCTCGCACTCGAAGATGGGCAGGCCGATGTTGATGGCGTTGCGGTAGAAGATGCGCGCGAACGATTTTGCGATTACGCAAGCCACGCCGCTCTCCTTGATGGCGATGGGCGCGTGCTCGCGCGAAGAGCCGCAGCCGAAGTTCCAGCCCGCGGCGATGATGTCGCCGGGCTGCACGTTCTTCACAAAGTCTTTGTCGATGTCCTCCATGCAGTGCGCCGCCAGCTCCTTATGGCTGGCCGTGTTCAGATAGCGCGCGGGGATGATCACGTCGGTATCGACGTTGTCGGCGTATTTGTGTACCTTACCCTGTACCATGTTGTTTTCCTCCCTGCTTGATTCAGCCTGATTCACTGTGCGATCGCATCCGGGCCGGTGACCCTGCCGGGATCGGCGATCCTGCCCGCGACGGCGCTGGCCGCCGCGACGGCGGGGCTGGCCAGATACACCTCGCTGGAGGTGTGGCCCATGCGGCCGACAAAGTTGCGGTTTGTGGTGGAGACGCAGCGCTCGCCCTCGGCCAGAACGCCCATATAGCCGCCGAGGCACGGCCCGCACGTCGGCGTGCTGACGACGCAGCCCGCGTCAAGGAAGATTTCCGTATAGCCAAGCCGGATGCAGTCGCGGTACACCTGCTGCGTGGCGGGAATGACGATCGCGCGCACGCGCTTCGCGACCTTTTTGCCCTTGAGAATCGCGGCAGCGGCGGCCATATCGGAGAGGCGGCCGTTCGTGCAGCTGCCGATCACCACCTGATCGATGGCGATATCCGCCGCGGCGGCCTCGTCGATGGTCTTCGCGTTTTCGGGCAGGTGCGGGAACGCGACGGTGGGACGGATGGCGGAGAGGTCGATCTCAATCACCTGTTCATACTCCGCGTCCGCGTCGGGCGCGTAGACGGTATAGGCGTGCTGCGCGCGGCCGTCCATGTACGCGCGCGTAATCCCGTCCACTTCAAAGATGCCGTTTTTCGCGCCGGCCTCAATGGCCATGTTCGCCATGCACAGGCGGTCGTCCATCGAAAGGCTCGCAAGGCCCGGCCCCCCGAACTCCATGCTCTTATAGAGCGCGCCATCCACGCCGATTTTGCCGATGATGTGCAAAATCACGTCTTTTCCCGCGGCGTGGCCCTGCAGCGCACCCTTTAATTCAAACCGGATGGCGGAGGGCACCTTGAACCAGCACTGCCCGGTGGCCATGCCGGCGGCCATATCGGTGCTGCCCACGCCCGTGGAAAACGCGCCCAGCGCGCCGTAGGTGCAGGTGTGGCTGTCCGCGCCGATCACGCAGTCGCCCGCGGCCACAAGACCTTTCTCGGGCAGCAGCGCGTGCTCCACGCCCATTTCGCCTACATCGTAGAAATTTAAAATATCATATTTATCGGCGAACATGCGGCTTTGCTTTGCCTGCTGCGCGGCCTTGATGTCCTTATTCGGCACAAAGTGGTCCATCACAAGGCTGATCCTGGTTTTATCAAAGACGGAATCAAAGCCCGCCTTTTCAAATTCGTTGATGGCAACGGGGCTGGTGATGTCGTTGCCCAGCACCATATCTAATTTTGCCATAATCAGCTGGCCGGGTACAACGGAATCGAGCCCCGCATGCGCCGCCAGGATTTTTTGCGTCATAGTCATGCCCATGGTTGGTTGTTCCTTTCTTTCTGGTTTTCTCTGTACTTCTGCTGCGGCGTCCCCGCGCCGGACGGCGGATGATGCTGCCGGGCGAAGCAGGGATGTCGTTATTTTTGTTGCGGTACCGCGGCCATTACACCCTTCCCTTGCCGCACCGCCTCACTTCTGGCGGTTCTCCGGGTGGTTGTTGATCGCGCTCGCCAGCGCCTTGATGCTCGCCATCATGATATCGGGGTGCTGGCCCGCGCCCCAGCTGACGGCGCCGTCGGCCCACTGCAGGCCCACATACGCCACCGCGTGGCTGGTGGATCCGGCCTCGAGCGCGTGCTCCTTGTATGTGAGCACCGTGAAATCGCGCCCGCTGCCGCTGCGCACGGCGTTTGCCACAGCGTCGAAGCGGCCGTTGCCCTTGCCGGTGTATTCCAGCGTGATATCGTCCTCCACGGCGGTGACCATCGCATAGATGCCGTCCTTCTGGATATAGTGCGCCTCAGGGATGGCGAACGGCGCTTCCTTGTTCAGATATTCGTCCTCAAAGACGCCGAATACGTCCTTCGGGGCGAGTTCCTTGTGCAGATGGTCGCTGACGCCCTTGACGGCGTAGCCCAGCGCCTCGCGCATTTTGGGCGGCAGGTCGTAACCGTAGTTCTGCTCCAGAACGTACCCGATGCCGCCCTTGCCGGACTGGCTGTTGATGCGGATGACGTCCGTCTCGTACTCGCGGCCGACGTCATGCGGGTCGATGGGCAGATAGGGCACCGTCCACTCGTAGAGGTTTTTCTCCTCGCGCCACTTCATGCCCTTGGCGATGGCGTCCTGATGGCTGCCGCTGAACGCCGCGAACACCAGCGCGCCCGCGTACGGCGCGCGCTCGTAGACGTGCATGCGCGTGACTTTTTCGTATTCGGCCACGACGGACGGCATATCGGAGAAATCCAACTTCGGATCGACGCCATGGCTGTACATGTTCATCGCCAATGTGACGATATCCACGTTGCCCGTGCGCTCGCCGTTGCCGAACAGCGTGCCTTCCACGCGGTCGGCGCCGGCCAGCAGGCCCAGCTCGGTATCGGCCACGCCGCAGCCGCGGTCGTTGTGCGGGTGCAGGCTTAAAATGACATTTTCGCGGTATTTCAGATGATCGCTCATGTATTCGATCTGGTTCGCGTAGACGTGGCTCATGCTCATCGCGACGGTGACGGGCAGGTTGATGATCACGGGCTTTTCGGCCGTCGGCTCTAAGATATCCAGCACGGCGTTGCACACCTCGAGCGCGTATTCCGGCTCGGTGCCCGTAAAGCTCTCGGGGCTGTATTCAAAGCGGAAATTGCCCTCATACTCGCTCGCCAGCTGCTTGACGAGCGCCGCGCCGTCGGTGGCGATCTTTTTGATTTCATCCTTCGATTTTTTGAACACCTGTTCGCGCTGGGCAACGCTCGTGGAATTATAGAAATGCACCACCGCGCTGGGCGCGCCCTTCAGCGCGTCGAACGTTTTGCGGATGATGTGGTCGCGGCACTGCGTGAGCACCTGCACCGTCACGTCGTCCGGAATCAGGTTTTGTTCAATGAGCGCACGCAAAAATTCGTACTCCGTTTCGCTCGCGGCGGGGAAGCCCACCTCGATCTCTTTAAAGCCTAACTTCACGAGGAAGCCGAAGAAATCCAGTTTTTCTTCGAGGCTCATCGGCACGATCAGGCTCTGGTTGCCGTCGCGCAGATCGACGCTGCACCAGATGGGCGGCGCTTCGATATGGTCTTTTTTCGCCCAGCGCATCTCGCACGCGGGCGCGGGGTAGTATCCGGGCTTGTACTTGTTGGGCTGCATCATGATGGATCAAACTCCTTTTTTAATTCATAATCCTTTTTCATTCATAACTCATCATTGGGGAGCGGAAACCAGGTGCGGAAAACCCCGTGGCATTTTGGGTTTTGATTATGAATTATGAATTGAATAAAAAAGCCCCGTCTCCCGGCCGTTTGGCCAAGAGACGGAGCATCCAATGCTTCGCGGTACCACTCTTGTTGCCGGGCATTGCCCGGCCGCTTTGCGCCGTCAGCCAAAATGCGCACGCCCAGCCTGCCCCGCGTGGATGGGGACAGCCTGCGTTTGCCCAAAATGGCGAACAGCCTGACAGGATAACGGTGTCAATTCCGGCACAGCCTACTTTGTCCCAGTTGACCCAAATGGAACCCAATACGGACGGTTCAGCCTGCTGCTCCAAGGCCAGTGCGCATTCCCCCCGGCGCTGTTTCCCACCCAAGGGAATCCTGGGCCCATCGATCAGATCATCGGCTCAAATCTTCCCAACAACAGCTCTCTGCGGCGCGGCGCGGGATGCGCGTTCCTTTTCATCGCATTTGCAGATTCTTTATCAAATTGCCATGCCCCAAAAAGAGCAGGCCGGCGGGCGCGCCTTTCGGCGGCCCCAAGGCTTTTTATTACTATACCCGAAACGGGCAGGGTTTGTCAAGACCCGTTTTTCAAAGGCGTGCCAAAGACGCGCCCTGCGTACGCTTTGAGACGCGTGTCGAAATGTTTTCAAAGACAGGCGTCAAAACGGGCTCCGGGACGGCCCAAAGGCGATTCTGCGCGCGGAGATTGTTTCTGCCCTCCCCCTGCCCTGTGGGCAGATTGACAAAAAGCTTGATCAAACAGCAAAAACCGCCGCAAGCTTTGCCCGCGGCGGTTTTCAAATATGGTCGGAGTGGGGAGACTCGAACTCCCGGCATCCTGCTCCCAAAGCAGGCGCGCTACCAACTGCGCTACACCCCGCCGTCTGTATGCGTCTTTCCCGCTCATGGCCGGCGCCGCCGTTTTGCGGGTACCCGTACATTATAGAATACCCGGCGCGGGAAGTCAAGCGCGAACTTCGGGCAAAGCACAGACAGAACTTTCGGCAACGCGCGGGAAGTGCTTTGGGCAGGGCCTCGGCAGTGTTTTCCGCAAGGAGCAAGACAGCGCTTCCGGCAAAGCAAAGCGCCCCTGCAAACGATATTTTCACACATTTTTCGCCGGATCTGGCACATGCTCTTGCATTTTTGAACGGGATTTTGTATAATAGCATTACGTCTCTATCAGGCAAAAATTGGTTTGATTTTAGATTGGAGGAAGATTTCTTTGAAAACATTTCTGAAAAAATGCTCGGTCGTTCTGGCGGTGCTGATGCTGGCGCTGGCGTTTGCCGCATGCTCGAACAACACGCAGGGCGGCGGGACGGACGGCGACATCGGCCGCACGTTTGATACGATGTTCTTCGATTACACCGTGGTTTCGGCCGAGAGCGCGACGGAATACGACGGTTATACGCCGGCGGACGGCAACAAGCTGATCGTTCTGAGCGTGAGCGTAAAGAACGATTTCGGCAGCACGCTGCCCATGTACGACACCGATTTTCAGCTTCAGTGGGGCTCCGGCGATGATGACTGGGCGTGGAACGTGGATGCGTTCAACGACAAGATGATGCCGCTGGAATGGAAACTGGAAGATAAGAAAACGGCTACTTACGATATGCTGTACGAGGTTCCGGCCGATCAGACCGAGTTCTCGCTTGTTTATCTGGAGGAATACACCGACGCAAGCGGCAACGATAAGACGGGCGATTTCTACTCGGCCAACTTCACGGTGGAGTAAGGCGTACCGCTGATTCTTCCATCATGCAAAAGCCCCGGCCATCCTGGCCTCAGCCTGTCGAAAAAGATAAAAAACTCGTTTTCATTCACGGGCATGTACTGGGAATGAAAACACCTCTACAGAAAAAACAGTCAATTTTGTGTGCGCAGCGCGCAAAATTGGCTGTTTTTTCGCCGGACTGCGCCCGCAGGCGCGTGCATAGGCCAACCGCCGCAAAGCGGCGGCTCTTAGGCCGGAGCAAAGGAATACTGAGGGAAACCAATAAGCGACTGCGTAGCGAAGCGGAGCACAAAGCGTTTGGTGTCCCTTAGGAGACTGTCGACAAAGTNGACAGTCTCAAGCCCCCGCCATCCCGGCGGGGGTATTTCATTTCATCATTCGGGCTGCGTCCTGCGCGTCTGTCCCACNGCTTGCACAACGGGATAAAANATTATCTTGTGATCCCGGAAAATTTTGTTCTGGCTGTAACGAATGACCGTCCGGCGGGATATATAGGGCNAAAGGAGGGATTTTNATGGACGATATGGATGCCGTCTACCGCGATCATGCCCAAACCGTCTATAAATTCCTCCTGGCCCAGTGCCATGACCCGGACTTGTCGGAGGAGCTGACCCAGGAGACCTTTTATCAGGCGGTGCGCTCCATTGGCCGCTTCGACGGCTCCTGCAAGCTGTCGGTCTGGCTGTGTCANATCGCCAAGCACCTGTGGTANCNGCATCTGCGGAAACACCGGCAGGACCCTGTTCCGCTGGAGGCGGCGCCGGAATCCCCCGTTCCCTCGGCGGAGGAGGGGCTGCTGGAGCAGGAAGGACGGCTTGCCCTTCTGAGGCTGATCCANCAGCTGCCGGAGCCCCAGCGGGAGGTAGTCTACCTCCGGGCNTTTGGCGATCTCAGTTTCCGGGAGATCGGAGACGTGCTGGGAAAAACNGAGAACTGGGCCAGAGTGACTTTTTACCGAAGCAAGGAAAAACTGAGAAATGGAGGTGCANAGGATGAAAAATGATTTNACCTGCGGCGTGGTCCGCGACCTGCTGCCCAACTATGTAGACGGCCTTTTGTGCNNAGAATCCNNGCAGGCGGTAGACCGGCATCTGGCCGGCTGCCCTTCCTGCNCCGCTGTGCTGGCGTCTATGGGGGAACCGGANCCGGAGGCGGAGAAGCAGACCCGNGAGGTGGANTATCTGAAACGTGTGAAAACGCGCACCAACCGAAAGATCATTGCCGCAGTGGGATGTACCGTGCTCGTTCTGGCCGCCGCCCTGCTGGCAAAGCTGTTCATCATTGGCACGCCCATCCAGCCCCAAAACGTAGCCGTTACGGAGGCGGTGGAGGAGAAGGATGTGCTCCGGCTGTCCCTGATGNCGGTGTGGTCCTCAGACGCTCTCCACGGTTGGCGGGTAGAGACGGAGAACGGGGTCGCCTCCATCTACGCCCGGGATGTACTGGTGTCACCTCTGTTCCCCAGTGGGTCCGGCTGTGTGGAGGTCCCCTTGGAGGGGGTGCAGGAGGTGTGGCTGGGCGGCGTCTCCGGACGGTTGCTGTGGCAGGACGGCGTAATGATCTCCCCGCTGGCCCTGGAGCTGTGGAACGCCAAAGCGCCCTACTGCGGCAATCCAACCGCCCTGGCCCGAATCGCGGAGCTTCTGCGTCTCTCCGACCGGCTGGGCAGCTATACGCTCAGCCTGGAAACCGGCAAACATCCCTATGGATGCACTCTGGAATTTGCCAACCGGCTCAACGACGAACAGCTCAACATGGTCACCTGCTACAATTTGCTGTCCCTGGCACTGGTGGATAATCTGGAGGCGTCCCTGTTCACCCACCCTGTTCCGGAAGATCATTCAGCCCCATCCAGAACGGTCACCGCCGGGATGTGGCTGGACGGCGTAAACGAGACGGTCCTGCCCAGTTTGGTNGAGGAGTACAACAGGNCCAACGGCACAANTTGGANNCCCAAAGCCANNATNAAGGACTANACCCGTTCCCCGGCGGACCTTCAGCGGCTGNTGCTGATCCTGGATTCCTTCTATGGGATGGGCCTGTCCGCGAGAGGAGGCTGACCATGAAAAAAGGNTGCTTTGGGCTGCTGGCATTGGTCATGCTGTCCCTGGCCGCCTGCGGGCCGGGGGCCGGTCCTGATCTGACTCCGCTGGCCCAGGCGGNGGAGGAGGCCGCCCNCTTCACACCGGGAACCTATGAAAATCTGACCTTCCAGCCGGATCAACTCTCCGTTTATGTGCCGGAGGATCTGTCCCGCTGTACCCTCCGGGAGGTGGGCTGTTTTGACCTGGAGCACGGGGACAAGCTGATGCGCTGGTGGATCCCCGGGGAGATCTGGGATGACCGATCTGTATCTGTCTGGGATGACACCTATGCTTACGCCTTCTCCTCCATCTTTGACCAGACCGGGGAGGACGGCAACGGGTGGTATGCGGCGGTGTGGTGTACCGGGACCGTGATGTACGCCCGGGACAAGGGCTGGGCTCATTTCTCCCATGACCCCGACCTGCTGGATCGCAGCTATCACATCGGCGTGGATGATTTGGAGGGGAACGACCCCCTTGTGGAACAGGCGGAAGCCTTTGGGTCCGATTGGCTGGCACAAACCGGCCTCCAGGTCACGCTGCGGCCCAAGTACCTGTATCTCTGTACCGGCGATGCCGGGGAGGAGTTTGCCCAGGTGGTCTTTCAGACCTGCTGGAACGGGGTTCCCATCTCCGATGTGGCCCGGCGCTACCCGGATTCGTCCATCTTCACCCTCCCCGGCCCCAGCGAGAAAAACGGCTGGACCGGCGACGTGGAACTGCGCTCCGTCACCGCCTGCATGACCCTCAATGGAAGCCTGGACTTCTTCGGCGGCGGCCATGGCACGGTGGAACTGTACGACCAGGGAACGGTCTGCAAAGAGATCGTCTCCCTGTCCAGCGCCTGCGATCTACTCAGTGAAGCCCTCTGCGGCTACGGTGCGCAGGAAATCAAAGACGTGGCCCTGGAATACCGGCTCAGCATCACCGGCTCCGACCAGCCGGAGGAGACGTACCGCTTTGTGGACCAGGGGACGCGGGAGCGCCTGCCCGACCGGGGCGTAGTGCAGCGTTACCGCACCAGCTACGACCTCTACGACGCAACCCCCTATTGGGCCTTCTACGCCAAAGACCGGCAGGAGCGGGAACTGATCTTCTATGTGAACTGCCTGACGGGAGACATTCAGATTCTGGACAACCAGGCGGGGTGAACAGCATGAAATTTTTTCGTCTGCTGAAAACCGACCTGTACCGGGCGGTGGTCCATGTAAATTTTCTTGCGGCGGCGCTGCTCTTCGGGACGCTGTGCTTTACCGCCGAGGGCTATGCGGAGGCCGGCCGCAGCATTACCGTTTTAGAGCTGGCCCTGTTCCACCCGGCGGAGGAGATCAGCGGCCGGTTCCTCCTTTCCGGTTACCACCTGTTCCTGGCGGGGATCGGCCCCTATAACCTGATGTTCGCCCCTATCCTGGCCGCTCTCCCGTCCATTCCCAGCTTCTGCCGGGAGCAAAGCGGCGGTTATCTCCGCCTCCTGATCCCCCGGTGCGGCGGGACCCGGCGCTGTCTCAGTTTCGGGCTGTCCGCGCTGCTCTCCGGAGGGCTGGTGGTCATAGCGGGCTATGGGCTGTACGGCCTGTGCTGTTGGGCCCTGTTTCCCGGCCTGACACCGGAGGCCGCCCAATGGCTGGCGGCTCCGGTCTGGAGCGGTATCCTGTCCCAGCTGGCGGGCGCGTTCTTTTTCGGTATGGTGGCGATACTCCTTCCGATGCTGCTGGCAGGCGTGAGCAAAAACGCCTGTTTCATCCTCTGCGCCGGCTTCGCCCTGTTCTATGTCTACTGCAATTCCCTGGACACCCTCTCCAACCGTCTGTTTGACTGCGGGGACCTGGAGCGGTCCTTTCAGGTGATGATGCTTTACCCCACTTCGGTATTTCAGTGCTTTTCCGGACACCAGACCTGGCGGCTGGCCCTGTGGGGCAGCGGAGCGGCGCTGGTGCTGGGCCTGCTGCGGCTGTGCATGGCCCGGCGCCTGGATCAGGGGGCATGAGGATGCGAAAAATCATTGTCCACGCCGGAATGGAATATTCTCTCTGGCTGTCCAACCCCCGGATGTCCATTCTCCTTGTGCTGCTGGCCCTCATCCACACAATGGTCATTCAGCCGCTGGCCCAGGCGGGCGGGCAGATCGGGGCCCGGTTCCACCTGCTGGAGCCCCTGGCCGCTCTGTGCAATTCTACGCTGATCCTGCTGATCCTGCCCGTTGGATTCCTGGTTCTGATGGCTGATTTTCCTCGGATGGACCGGGGCTTTCTGCTCCAACTCTGCCGGGTAGGGCGGCTCAACTGGGTGCTGGGGGAACTGCTGCACCTATGTATGGCGGCGGCCACCTACCTGGGCGTGGTTCTGGTGGGGACGGCGCTGTGCTCCCTGCCCTACGCGCCTGTCACTGGTCCGGGATGGAGCGCCGTCGCAACAGACTATGCGGCCATCCTGGAGGACGACGCGCTGAAAGCCGTTGCCGTGCTCCTGCCCCGCAATCTGTACCGGCAAATGGGGCCCTGGGCGGCGGTGGCCGGGAGTTTTTTCCTGCTGTTCCTCTGTCTGGTGCTGCTGGGTGCGGTCCTGTTGGCCGCCAATATGCTTCGGGTGAGATTTTTGGGCGTCGCCGCTGACGCCGCCCTGTTCCTGATCGGCGTCGGATTTGTCATTTTGGACAGCCCGTGGATGTGGGCCTTCCCCTGCGCCCATGCTTTGACCTGGGTACACTTCGATCCCTATTTCCGTGCCCCGGTCTGCCCCCTTTGGGTGAGCGGCCTCTATTTCCTGCTGGGGTCCACCCTGATGACCCTGCTGGCCTGCGTGGCCGCAAGGCGGCGCAGCTTTGATTCTATGTTGGAGTTTGATTGATATGGCAAGCATTTCAGTGGAACATGTCAGCCTGACGATTGGCGCCGCCCAGATCCTGCGGGACATTTCCGTTCAGTTTGAGGCGGGGCACATCCACGGCATCGTCGGACGCAACGGCAGCGGGAAAACCATGCTGATGAAGTGCATCTGCGGTTTCATCCGGCCCACCGCCGGGCGGATCGTGGTGGACGGGAACCAAGTAGGCCGGGACGCAGACTTCCCGCCGGACCTGGGGCTGCTGATCGAGACGCCGGGCTTTATTCCCTATTACAGCGGCCTGAAAAACCTGGAGCTTCTGGCGGCCGTCAACCGGCGGGCCTCCAAAGAGCGGCTGAACGCCTGCATGGAACTGCTGGGCCTGGGGAACGCGAAGGGGAAGCGGGTATCCAAATATTCTATGGGGATGCGTCAGAGGCTGGGGATTGCCCAGGCTATCATGGAGGACCCTGAACTGTTGATCCTGGATGAACCGCTGAACAGCTTGGACGAACAGGGCGTGGAGGACATTCGGGCCCTGCTGTTGGAGCTGAAGGGGCAGGGCAAGACCATTCTGCTGTCCTCTCACAATGGGGAGGATATTGACCTGCTCTGTGACAGCGTATGCAAAATGGCAGGTGGGGTGCTGACAAGACAATGAAACCAGTGCATCTCCACCCCCGGCTTTGCGGATGTCTGCCCTGTGGGGCTGGTTGTTATCGAAAAAGTCCGCTCCGGCTTGATTGCCGGAACGGACTTTTTCTATAGTCTGATGCCCCCGCTATACCGGCGGGACTTTGCTGTTTTCCTGTTGTCTTCCTGCCGCCTTCTTGCGGTTTTCTCAGGAGAGCTGCCGCACCTCCGGGAACTTTTCCGCGAAACACACGGCGGCACAGCCGTTTTGCTGCAGGCGGTCGATCTGCTTGCCCACCTTTTTGGCGGCCGCCAGCACCGTAACGGCGTATTCGGCGCGCAGCGCCCCGGCCTTTTGCAGCACCTCGGCAAAATCGGCGTCCGCCGCGTACAGCAGTGCCAGGCGCGGCTTTTCGTCCGGCACGGCAAAGCCCTGCTCCAGCAGGATGGCGCAGATGCGCTCGAACCCGATGGAAAAACCCACGGCCGGAACGCGCTGGCCGATGAACTTGCCCACCATCTCGTCGTAGCGGCCGCCGCCCGCGACAGCGCCCGCAAACGCCGGGCACGTCACCTCGAACACCATGCCCGTATAGTAGCCCTGCCCGCGCACGAGCGATGGTGTGTAGGCGATATCATAGCGCCCTCCGGAAAGCTTTTGGACGGTTCCGATCACATAGCGCAATGTATCGCCCAAGCTCTTATCCTCACACAGCGCGGCCACATCATCCAGCGAGACTGCGCCCTTTTGCAGAAAATCGGCCAGCGCCTGCACGGCCCCGGACGGCATCTGCTTTTCCGTCAGCTCGGCCGCCACGCCCCCTGCGCCGATTTTATCCAGCTTATCGAAGCTGACGCACACGGAATCCAGCGTCTCGGGCGCAAAGCCGAAGCTCTGCAGCATCCCGCGCAGCAGGCGCCGGTCGTTGATATTGACGGTAAAATCCGAAAATCCGATCGCGAGCAGCGCGCGCGCCGTCACGTCGATCAGCTCCACCTCGGCGTTGGGGCTTTCGTCACCCAGAATATCGATGTCGCACTGCACGAATTCGCGCAGGCGGCCTTTTTGCGGGCGTTCGGCGCGGTAGACGCGGTCGGTTTGGATCACCTTGAACGGTGCAGGCAGCGCCTCGCGGTTGGCCGCGTAGTAGCGCGAGAGCGGCAGCGTTAAATCGTACCGCAGGCCCATATCGGAAAGGGCCGCCTCGCTGCCGGCAGCCAGCGCTTTTTCCAGCTTGTCGCCGCGCTTGAGCACTTTAAAAATCAGGTTCAGGTTGTCGCCGCCGTCGCTTTTGTCCAGATTTTCCATATCCTCCAGAATCGGTGTAGAGATGCGCTCGAACCCGGCGGCGCGGTAGGTTTTCAGGATCTCGCCCTGCACATAGTCGCGGATGCGCTGCTCGCGCGGCAGGATATCGCGCATGCCCTTCAGCGGGGAAGTTTTCATTTGAAAATGGCTCCTTTTGGTTAGAGTGAAGTGTTTCGCGTTGAGCTTTCAGAGAAAATTTTGTGCGTTTGCCATACTTGCAAACGGCAGAAATAAGCGCGGCCTTGAAAAGCCGTGGACACAGCGGCTTATTTTTATGAGCGTCCCCTTTAAGAGCGCCGGCCGGCGTTCCGCTCCGCCTGCCAGCTCTTCAGCTGCTGCATGGCCTCGTACTCGGCGGGGCGCATGCCGGGGAACGCCTTCATCAAACGGTCGGCCACCCGATTGCGCCGGTCCATGATCTCGGCTTTTGCAATGTCGATGCGCGCGGCAGCGTCTAACTTTGTCTCGTCCAGCTTGCCGTCCACGGCCAGCGCTGTGCCGCCCAGTCCCTCGGCGATCTTATCGCTGCCCGCATGCAGCAGGCGCGCCACGCCGGCGATGCGGCCAAGATCGCGGTTCAGCTTCATGATACCGCTCACTGTCACGACGAGATCGCACACAAAGGCTGCGAGAGCGGCGCACAGCAGCACGACGCCCAGCGTATGCGGCACGGCCTCCACCAGCCCCGCGACGATGGGCTGCAGCACACGCATCACGGCCGCCGCCGCCACACCCCACGCGATGCTGAATTTCAGGCAGATGTAGCCGCCCAGATTGAACGGCACATCGCTGTAATCCCACCACGAGGTGTGGAACAGCTTTTTCAGCACCCAGCCGGTGACGAGCTCCAGCGCACTGGTGAGCAGTGCGCCGCAGAAAAACAGCACTAAAATGTTATCCGCCACCGGCGTGAGCACCATGATCACGATCACCATGCCGAAACCGTAGATGGGGCACACCGGGCCGTTCAAAAAGCCGCGGTTGACGAGCTGCCCGGTGTTCACCGTGCAAAAGCATACCTCAAGACACCAGCCCAGCACCGCGTAAATGACAAAGTAACACAGCAGTGCGTAAATCTGATCCATCATACCCGATGCCCCCTCTTATGCCTCGGGCGTATTCTGCGCCGCGCCGGCATTTTCCCCGGCCATATCCTGTGCGGCCCCGGCCTCGGGGTCGGCATGCGCAGCCTCCGGTTCCGGCGCGTTTTCCGCATTCCCCGCGGCCGGTTCGGGCTGTTCGGCATTCGCTTCCCCGGCGCCCTGCTCAGGCTGCCCGGCTTCTGCTTCCCGCACCGGGTCTTCGGCCAGCCTTGTGCCGCACACCGCGCAGAATACGTCGCCCCCGTCACAGATACGCCCGCATTCCGGGCAGATCCTCTCGTCGTCGTCCTCCACGGCCAAACGGTCTGTGATCACATCCATTTCCTGCTGCAGCTGCTCGGCGCTGACGAGCAGCGCATCGATCACCTGCTGCGGCGTTTTTTCGCCCTCGTCGCTCATCACGGTGTCCGTCACCACGCCCGTATGCATCAAAAACAGCATCCGGCCGATATCGCTGAACACGTTCTCCTGCTCCTCCGTCAGGCGCAGCAGCTCGACGCTCAGCTTCACCTTATCGTACTTTTCAAAAACTGCCTTCCCTGCGCTGCGCACGGCAGTCCTCGCCTCGCTTGCCGCCATCGCCGCGGTGCTGACGATATTCTGCAAAACGGCATTGATGTTACTGTTCATTGAAAAAAGCTCCCTTTCCCGGATCGAAAATTTTACGGCGGGCCTGCTCGCCGGATTCCTGCGTGATTGGTTATTATTGGATATTATACTATACCCCCATTGCATCTGGCAACTGTTTTGCGCAAAAGCCGCCGCGCCGGGGCGTTTTCCCGGCGCGGCGGCTTTGATCGGTTTGTGTTGTCTGCGCCCTCGTGCCGGCAGATGCCTGCAAAAGCGGCAAAACCGCTTACGGACGCTGGCCCATGCCGCCCTCGAGCGTGAGGGTCTCGCCGTTCATATACTTGAAGTCCGGAGAAGCCAGCTGTACGCACACGCGGCCGATCTCCAGCTCGGCGTCGCCGTAGTGGCCGGCCGGCGGCATATGCACGTTCGCCTTGAACGCATCGGGATATGCCTTCTCGAACTGCTCCAGCTGCGCCGTCCAGGCCAGCGGGCACACGATGTTCACGTTGATGCCGTCCTTGCCCCACTCGTTGGCGGCAACGCGCGTCAGGCCGCGGATGCCCTCCTTCGCGGCGGCATACGAGCACTGGCCGTAGTTGCCGAACAGGCCCGCGCCGGACGCGAAGTTGATGACGGAGCCCTTCGTCTCCTTCAGGTGCGGATAGCACGCCTTCATATAATAGAAGGTAGCGTACAGGCCGGAGTACATGGCCAGGTTGAACTGGTCGGTGGTGTGGTCGGCGATGGGTACGCCGGAGGCGGAAGCCTGCGCGTTGTTGATGAGCACGTCGATGCGGCCGAACGTCTTCATCGTCTCGTCGATGACGCCCTGCACCACGGCCTCGTTGTCCGCGCCGGCGTTCACGTCGGCCTGCATGATCAGCACCTTGATGCCGTACAGGCGCTCCAACTCTTCCTTCGCCTTTTCCAGCTTCTGAACGTTGCGGCCGGTGATGACAAGGTTCGCGCCCTCCTTGGCATACGCGGTGGCGATGCCGTAGCCGATGGAGCCGCAGCGGCCGTCGCTCAGAACGGCGTAGCCTGCGCCGGTGATGATCGCGGTTTTACCGGTTAAAAAGCCCATGAGAATAACCTCCTTCAAATTGTCCCGATCCTGAATGGACCGGATGGAATTGCGAGTATGTTAGTATTTTAACACACTCCGCGGCAAATGCCAATATCCCGGCGCGTACTTTTTACAGGAATTTCATAATATTTTTTGTTTTTACAGAGCCGGGCGGAAACGGCCTTGCCGGTGCCGCCCGGGGAAATGTTTCTGCGCGGGCGGGGTGGCGTTTGTTCTGCCGCCCGGGGAACGTTTACTCGCTGGATGGTTCTGCCCTCCCGCCGCCCTCTGCCGCATTTATGAAAAATTTGTAAAAGTTAAAATTTTCATCGTTTTTTTGGGCGAAGGTCTTGACATACTAAAAAAGTGTTGTAAAATAAAATTAGCACTCAGGAGCATAGAGTGCTAAAACGCCTGAGGGGAGGACGGTGTGCGACATGCCGATCGACGACCGGAAGCAGCGCGTTTTGCGTGCGATCGTAACGCTTTACGGCGCGCAGGGCGAGCCGGTGGGCAGCGGCCTGCTGGCGCAGCAGTTCGGCCATGCGGTGTCCAGCGCAACGCTGCGCAATGAGATGGCGGCGCTGACAAAGTTAGGGCTGTTAGAGCAGCCGCACACCAGCGCGGGGCGCGTGCCCAGCGCGAAAGGATACCGGTATTACATCGATCACCTGCTCGATGCCACCGCGTGCCTTTCCCCCGAAGAACAGCGGCAGGTACAGCTGCTGTTCCGCGAAATGGATCACGACCCCGAGCGCCTGGCGCAGAGCGCCGCGCGTGCGCTGGCAGACCTCACCGGCTGCTGCGTGGTGGCCACCACGCCCAAAAGCGAGGATCTGCGCATCGCACATTACGAGGTGATGCAGGTGGGGCGCTATACCGCCGCGGTGCTGGCCGTTACCAGCGCGGGCGGCGTGCGCACCCGCACGGTAAAGTTGGATGTGGCGCTGCGCCCGCAGGACGCGGAGCGGCTGGCTGAAACGCTGAACCGGTACCTCACCTTCCGCAGCGCGGCAGATGTGCGCGACGAGCATCTGCGCGCGGCGGGGCAGAGCCTCGGCGAGGGCGGCGCGGTGTATTATCCGGTGATCTCGGCGGCGGTGACGCTGCTGCGCGAGGCCGGCCGCGCGAACGTGTACCTCGAGGGGCAGGAACATCTGCTGAACTGCACGGCCTATGCGGAGAGCTTCCGCACGCTGATGGAATTTTTCAGCGATACGGACGCGCTGAAGCGCTACATCAGCCCCAAGACGGAGCGCACGACAATCCTGCTGGGCGACGAGCTGCCGGAGTACCCGATGCCGGGCTTTTGCCTGATGACAAAGCGGTATCTGGCCGGCGGCGGGCTGACGGGCGCAATCGGCATCGTCGGATCCACGCGGATGCCGTACCGGGAGATGATCCCAAGGCTGGAATATTTTGCGCTGCTGCTCGGCGAGTGCATGTCGGGCAAGGCGCAGGGCGAGACGCAGCAGAAGACACAGGAGGCGACATAGCACATGGCACAGACGGAACACGAGCGCAGGCAGACAGCGCAGCCGCCGGACACAGAAGCCCCCGGGGCCGCCGGGGCCGCGGAGCTGGAGACGGACGTGCAGACGGAGGGCGCGCAGGCCGGGGCGGCGCGGACAGAAGCCCCGCAGGGCCAACGGGCCGGAGACGCAGAGATCGGGGCCGCCGAAGCCGGAAAAACGCCGGACGAAGCCGCCGGGAGCGAAGCGCCGCAAACCGCAGACCCGCAGGCCGGCGCGGAAAGCGAGCCGGAAAAGGCCGCGTCCAAGGCCTCGAAGGCGGGCGAGGCGGCCTCGCTGAAAACAAAGGTGGAGCAGCTGGAAAAGAAGCTGGCGGAATCAAAGGATACGCTTTTGCGCACGGCGGCGGAATATGAAAACTTCCGCAAGCGCAGCGCGCGCGAGCACGACGCCGCATTCGATAACGGCGTGAGCTTTTCGGTAACGGCGCTGCTGCCCGTACTGGATACGCTGGAACTGGCCGCAAGCGCCGAAACGGCGGACGAGAGCTATAAAAAAGGCGTACTGATGACGTTGGAGCAGTGTCACGCCGCGTTTGACAAAATGGGCGTGAAGGAGATCGAGGCGCTGGGCAAACCCTTCGACCCGGAGCTGCACGCCGCCGTGATGCAGCAGCCCGCCACGGAGGAAATGCCGTCCGGCACCGTCACGCAGGTGATGCAAAAGGGTTATCTGCTGCACGACAAGGTCGTGCGCCACGCGATGGTGGCGGTGGCGGAGTAGATTCATTCACAATTCATAATGCATAATTTGCGGATTGAAAAAGCGGGATAGAAAGCCTGAAAGAGATGAAGCAGCAAATCAAAACAGCCATTTTTAAAAAAAGCAACCCATAAATAAATAGCGCGTTTTTACAGTTTCACCCCAAACTTCACAATAAAAACCACACACAAATCAAATAAGGAGAGATTGATTATGGGAAAGATCATCGGTATTGACCTTGGCACGACAAACAGCTGCGTATCCGTCATCGAGGGCGGCGAGCCGGTCGTCATCGCGAACGCCGAGGGCGCGCGCACCACACCGTCCGTCGTGGGCTTCACCAAAACGGGCGACCGTCTGGTGGGCCAGGTGGCGAAGCGCCAGGCCATCACGAACCCGGACCGCACCATTTCTTCCATCAAACGCCAGATGGGCACCGACCACAAGGTGGACATCGACGGCAAGAAGTACACCCCGCAGGAGATCAGCGCCATGATCCTGGCGAAGCTGAAGGCCGACGCCGAGAGCTATCTGGGCGAGAAGGTGACGGAGGCCGTCATCACCGTGCCGGCATACTTCAACGACAGCCAGCGTCAGGCGACAAAGGACGCGGGCGCCATCGCGGGCCTGGATGTGAAGCGCATCATCAACGAGCCGACGGCCGCGGCGCTTGCCTATGGCGCGGACAAAGAGAACGACCAGAAGATCATGGTGTACGACCTCGGCGGCGGCACGTTCGACGTCTCCATCATCGAGATGGGCGACGGCGTCACGGAAGTGCTCTCCACCGCGGGCGATACGCACCTCGGCGGCGACGACTTCGACCAGCGCATCATCGACTGGCTGGCCGACGAGTTCAGGAAAGAGAACGGCGTCGACCTGCGCAGCGACAAAATGGCCGCGCAGCGCCTGAAGGAAGCTGCCGAGAAGGCGAAGATCGAGCTGTCCGGCGTGGCCAGCACGGCCATCAACCTGCCGTTCATCACGGCGGACGCCAACGGCCCGAAGCACCTCGACACCACGCTCACCCGCGCGAAGTTCAACGAGCTGACGGCGGACCTCGTGGAGCGCACGATGGGCCCGGTGCGCCAAGCGCTGAAGGACGCCGACCTCACGCCCGGCAGCCTGAACAAGGTACTGCTTGTGGGCGGCTCCACGCGCATTCCGGCCGTGCAGGACGCCGTGAAGGACTTCATGAAGACCGAACCCAGCAAGGGCATCAACCCCGACGAGTGCGTCGCCATCGGCGCGGCCATCCAGGGCGGCGTTCTGGGCGGCGACGTCAAGGGCCTGCTGCTGCTGGACGTCACCCCGCTGAGCCTCGGCATCGAGACGATGGGCGGCGTGTGCACGAAGATCATCGACCGCAACACTACCATCCCCACAAAGAAGAGCCAGATCTTCTCCACCGCCGCCGACAACCAGCCCTCCGTTGAGGTAAATGTGCTGCAGGGCGAACGCGAGTTCGCGCGCGACAACAAGAGCCTCGGCACCTTCCATCTGGACGGCATCGCCCCGGCGCCGCGCGGCATCCCGCAGATCGAGGTGACGTTCGACATCGACGCCAACGGCATTGTGAACGTCTCGGCGAAGGATCTGGGCACGGGCAAAGAGCAGCACATCACGATCACCTCGTCCACGAACATGAGCAAGGACGACGTGGAGCGCGCGGTGCGCGAGGCCGAGCAGTATGCGGCCGAGGATAAGAAAAAGCGCGAGGAAGTGGACCTGCGCAACGGCGCCGACCAGATGGTGTTCCAGACCGAGAAGGCCATGAGCGAATTTGGCGACAAGGTCTCCGAGAGCGAGAAAGCCGACGTGACGGCCAAGGTGGACGCGCTGAAGGAAGCGCTGAAGGGCAGCGACCTCGAGGCCATCAAGGCGAAACAGGAGGAGCTGCAGAAGGCCTTCTATGCAGTGAGCGAGAAGATCTACAAAGAAGCTGCGGCGGCGCAGCAGGCCGCGGGCGCACAGGGCGCCGGCCCGGATATGGGCGGCCAGCCCGGCGCGGGCAGCGGCAATGGCGGCGACGACAACGTGGTGGACGCCGAGTACCGCGAGGTATAAGAAGCGCATCCCGCATAGAACGACCCACACATCCCGCAGATATGGTTCGGCGGGGACGGCCACAGCAGGCCGTCCCCTGCCGATTTTTGCGGCGCTGTCCAAATCTGAAAAGGGGCCTCGCGAAAGAACCGCACAGCGGGCTTTCGTGGGGAAGCGACGGAACGGCGGAGCGGTGTGAGGAATGCTGAACAACGGGCAGCATTCCGAACATAGCGCAGCCCGTGACGGAGCGGGTAACAGCGCCCATGCAAATGACGCCCGTGAACAGGAGCGCCTTGCGCGAACTGTGAACGGCTGCGGCCTACTGCTGCGCCGGCGTGTTCGGATACTCCACATCTGCAAAAGAGCCGGAGAAAAACCGGAAGAAATCAAGGTGAGAAAGTATGGCTGAAAAACGCGATTACTATGAGGTACTTGGCATCGCAAAGACGGCCTCGGCGGACGAGATCAAAAGCGCCTACCGCAAGCTGGCGAAAAAATACCACCCCGACCTGAACCCCGGCGACAAGGAAGCCGAGGAGAAGTTCAAGGAGGTGGGCGAAGCCTACGAGATCTTAAGCGACGAGCAAAAGCGCGCCCGGTACGACCAGTTCGGCCACGCGGGCGTAGACCCCAACTACGGCGCAGGCGCCGGAGGCTTTGGCGGCGGCTTCGGCGGCGTGGACCTGGGCGATCTGTTCGGCGATCTGGGCGATATCTTCGGCATGGGCGGCGGGCGCCGCCGCGCGAACCCGAATGCGCCGCGCAAGGGCAGCGATATCCGCGTCAGCCTCGTGCTCAGCTTTATGGAGGCCGTGCACGGCTGCACGAAGACCGTCAGCGTGAACCGGCAGGATGTGTGCACCGAGTGCGGCGGCAGCGGCGCGGCCAAGGGCACCAGCCCCGACACCTGCCCGGACTGCCACGGCACGGGCTATGTGACAGTACAGCAGCGCACGCCGTTCGGCGTGATGCAGAGTTCGCAGCCCTGCACGCGCTGCGGCGGCAAGGGCAAGATCATTAAATCCCCGTGTTCGAAGTGCCACGGCAGCGGCAAGACCGCCAGTACCAAGCGCGTGGAGGTAAAGGTGCCGGCGGGCATCGACGACGACCAGAGCCTGTGCCTGCAGGGACTTGGCGACGCAGGGCTGAACGGCGGGCCGAACGGCGATCTGTACGTGATCGTGACGGTGCGCCCCGACGCGATGTTCGAGCGCGACCGCTTTGACGTACATGTCACGGTGCCCATCACCTACAGCCAGGCGGTGCTGGGCGCGGAGGTGGAGGTGCCCACCATCGACGGCAAGGTGAAATACGACGTGCCCGAGGGCACGCAGAGCGGCACGGTGTTCCGCCTGCGCGGCAAGGGCATCCAGTATATCCGCGGACGCGGACGCGGCGACCAGTACGTGCACGTCGTGGTGGAGATCCCGAAAAAGCTGACCAAGACCCAGCGCGACGCGCTGAAAAAGTTTGAGGATACGCTGAAGGAAGACAACTACGAGCAGCGCAAGGGCTTTTTCAAGACACTGCGCGATAAATTTGAAAACGGCTGAGGCGGTTTTTGATACAAAATCGTAAAAAGCAAAAAAACCGGCGCGGAGCGTATGCTTTGCGCCGGAGTTGCTTTATGCCCTAAATAAGAAACTTTTCACAAATGAACGGAATCGCCCATTTTTATCTTTGGAGCGTTGAATTTGAACGAAAATCGCTACGCCCCCTCCCGCGCAAAGTACGTCGCCGCCACGGCGGGGGCGTTTTCGGCCAGCTCGTAGCGGCCGCGCGACCATGCGCCGGGAATCACGCCCGCGCGGTATTGGGGCTGCTCCTTTGCCAGAAAACCGAAGATGCGCTCGTAATCGTACAGCTCCACGGCCGTCAGGTTCGTGGAGCTTTTTGCAAGCGCGGCGCGCAGCGCGTCCGGGATGTTGTCGGCCAGGGTCTCGCTGCCCACGCGCAGGAACGCAAGATACCCCTCCGCGCGCAGCAGCGTCTGCAGATCCGGCTCGGCGGCGTCTGCGGCCAGCACGTCGGCGAACATGCGCGGCGTCAGCGTTACGGTATCCACGCCGGGCACGCGCAGCTGCAGCTCGGCAAGCGCGTCCACCGAGAGGTAATTCGAGAGCAAAATGCGCGCCGTGCCGAAATCCTTCGTCAAATCCACAAGGGCGTCCGCGGTGCAGTACAGGTAATTGTCCACCTCGATGGAAAGCGTTTCCTCAATGGCGGCCGCCGCCTGTGCCGGGCCGGCCTGCTCTGCCGCTTGGGCCAGCGTCAGCGGCTGGCCGTCCACCAGCATCACGGCCTCACCGGGCAGCGCAGCCGTGCACACCGTGCCCGAGAGCGCGTCAAAGCGCAGCAGCACGAACGTTTCCGGCTGCTCCGGGCCGGTCATCAGCAAAAAATTGCGCGCGTCGCCCGCCGTGGGCTGTGCGATGGGAATGCCGCTCTGCACGGTATCCACGGGCGCGCTGCGCGTCATCATCACGGCGGCGGCCGCAAGATAAATCGGGACGATCACGGCCAGCGTGCCGAACATGGCAATGAAAAACGCTTTCAGCTTCCTCATGTACTGCATCTCTTTTCGTTTGACTTTTCGCTTGAAATGTATATATTTTGGCCGTTTGGTGCACGGTATATACAGAGGAAAGATGCTGCTTTTCCGCCGAAGCATCGAAAACAGGCCGCCCCAAAACCGCCATTGCGGGCCTTTGACAACCGGCGTTTGAAAATGGGGCGCAAAGGCGTTTAAATCGATTCGGCAAAGTCTCCAAAACGGCCGGACAAGGCGTTTGGTTCTGACACGGAAAACATTTTGGATGGTTTTGGAAAAGGAAACGCGCACCTTCCGCGAAAAAACAGGCGGAGCGCAAACCGGCCCGATACGCCGTTTTGCGCCCCGCGGAAAGGAAGCCCCCTATGGAAGCATTGACAAAAGAGCAGCTGCGCGCGGCTGCCCGCATTGAAAACCCGGATGTGCGCGCGATCGTTTTGCAGCCGCCGAGCGATACCGACCCGAACGGCAGCTACACCGGCATACCGGCCGACGGAGACACAAAGCCCGTGCAGGACGCGGACGACCTGTGACGCGGCCCATGGCAAAGAGGCAAAGCGCCGGGAGACAAGCAGCCGGCGCAGGATCGGGAGCGGCAGCGCAGGCCACTGCGCAGGGGCAGAGCGGCAAGCTGCAAACCTTTTTGCAAAAATGTCCGTGGAGCATCCTCATCGCCGGGGCCGCCATTCAAATTCTGACGGGCGTGCCCTCGGCGTGGGGCGTGTTCCAGCGCGGCGTGTGCGAGGGCTATTCCCTCGACACCGCGAGCGCCTCGATGATCTTCAGCCTGACAATCGGCTTTTTCGGCGTCGGGTGCATTCTGGGCGGGCTTTTACAGGATAAGCGCGGCCCGCGCGTGGCCGGGCTTGCGGGCGCGGTGCTGCTCTCGGCGGGCTTTTGCGCGGCGAGCATCGTTCCGGCCGGCGCCCCGTGGCTGTTTTACGGCGCGTTCAGCGTTCCGGTGGGGCTGGGCTGCGCGTTTTTGTACCCGGCCGTGATGTCCTGCGCCCAGAAATGGTATGCCGGGCGCAAGGGACTTGCCACGGGCGTCATCGGCGGCGCGGTGGGGGCGTCCGGCGCGGTGCTCACGGTGTGCGGCCGGTTTTTGATCGGGCGGTGGGGCATTCGCGCCGCGTTCTGCACGCTGGGCATTGCGATGCTGCTGGTGTGCGGCGCGGGCGCGGCGATTTTGGAGGATCCGGAAATTCCGCCGGACGGCGGCAGAACAAAAACCGATGATAAAAACGGACGAGCGGCCAAAGCCGGGAAGAAAGACAGAAAGGCGGCCAAAAGCACGCAAAAAAGAAAAGAAGGGCAGCCTGCCGCGGCAAAATCTGAAAGTGAAGCGGGACAAACCGCCGGGGCGGCGCCCCAGAGCAGGGCAGGGCAAACCGCCGGGATTATTCCCAAAAGCGGAAAGGAATGCGCCGGTAAAAACGAAAGCAAAAACAAAGGCGCGCAGGCCGAAGCGAACAACTACACCGTGCGTGAAATGCTGCGCACGCCGCAATACTGGCTGCTGTTCGCAGTGGTGGGCCTTGCGACGCCGGCGGTGCTGCTGTTCAGCCCCGTGATTGTGGAGCTGGCGCAGGAGCGCGGCCTCTCGGAGACGGCGGCGCTGGCCTGCATCGTCGTTGGCTCCGTTTTTTCGGCGGCGGGGCGCCTGCTGATGCCATGGCTGAGCGACAAAATCGGCCGGCGCTATACCGATATGCTGCTGATGGCCGCGCTGTGCGGTCTTTCGGTGTGGTTCGCGTTTGCCGCCGGGTGGACGGTACTGCTGGTGTACAGCCTGCTGACGTTTTGCTATTCGGGCGAGGCGGCCGTCATTCCCGCCGCTGGAACCGACCTGTTCGGCGCGAAGCACGCGGGCGTAAATTACGGTTTTCTGGCGCTGGGCATGAGCGCGGGCAGCGTGGGCTTTCCGCTGCTGGCGCGCAGTATGACGAATGCCGCCGCGCGCCACATCATCGCGGCCTGCGCCCCGGCCGCAGGCTTTCTCTGCCTGTGCTTTTTAAAGCCCACACACGGGGAAAGGCTTTGATCCCCCTCTTCTCTCCGGCCGCTGCCGCGATCTCCCGGGCAGCGGCTTTTTTGACGGTTTGTGCTCCTCTGCGCGAAGCGATTGTGATAGGTATTCCCATTCGGTTTCGTACTGCTGATGGTGAAGCGCCCCCAAAAATCGCTTATCCGTTTCCCGAAATTTTGCTCCCGGCAATACATGACCGGATTGGAAAATATAAAATAAATTTGATTTCCGCAAAAATTTTCAGAATGCTATTGACAGCAAAACAATTTTGCGATATTCTATTTATGCTCCAATTGGAGCATAAATATGATGTATAGAAAGGAAGCTTCACATGGATACCACAGAAAAGGTTTCGGTGAATATGAATATCGCGACGATATCCCAAATCGACCTGCTCATCGACAAAGGGTACTATTCCAACCGAAGCGATTGCATCAATCAGGCTGTGCGGCAGCTTCTGGATGAAAAAAGCGCCATCATCGAAGAAGCAGGCCGACGGCAAAAGGAGCTTGACTTCCAATGGTTTATCGGTTTGATGTCACTGGGACGGGATGACCTGCTGCACGCAAAAGAGCAAGGGCAAAAGCTGCGGATCAAGGGCTATGGCCTGCTGGGAATCGACAGCGGGCTGGACGATCTGGTTCTGGAAAACGTCGAGAGCATCACCGTCCGGGGCAAGGTGCTCTGCTCGCCGCAAATCAAAAAGCGCTTTCAGCTTTGACAGCCGTTTTCTGCCGCGGAAAGCTGTCCGCCGGGACGGCCCCGCACAGTGCTCCGGCGAAGGGAAGGCCGGCAGGCCGGTTCCTGCAAAACCGCCAATCGCCGCAAGCCAATCCCTGTACAACACCCTTGAATCCCCCCGGCAAAACTGCTATACTGTTTTTGGACAAACCAGACGGGATGCTTCCCGAATTTATTGTGACAGGAGAAACCGTATGATTTCAAAGGAGATCTGCGAGCGGGTGCTCGCAAAAGCCGCCTCAACGGGTGCGGACTACGCCGAGCTGTTCTGCGAAAACACGCTCGACCAATCTGTCAGCCTGGTGGGCGCAAAGGTCGATTCGGTACAGGATGCCGAGATCGCGGGCGCGGCCGTGCGCGTGTTTAAAGATCTGCGCTGCGTGATGGCAAGCACGATCGATACCAGCGAGGCGGGGCTGCTGCGCTGTGCCGAGCGCGCCGCCGCCGCTTTGGGCGAGGGCAGCGCAAACGTCAGCATCGTGCTGCGCGAGCGCCTGTTCGGCGACATCCACCCCGTGCGCATTGTGCCCACAAGCGTCGCAAATGCCGACAAGGTGCGCTTCCTGAAGGACGCCTGCGGCGCGGCGTCGGGCTACCATGATGCCATCCGGCAGGTAACCGGCATCCTTCTGGACGTGGACCACCGCGTCCTGATCGCGACAAGCGAGGGCCTGTACGCGCAGGACCGGCAGATCCGCACGCGCCTCACCGTGCGCGCCGTCGCGGAGGCAAACGGCGAGACGCAGACGGGCGTGTGCAGCCCCGGCGCGCGCGTCGGCATGGAGCTGTTCGACACGGTCGATCCGCGCGAGACGGGCCTGCATGCGGCGCGTCAGGCTGTAACGATGGCAGGCGCAGGCTATTGCCCCGCGGGCGTGATGCCTGTCGCCATCGGCAGCGGCTTCGGCGGCGTCATCTTCCACGAGGCGTGCGGCCATTCGCTGGAGGCGACGAGCGTCGCGTACGGCAATTCACAGTTCTGCGGCAAGTTAGGCGAGAAGATCGCCAATGAAAAGGTGACGGCCATCGACGACGGCACCATTCCGGGCGCCTGGGGCTCCATCAACATCGACGACGAGGGCACGCCCGCGCAGCGCAATGTGCTCATCGAAAACGGCGTGCTGAAATCGTACATGATCGACAAATTCAACGCACGCCGCATGGGAATGGCGTCCACCGGCTCCGCGCGCCGTCAGAGCTATTCCTATATGCCCACCTCCCGCATGACGAACACCTACATCGCCGCGGGCACGGACGCCGACGAGGACATCCTCGGCTCCATCGAATACGGCCTGTACGCGAAGGAGATGGGCGGCGGCTCGGTGAACCCGATCACGGGCGAATTCAACTTCGCGGTGAACGAAGGGTATCTTGTCCGCGGCGGCAAGGTCTGCGAGCCGGTGCGCGGCGCAAGCCTTGTGGGAAAAGGCTCCGAGATCATCCAGAAGATCGATATGGTCGGCAGCGGCCTTGCGATGGGACAGGGCATGTGCGGCTCGTCCAGCGGATCCATCCCCACCAATGTGGGGCAGCCGCTCATCCGCGTTTCGTCCATCACCGTGGGCGGCAGATAAAGGAGGGAAATCCATGGAATTTGAAGCATTCCGGCAGATCGTTGCCGAAGAGGCCGCCGCGCGCGGCATCGATACCTATGAGCTTTATTATCAGCGGGAAGACCTCACCCGCGTCTCCGCGTTCGGCCATGAGATCACCGAGTTTTCCGACGCAAGCGAGGGCGGCGTCAGCCTGCGCTGTATGGCCGGGGGGCATATGGGCTGTGCGTCCACGGAAGCCCTCACGGAGAAGAGCGCCCGCGCCCTGGTGCGCCGCGCCGCCGAAAGCGCCGCCGTGATCGAAAAGGACGAGCCGGAGTTCCTCGCCGAGAGCGGCCAAACCTACCGGGCGCTGCCCGCGCGGGATCTGTCGCTGCCCGAGGCCGGCGCACTGAAAAAGCTGGTGCTTGCGGGGCAGGACGCGCTTTACGCCGAGGCGGGCGTCGTCGACGGGTGCGGCTCGGACGTATACGCGCTGCGCGAGACGATCGCCCTCACCAATTCGCAGGGCCTCTCCGTCAGCTGCGAAAACGCGGTAACGGCGTTCATGATGATGGCCGTCGTCGCGGACGGGGAGGAAAAAAGCACCTCCTACGACCAATGCAACGGCACGCCGGAGACCATCGACCTTGCGGCGCTTGCCGCAAAGACCGCGGGCGACGCGCGGGCGAAGCTTGGCGCCGGCACGCCGCCCTCGGGCGCGATGCCCGTCGTCTTTTCGCCGCGCGCCATGGCGGACCTGCTGGGCACCTACGCGGGCATTTTCTCGGCCGAAAACGTCCGGAAGGGCCTTTCGCTTTTGAAGGACAAGGAGGGCAGCGCCATCGCCTCCGGGATCGTGACGCTTGTGGACGACCCCTTCTATGCGGACTGTACAATGCCCATGCCGTTTGACGCCGAAGGCACGCCGACCTTTGAGAAAAACGTCATCGAGCGCGGCGTGCTGAAAACGCTGCTCTACGACCTTTCCTCTGCCGCCGCCATGGGCAAAACCACGACGGGCAACGCCGCAAGGCGCTCTTATGCCGACAAAATCAGCGTGCGGCCGTTTACGCTGCGCCTGCAAACCGGGACAGACAGCGAGGACGCGCTGCTGCAAAAGGCCGGCAGCGGCGTTTACATCGATTCTCTGGGGGGCCTGCACGCCGGCGCAAACCCCATCAGCGGCGATTTTTCGCTGCAGAGCGGCGGATTTTTGATCGAGGACGGAAAGAAGACGGCCCCCGTGCGGTCGTTCACCGTGGCGGGCAACTTCTTTACGCTTTTGCAGGATATCGTCGCTGTGGCGGATAACCCGCGGCCCCCGACGGGCATTGGCTCCACGGCCTTTGTCAGCCCCAGCGTGCTGGTGAAGGGGCTGTCTGTTGCGGGGAAATGAGCTTTCTATATAAAAACCTGAAGCACACTTTCTCTGCGCCCGGGATCCGCACTTTCGCTTTTTCTGAAAAATTCTGAAAAATTCAACTACGGGTTGAATGACAAAGCCGCTTGTCCCAACAGCTGGGCAAGCGGCTTTTTGCATGCCCGCAAGGGGCATCGGACTTCGGGTATCGAACTTCGGGCATCGAACTTCTGGCATCGAACTTCACAGAAGAGGCGGTAAACGCCATGCGCTGCATTCCCGTGATCGAACGGAACATCGCCAGGCGGATGAAGGCCCCGGCCCCTGAAGCCGGTACCGCACAGCCGCAGGGATCAGGATTGCAAAGAGATCAGGACTGCAAAATGAAATAGGGCAATGTATCCAGCCCCGCCGGCACGGTGACGGTGCGCCCGCCGTCATAGACGGTGCCATCCACATACTTCCAGCGGCCTGCCGGCAGTACAACATCGCGCTGTCGCACGCCCTTTGCAAGCACCGGCGCAGCCAGCAGCGCATCGCCCAGCATGAACTGATCGCAAACGCTCTGCATTCCCTGATGCGGGAAGCAGTATTCCATATACCGGACGATCGGTTCCCCTGTCTCTGCAGCGTGTTTGGCCAGCTTGAGGATCAGCTCTGCATATTCCCCGTGCAGCTTTGCGGCTTTGAGGCAAAGCGCATTTTCCTCCGGCGGCAGCACACGCCAGGGCGCCGCTGAAAACTGCATCATCGGCATCAGCGCGGCACACTGCGCATAGCGGACAAACAGTTCAGGATCCAGCGTTTTGCTGTTTTCGATAAAATTGATATAGGCGCCACCGCCGATCATATCCGGGCAGCTGAACGGATAGCCCAACATGCCCTGTGTCAGGGTGTTTGCCACAAGGGAGCCTACGCCATACCGGTCCCAGCTGTGATTTTTATCGGCAAGGCGCTGGACAAGCGGCGCGTTCGCCATGGCATAGCAGGCTCTGAATTCATTGTACGCGTAGTGCAGGCCCGCTTTTGCCCAAAGGGTGCTCTGCTCGTTTGCGGTGACGTTTCCCGCGCTGCGGTCGTCATCCCGGTAAAATTTCGCGTCCCCGGCGTCCATCTTAAAGCCGTCTACGCCGTATTGTTCCATCAGGCTGTCCAGCCGGCCGTGCAGCCAGTTCACTCCCTCCTCGCCGGAAAGATCCAGTACGGCGGAATAGCCGTTCCACCATTCGCGCACGGCGATCTCGCCCTGCGCATCCCGCAGAAGAACATTTGTGTCCCGCAGATCCCGGAAGACCGGGCTGTCCGGCGAAACGAAGGGGGAAACCCACAGCATCACACGAAAACCCATCGCGTGCAGCTGATCCACCATTTCCCGGGGATCCGGAAAACGCTCCGGCACAAACTCCCATGTTCCATAATCCCGCATCCATCCGTCGTCGATCATCAGTACGCCGGACGGATATCCGTTTGCCAGCAATGCACGGGCATACGCCAAAATCCCGGCCTGGGTCTGCTCGTAAAGCAATTCGATCCATGTATTATACTGCGGCGCTGTAAAGAAAAGCGCGGGCGGTA
This sequence comes from Subdoligranulum sp., assembly GCA_014799685.1. GTDB lineage: Bacteria > Bacillota > Clostridia > Oscillospirales > Ruminococcaceae > Ruthenibacterium. The sequence goes on along the minus strand of JAAVHN010000012.1, from coordinate 32,524 downwards.
TGGCATGGCCTGCCGGGAGCCGGTCGCGCACAAGTGCTGTCCATGCGCCGCGCAGCGTTCCGTGGCCCTCCTCAAAAATCACCTGTGCATCAGGGGAACACATTTCCAGAAAGCCGTTTTGCGCAGATACCTGTACGCCGCCCGCGCAATACAGATAGCGCCCATCGCTGGAAACGAGAATTCCGGCCGCGCCGTTCACGCTTTCGTTCGGCGTAAGCTTTCGGCAAAATGTGCTGGTGCTTGTAATGGGCAGATCCGGACCATCCTCCACGCACAGCCCGTACCATGCCTCCTGCGTTCCAATTTTTACACATTTTCTGTCGCTCATGGGGTATTATTCTCCTTCATTGATCCGTTTTAGATTTTGGGCAGGTTCCGGCGGGGCCGGAAGCGGATCCCACATTCAGTGCGGCAGGGCCGGAAGCTGTAGGACCGGCAACGGCAGCCTTATATAGAATAAGGCGGCGGCTCCCGGCCGTTTGTTTCACTGCAGGAGGTTTGCCCGGCCGAATGGGAATCGAACAAAGGGGAGCGCCGCGGCAAGGCTGCGCGGCGCTCCCCCGAATCGGAAACAATATTTGGCAGATGCGAAGCGGTTACGATGCGGCCATGAATGCATCCAGCTGAGCCTGCAGGTCGGCGATATACTCGTCGATGCCGGCAGCCTTCAGCGCCTCGACAGCCTCGGGATATGCGGTGTCAAAATCCACAAAGCCCGTGCGGATCGCCGAGAACTGCTTTTCCACTTCTTTCAGGTTCAGTTCAAGCTCTTTGACGTTCTCATCACTGTACATGAAGCCAAAAGCCGGGCTGACAATGGCGCCTTCGTCCCAATTCCGGTAGGTTTCGATATATTCTTCGTCCACATCAGGAGTGAACAGCTGGTAGTTCTTGTTGCGGAACATCCACTCATAGAACAAATCGTCACCGATCAGGCGGTTGATGCGGCCGTCGACGATCTCGTAATCAACGCCTTCGACGCCATAGATTGCGAACAGATAGTTCTCCTGGCTGGAATACAGCCAGTTCAGCCACTTCATGGCCCCGGACGGGTTCGGCGCGGAATACGGGATACAAATCACCTCGCCGCCGGCGGCGGTGATATACTTCGGTTTCTCGGGGCTGAGGGTGTAGCTCTTCAGCACCGCGTCCGGCGCGTTGGCGCGAACGGCGTCAATGATCTCGTTCTCTTTGCCCAGGCTGCCTTCTACCCACAGGTAATTGCCGCTCTGCAGACGGGAATCGCGCTCGTTATAGTTTGTCGTCATTTCGTCCGGATACAGGCCGGCCAGTGTCATTTCACGGTTGAATTTCGCAAGCTCCTGGAAAGCCTCTGTCTCGTAATAGCTCACGACTTCCCCCGTCTCCTCATTGACGAAAGCCAGGTAAGACGCACCGATGGTGTGCATCTGCTGGTCGGCGAAATAGCGGGTGAGCGGCATCAGCAGCGGGTCGCCCGCGCCCTTGATATTCGGGAACTGCTCCATCGCGCGCGTGGCAAACTCCTTCAGATCCTCCGGCGAGGTGATCTCGGTCATGCCCACAGCCTCCAGCAGATCCTGCCGTACGCAGACTTGCTGATACATCCCGGAACTGGGCGTATAGGCCGAGGGGATGCCGTAGATCTGCCCGTCCACGATGCCGCCGCGGATCTGATCCATCGGCAGGACCTTCAGCATATCCTGGCCATACTGCTCGATCAGGTCGTCCAGCGGCTGCGCTTCCTTCTTGTTTACAAACTGACCCAGATCCACCAGGCCGTCCCAGTACAGATCGATCGGCTCCTGGGCACCCAGCATGATGCTCTTTTTATCCCAGTACTGATCCCACGGAACAAAGATGACTTCCACTTCCATGTTCAGGTCCTGCAGCATCCGCTCGGCAAACTCGCCGTTCAAAAAGCTCGTCATGCGGTCGGATTCATCGCCCGGATACAGAATGGTGATCTTTTCGGTTTCACCGGACGGGGCAGCGGCTGCCGCGCCGCTGTCACCGGCAGACGTCGTGCCGCCGTCCCCGGAGCTGCTCTGGCTGCAGGCCGCCATGGGGATGAGCAGCATGGCCAGGCAAAGGAACAGGCAAATCGCTTTTTTCATGTTTCTACCTCCAATTTCAATGTTATCAATAGATCCAGGCGGGCTATACCCGCAAGGATCGACGGACCAAAAATCACATGTTTGGCGCAGGGGGCTGCGGCAAGAGATTTTAAATGGACTTTCAGATCACTCTTTTACCGCGCCGCTCATAACGCCGCTTACAAAATACTTCTGGATAAAGGGATACAGGAAGATGACAGGGCCGATGGTGATGATGGTAACGGCCATCTTTACGGTTTCGGCGGGAAGCTGGATGGCGCCCGAGGCGCCGGCCGGCACACGTCCGGAGCTGATGGCGTTGACATTGGAAAGAATGCCGTACAGGAAATACTGCAGCGGGAACAGATCTTTCTTCTCGACATACATCAGGGCGTTCCACCAATCGTTCCAATAGGTAAGCGCGTACATCAGCCCCACGGTGAGCAGTGCCGTTTTTGAAAGCGGCACTGCGATGCGCCAGAAAATACGAAACCAGCCTGCGCCCTCGATCAGTGCCGATTCATACAGGGAATAAGGCACCTGCGAAAAATAGGTTCGCATCAAAAACATATTCCACACACTGAACATGCTGGGAACGATCATTGCCCATATCGTGTTTTTGAGGTGCAGCACATTGGTGCAGATGATGTACGACGGCACAAGCCCCGCCGAAAATACGATAGTAAAATTGCAGAGCCAGGCGATCACATTTCGATACCGCATTTTCGGGTTGGAAAGGGAAAACGCGCACATACTGGTGATCAGCAACGCGGAAAGCGTTCCGAACACCGTGATGAAAATCGTAACGCCATAACTGTTGAGGATTTTGGTGCCGCTGTTTACAAAAATATACCGGTAGGTATCCAGCGTGGGGGACTGCGGAAGTACCGAATAGCCGTTCAGCAGCACCTGCGTTTCGTTTGAAAAAGAAACGGAAAGCACCATCACCAAAGGGTAAAGGCAGGCAAGGGCAAAAAGCGTGACAAACAGCACTGCGATCGCTTTGAAAATGCGGTCAGCCGATGTTTCCTTGATATGCATCAGAACAGCCCCTCTCCGTCATTGATTTTTTTCGCGGTATGATTGGCGATCGTCACCAGGATCAATCCCATGACCGACTGCATCAGGCCCACCGCGGTGCCGTAGGAAAAGCCCAGCCCCCGCATGCTGCGGAACACATAGGTGTCGATGACGTTTACGGCATCCACCAGGATCGGATTTTCACCCACAACGCCGTACACCATGCCAAAATCGCCGTAGAAGATGCGTCCGACACTCAGCAGTGTGAGCACGACGGCCGTCGGCTTGAGCATTGGGATCGTCAGATGCAGGATCTGCTGAAAACGGGACGCGCCGTCCACCTGAGCGGCCTCAAACAGATTGGGGTCAAAGTTGGTAATGGCTGCCAGATAAACGATGCTGTTGTATCCACTCCACTTCCACACATCCGCCGCGATGAGAAACGCCTTCCAGTATTTCGGCTCGGCAAACCAGCGCACCGGCTCCAGCCCCACCGACCGGAGCATACTGTTTACGACGCCCACATCGGTGGCAAGCAGGCCGTAGACGATCGCACCCACCACGACCCAGGAGAGGAAATACGGGAAGAACATCACGCTCTGCACCACACGCTTATAGACGCCCAGCCGCATTTCGTTCAGGAAGATCGCCAGCGAGATCGGAACGATCAGTCCAAGAATGATGTTGAAGAAATTGATGATCAGCGTGTTCTTTACCACGTTCCATGCCGTCAGCTGATTGAAAAAAATGCGGAAATTCTGCAGCCCGACAAAGGGACTCCCAAAAATGCCGTCCAGAGCGTTAAAGTTGGTAAACGCCATCCAGATGCCGCTAAATGGCAAATAGCACAATAAAAACAGCAGCAGCATGGCCGGTACGCACATCAGATAAAGCGTCCGATTCGTCTTGAGCTCGTGCAGAATGCCGCGTCCCCGCGACGGATCCCGCTTTTGTTTTGCTTTTGCCATTGTTTTATCTCCTCCCTTTCTGTCAGAACACCTTTTCGTGCGGATCACTTCGGAAGCGGCGGNTCNACCAGCGGATAATAGCCNTCCGGATAGTANNTNTCCCANNCNNNGTACAGNTCCGGCCGCGGCNTATCGTCNAGCGTGAGNTNCCCAAGCGGATACCAGCCGTCNGTTTCGGCNTCNTNNCCGAGAGGAACCGCNCCGCAGCCNTCCNTNCGCCATACCCGGCAAAGCANCTGGTAGTCACCGGGGGCAAGCCCCGGNAGCTGNGCGATCTCGTTGTANACGGTATCNCCCACCGGCCANGNCNGCGCNGCCATCCGNAGCGGGATCTCNCNGNNTTCCNNNGCNCCGCGCAGCATCAGCTGCAGGCGGGAAACGGGATAGACCGGCGTGCCGCCCACATTTTGCAGCCACAGCCGCACGGGAAAGGCACCGCCCGAGGAAAGCGCCTTCGGATAGGTGACCCTGCGCACCAGCAGCGCGCCGGGCAGTGCGCCGGGAACATCGGCCGCCAGGACGTGCCAGCTTTCCAGCGCCCGGCTAAGCGCCTCTGCCTCGTCGGGGCACCCTTTTGCCAGCAAAAACACCGGAGAAGACTGCCATACACATTGAAGATCCTGTGTCGCAAGCTGACGGCGCACNGNCNGTGTGCCGCCGGATGCGTCCAGAAGCAGCCCAAAGGGAATGCCCTCTCTGCGCAGTGCCGCGATTTGCTGCGGGCGGTCCGCCCGCACGATCAGCGGCGCCGCGTCAAACGCACGACGCCATGCGGAAAGCGGCGCGGGATCCATACAGTCCGGATCAAGCAGTACGCCGGCAAAGCCGCGGCCGCCCCCGGTATGCATGCCCAGCCGCTGCAAAAAATGATCTGTTTCGGCCCGATCGCTTCCGGCTGCGGGATGAGGTGATAAAAGTGAGATGTGTTCCTGTGAAGGAACGGGGACAGTCCCGTCCCATCCGGCCTGCTTTACATCGCACACCGCGAGGCGCGGGCCATCCGCCTGTGGTTTTTGATACGGCGGGCGGATCTTATCTACCGGAAGGGTCTGTTCAAAATAGTCCAGAGAATAGATGTTCATGCTCCGTTCCCTTCCCGTGCAAAAAGCGGCTGTTTCAGCCGTTCCCAGGCTTTCCGGTAAACTTCTTCGGGCGCATAAAGTGCCTCATGCTCCACACGCGGAAGATCCTGCGCCAATACGAACATGCTGCAGGGGGTAAACCGTNCTNCCCGTTCCATGTGCTCTGCCGCCGCCTTTTGCAGGCGGCTTTTCCTTTCGGCCTCCTCCAAAGAGCGCTTGCCCCGGAACAGCTCGCGCCAAAGCTGCGCGTCGCCGCTTTCGATCGGGTAAATATACATCTGGCGCTGCATTGCCGGGATGTTGCCGCGCCCCTCCAGCAGCATCGAGAGATGCGGGTCATACAGCCAGCTTTCACTGCCGAAGCCCTTGATGTCAAATTCCGGGAACCATTTGTTGAAAAACGCAAGGCATTCCAGGCAATTCTCGCGCAGATGCTGCGGGTCATATCCCGGCCCGCCCGGAATGTGGAAGCCCATCAGAACATCGCCCGTTTGCAGCACGGTTTCCCATTCGTCCAGCACGATGCTGCGCGGCTGCAGCTCCACCATCCCCGCCGGGCAGATCGGAAAGCCGGTGGCGACGCCGTCTTTTTCCTCATACCAGATATCGACCGCATCGGGGTCCTTCTGCCCGTTTACGNCGTCCAGCTGTCCGTCCCGGCGGATGCGCCGCGGCTCGGTGAAGAAGGCGACGGTTTCACTGCCCTTGCGGAACACCCGGATGGGATCGTCCAGCCGGAACGGAATAAAATTGAAGCGCCCGATCGGAAACAGGCTGCAGGTGTAAAAATTCATGTCCCACGGAAAGTCCGCCACACGGCCGTCGCCTGTGTCACGCAGCTGTTCCAGCTGGTGCTTTGCCGGTATAAAGGGGTTATTTTCATAGCTTTCTCTGGGAAGGCCCAGCTTTTCCAGGCGCTGCATCGAGGGCTCGATGCACGCAAACAGCAGCAGGCAGGAATACAATTCTGCATGTTCCACGCCCTTTTGGGGCTCCATGGCTTGATAATCGCTGCCATCCAGCCGGTGCCTTGCCTCGCACAGATCGCTTACAAAAAAGTTCGAGAGCAAAAGCAGCTCGGCATCCGCCTCAATTTCATCCAAGGCGGCAAGCAAACGCTGCTGCGCCTGCCCGCCCGCGNCAAANCGCTCGCACATCTCGTCGATCAGGCCCCGCCGCAGCAGTGCATGCGGCCGGTAGCCGGCNGCGTATTGNTCAAAAANCGGCTCCANCCCCTCCGGGAATTCCGAAAGACCGTATTGGGCGGTCAGCTCTGTGAATTTTTTCATCTTACCCGTCTCCTTTTCACACGATTTGCACGGTGCACAGCGGATAAAAGCCCTCTGCATCCCGCCCCTCTATGGCAAGNCGGAGCGTTTTGTCGNNGTATCCGGGNACCGGGAACCCCAGCTTTACCANNTAGGCTCCCTTCGGGGCCCCGGCNGGNATGCGNATCTGCTGNGCCACGCAAAGGTCCGTATCGGGCATCCATGTGCGGATATCNGTATCNATGGGCAGGTCNAACGAAACNTTTTCCCCGCACAGACGCAGCACGGGCGCATAATTGTGGTAACAGGGCGCAACGCCGGTATTGCTGACCAGCANTTCAANNTCCATTGNNCCGCCNGCNNNGGCCTGCNCNGGCAGNNNGCATTCATGCACCTCNTACCGGTAGCCNATTTTGCGCACCCAGCGTTCCACGCTCTTTTTCCACGCCTCGGGGATCGTGGTGCCTTTGGCGTTGTAAGACGAGATGTGCCATTTCAGGCTTTCGTCGATGATATAATCGATATCCCAGCCCTGCAGGTACCAGTCGTTGGTATGCCAGCAGGCCTCGAAGATNACAGGCGCTTCCTTCCATGCGTCCTGCATGTGGAAGTTGACGACATTCTGCGGGTAATAGTCCTCCATATGGCTCCAGCGGCCGGGATGAAAGCCCCCCATATCNCCGAGACAATCCACCCGGAAGCCGACCTTTGCGCGGTACTTGCGAATGCACGCCACGCTGACGGGATCATGCAGAAGCGCCTGCAGCGNTNNTTTCAGANAGCCNTTCACATACGCGGAAATGATTTTGTCCAGATATTCCGGCCGGATCATTTCCGAGCCGCCGCCCTCGCCCCATGCACCCNCGATGGTAAGATCGACGGAAGTGATCCGCTCGTCTCCGTCAAAGCGCGCCGCAAATGCCCGGATAAATTCCGCCCAGCGGTCGGCATAATCCGTCGTATTGGGATCGATGCGCCAGAAAGGATATTCCGGCTCTTCGGGCCATTTCGCGCGCATCCATGCCGGAACGTCCTCCTCGGGGCGCAGCGCATAGGGCGCAACGCGCACAACGGAGGTACAGCCCATCCGGCGGGCCGCTTCAAGCTTTTCGTCCAGCAGATCCCAGCGGTATTTGCCCTGCTCCGGTTCCAGCTCGTTCCACCGGCTCCCGCAGTAGTATACGCCCGAATCCGGGTGGTTCCAGGTTTTGGTGCTCTGCGCGAAACGGTATTTTTGCACCGGTGTGCCGCGGTTATCCCGCAGCAGCTCCGGCTCTCCCATCAATTTGGGCGCCGCAATAAAACCGATCCCGGGATTGGTTAAAAGATCCGGAATGATTTTTGGGGTTACGGTTTGCATCTGTCTCCTCCTCAAAGCCGGAACCGCTGCCACGGCAGCCGCTCGAACGGGCGCAGTCAAACATAAGTTTCTGCGAAATACCGACACCCGCTCTTTTTCAGCAGCCCGATCTTCTTTTGCAGCCACTCCGGCGGGCATTCCAGTTCGGCCGCCATACAGGATGCACACAAAAAGCGGGTCGGCGCGCCGCCGTGCAGGTGCAGGCAAAGAGCGATCTCATCGTTGGTCATCGCTGCGCCGCAGGCGGCGCAAAGAAGCTGCTTCATGCATTCCGCCCCTGCTGCAGCTGGCGGCGGTATTCCTCCAGCTCGACTGTGCGCCCTGTCAACCGGCTCATTTCCGCCGCACTGGCCATGACGTGGCTGTCCACAGACAGCTCGATCTCCGAGCGGGCGGTATGGCCGCCCTGCTGCAGCAAGGCGATGAAGTCATCGACAATGCCGGTATCTCCGCCGCCATGGCCGCTGCGCGGTTCCGGCGTGTGGATGATCTGTGATTGGTAGCCTTCGATCTGGTTGGAAGCAAAACGGATCACTTCGATTTGGTGCAGGCCGTCGTCGCCAAAAATTTCTCCGTCTTCGCACATCACATGGATCGTGCGGGTCATCCGGTTGGTAAAAGCGGACATATTGAAGCTTGCCGTCTGCCCGCCCTCATATTCCACAGCCACGACCTGCTGATCGCACACGTCGTTGTCACAGCGGTAAACGCATCGTCCGTAGGGACTTTGTGCCAGTTCGCTGCGCAAAACCTCCGGATCGGACGAGGAGGTGATCACCGCGGCCGGCCACTCGCCTGCAGCGGGCAAATAGCTTTTGTAAGCGCTGAAACGGCACCCGGCCTCGGCCGGGCAGGTCGCGCAGCGGTCGGTGCTGCCCTCGGGCGCATTGCTCTCTTTAAAATAATGCAGCGCGCCATAAGAGGAGATGCTCTTTGCCGCAGCGCCCATCAGCCAATTCAGCAGATCCATATCGTGGCAGGATTTTTGCATGATGCTGGGGCTTGCAAGTTCCGCCCGGCGCCAGTTTCCCCGCACAAAGCTGTGCGCGAAGTGGAAATTGCCGATGTTTTCATCCAGCCGGATGGATATGAGCCGGCCAAGCCGCCCGGAATCGATGATCTCTTTGATTTTTGAGAAAAAGGGCGTATACCGCAGAACATGGCAGACGACGACATGCAGTTTCTTTTCCCGGGCCTTGCACATAATTTCCATGCACTCGGCCGGATCGGGCGAGATCGGTTTTTCCAAAAGAATGTGATATCCAAGATCCAGCGCCGCCATTACCTGCGCATAATGATCCCGGTCCATAGAGGCGATGATCGCGGCGTCGGCGATTTTGCCTTTTTCCCACAGATCCTGCACGGTGGCAAAGCAGTTTTGCTGCGCAACACCCAGCTTTGTCGCGGCCTCTTCACGGTGAATGGGATTGGGGTCCACGACGGCAGAAATCTCTGCGTAATTCTTTTCCACAATATAGTCGGCATACGCACGGCCACGCTGTCCTGCACCGATCAATACCATTTTCATAAGGCGATCCCTCCCGAATTGCAACATGGCATGTTGCTATTTGTTACGTTATTGTTACGTTATTTTTTCTTTGTTGATGTTTTCATTATAAGGGTAACCAAAAATATTTCAATCGGCAAAATGGACAATATTTCTTTTCTGATATTGTTGATATCTCCAGTTTGCTTTTGCCCTGCAGAACCTGTATTTTAAGAAAAAAACAGCCAAACACCGCAAAAAAAGATGCATTTCAGAAAAATTTTTCTTTACATTTGTTACGCTATGTGTTACGCTATTTGTATCATCAATTTGAGGAGTGATCCGATGGCTTCCATTCGTGAAGTTGCCGCTTTGGCAAATGTATCTGTTGCCACAGTCTCGCGTGTGCTGAACAACGACAACACCTATAAAATGCGGGAGGAAACGCGCCAGCGTGTTTGGGATGCGATCGCACAAACAGGATACCGGCATAAAACGCGCTCGAACCCCCACGATGCGATCTCCGTTCCAATGGGAAAGGGTGTCGGGTGCATTCTGAGCGTGACAAAGGATAAGTACCGGGATCCATACTTTATGAGCATCTATGCCGGCATCGAGCAGCGCCTTGCCCAAAAAGGATATTCCGTCGCTTTTCTGAAAACGTATTACGAATTTCAGGAGCCTGCGGTGCTTCGCGCGATCCTCGACGACCCGCCCTTGGGGCTGATCCTGATGGAGCAGCTCAGCCCGTCACTTTTCCGCAATCTGCGTGCCCGCATTCCCGTGTGCATCGGGATCGAAACAGGCTATCCGGATATCGATGTTGTAGGCTATGACCATTTTGAGGCCGGTATGCGCATTACCGAACATCTGATCTCCAAGGGGCACCGGAAGATCGCCTTTGTCGGCGGCAGCGTGCTCCGCAAAAAGAGCGGTGCAAGCCGCCGCTATCTTGGATTTATGGCGGCGATGCAGCTGGCCGGGCTGCCGGTCCGTCCGGAATGGGTATTGGACTGCCAGTGGGACGAGCTGATCTGTATCGATCTGGTCAAAGCGCTGATGGCGCAGCCCGATACCCCCACGGCCATCTGCGCGGCCAGTGATCTGATGGCAATGGCAACGCTCAGCGCGCTGTATTCCATCGGCGTCAGCGTGCCGGGCCAGGTGGCAGTCATCGGGTTGAGCAATATCCAGCTGTCCCAGTTTTCCAGCCCACCGCTGACAACCTACTCCATTCCCGCCGAGGAAATCGGCCATGTGGCAGTCGATCTTTTTGAAGAACGGCTTCAGGGGTGTGATCTGCCGCCCCGCAAAGTCTATCTGCCCATCACCAAGGTTGTCCGTGCGTCGGTCTGAGCGGCCGGCGCATCTTCTGACACAATCAAAAAGGGCGCGCTGTCATTTGCAGCGCGCCCTGACTTGTCGAACACCTTAAAAAATCCGTGCAGCATCCGCGGGAAGATCCCTCACCCGTTCCAGATAATATCTCGAATTTTTTGCCTCGGTGTGATCATATTGGAATCCAAGCTTTTCTCCAACTTCGGGGGCAACTTCGTCCATCAGGCCGCACAGGATCATGACGGAATCCCACACCTGCCCCGCTGTTGTTCCGCCATACGTTTGCAGGAATCTTTCCCATAGGGCCGGTTCCAGCCATCTGTGCATATATTTTGCCGATTTTCCCACGCTTACCGAAAAATCCGTCTCATACCCGATTTTCCATGACAGGATCTTCACCAGCTGCGGCCTTACGATCCCATCCAACATATCGTGGACATACGGAAGCTCATTTCTCCACAATCCCTTTGCCACATTGTTCAGGCACCACCAGAATTCGTTGCACGCGGCAAGATATTCCGCTTCCGAGGGCCTTTTTACATGAAAATCGACGTCGGTCGCCTCCGGGATATCCGGGAGGATCCCGTCCTTATCCAGTAAGATCCTGCACAGCTTATCGTCCAAAATATCCAGCCGGTCCAAAGGTTCCACATGCAGGTCCAGGCGGTTTCCGTCCGCAAACTGGATCAGCCAGCCGTAGCATTTTTCGAAGTCCACTTCCCGCCCCATCGCTTTATCTAACTCGTCGGGGCACTGCATATAAAGCCGCTCCCCGAAACGGTCGATCCATGATTTGTCCTCATAGAACGGCCTGGTTTCGGTGACGGCATAAACGATATCGTAATCCTGAAAAATATCCTTCGGCGCATTTCCATTGGTTCGGGAACCGTTCATATAGACGGCCCGTATGCGCTCGTCTTCCTGTGCTGTACGAAGGACCAGGTCGTACATTTCCTGTTCTGTTCGCATTGGGCAAACTCCTCTTGTTATATGTTTCTTCGCATCTGTGCAAAAAACGAACCAGCTTTTTTCAAATACGCGCAAAATGCGCGAAAAGGGGCCGATCTGGCATAAATCCCCGCCCGTGCTGCCGGTGGCAGCGCTCCGTGTGGGCACTGCCCGCTCTATCGCTCTAAAAGCCAGTCCAACACATTTATCTTCTTTACTCCATTATAATCAATTTTACCGAACACATCATCCAGCGTAAGCAGGTATTTGGGATAATGATCTCTCAATTTATCAAACGGTGCAAGCTCGCGCCGAAGCGTGTTTTCATCCAGCGTTGTCGCAGATACCTGATAATAGGAAACCGAATCTCCGTCTACCGCAACGAAATCGATCTCGTTTTCATCCAGCTGACCGATATAGACGTCATATCCGCGCCGTTTCAATTCCAGAAAAACAATATTTTCAAGAATATGGCCAATATCGCTTTCACTGCCCTTGACGAGGCAATTCCGCAGCCCGATGTCTACCGCATAGAATTTGCCGTTGGTTTTCAGCAGCTGCCTGCCTTTTAACTGATATCTTTGCGCCTCATAGATCATCAAGCTGTCCCGAAGCCCACGAATATATTTATCCACTGTTTTCTGGTCTGTACCTTTTCCGTCAGCTTTCAGCATGCCCGCGATTTTTGCCGGCGACACTCTGCTTCCAATGTTATGGAGCAAAAATTTTGTCACATTTTCAAGAGCGGTGATATCCGATATTTTATACCGCGCGACAATATCCTTCAGCAGCACGGAATGATAAATATCCCGCAGATAATCCTTCGCCTCCTTTGATTCGATCCCGAATTTTGCAATATAAGGAAAAGATCCGTTCTCTATATACCTGTTGAATTTTTGCGCATTTGTAAGCTGCGCATCCTCCATTGCGCTGCAGAATTCCCGAAATGACAATGGCAGCATTTTTAGTTCAACATATCTTCCCGACAAAACCGTGGCAAGCTCTCCCGACATAAAATAGGCGTTTGACCCTGTCATATAAATATCGCAATTATTTTTCAAAAAAAGGCTGTCGACCGCCTTTTCATAGCGTTCCACGTGCTGGATCTCGTCCAGAAAAATATAATTCATTTTTCCGGGAACCAGCCGCTTGTGAATATAATCGTACAGCAGACGGTAATCGGTGAGATGCTCGTACTCCAAATCTTCAAAATTGATGCTGATGATCTGCCGGCCCTCCACGCCCTGCCCGGACAGCCACTTTCTGTATATTTCAAACAGCGTTGATTTTCCGCAGCGCCGCACTCCCGAAACAACCTTGATGATCTGCTTTTCGCGCCATGTTTTCAGCCATTNAAGGTCGTCCGATCTTTCGATGAGTGCGCTCATATTCCCGCCTCCTTTTTTGACNTTTCCATTGTAATCCTAAAANTATTGATTGTCAATNTTTTTTAGGATTATATTCCTAAAAATAAATNCNGCCCCCTTTTTCATTGCGCAAAATGCGCGAAAAGGGGCCGGTTTATTTTTACCTGGGAGCGGCCGTCTTTCCTACTCCGCTGCCGCCTCCCTGTANGCCGCCGNNCCGGTTTTGTACAGATCCCCGCCCGTGCTGTCGATGGCGACGATCAGCGGCAGCTCGCGCACNNNAAGGCGGCGCACGGCCTCGCTGCCGAGGTCNGGCCAGCAGACGAGCTCCGCGCTTTCCACNCACGAGGCGATCAGCGCGCCCGCNCCGCCGGTGGCGGCGAAGTACACNGNGCCCGTNTCTTTCATCGCGTCCACAACNGCCTCATTGCGCGCNCCCTTGCCGATCATGCCCGCAAGGCCCATGCGCAGCAGNGTGGGCGCGTAGGCGTCCATGCGCCCGCTCGTNGTCGGCCCCACNGCGCCNATCACCTCGCCCGNGCGCGCGGGCGTNGGNCCGGCNTANTAGATCACNGCGTNNNGCACGTCGATGGGCAGNGCNTCGCCCGCCGCGGCCANCGCGCACANGCGTTTNTGCGCGGCGTCNCGCGCGGTGTAGATGACGCCCGAGAGCAGCACGGTNTCGCCCGCNCGCAGCNTTGCCGCGTCNNNTNTNTNCAGCGGNGTCTGCATTNTATACTCCATTACAGGATCACCTCCGCGTGNCGTGTGGCATGGCAGTTGATGTTGACGGCTACCGGCATGCCNGCAATGTGCGTGGGAAATGTCTCGATCTGCACGCCCAGCGCCGTCGTCTGCCCGCCGAAGCCCTGCGGCCCGATGCCGAGCGCGTTGATCTGCGCCAGCAGCTCCTCCTCCATTTTCGCGTAATACGGGTCGGGATGGCGGCTGCCGACGGGGCGCAGCAGCGCGCGCTTTGCCAAAAGCGCCACGCGGTCGAACGTGCCGCCGATGCCCACNCCCACCACGATGGGCGGGCACGGGTTCGGGCCCGCGCGGCGCACGGTGTCCAGCACGAACGCGCGCACGCCCTCCTCGCCGTCGCTGGGNTTNAGCATTGCAAGGCGGCTCATGTTCTCGCTGCCGAAGCCCTTCGGCGCAAGCGTGATGCGCATTTCGTTTCCCGGAACCACGCGCACCGTGATGACGGCGGGGGTGTTGTCGCCCGTGTTGCCGCGCCGGATGGGGTCGGCCACGACGGATTTGCGCAGATAGCCCTCCGTATAGCCGCGCCGGACNCCCTCGTTCACGGCGTCCTCCAGCGCGCCGCCCGTGATGTGCACGTCCTGNCCCAGCTCGATGAATACGCACGCCATNCCCGTATCCTGACAGACGGGCAGGCCGGTTTCGCGCGCCGCGTCGATATTGCGGCNCAGCGTGCCGAGCGTCGTTTTGGCCAGCGGCCACGGCTCGTTTGCATGCGCGCTGCGCACGGCGTTTTCCACGTCCGGCGGCAGCGCGTTATTCGCAGGCCCGCACAGCGCGCGCACGGCCTCGGTGATCTTGTCTGCCGTCAGCTCCTTCACAGGTGCGCACCCCCGTTTCGCGCGGCCCCGGTGTTACACTTTGCCGTCAGTTTTTTCACAGCCGCGCCACCCCCGTTTTGCGCGGCCTCGAAGACGTGCTTTGCAGTCGGCGCTTTCATAGCCGCGCCGCTCTCATTTCGCGCGGATCCGGCAAAGCGCTTTGCCGTCAGCTCCTTCACAGCCGCGCCACCCCCGTTTCGCGTGCGGCCTTTGCCACAGCGGCGGCCACGGCGTCCGCCACGCGCGCGTCGAATACGCCGGGGATGATGTAATCCTCGGTGCGTTCCTCGTCGCTGACGAGGTCTGCGATGGCCTTTGCGGCNGCCACCTTCATCGCGCCGTTGATATCCCGCGCGCGCACCGAGAGCGCGCCCTTGAAGACGCCCGGGAACGCGAGCACGTTGTTNATCTGGTTCGGATAATCGCTGCGGCCCGTGCCCACCACGCGCACGCCGGCCGCCTTGGCCTCCTCGGGCGTAATCTCCGGCGTGGGGTTCGCCATTGCGAAGACAATCGCATCTTTTGCCATCGTCCTTGCCATTTCGGGCTTCAGCGCGCCGCCGACGGATACGCCGATGAACACGTCCGCACCTTTCAGGGCGTCGGCCAGCNTGCCGCGCATATCCCCGCGGTTCGTGATATNGCACAGCATCGCCTTGTGGTCGGCGATGCCGACNCCGCGGTCCTTATAGAGGATGCCGTTCTCATCGCAGGCGATGATGTCNCGCGCACCGGCCTCCAGCAGCATNNTGATGATGGCCGTGCCCGCCGCGCCGGGGCCGNTNAGCACGATGCGCACNNCNGNNANTTCTTTNTTCACNANNCGCAGCGCGCTGATCAGCGCCGCCGTCACGGTGATGGCCGTGCCGTGCTGNTCGTCNTGGAAGACNGGGATCTCCAGCTCCTTTTCCAGCGCTTCCTCAATGGCAAAGCACGCGGGCGAGGCGATGTCCTCCAAATTGACGCCGCCGAACGAGGGCGCCATCAGCCGCACGGCCTCGATCACCTGTTCGGGATCNTTNGTATCCAGACAGATGGGCACCGCGTCCACGCCGCCGAACTCCTTGAACAGCACGGCCTTGCCCTCCATCACAGGCATCGCGGCCGCCGCCCCGATATCGCCGAGGCCCAGCACCGCCGTGCCGTTCGTCACCACAGCCACAAGGCTGCCCTTCGCCGTATAGGTGTACGCCGCCGCCGGGTCCTTCTGAATCTCCCTGCACGGCTCCGCCACGCCCGGCGTATACGCCGTGGANAGATCGTCCCGCGTTTTTACAGGCACCTTGCTCACCATTTCCAGCTTGCCCCTGTGCTGTGCGTGCAGGCGCAGGGCCTCTTTGTAATAATCCATGTTGATTCCCCGTTTCTTCTTTGGTTTTTCACTTATAACGATTTAAATAAAATAGAATCAGATCACGCCGCGCGTTCAAAACCGATCATCAAAAATCTTGGGAAGCTCTGATTAAATCAACGGGTCAGATTGGTGAGCAAATTTTCCGACTGTCGAAGCCCCAAAATCGCAGGAATACTTGGTGTATTTCAAGATTTTGGGGCAAAGACAGACGGAAAATTTGCCGCCAAGATGTGCCCGGGGATTTATTCAGAGGTTCCCTTGGTTTCCTCACTTCATCTTNGCAAACTGCTCCAGCGCCTTTGTAAGATTTTCGATCACNGCNGCNTCGTCGCCGGTGGTAAAGCCCTCGGCCACNCAGTGCTCCAAATGCTCCGTCATCACAAGGCGCGCCACCTGTGTTAAAGCGCGGGACGCGCTGGAAAGCTGCACCAGCACCTCCTCGCAGGGCCGCCCNTCCTCCACCATATCGCGGATGCCGTTCACCTGCCCCGCAATGCGCGCAAGGCGCTGTGTCACGTTTTGCGAATGCTTGCATTCCATCGCCCATCTCCCTTTCTGCGGTTTTTGGCGGGCCGTCCGAAGCGGTTATCCGTTCACCGCTTTGCCTGTCCCGGCGGCTGTTCCCGCTCCNTTGCCGCGCCTGCCCTGCCGGCTTTTTCTGCCCCGGTCGTTGTGCCTGCTCCAGCCGCTGTACCTGTCGCAATCACTATGNCTCCCCCGGCTGCCGCGCCAAAGCCCCGGCCCCGCCGTCCGGCAGCAGCCGGAACGTTCTGCCATCCACTTCCAGAATCCCGTCGCGCCGCATGCGGGAGATCTCGCGGCACAGCGCGCTCCGCTCGCAGCCCAGATACGCCGCCANCCCCGCGCGCCCATACGGCGTNCGCAGCGTGCCGTCCGGCATGCGCCCGGCCTCGGTGTGCAGATAATGCAAAATCTTTTCCCGCACCGAGCGCAGCATCAGCAGCTCCACGCGCCGGTCCAGCGCAAANTATTTGCCCGCGATGGCCGCGATCAGNTTTTGCAGCACCGCCGCGTGCACCGCGTCCAGCGCCGCGCCCGGGCGCAGCAGGCATCGGTACGGCAGCAGCAGCACNGTCACATCCGTCGCGGCCGTCACCGTCACGGGGCTTTTCGCGTCCCGGCTGCCCGCAAGGATATCCGCAAATAAGCCGCCCGCACCCATGCGCGTCANCGTCAGCAGCGTGCCGTCCGCCGTGTGCTTGCCGGCCTCGATCTCCCCGTCCAGCACGANGCCNAGCTCGTGCGTTTCGTATCCCGCCAGCAGCAGCGTCTCGCCCCGGCCATAATGCCGCCGCACAGGGCTCCATTCGGCCAGCAGCGCGCCGATCTGCGCGGCAGAAAGCCCTGCAAACAGGCTGCACCGGCGCAAAATTTCCATTTCGCGCTCCATATTCTCCCTTTCCGCCGTCGCGTGTTGCCGCGGCAACTGTATTTCTGTCTCTATTATAGTAGAATCAGGCGTAGACCGCAAGGGAAATGTAAAACAAATTGCCNCGNTATCCAACCGGTGCGGTGCGGCCGGCAAAGCACCGGGCGGTGTGGCACGGCGCGGTGCTGTGCGGCTTGACGCAGCCGGCGCGGCATGGTCCAGCGCGGCCTGNACCGGTACCGATCCAGACCGGCGCTTTTCAAATGGATTCAAACNGAAAGGAAGAAACCCATGAAATCACCTAAAAAACTGCTTTGNCTGCTGCTTTCGGCCGCGCTGATGCTCGGCCTGCTCGCGGGGTGCGNCGCGCCCTCGTCTGCATCCGCGCCGGATGCTTCTGCCGCGCCGTCCTCCACAGCCGAGGATGCCCCCGGGGCCTCCTCCGTGCCGGAGGAGGCTTCTTCGGCCGCGCCCNCGCCCGCGGAAACCCCCGCCGCGCGCACCACGTTCCGCATCGCCAGCCTGAAAGGCCCCACGACGATGGGCCTTGTGGGCCTGATGGACGATGCGGACAACGGCCGCGCGCGCCATGACTATCAGGTGACGATGCACGGCACCGCGGACGAGATCGCGCCCCAGCTGCTGCAGGGGCAGATTGACATCGCGCTCGTGCCCTGCAATTTGGCNAGCGTGCTTTACAACAAAACCGGGGGCGCCATCGAGGTGGCGGCCGTCAATACGCTGGGCGTTTTGTACGTCGTNACCACNTCGGACGAAATCAAAAGCGTCGCAGACCTTGCCGGCAAAACCATCTACACCACCGGCAAGGGCACCACGCCCGAATTTGCGCTGAATTATGTGCTCACACAAAACGGCCTTACCCCCGGCGAGGACGTGACGATCGANTTCATGAGCGANGCCACCGAGGTGCTGGCCGCAATGCAGCTTTCGAGCGGGTATCCCATTGCGATGCTGCCGCAGCCCTANGTCACCACCGCGCAGATGCAGGTAGAGGGCCTGCACACGGCGCTGGATCTGACCGAGGAGTGGGACAAGGTCTCACCCGATTCCGCGCTGGTGACGGGCGTCGTGGTGGTGCGGCGCGAATTTGCCGAGCAAAACCCGGACGCACTNCGCGAATTTTTGGAGGATTATAAGGCCAGCACCGAATTCGTGAACAGCGATACGGATGCCGCNGCCGCGCTGGTGGCGCATTACGAAATCGTGCCCAAGGAGGAAGTCGCCCGCAAGGCGCTGCCCGCGTGCAACATCACGTTTCTCNNCGGCGCGCCGATGAAGGAAAAGATCAGCGGCTATCTGCAGGTATTGTTCGATCAGGATCCGCAGTCCGTGGGCGGCGCGCTGCCGNACGACGCATTCTATTATGGCGCGTNACNCNATGGAGCGNNCGGANCAGGCGCAGGGCGGGTTGCCTGACAAACGAAGCTCAGCTTTTGANCAAGCGGACAGTGTGCAAGGCATNNACAGCGGTGCGCCAGACAAAAAANACGGCGCGCCCGTCAAAAACAGCAGCACGCCACGCCATAAAANCGACGCGTCCGGCAAAAACAGCAGCACNCCAAGCCATAAAAACGACGCGTCCGGCAAAAACAACGGCACGCCAAGNCTCAAAAGCGATGTACCCGATCAAAAGAGCGATTCTCACGGCATAGGAGGCAGCCCTTTCGGCAAAGAAAACGGGGCGCTCCACAAAAAAAGCGCCGGTATTTCCCGGCGCGCTGCGGTGCTGGCCGTCGTTTTCTGGCTGTGTGTCTGGCAGCTTGCCAGCATGATGATTGGCCAGCGGCTGCTGCTGGCGTCCCCTTTGCAGGTGTGCCGCGCGCTGCTGGCGCTGCTGCCCACGGCTGTGTTCTGGCGCCGCGCGCTGTTTAGCTCCGCGCGCATCATCAGCGGATTTTTGCTGGCGCTGGCCGCNGGCGCCGCGTGTGCCGTGCTTGCGGCGGTATTTCGCTGGGCCGAGGCGCTGCTGCGGCCGCTGATGCTGGCCGTCAGGGCCGTGCCGGTGGCAAGCTTCATCATCCTTGCGCTGCTCTGGCTGCGNGGCACGGGCGGCCTTTCGGTGTTCATCAGCTTTTTGATGGTGCTGCCCGTGGTATATGAAAANGTGCTGGCGGGCATCCGCNCGGCGGATGAATCGCTGCTGGAAATGGCGGCNGTGTTCCGCGTGCCGCTTTGGCGGCGCATCCGCGCNCTGTACGCGCCCGCGGTGCTGCCCTATTTCCGCTCGGCCTGCGCNGTGGGGCTGGGGCTGTGCTGGAAAAGCGGCGNAGCGGCCGAGGTGATCGGCATCAGCGGCGGCAGCATCGGCGAGGCGCTGTACAACGCAAAGCTGCTGTTCGCAACNGATGAGCTGNTGGCGTGGACGGTGGTGATCGTGCTGCTGAGCCTCGCGTTCGAGCGGCTNTTNNTGCGGCTGCTGCGGTATGCGGAGCGGTGGTTGATCGGGGGTACGGGGCATGAATAGCGTTTTCCCCTCCTTCGTCCTGCCGCTCTGTATCCACGCTGTTGCCCGGAGGGGTGGCATTCAAATCAGCCCTCCTGTACCGTGTTGCCGCCGCTCTGTACCGATAGCGTTGACCGGAGGTGCAATGCATGCGTGAAACCGCGAATAAAACCTTGGATCACGCCCGGGGCGAGGCCTTGATCGAACTGCGGAACGTCCGCAAAGCCTACGACGGCGTGCCTGTACTGCAAAACGTATCGCTGACGCTCGTTCCCGGCGCGCCGGTGTGTGTCACGGGGCGCTCGGGCATCGGAAAAACGACGCTGCTGCGCCTGATGCTGGGCCTCGAACAGCCCGATTCCGGCACGGTTTTTGTGCGCAGAGGCACCCGCTTTGCCGCCGTCTTTCAGGAAAACCGCCTCATCCCGCACCTTTCGGCGGCNGANAACGTGCGCTTTGTNTGCCCCNCCGCCGCNATGCCGGACGAGGCCGCGCTGACCGAAGCGTTCGCCGCCGTGGGNCTGGCGCGGCAGGAGATGGGAAAAAGCGTATTGGAGCTTTCCGGCGGGCAGCAGCGGCGCACGGCGCTGCTGCGGGCGCTGCTGGCCCNGNCGGACGCGGTGCTGCTGGACGAGCCGTTCACCGGCCTTGACGCCGGGGCCCGCCGCGCCGCTGCAGCGTATATTCAAAAAATGTGCGCAGACCGAGCGCTGCTCTNCATCACGCACGAGGCGGGCGACGCGGAATTGCTTGGCGCAGAGGTGTTTGTGCTGACGGAGATGTGAACTGACGGAAATCCGAAAAATTCTCCAGGGCCACAAAGGGTTCACAGGGGAAACAGCGCTTTCTCATAATCCTTGACATAATATTTCAGATTCGTCCGGCCCTTTTGCAAAACGGTATGCCCCTCTTTTTCGAGCAGCGCCTTTTGCGCCTCGGNGCCGCCGGGGTACTTGGGGTTCAGCTCGCCGTTTGCCTTCAGCGTCCGCCACCAGGGCGTTTTGTCCGTCTCGCGCTGATGGCTCGCCCACGCGGCGNTGGAGACAAAGATGCCGGCGGTGATCGGCTCGGTGAANTCCGCGCCGTTTTGCCGGGCGAAATATTCCCGGATCGTGCCGACCGTCAGCAGCCTGCCGCAGGGCACACGGCGCATGACGGCGTCGTAGGCGATGGGCGGCGCGAAATACATTTTGTCCCCGCCGTATTTTTGAATGCTTTTTTCGTCCGTGATGATCTGGATTTTTGGCATATCCTTGCTGTCGTGCAGCATTGCGTTGAAATCCTTTTTCTCCTCGTTTGCCATTNCGATNCCTCCTTNCCCCAAGCATANCCCAAAACACCATGCCTTGCAATGAGACGGTTCAAAAAAATTNTCTTTCGAAGCAAATTAAAAACGGGCGGCGATCCGCATTGGGACGCNGCCCGCTTTTGCTGCCGGTCATATGCCGGTCATATATTGATNGCCGCGTCGTAAAACGCCCGAAGCTCNCCCANTCTTCGGGCGACGTCCTCTTTCCGCTCCACGGAGCACAGGCCCAGGCTGCCGCCCNGNGCAATTTCCAAATGTCCGTAAAAATGCTCGATGGTTTGAATGATCCGCCCACACTCCGGCATGCCGGGGCCGGTGCGCAATGCGATCGTATATCCCGTTTTGCCGCTGGGGAGTGCCGCGTGCGGCTCATGCGTNTTGCACCAGGGCGTGCACCGGTCNATGAANGCCTTGAACTGTCCCGGCACATCCGCCCAATAGGANGGCGAAACGGANACNATTTTATCCGCCCACNCNTACTGCGCCATGATNTGNTCNATNTCGTCTTTCTGNANGCATTNTGCNGTCTGATGGCATNNGCGGCANCCNNGGCAAAAGCCGATTNTATAATCATCNATGCANNCCGTNCGCACNTCGTGCTCCGGCGCGGCAAATGCGGCGATCAGCCGGACAATCTCCGCCGTNGCNCCGGTNCGGACAGGGCTGCAATTCATCACAAGCAGTTTCATAGGATCTCTCCTTTGTATTATTTCCCCGGCGTCCGCACGCCGGTTCATGGCCGAAAGCCGCTCAAAGCCGCTTGATCATCAGGTATTCNTCGCCGTATGTGCCATCCGGGTATTTGAGGGCGTGCGGCACCGCGCCGGAGATCTCGAAGCCGAAGCTCTGATACATCGCGACAGCCCGCTCATTCTGCTGCAAAACTTCCAGCTCGACCTGCTCGATCCCGTGTTCTTTACACCATGCGAGACACTCCTGCATCATTTTGCCGCCGATGCCGAGGCCCCAATATTCCTTCAACACAATAAACGCGACGCTCGCGCGGTGCAGGTACCGCTCGTNGTTGCGCACAAGGCCCACGGAACACTGCCCGACGAGCTTNCCCTCATACTCCGGCACGAACCACATCCGGCCGCTCTCGCCTCGGAGCATGGCGTCGATCATCGCCGCCTCTTGCTTTGCCGTTACGTTGAATTCACCCGGATTGCGTGCCAGAAAGCGTGTTTCACTGTCGGCGGCCTCCATCACACGAATGATTGCTTGGGCGTCCTGCNCGCAGGGCTTGCGGATCAAAACATGTTTTCCGTTTTTGAGCTCATATTCCATGATGAATCGGCCTCCTCTTGGTAAAATTTTTCCTATTCTATCACGAAAAACTGCACGGTTCAAGAACCGCGCAACAAAAAACTTGACAAGTCCGCCGAAGGCGCGTATACTGACTACAAACAAAATGCCGGGGGCATGAAGATGAACCGCGCACCGTTCACAGCAGCATATTTTTATTTTGGCTATTACCGCTTTGGTAATGGCTCTGTTTGCTGTGAAACGACACGCGGTGCAAAATAAATTTTTGCAGAGACCGGCGGCCGGCAGCGCAGAGCGCTGCCGGCCGTTTTTGTTTGCAGAATTTGCAGATTTTCGTTTGCCGTGCTCCGCCAAAAAAGAAAGGGGTAATCCGTTATGATCGTCATTTTCAAAAACACCGCGAAGCCTGAACAGGTGCACGCGCTGTGCGAAAGCTTTGAGGCGCAGGGCCTCAAGATCCACAATTCCGAGGGCGAGCACACGCATCTGATCGGCCTGATCGGCGACACCTCCGCCGTCGATATCGACTGGGTGCGCGCCAACGATTTCGTCGAGGACGTCAAACGCGTGAGCGAACCGTACAAAAAGGCGAACCTGAAATTCCACCCCGCGCGCACCGTCGTGGACATCGCAGGCCGCAGGATCGGCGGCGGGCACTTCGCCGTGATGGCCGGGCCGTGCAGCGTGGAGAGCGAGGCGCAGATCGTCGAAGTGGCCGGGGCCGTAAAAGAAAGCGGCGCAGGGCTGCTGCGCGGCGGCGCGTTCAAGCCGCGCACGTCGCCCTACGCGTTCCAGGGCATGCGCGCCGAGGGTCTGGAGCTGCTGCGCCGCGCGCGCGCCGCCACGGGCCTGCCCATTGTCACCGAGATCATGAACACCGAGCATATCCCCCTCTTCGAGGACGTCGACCTGATCCAGGTGGGCGCGCGGAACATGCAGAATTTTGAATTGCTGAAAGAATTGGGCCGCCTGAAAACGCCGATCCTGCTCAAGCGCGGGCTTTCGAGCACGATCGAGGAGTTTTTGATGAGCGCCGAATACATCATGGCGGGCGGCAACGAAAACGTGATCCTGTGCGAGCGCGGCATCCGCACGTTTGAACCCAGCATGCGCAACACGCTGGATATCTCCGCCGTGCCGATGCTGAAAAGCCGCACGCACCTGCCCGTCGTCGTCGACCCCAGCCACGCCGCTGGCATTGCGTGGATGGTGGAGCCGCTGGCGCTGGCCGCCATCGCCGCGGGCGCGGACGGGCTGATGATCGAGGTGCACAACGACCCGCCCCACGCCAAGAGCGACGGCGCGCAGAGCCTGACGCCCGCACAGTTCGACGCACTGATGCAAAAGATAAAGGGCGCGGCAGCGTTCTTCGGCGAGGCGATGGCCGTATAAATTTGCCGGGCGCCGGCAAGAGCGCGGGCAAAAGCGCCTCCACAGAAAACAACCGCCGCGGGACAAAGCGCCCCGCGGCGGTTTTCTTCTATATTTTCGTGAAGAACGGATAACCCCGGCCCGCCGCAACATCACAGCACAAACTGGAACAGGCACAGCGCGTCGTAGTAATCCACACACGAAAAGCGGATGGTTTTTTCGTCCACCTGCTCCACGCCGGGATAGAAGCTGTTGCGGTAGGCGTCACGGTGCTCCTTGTAGCGGATGACGATCTCGAACTTCGGCGGCATCGGCACGATGCAGCGCTGGTATGCGCCGCTCTCCAACTGTTCGCGCAGCGTTTCCTCGATGCGGCGCACGGCCAGCGCCGGGTGCAGGCTCGTGGCCGAATTGCCGTCGCCCTTGTTGACGGGGACCGTGGCGATGTCCGGGATCATCTTGCGCGCGCTCTCGCAAAGCGCCGCGTCGCCGGAAACAAAGCACACCGGCACATGGTGATAGCCCGCCATATAGGCGTTGATCGTAAATTCACTCGCGCGCACGCCGTTGATCTCGATCCAGTCGGCGCGCAGGTTCATCGTGTGCGAGAGCGGGTTGCCGCTGCTGCACGCCGCCGCGTGGTAGCCCGTAAAGGCCACGGCGTCCCAGCCGCCGTGCTGGATGCCGCTCATCATGCTGTACACGTCGCCCGACCAGCCGCGGTTCATCTGCACCTCCTCGGGCAAAACGGACGGGTCGATGTTGCGGGCGGAATCGTGCGCGTCCTTCACCAGGACGCGTTCGGCGCCCGCCGCGAGAGCGCCCCGGCACGCCGCCGCCACCTCGCGGCTCATCTGCGCGCGGAAATATTCGTAGTCGCCGCCCGTTTTGCCCGGCCCCGTCTCGCTCCACGCGGCAATGCCGCAGGTGCCCTCGATATCGCTGGAGATCAGGATATTCATATTGGATCGCTCCTTTTTTGGATATACTGAATGTGCTCTTATCGTACCACAAATCCGGCGGATAGGAAAGCCCCCCGGAAATTGCGAAGACGTTCGGGTGCGCTGTTTTGAAACAAACGGCCGCGGGAGCGCGGCATTTCCGGAGACTTTGCCGGGGCCTCAGCTTTCCCCGCCGGCCCGCGCTACGGAAAGTGGCGCGGCGGAAAGATGTGTTTCTTGCGCTGCGGCCGGAAATCCTGTATCATAAGAAAAGAACAACGAAACGGAGGGAACGCCATGACACTGGGACAGCGCCTGAAAACATACCGGGAAAAAGAGGGCCTTACGCAGGAGCAGTTTGCGGAATATCTGAACGTATCGCGGCAGGCCGTCACAAAATGGGAACATGATGCAGGGATGCCCGATATCGAAAACCTTGTCGCCATCAGCCGGAGGATGAGCGTGACGCTGGACGAGCTGGTGCTGGGGCAAACGGCGGAAGAACATGCCGCGTCTTCTTTTCCTGCGGGGCCCTATGTTCCGGCCGTGCCCGAGTCTCCGGCGGCGCCCCAACGCTCCGCCGGGTCGGAATCAAAAAAAAGCGCGCCTTCCGCCCCGCTCGATCGCCCCATCCCGTTCGGACCGGAGCGCGGCGTCCCGTCCGAACTCGCGCGGTATCACGCGTTTGCCGCGCTCGCCTTTGTATTTGCGGCGTTCTGCCAGGTCGTCGCGGGATGCGTGAACCTTGCGGCGGCGCTTCGTCGGTCCGTACCGGTGTATCTGCCCATGCTGAATTTCTTCTCTGTCATGCTCTTGCTGTATGTGGCATACATGCAGGCGGTAAAATGCAGTCAGTACCGGCAGAAAAGCACATATGATCCGTATGAGAAAGAATGACTCCAAAGCAAAAAAGCCGCCCCCGCCGGGGACGGCCTTTTTGCTTTGAAGGTAAGAGATGCGCTTCCTTTTCCACAGAGGAAGCGTTTTTTAAAACGGTAAGCGCTAATTACCGTTGTACGCGTCCGGAACCGTCGCCGCCCGCCAGCTTTTCCACCTCGGGAACGGTGACGAAGTTGTAGTCGCCCTCGATGGAGTGCTTCAGCGCAGAAGCCGCCACCGCGAACTCCACGGCCGCCTGCGTGTCCTTACCGGACAGCAGCGCGTAGATGAGGCCGCCGCCGAAGCTGTCGCCGCCGCCGATGCGGTCGATGATGTGCAGATGGTACAGCTTGGAGAAGCAATATTCGTCCGTCTTCACATTGTAGAGCATGGCGCTCCAGTCGTTGTCAAACGCGGATTTGCTCTCGCGCAGCGTGACAGCAACCATCTCGAAGTTGAATTTGTCTGCCAGCTGCTTTGCAACGCTCTTGTAGCCCTCTTTGTTCAGCGCGCCGGCGGTGATGTCGGTGGCCTCGGCCTCGATGCCAAACACGTCCTTCGCGTCCTCCTCGTTCGAGATGCACACGTCCACGTACTGGCACAGGTCGGTCATGGCGGCGCGGGCCTCGTCGCGCGTCCACAGCTTGCCGCGGTAGTTGAGGTCGCAGCTGATCTTCACACCGTGCGCCTTGGCGGCCTTGCAGGCCTCCTTGCAGATCTCGACCACGTTTGCACCCAGCGCCGGCGTGATGCCCGTGAAGTGGAACCACTCGACGCCCTCAAAGATGGCGTCCCAATCGAAATCGGCCGTCGTCGCCTCGGAGATGGCGGAGTGCGCGCGGTCGTAGATGCACACGCTCGGGCGCTGCGAAGCGCCCTTCTCGTTGAAGTAGATGCCCACACGGTCGCCGCCGCGCGTGATCTTCGTGGTATCGACGCCGTAGCGGCGCAGGCTGTTCACAGCCGCCTGGCCAATGGCATGCGCGGGCAGCTTCGTGACGAACGCCGCGTCCAGCCCGTAGTTCGCGAGGCTCACAGCCACATTGGCCTCGCCGCCGCCGAACGTGAATTCGAGGTGGTCGGCCTGCACAAAGCGCTCGTAGTTATACGGCTGCAGGCGGATCATCAGTTCGCCGAAGGTAACAACTTTCTTTCCCATAATGCTCGTTTCTCCTATCTTGTGATCGGTTTTTGCTCCGATAAACTCCCGGCCCGCCGGGGCACGCTCTTACTTTGCTTATTTCTGCACCAGATGCACCGCGAAGCCCGCGATCTCGTCCTTGAAGTAGGCGGCCTTGTCGGTGACGGTGTCCTCGATGAACTCATAGCCGCGATTGCGGAAGTAGGCGATGGCGCGCGGCAGCGTGTTCGTGCCGATGGCGATGTGGCCGTTCTTGCCCAGATACTGCGTCTTCATGACCTCGATGGAGCGATTGCCGCAGAAGATGCTGCTGTTGCCCTCGGCGACATCGAAGCCGAACATCAGTTCAAACAGCTTCGCGGCCTTCATGGCCTCTTCGGCGTTCTCGGTGTTGATGCCGATGTGCTTCACTTCGAAGCCCAGCATCGTCTGCACGGCCTCGCGCGTCAAAGCCTCGATTTCGTCCCACTTCTCGGCCTCGATCAGGTCTTTCTTCACCATCCAGGTGCCGCCGCACGCGACGATCTTCTTGAAGGAGAGGTAATCCATCAGGTTCTTGGCGTTGACGCCGCCCGTGGGCATCCAGCGCAGGTTCGTGTACGGGCCCGCGACGGCCTTCAGCTTCGCGACGCCGCCGTTCTGCTCGGCCGGGAAGAATTTTACAACGTCGAGGCCCATGCTCATGGCCTGCTCCATCTCGCCGGGCGTGGCGGTGCCGGGCATCATCAGCATGCCCTTGTCGATGACGTATTTCGTGATCTCGGGATTGAAGCCCGGGCTGACGATGAACTTGACGCCAGCCGCGATGGCGCGGTCGGCCTGCTCTTTCGTGAGGACGGTGCCGGCGCCCACCAGCATCTCGGGCACCTCGGCCACAATGCGCTTGATGGCCTCCTCTGCCGCGGCGGTGCGGAACGTGACCTCGGCCGCGGGCAGGCCGCCTTTCACCAGCGCCTTCGCCAGCGGCACGGCCTTTTCTGCGTCGTCGAGGGCGATCACCGGGACGATGCCGATCTCGTAAATTCTCTGGATGATGTCGTTCATTGCAATTCGCTCCTTTTCCTGATTGATTGGGTAGATGGGGTCGATCCTTTTGCGAATAGGTTCTGCGTTTTCTTTTGCAGGGCGCGCCCCCGCTTTTGCGGTACAGCACCCTCGCCAAACCGTGTCCGACGGCGCTCGTTCCGCAATGCGGAATGTCGTTCCAAATCTTATCTGGGTACATTATAAACGACATTACCGGATTGTCAATGTGTTTCTTGCGTTTTTTTGGATAAAACGCAGAGATTTGCAATGTCCTTTCCCGGAAGCTTGCGTCTTTTGGCAAAATCCGCTACAATACGAAAAGATTGCCGTTTCACGATACGGAACGCGCCAAAAAGAAGGAGGAAAAGCTGTGGAACATGACAAAGACATGCCCGCCGGCGTGCAGAGCGTAGCGCGCATTTTCGCGCTGATCGAGGTACTCAGCGCGCATCCCAAAGGCGCATCGCTGCAAACCGTCAGCGTCGAGAGCGGCCTGCCCAAGAGCACGGCGCACCGGCTGCTCTCGAGCCTTGTATCGCTGGGGTACGCGGTGCAGGACAGCGTCACCACGCATTACCGGCTGACGCTGAAGATGTTCGAGCTTTCCAGCGGCATCGTCAACGACATGGACATTCTCTCCGTGGCGCGCTATCATTTGGACCGCCTCTCCCGCGACGCGGACGAGGCCGTGCATCTGGTGGTGCAGGACGGCGCGGACATCGTATACATCTACAAAGCCGACGCCGGGACGGGCGGCATGCGCATGTCCAGCCATGTGGGACTGCGCATCCCGATGTACTGCACCGGCGTGGGCAAGGCCATTCTCGCCACGCAAAGCTATACCGACGCCGAGCGCGTGTGGAAAAAGAGCAATGTCCGCGCACTGACGCCGCACACCATCACGAACTTCGACACGTTTGTGGAAGGCTTGCGCCGCGTGCGCGCCGACGGCTACGCCGTGGACGACGAGGAAAACGAGCTGGGCATCCGCTGCGTAGCGCTGGCCGTGCCGGGCATGCGCGGGCGCGCCGAGGCGGCGTTCAGCATCTCGGGCCTTGCCGCGCGCATGACGGACGAGCGCATCGGGGAACTCGCGCGCCTCGGCATCCGCACGCGGCAGGATATTTTAAGGGATCTTGGCTGGTGATTTGGAATCCATCATTCTAAGGAACCTCTGAATAAATCCCCGGGCACATCGCGACGGCAAATTTTCCAACTCGCTAAGAGCCGATGCTGCGCATCGGTTGCTCGTTGGATGCACCTGCGGGTGCAATCCGCCTGTCTTTGCCCCAAAATCTTGAAATACATACAGTACAGCGCGCCCGCCGAAGGCGGGATGCCGGCCGTCATTTTGGCCTGCAAGCTGCGGGCGCCACAGGCGTTATCTGCGATTTTGGAGCTTTGACAGGCACTGCGCCCGCAGGCGCGTCCAGAGGCCAACCGCCGCAAAGCGGCGGCTCTTAGGCCGGAGGAAAAAATTTGCTCGCCGATCTGACCCGTTGATTTAATCAGAGCTTCCCTAATGTTTTCATGCAAATGCAGAGGTGAAATTTATGAAAACACCCAAAATGATCTTGTTTGATTATGGGCAGACGCTGGTTGCCGAACAGAAATTTGACGGGGTAAAGGGAACAGAGGCTGTCCTGCGGTATGCCGTGAGAAACAAGTACCATCTGTCGGCAGAGCAGGTGCAGGCCAGGGCAAACGAAATCAATCAGGAATTGGGAAGGTTTGATCCGGAAAAAAGGCACTTGTTTCAGATAGAAATCCCCAATGCAATGTTTACGGCTTATCTCTATGAATCACTGGGGATCGAGATCGCATTGAGCAGCCCGGAAATTGATACCGTATTCTGGGATGCTGCCGCGCCGGGAGTGCCGACAGCGGGTATCCAGGATTTTTTGGGATATTTAAAAGGCAAAGGAATCCGCACGGGCGTGATCAGCAATATTTCTTTTGATCCCGCTGTGGTTGCCGGGCGCATCAACCGGCTGCTGCCGGAAAACACGTTTGAATTCATCCTTACCTCCAGTAATTATCTGTTCCGCAAGCCAAACAAAAGGATATTTGAGCTGGCTTTGGAAAAAGCGGAATTACAGCCGGATGAAGCCTGGTATATCGGGGATCAGTATGAATGTGATGTGAAGGGTTCCTTACAGGCCGGTCTGCTGCCGGTATGGTACATTGGGGCAATCGATCTGCCGTACACAGAAGATAAAAATATATTAACGGTAAAAACCTGGCGTGAAGTGGAGCGGTATTTGGAGAAATAGCGCATCTGCCGAGAACGAAAAATTTTTCGCCGGGCATCCGCGGGCATGCCGAGGCGGCGTTCAGCATCCCGGGCCTCACCGCGCGCATGACGAATAAACGCATCGGGGAATTGGCGCGCCCCGGCATCCGCATCCGGCAGAATATTTTGCGAGGTCTTGGCTGATGAGCGGTAAGAGCCTGCACGGTGCAAAACAGAACCCGGAAAAGCAAATCACCCTGTTGTGCTGTGGAGGGAAATTATGTTCAGCGAAGATGTCACAAGACTGCATCAGCGTGTAAGCGCATTAAAACATTTCCAAAAGAAGCATTATCCGCAAATGACGGAAGAAAATGACAATGGCGAATGGGAGATCGGGCTCCGGCAATGGGATGAAATGAATCGCGCCTATTTGAAGATCATAGAAAACTACGCGCCTGAATCTCCCGATGAAGCACTCATAGACGATATGCTTTATGTGATCGCCAGAGACAGTGAATGTTCCCATCTTTTCCCCGCACTGTTACAGCATCCTGATTGGTTTGAGGTTTTGTGCCGGCACAGCATTACAACAGCCCGCTATAACGCCAGATGGCAGTTTGCCGAGCAGCTCGAAAATTACGATGGGAAGAGCGAGATCAAGGAGTTGCTTTTTCGCTTGATCGATTCCGGAGACGAATACACGGAGCGCATGGCACTGCAGTCGATGTGCAAGCATTTTCCGAAGCAAGCGGAAGCTTATGCCATAAAATTCTGGAACAGAAACATCTACGATCAGGATGAATATCAAAAAATCATGGCATTGTATGCGCTGCAAAAAATCAGGTCTCCATTATTGAAGGAATATATTGCAAAAGCCCATGAAACGGAATATCGCTATCTGAAAGGTTGGGCGGACAGATATGCAAGCGAAACGCAGCTTCCAAAGGGTGAAACGTTTTATTCGGGGCAAAATCCAGTTTGATCACAAAATTATAAATGCAAAATTATAAAATCAGAAGAAGGTCGTGTATTTATTATGCTGCGAATGAAACCCCGCGGCGGGGCGCAGGCAGTGATTCAGATCACCGAGGGTGTCATCTGGAGGCAGCTGCTCTATTATTTTTTCCCGATTTTGTTCGGGACGTTTTTTCAACAGCTTTATAACACGGCCGACGCCGTGATCGTGGGGCAGTTTGTGGGCACCGGGGCGCTCGCCGCCGTGGGCGGCGCCACGGGCTCGCTCGCCAGCTTCTGTGTCAATTTGTTCGTGGGCCTTTCCACCGGCGCCACCGTCGTTCTGGCACAGGCCTACGGCGCGCGCGATATGGACGGCGTGCGCGCGGCGGTGCACACCGCGGCCGGGCTGGTACTGGCGGCGGGCCTGGCGCTGACGGTGTGCGGGTACGCCGCCGCGCCCTGGGCGCTGCGCGCCATGGACACGCCCGCGGATATTTTGCAGCCTGCGATCCTCTATTTCCGCATTTACATGCTGGGCACAATCCCCGCGTTTTTCTACAACATGGGTTCCGGCATTTTGCGCGCCGTGGGCGATACGCGCCGCCCGCTGTATTTTCTGATCGTCTCGTGCCTTGTGAACATCCTGCTGGACGTTCTGCTCGTGGCAGTGCTGCGGCTGGGCGTGGCCGGGGCGGCGCTGGCGACGGTGCTCTCGCAGATCGTCAGCGCGGTGCTGGTGTTTTTCTGCCTCACGCGCACCGGCGCGGCCTACCGGCTGGAGGTGCGCGGCATCCGCTTTGACGGGCGGATGCTGGGCAGCATCCTGCGCGTCGGCGTGCCCGCCGGGCTGCAGTCGAACATGTACGCCATCTCCAACATCCTCATTCAGGCGGCCGTCAACGGCTTCGGCACGGCCACCGTCGCGGCATGGACGGCCTTCGGCAAGATCGACGGCTTTTACTGGATGGTTCTGGGCGCGTTCGGCATGTCCATCACCACGTTTGCCGGACAGAACTTCGGCGCGCAGAAATACGCCCGCATCCGCGAGAGCGTGCGCGTCTGCCTTGCGCTGGGCTTTGGCAGCGCCCTTTTGATGAGCGTGTTCATCGCCCTGTTCGGCGAACCGTTGCTGGGCATGTTCACGCGGGATGCCGAGGTGCTGCAAATCGGCCTGGACATCGCGGGGCAATTGGGGCCGTGGTACTTCGCATTCGTCTGCATCGAGATCTTCGCCGGCGTTACGCGCGGCTGCGGCTGCTCGCTTGTGCCGTCGCTCATTACCTGCGGCGGCGTCTGCGCGCTGCGCGTGGCGTGGGTGCTGTTCCTGCTGCCGTTGTGCCCGCAGCTCTCCACCGTGCTGGTCAGCTACCCCGTCAGCTGGGTGTTCACAAGCATTTTGTTCCTTATCTATTATCTGCAGGGCGGCTGGCTGCGCCGCCGCATCCAAAAAATGGGCTATGCACCCGAGCCGCCGCGCGGGCGCAGGATAAAACAGGATATCTCCGGGAAGCACTGATGCAATCGACCGGTCAAATTTGCCTTTGGAATGCGCCCGGGGATTTATTCAGAGGTTCCTTCCTAACTTCCCAGTGGATTCTACTATACACATTCAAAGGCAATTGCGGCAAAGCCAAGAAATTCCATGATTTCTTTTTGCGTTTTGGTAGGCGGGTTGAGCAGGCGGCAGTTGTTTTC
>JAAVHN010000011.1 GCA_014799685.1 Subdoligranulum sp. | reverse complement strand
GCATTTTAGATATGGGGAGAAGTTCTCATATACTCTCAAAACCTTTTAGGTTTTCCCTCTCAATGGTAGTAAAAGAAGTCTGATATGTCAAAAAATTCATTTTTTTTTTGCTTCAAAACCGCACCATTTTTAAAATAGAAATATGGCCTGTTTCCGATAACCTCTATATTCTCACCATTTAAAAAAAGTGTTACTTCCTCCGGCAAAGCCACGACTTTTCTATATTTTGATATTTCCAGCAGGGATCGCCTGTTTTCCTCGTCTTTTTCAGCGGTTTGATTGGTATAATGGCACAAAATTGATGTTCCGTTTAATACATCAAATCCATTTGTGTCACGCAAGTTCACTTCATTCGCGTCGTCAAGCCTGCAGGCTTCCAGATCCTTTCCAAAAATAATTGCGCCTGCACTTCCGCCAAAAACAAGTCCGTCACCATCCAAATATTCCTCTATCTTTTCAAACGCTCCGCTTGTTTTTAAATCATGCAGCAATTTAAATGTATTCCCTCCGCCAATGAATATTACGCTGAAATCACTCATGTTTTTAGCCGCCAATTCATCTGCGCTGTTTACCATTTCAATATAGGGAATATCAACATTCTTTAATTCCTCTTTTATCCATTCATAGCAACCGGCATACTTTCTCTGTTCCATTGCCAATGGTACGTACAAACAAGGTTTTGAATGGTCAATTACCTCGTTTAATCTTTTATATGCTTCCATTGTTTGCGTGCCTGCACCGCCCCCGCATAAAAACACTTTCATAAAATAACTCCCCCATATTTTCCAAAGTTTCATTTGTTATTTTAACATATTATCATGAGCATTCGATCAACTCAATATCAATTGGTGAAATTGCCGGAATTTTATCCTGGCAACCTTATTTTTAAAGGGAGTTTTCCATCCGCTCTTGTTTTTTTGCGCAAAATCCCGTACAATAGAGGGCGGGCTGTGGGGGCTTCTGCTGTGGGAGTTCCTAAGGGACCTCTGAATCAATCTCCGCGCGCGTCCTGGCGGCACGTCGATTGAATCAGAGCTTCCCTGCAAAGCAGCCTGTGAAATTACAAAATCCCGCCGCACGGCGAACGCCCGCTTTTTTTGCGCGGCGGTCGCGGCAGCCGCGGCGGTTCGAACAGACTTTAGCAGGCTTTCACAGGCCTTGACAGGGTGGAGGATCATTGTGGAACAGTGGAANNAACAAATTGAAAAGCGCCGCACGTTTGCGATTATNTCGCATCCGGACGCGGGCAAGACGACGCTGACGGAAAAGCTGCTGTTGTACGGCGGCGCCATCCAGCAGGCGGGCATNGTNAAGGGCAANAAGGGCGCGCGCGCCGCCGTGTCGGACTGGATGGAGATCGAAAAGCAGCGCGGCATCTCGGTGACGAGCTCGGTGCTGCAGTTCCGGTACAATGGCTGCTGCGTCAATATTCTGGANACGCCCGGCCACCAGGATTTTTCCGAGGACACCTACCGCACGCTGATGGCGGCCGACAGCGCCGTGATGGTGATCGACGCGGCCAAGGGCGTCGAGAACCAGACGAAAAAGCTGTTTAAAGTATGCACAATGCGCGGCATCCCCATCTTTACATTCATCAACAAGATGGACCGCGAGGCGCGCAGCCCGTTCGACCTTTTGGAGGAGATCGAGCAGGTGCTGGGCATCGAGACGTACCCCATGAACTGGCCCATCGGCTCGGGCAAGGAATTCAANGGCGTGTACGACCGCAATCTGAAAGAAATTCTGGCGTTCCAGCACGCGGGACGCGTGGGGCAAAAGCAGGCGGAGAAGATCGAGGCAAAGCTCGGCGACGCCGGGCTGGACGAGCTGCTGACAAAGCCCCTGCACGAGACCTTATGCGACGACATCGAGCTGCTGGACGGCGCGGCGTATGAATTCGATCTGGAAAAGGTGCGCCACGGCAAGCTGACGCCCGTGTTCTTNGGCTCGGCGCTCACGAATTTCGGCGTGGAGCCGTTCCTCGCGGATTTTCTGCGCCTCTCGCCNCCGCCGCTGCCGCGNGATTCCTCGGCCGGCCCCNTCGACCCGATGG
Source organism: Subdoligranulum sp. (assembly GCA_014799685.1). Taxonomy (GTDB): domain Bacteria; phylum Bacillota; class Clostridia; order Oscillospirales; family Ruminococcaceae; genus Ruthenibacterium. Next base: position 23,667 of record JAAVHN010000011.1, on the reverse strand, counting down.
GCAGTGATTTTTCGGCGTTCGTCTTTAAGATCCAGGCCAACATGAACAAGGCCCACCGCGACCGCATCGCCTTTATCCGCATTTGCAGCGGCAAATTCGAGCGCGGCATGGACGTGCTGCACGTACAGGGCGGCAAAAAGGTGAAGNTNGCGCAGGGCACGCAGCTGATGGCGTCCGAGCGCGANATCGTNGAGGANGCNTATGCGGGCGACATCATCGGNGTGTTCGACCCCGGCATCTTCNCCATCGGCGATACGCTCACCACGGCGAAAACGCCGTTCACGTTCGCGGGCATCCCCACATTCGCGCCCGAGCACTTCGCGCGCGTGACGCAGGTGGACACGATGAAGCGCAAGCAGTTTGTGAAGGGCATGGAGCAGATCGCGCAGGAGGGCGCCATCCAGATCTTCAAGGAGCTGGGCGGCGGCATGGAGGAAGTGATCGTCGGCGTCGTGGGCGTGCTGCAGTTTGAAGTGCTGGAATACCGGCTGAAAAATGAGTACAATGTGGATATCCGCATGCAGACGCTGCCCTACAGCCTGATCCGCTGGATCGAAAACGAGGACTGCGACCCCAAGGCGCTGAACCTCACCAGCGACACCCGCCGNGTGGAGGATTTCAAGGAGCGCCGCCTGCTGCTGTTNACNAACAGCTGGAGCATCACCTGGGCCGAGGAGCACAACGCCGGGCTGCGGCTGTCTGAGGTGGGGCGCTGACACCAAAAGCAACGGTCCGGAAATGCAGAACTGTTGGGGCCGGTAAGCCGGGGCGCCGGGCTGCGCCCCTCTGCATTGGGGCGGCAATTGCAGTTTCGCGCCGTTTTTTCGCCGTTTTTTCGCNCCTGTGGGCCCTTACCTGTAAATTTCCCTCTTGCATCTTTGCNNAAGNTGTGNTANAATNTATATTGTACGATTATGGATGGATGAAAGAGTGGGCCGGGCGGCCCGCTCTTTCCTGCATATTGGGAGGGTTTTGATGGCAAACGGCAANGGCGGCNGGGGCGGCAAAGGCAGCAAGTCCGGAGGCACCGCCGCCGCGGTGGAGGCGCTGGTTTCGCCCGTANTGGCGGAAATGGGCCTGCGCGTGTGGGACGTGCGCTTTGAAAAGGAAGGGCCGGATTGGTTCCTGCGCGTCTATATCGACCGGGACGAGCCGCTGGACATGAACATGTGCGAAACCGCCACGCGCGCGATCGATCCCGTGCTGGACGAGGCCGACCCCATCCAGCAGAGCTATTACCTCGAGGTGGGCAGCCCGGGTTTGGGCCGCCGGCTGACGCGGGACGCGCATTTTGAAATTCTGCGCGGGCGCAAGGTGAGCGCGCACCTCATCCGCCCGGATGAAACGGGCGCGCGCGACGTATCCGGCACGCTGCTGGGCAAGGAGGGCACGGACGTTCTGCTNGAGCGCGGGGACGGCACGCGCTTTTCCNTAAGCGAAAAGGATGCAAGCTATTTTAAGCTGTGCGACGACGAGGATCTGTTCTAACATGAGATTTATTGGACAAATCTGCGGGCAATGTCTTTCATTGGATGACGGAGCCCGCCCGGCAGAGCAAGCGTTATCCCGGGCAAGCAGACAGTCGACCGCCCATAAAAGGGAGCTCTAAGCATTTTCCAATTGAAACACAAATAACTAACAGAATGGATGATCAGAAAAATGAATGCCGAATTTTTTGAAGCGCTGGCCATGCTGGAAAAAGAGCGCGGCCTGCCCGCCGATTATTTGCTCGAAAAGATCAAAAACGCCATCGTGATCGCCGTAAAAAAGGATTACAACGTTGAGGACGCAAACGTCAGCGTTTTGATCGACCCCTCCGTGGGGCAGTTCAGCGTCTCGCTGCTGAAGACCGTCGTGGAAGAGGTGGAAAACCCGGGCACGCAGATCTCTCTGGAGGAAGCGCGCCAGAAGAAAAAGAGCTGTCAGCCGGGCGACGAATACGCCATCCCGCTGAAGACAAAGGATTTTGGCCGCATCGCCGCACAGACGGCGAAGCACGTGATCCGGCAGGGCCTGAAGGAGGCCGAGCGCAGCCAGATGTTCGCCGAGATGCAGTCGAAGGCGCACGAGATCATCTCCGCCGTCGTCACCAACATCGACCCCGACCGCGGCGTCGTGACGTTAGAGCTGGGCAAGGGCGGCGTCGCCACGCTGCCGCGCTCCGAGCAGGTGGCCGGGGAACAGCTGGAGGAAGGCCAGCACGTCAAGGTCTATGTCGTGGACGTCATCGAGGGCGAGCGCGGCCCGCGCATGATGATCAGCCGCACACATCCGGGCCTTGTCAAGCGTATGTTTGAAATGGAGGTGCCCGAGATCTTCGACGGCACCGTCGAGATCAAGGCCATCAGCCGCGAGGCCGGCGCGCGCACGAAGATCGCCGCGTACAGCCGCGACGAAAACGTCGACCCCGTGGGCGCCTGCATCGGCCCGCGCGGGCAGCGTGTGGCGAAGATCGTGGAAGAGCTGGGCGGCGAGAAGATTGACATCGTGCGCTGGAGCGAGGACCCCGCGCAGTTTATCAGCGCGGCGCTCAGCCCCGCCACCGTCGTGGGCGTGGAGATCTTAGAGGGCGAAACGCGCTCCTGCCGCGTCACCGTGCCGGACCACCAGCTCTCGCTGGCCATCGGCAACAAGGGCCAGAATGCCCGCCTGTGCGCGCGTTTGACGGGCTATAATATCGATATCCGCCCCGAGAGCGGCTATTACGGCGAGGAGCCGCCCGTGAAAAAGGCGCCGGAAGCGAACGCGGAAAAGGCCGGGGCGCAGACGGACGAGAAAGCGGAACCGGACGCGGGAGCCGAAACGGAAGCGCCCGCCGAAGAGGCAAAAACGGAGCCGGATGCAAGCGCCGAAGCCGAAACGCCGGCGGAGTAAATGTTCGGCGGGCTCACGCCCTTGACAGGATCCGCACCGGCAAAGGAATGCTGCAGGCAGAAGTTTTCGCCGGCAGGATAACGTGCAGGCGGGCCAAACCCGCCCGCGCGCAAAAGCGTGAAAGCGCGGCAGAAATCCAACACCCAGGCCAGAAGGAGGGGGCGCCTATGAAACCGAGAAAGATCCCGCTGCGGCGGTGCAGCGGCTGCGGCGAGAGCAGGCCCAAGCGCGAGCTGGTGCGCGTGGTGCGCGCACAGGACGGCACGGTCTCGCTGGATCTTGTGGGCAAAAAGCCCGGGCGCGGCGCCTATGTGTGCCCCCGCGCCGCGTGCCTTGCCAAGGCGCGCAAGGCAAAACGCATCGAGCGTGCGCTGGAAGTAAACATCCCGGAGGAGATCTACGACGCCATGGCCGCCGAGATCGCGCGCGCCGAGGCGCAGCAGGGGGAGACGGATGCCGGGTAACATCATATTCGCGCTGTCGCTGTGCCGCAAGGCCGGGGCGCTCGTCACGGGCTTTGAAGCGGTGAAGGACAGCGTATTCCAGGGGCGCGCGCAGTTGGTGCTGTGCGCGGGGGATCTTTCGGACGGCTCGCGCCGCCGTATCGGCTTTGTCTGCGAAACGCAAGACGTCCCGTGCCGCGGGATGGCCGAAACGCAGGCCGCGCTGGCCCACATCTGCAAACGACCAACCGGCATTTTTGCCGTAACAGACCCGGAGCTTGCGAAGCTCTGCAAAAAGAATCTGCCCGCGCAGGATGCGGCAGACCCCATTCGAACGGCCGGAGCGACGGCCGACCATAAGGAGGAACGTCCATGCCAGTAATGATCAAATACAAGCTCGGCGACGTCGCGAAGGATCTCGGCGTCCAGAACAAAGATGTGATAGAGCTGCTGCGCAGCCTGACCGGCGAGGCGAAAAAGCACACCACGCCGCTCAGCGAGGCCGAGCTGAACCTTGTGTTCGAGCACTATACCACCACAAACGCCGAGGAGAGCCTCGACGCCTATCTTGCCAGCGCGCCCGCGCCCAAGGTGGCCGAAAAGGATATCCTGAAAAAGGCCGACGGCACCGTCGTGGCGGCGGGGCCGGCCAAGCGGCGCGAGCGCATCCGCCCCGCGAAGCCCGAAAAGGCCGCGAAGCCCGCGCCCGCGAAGCGCGAGGTCGTCACCGTCACCGTGGATACGCGCACGACGGATGTCAATCTGGATAAATTCAACGAAAAATACACGGAGCTTGCCTCCACGAAGAACGTGGAGAACCGCCGCAAGCCCACGCCAGCGGGCAACAAGCAGAAATTCACGGGCCGCAATAACCGCAAGCAGCAGCCGTTCCAGAAAAAGCGCGAGACCGAGGCCGAGCGTTTGCAGCGCATCCAGCTGGAAAAGGCGCGCAAGGCGCAGCTGAAGGTGTCCATCCCGGACGAGATCGCCGTAGGGGAGCTTGCCAGCCGCCTGAAGGTGAACGTGGCGCAGGTGATCAAAAAGCTGATGGGCCTCGGCGTGATGGCCTCCATCTCCGAGACGGTGGATTTCGACACCGCCAGCCTTGTGGCCGAGGAACTGGGCGCGAAGGTGGAGCACGAGGTGCATGTCACCATCGAGGAGCGCCTGTTCGAGGTGGACGAGGATAAGGCCGAGGATCTGGTGGAGCGCCCGCCCGTCGTCGTCGTCATGGGCCACGTCGACCACGGCAAGACGTCCATCCTGGACGCCATCCGCAAGACGCGCGTCACCGCGGGCGAGGCCGGCGGCATCACGCAGCACATCGGCGCGTACCAGGTCGTCATGAACGGCAAGCCCATCACGTTCCTCGATACACCGGGCCACGAGGCGTTCACCTCGATGCGCGCGCGCGGCGCGAACCTGACGGACATCGCCGTGCTGGTGGTGGCCGCGGACGACGGCATCATGCCGCAGACGATCGAATCGATCAACCACGCCAAGGCGGCCAATACGACGGTGATCGTCGCCATCAACAAGATGGATAAACCCACCGCGAACGCCAACCACGTGATGGAGCAGCTGACGCAGTACGAGTTAGTGCCCGAGGAATGGGGCGGCGAGACGATCTGCGTGCCGGTGTCCGCGCTGACGGGACAGGGCATCGGCGACCTTTTGGAGAGCATCAACCTTGTGGCCGAGGTAAAAGAGCTGAAGGCCAACCCGCACCGCCGCGCCAAGGGCGCCGTGGTGGAGGCGCGGCTGGATAAGGGCCAGGGCCCGGTGGCCACAATCCTGGTGCAAAAGGGCACGCTGCATCAGGGCGATGTTGTCATCGCCGGCACCTCGGTGGGCCGCGTGCGCGTGATGCGCGACGACCAGGGCAACGTGCTGAAGGAGGCCGGCCCCTCGATGCCGGTGGAGATCACCGGNCTGACGGAGGTGCCCGCCGCGGGCGACCTGTTTGACGCCGTCGAGGACGAGAAGCTGGCGCGCGAGCTGGCCGACCGCCGCGCCGCCGAGCAGAAGGANCAGCAGTTCAGCACCTANAAGCGCGTGACGCTGGATAACCTGTTCAGCCAGATCGCCGAGGGCGAGCGCAAGGANCTTGCCATCATCGTAAAGGCCGACGTGCAGGGCAGCGCCGAGGCCGTGAAGCAGAGCCTCGAAAAAATCTCGAACGACGAGGTGCGCGTGCGCGTCATCCANGCGGGCGTGGGCGCCGTGAACAAATCCGACGTCATGCTCGCCAATGCGGGCAACGCCATCATCATCGGCTTCAATGTCCGGCCCGACCCCATNGCCAAGGAGGAGGCCGCGCAGGCCGAGGTGGAGATGCGCATGTACCGCGTGATCTACGACGCCATCAACGACGTGACGGACGCCATGAAGGGCATGCTCGCGCCCAAGTTCCGCGAGGTGGAGCTGGGCCGCGCCGAGGTGCGCAANGTNTTCNNNATNNCTTCGGCNTGGGCANNNTNGCNGGCTGCTANGTGCANCGAGGGCAAGNTNNNGCGCNNGGCCAGGNTNCGCCTGGTGCGNGACGGCATCGTNNTTCACCGAGGNCGAGATCGACAGCCTGCGCCGCTTCAAGGACGACGTGAAGGAAGTGGCCCAGGGCTACGAGTGCGGCGTCGGTTTGGACAAATTCTCCGATATCAAAGAGGGCGACATCTTCGAGGCGTTCATCATGGAGGAATACCGGGATTAAGCCGCAGAGGTGTTTGCATGTCCGGCTGCGGCACTGCGCATGTCCGTGCATGCAAACGAGATTTTGACTTTTCCAAAAACAGAAAGGGGCATTTCATGCCGCAAAGCAAAAATATGGCGCGCCTTGCCGAGGATATGAAGCGCGAGCTGATCGACGTGGTCGGCGCGATGAAGGATCCGCGCGTGCAGGGATTCCTGACGGTGATGCGCGTGGAGGTCGCGCCCGATCTTTCCTCTGCCAAAGTGCATATCAGCCGCATGGGCGCGCCGGATGCAACGGCCGAGGCGGTCGGTGCGCTGAACCGCGCCGCCGGACACGTGCGCAGCGAAATCGCAAAGCGCATGCACATCCGCAAGGCGCCGGAATTCCGCTTTATCGCGGACGACGGCGCAAAGTACGCGACACATATCAACGAGCTGATCGCGGGGCTGGAACAGGAACAGCCCTGACGCCCGGCCCGGCAAACGGTAAACACGGGGCCGCGCGGCGGCGGCTGCCCTGCGTTGCCCCGGCGTACCGCATGGCGGGAAGCTGCCATATGCGGCAAGCCGTTTTTGGCACGCCGTTTACCGCGGCATAGGCGGAAGCGGCCGGCAAGCAAAGTTTCACGAGGGGATGAGCGGTTATGAGCGAGATCATAGATATCACGACGGCACTGAGCCGTTTGCTGAAGGCGGATCGGGTGTTGCTGATCTGCCACAAAAACCCGGACGGCGACACCATCGGCAGCGCGGGGGCGCTGTACCACGCGCTGAAAAATCTGGGCAAAACGGTGGCCGTGCTGTGCGCCGACCCGATCCCTGCGCGATATGCCTATATGGATCTTACGCTGTATACCGGCCAGTTCACGCCCGGCTACACCGTGGCCGTGGACGTGGCGGGTATCCAGCTGTTCGGCGACGCCATCGCGGAATACACAAAGGACATCGATCTTTGCATCGATCACCACCCCTCCAATCCGGGCTATGCCCGCAGCCTGCTGCTGGACGGCGAAGCCGCCGCGGCCGCGGAGGTGGTTTACGAGCTGCTGGTAAAGGCCGGCATCGAGATCACGCCCACCATTGCAGACTGCCTGTATACAGGCATTTCCACGGATACGGGGTGCTTCAAATTTTCCAGCACGACGGCGCGCACGCATGAGATCGCCGCAAAGCTCATCGGCGCGGGCGCGCATCTGGTTTCGCTGAACGGCATTTTGTTCGAGAGCAAGAGCCGCAGCCGCATTGCGATTGAGCGCATCGCGCTGGAAAGCCTGGAATACAGCTTCGACGGGCGCTGCGCGACGATCTTTTTGACGAAGGAGCAGATCGCGCAGGCGGGTGCGGAGACCATCGATATCGAGGGCATCACCAGCCTGCCGCGCAACATCGAGGGCGTCGAGGTGGGCATCACGATCCGGCAGCAGCCCACCGGCAGCTACAAGGTGAGCGTCCGCACGGTTCCCAGTGTGGACGCGGCGGCCATCTGCGCCCATCTTGGCGGCGGCGGGCACCGGCAGGCCGCGGGCTGCGAGCTGCTGGGCAGCCTGGACAACGCAAAGGCCGCGCTGCTGGCTGAGGTGGAACAAGCGCTATGCAAGGGATAATCGTCGTCGATAAGCCGGCGGGCTTTACCTCGTTTGACGTGGACGCAAAGCTGCGGGGCATCTGCGGCACAAGGCGCATCGGGCACGGCGGCACGCTGGACCCGATGGCAACCGGCGTACTGCCGGTTTTTGTCGGCGAAGCGACCAAGGCGGTGGATATGCAGCAGCGTGTGGATAAAACCTACACCGCGCTGCTCCGGCTGGGCTGCCGCACCGATACGGGCGACATCACCGGGCAGGTGCTGGAACAGGCGCCGGTGCCCGCCTCAGTGGACGCTGCGGCGGTGGCGGCCGTGCTGGGGCAGTTTACCGGCGAGCAGATGCAGGTTCCGCCGATGTATTCCGCCGTCAAGGTGAACGGGCAGCCGCTCTACAAGGCGGCCCGCGCGGGCAGGACGGTGGAGCGCGCGCCGCGGCCGATCTCAATTTTCCAGCTGACGCTGGAGGATCAGCCTGCCGCGCACGATTACCGGCTGCGCATCCACTGCAGCAAGGGCGTGTATGTGCGCGTATTGCTGGAGGATATCGGCCGCGCGCTGGGCGTGCCTGCGACGATGGCCGCGCTGCGGCGCAATGCCTCGGGCCCGTATACATTGGAGATGGCGCACACGCTGGATGAGCTGCAGAGCGCCAAAGAGGCCGGCACACTGGAGAGCCTGATGCTGAGCGTGGAGAGCGTTTTCAGCGAGCTGCCCGCCGTGGAGGTAAACGAGGAGACGCGCCGCCGCCTTATCAACGGCGCGCCTACGTACCGCTTCCCCGCGCGCGACGGGCGCTACCGCGCGCTGTGCGCAGGCGAATTTCTGGGCGTCTGCCGCGTGGAAAAGCATATTTTAACGGTAGAAAAGCTGTTTTGCGCAAGGAGCTGAACCATGCAAACGAAACAGGAACGACAGGGGGACGGCGCTTCTGTCCTGACGGACAGCGGATCGCGCCCCCTTTTGGTTGGCGGAACAGAACAGCCGGTGTCGGATCGTTTTATGGCCGGGGCGGCGGATCCGTCTTCTTATTCTGATCCGGCCGGGGCAGGGGAGCGTTCCCTCCGGTTTTGGGATACGCTTACAAAGCTAAACACGGCAGCCGGCAGCTGCGTGGCGCTGGGATATTTCGACGGTGTCCATCTTGGGCACCGCCTTGTTTTGGCACGAGCCGTGCAGGCAGCACGAGCCGTTCAGGAGGCGCGTGCCGTTCAGGAGGCGCGTGCCGTGCAGGAGGCGCGTGCCGTGCAGGAGGCGCGTGCCGTGCAGGAGGCGCGTGCATGCGGGTGCGCCGCCGCCGTTTTTACATTCGCGCCGCCCGCAAGCGGCTCGGTGAAGGGCAAGGCCATCTTAACGCCCGAAGAAAAGCTGCGGCGTATGGCGTCCCTTGGCATCGAGGCCGTGCTGTGCCCGCCGTTCGAGGCGTTCTGTGCGCTTTCGCCCGAGGAGTTTGTGGAGACGGTTTTGATCGGGTGCCTTGGCGCAAAGGCCGTGTTCTGCGGCGAAAATTTCACCTTTGGCCGCGGGCGCGCCGGCAACGCGGATACGCTGCGCAGCCTGTGCGCGGCGCGCGGCATCGCGGTGGAGACGCTGCCGCTGATGGAGCATGGCGGCGCGCCTGTCTCGTCATCGCGCATCCGCGCCCTTCTGGCCGAAGGGGATATCCCGGCGGCAAACGCGCTGCTGGCGGAGCCGTACTGCATCGACCTGCCCGTGCGCCACGGCAAGCGGCTGGGCCGGACGCTCGGCTTCCCCACGATCAACCAGGTGTATCCCGAAAACATGCTGCTGCCGCGACAGGGCGTATACGTCACGCGCGTGCTGCTGAATGGACAGTGGCATCCCGGCGCCACGGGGCTCGGCACGCGCCCTTCGGTGGAGGGCGGCGGCGCGGGCGTTACCTGCGAAACATTCATCCCGGATTTTACGGGTGAGTTATACGGCGACGCCGTGCGCGTGCGCTTTTGCAAATTTCTGTGGCCGACGCAAAAATTCGATTCACTCGAAGCCCTCACCGCCATGGTGAACCGCGCGGCGGATGCGGCGCGGGGGTGGGTGGATAATTTGTAATCAAGACAAGAACAAAGCTGGGGATCCTGCTTTTTGGATCCCCAGCCTTCGTGTATCACGATGTTTTATATGGTTTGTCAGCCCTGCAGCTTCTTTACTTCTTCTTAAATAAACCGCCCCGTGCGCACCCTGACGGCAAAATTCCCACTCGCTGCGTGGAAAATGTTCGGGTATATTATCCCTGCAGCATTTCCTGATAGGCGATCAGCGTCACATTGCCCATCTCTGCCGCCCTTTCTGCGCAGCCTTTTGTAAAACCTGTTTTGGCAAACAGATAGAAGTGTTTTTTTCGGGCGTAAAACAGATCGCTGCGCACTGCGAGGGTTTCCAAAACGCTAAGATCGACCTTTTCGTTCGTCCATTTGCACTCCGCAAAGAGGGCATCACCCTGATCGTCTCTGCCGGTGATATCGATCTCCTCCTGGACTCTTGTTTTTGGATCCATGCCCCACCAGCGACCGAGATCGGTAAATCGCACAGCGCATCGATCCGCAAGAAGCAGCTTCCAAAGGTATTGCTTGCAGATTTCCTCGAATACACCGCCCATATAGGCAGAAAGCTCCGGGGCGATGCGCTGATAGGCAAGCCCCCCAGCGCCGCGGGAGATAATCGAGGCGTTTTTCGGCACAAAACGATACCAAAAGCGGAACATATTGTCCTCAATGGAATAGATCGTCTTGCGGGATGACTTTTCCCCGTAGGGCGATTCTTTTTTTACGATGCCAAGCGCGGTCAGATTTTTGATATATGCGGCGCATACGCTTGTATCCTCATCGATCTTATTGGAGATCTCATTCATTTTCGAGCAGCCTGTGGCGATCGCCGTGATCACCGCATTGTAGATCGCCGGTTCACGCACCTCCTGTTTGAGCAGATTGCCCGGTTCTTCAAACAGGGGGGATGCTGGGTTCAGGTACATATTTTTGATATTCTCCTCCATGGAAAGGCCATCGTCGATCTGGAGCAAATACTGCGGCGTTCCGCCGGCGATTCCATACGCCAGCGCCTTATCAAAATCGGAAAACCGCGTAAAACAGCGGCAGGCCTCAAAAAAATCAAACGGCTCCAACTTCAGCTGCGCCGTTTTTCTTCCGTAAAGCGGCGCCTTGTATGCCAGAACATGATCCTCCATATAGGACATGGAAGAACCACAGAGGATGAGGAACAGCTTGGAACTGTCCTTGTTTTTGTCGATCAGAAGCTGAAGCGTAGAGGCAAGGCTTCCCGACGCACGGGCTGCATAAGGGTATTCGTCGATCACAAGCACGATCCGTTTTGCCTTTGCCAGCCCGAAAACAGATTCGAGCGCTGCCTGAAAAGACGCAAAAGACGAATCGACCGCGACGCCCATATGATATTCCAGAATGCATCGTGAAAAGTTATCCAGATTTTGCCTTTCGTTTGTCTCCACACCCGTAAAAAAAATCGCATCTTTCCCTTTTAGGAATTCGCTGATCAGAGCGGTTTTTCCCACCCGGCGGCGGCCGTATATCACCGCAAATTCAAACCGGCCGGAACGATAAAGCTTCTCCAGCGTATTCAGCTCGTGCTCTCTGCCGATAAACATCCGCGCGCCCTCCAAAATTTCGTGGTTTACGATTTACTAAATTGTACCTGATTTTAAGTGGGATGTCAACAGCTTTTGCAACATTTACTTGTTTATGTTTTACGAAATGTAAACTTACTTTTCTGCGTGATTTTGCAAATTTCTGTGGCTGGCGCAGAAACTCGATTCGCCCGGGGCCCTCACCGCAATGGTGAACCGCGCGGAGGATGCGGCGAGAGAAGGGGGGATAGAGATATTTATAAAAGGGCAGATTCGGGTGCGGCTCTGTTCCTGCCTTTTTTGCGAAAAAAATGAGAGCAAACCTGTAAAGGCCTACCCTCAACTTGATTCTGTCGGATTATATTTTACCGATATACCAAAATATTCCGGTCGGTGCAGAAAAGTTTTATTCTTTTATCAAGCAAAATTGCTGATATGTTTTATGTATCGGAGGCTTTGCGGTTTTGTGTTGACTTTGTGCCGCAGCCCATACAGGTTGACAGCCATGAAAAGCATCAGGGGATAAACCCTGCAGCAATTAAAAGTATAGACACTATCGCACAGCATACATAGTGGAAGATCGTGCGCCATTTCTTCTTCTCGATCATCGCGTGTTTTCTTCTGTAAAGAGCAAACAAATCGATATACGCGCACGCCGCCTGATAATACAATTCAATGATATTGAACTTATTGTTCTTGCTGTCGCTGCCAACACTTTCTAATAAACGCGCTTTTTTGTATTTTCTTTTGGCGGAAACATAATTCTCGGAAAAGGTTGGAAGAAACTCCTCGTCCTGTTTTCTGTAATCGTAGTGATAATGCTTCTGCAGCCACCAGCTCAATGCTTTATCCAACTCATCACACAGCATTTTCAGGACATCTATGTTCATTCGTCTGAAATGACCATATGCGTTCTTCAACTCATGTTTGCCCACCCCCTTGCAGTTGAGTTCACCTTCTGCCAAGTGTCCAAGCATTGCACGAATCTCATTGCTGACAGCAAACTCGTTTCCATCGATCAAAAGCCGAACATACTGATATACCGCATCTGAGTTGGAGTAGAAATAGCTGTATAACTCCGGCACGGTCTTTGCCTGAACATTCACCAGTGACGCATCATAGGTTTTGATTCTCTGCTCCAGCTCTGAAAAACGCTCAAAATTTCTCCTGTCAAAGACACTGTTGTTCGCGTGCTTCACCACTTCACCTCCTACGGTTTCAGTGGTTTCCGCTCAGTAGGAGCACCATATATCGTCCCCCGGGCCTGCACGATATGCTTTTTCTCTTTTCCTCCAAGGAAAATGGATGTTGGAATATTTTTCTTTTGTAATACCAGTTCCCTTTTCTCAGCCGCAGTCAGGGTCGAAAAATTCTTTCTCATGTGTACTATCACCTCAAACACAGATAGCGCTCAAATATGACAAAACCACTCGAATTGCCAAAATAACAGGGATCCCGGTCGACAGGAGCCATAAGACTCTGGAAAGCGCCACCATATTATATCCTGATCCGATCACCCGATGGTAATTATCCTCTACCGCTTCTACCACTTCATCGATCAATTGAACATACTGCGCAAGCATTGTCGGCAGTTCCTCTGGATCTGCCATAAGGCCTCCGTTGTGATCGAACTGTCTGAAAAATTTTTTGCGTTCTTTCCTGTAGCTTTTTACAAAGACCATTTTTTTGCGGATATACTCCTGCAAAAGCATCTCGTTGCCGTCTTTATCCTTGACGATAACGCCGTTGTTAAAATTCTTTAATTCCCGCTGGTATCTGCGTACAGCCTCAATTTGGTGATCAACATATCGAATACAAAGCATCTCATGCAATACCTGCAGCATTCTACCCGCAGCCAACAGCAGGGCATCCTTTTGTGCGGCATCCTGCTCCACCTCTGCTGTCGCAAGCATTTGAAATAACTCGTCAACGCCCTGTGCTGCATCCCGGGGCAGCGTGTGACATTCTACTTCAATTTTAGAAATCAAACTGGCAATTTCTTCTTTATAGCATGTGTATATTTTTTCTTTTAACACGTCATATGTCATTGCCGGTTCCTGCACTTGTACTGCATCTGAACCAAGTGGGGTCTCCAAAACAGTGTCCATATCAAACCATCACCTTATTATCATACGCCAAACCACCGCGCCAAGTGCTCTCATTTTTGATTAACACTTAACACAAACGCCCCAGCTCAGAACCGGGGCGATGGACAAATATAAAGCCATCCGTCAGCCTCGGCAGGAAATTATGGCTGTATGCCCCCTGCTGTCTTAAGCGGGATAACAATATTATAGCAGGTGTTTTACGGTTTGTAAATACAAATCTATACATAATTGTATGATTTTGGGGGTGGTTCTGATTCTTTTGCTTTGGTTTAGAGATTCCCCGAAATCATTATGGATTTTTAAGGCAGCTGTACAGAGAAAATCTCACTACATTGGCAAGCCGCGCGGGTGGAGGGCGGCGGCGCGGGCGCGGGCGTTACCTGCGAAACATTCATCCCGGATTTTACGGGCGAACTATACGGCGACGCCGTGCGCGTGCGCTTTTGCAAATTTTTGTGGCTGGCGCAGAAATTCGATTCACTCGAAGCCCTCACCGCCATGGTGAACCGCGCGGAGGGGGGTGCCGGATGCAGGGAATTGGGGATCGAAGTTTGGTTTTGTGGGAATGGCAAGCGCCCGGCGAATTCGCCGGGCGCTTTGATGTAACACTGTTTTAATATCGAAGACAATTCGACCTTTTCTGTTTTCTTTTGGTTACTTATCAGTCGATACTTTTTTGGGATAGGAATTTATGTTTCGGAATCTTGCCCCCCATTCTAAGTTTCCCCTTCGTCGGGCATCTTTGTTGCTTCTGTTTGGTATCCGCATCCCGTTGTGCAAATAGTTGAACCGTCTTCACGTGTTTCGATAGTATGCTCGCCCGTAATTTCTGCAGAACATAACGTACATTCTCCCCTATGATTTCTTCCATCTTTGATATCCGTATAACTGTAGCTGTGACTTGCCACTTCACCAACATTCTCGCCACACGAGCACTTTCCTTGATGTCCACCTTCAACCGGATCATAATGGTCGATACTATGTTCATGTGCAGGAGTTTTTGAATCTCCTGTCCCCATAACCTTGCCGCACACACTACATGTCGGTATATTCGTATGCGTATCCGACTCTCGTTTTTGTCCGTTCGAATCGTGGTTGCCGATTTCTTTCGCCTTATTCGTATCCGGGCAATTGGCGTCTGTGCAATGACGTTCATGTGTGTCGCCCTGATCTGTCCAATTGCTATAGCTATGCACATGCTCCTTCGAGAATGTCACCCAAACATTCAGCGTCTTTTCCGTTGTTCCTCCGGGCACGGTGTAGGTTGCCGTCGATTGGTTGCCGTTGGTCGCGATGCCGCTGCCCTCGTAGAGCCCGCCGACGTCGCAGCCCCATGCCATCGTATAGCCGGCGTTGGCCGTCGCCGTTACGGGCTGGCAGGCCTTGCCTGGCTCCACCAGCTGCATCAGCGTGCCGGATAATGTACCGCCGTCCTTATCCCCACGGATGGAGAAATTGACGGTGACACCCGCGGCCTCCGAGCTGGACGACGACGAGGACGCCGCCTGCGGGTTGAACAGCGCCTCCGGCGTGGGCTGGTGCACGGGCATGTCCGTCAGCGCGGGGCGCGTATCCGGCACAATGTGCGTGTGCGTGCGTACATAGCCCATCAGGGCCTTCGCGCCGTCCTCGTTCAGGTGCAGGCCGTCGCCTATCATATAATCAATGCGCGCATAGCCCGAGGTGGGATCCTTCAGCACCTCGCTGCTGTTCAAAAACTGGTAGCCCTCCTCCTTTGCGAAGTCGGCCAGGGCCTTGTTGAACGCATCAATGTTTTTTTGCGTGTTGGCCGCATTCGCGCGGAACACCGCCACCGGCGGGATCGAATTGATGATGATATCCGCATACGGCCATTCCTTTTTGATGGCATCCAGCGCGGTGCGGTACTGGTTGATAAAGTTATCCACCGAGGAATCGGTGTTGTTCGTGCCGTAGGTGATCACGATGCGGCGCGGCTGCATCATGGCAACGGCGCGCGCCATATACACGGGATCGCTCATCCCCTTGAAATACATGCTGGGCGTGCTGGTAACATGCTGGATGCCCATGCCCACGGCGCTGAGGTTATTCTGCCACGACGTAAGGCTGTAGGTGGCAAGGCGGTAGGTGTTGGAATCGCCGATGAAGATCGTCTCGTCCAGATAGGCCTCGCCGCCGTCTGGCGATTCGGGCAAAAGCGTGCCGTCATATTCCAAAGAATCCAGCGCGTTTTCGTTCGGGTCGTAAACCTCCTGCTCCACCGGCGGGGCGCTGACGGATGCGGATACAGACATCGGAACCGTCGAGGACACATCCACCGGCACCTGCGGCCCGCGGGAGGATACGACTGCGATGGTCGTTCCCACACCGACAAGGCTCACGCCGCAAACGAGGATGGCGATATCCAGCACGCTGCCGTGCGCGACGCGCCCGAAAAAGCGCAGGACGGCTTTCCCTACCTTGCGGAAATATCTTTGAATTTGCTGCACAGTATTTCCTCCTTTGAAAAGGTCCGGATCACTTTGATCGTCCCTCACGGGCCCGCACCGCGCGCCGCCCGCAAATACTATTTTTATTATATATGATTATAACGAAAAAATCTACCTTTTTCTTTCACGCCCAAAAAATGGCGGATGAAAATACCGTTTTCTTCCAAAAAAGGCCCAAAACCGCCCCGCGCGGAGATTCCGCGCGGGGCGGTGTTGCACAGCATGCGTTTTCTGCATCCGTTTTCTGCGTGCGTTTTCTGCGCAAGATGCGTTTTTATGCGCGGCGGGATCCGCGCGCCTCCTTACGCCCCGGCAGCGGCCAGCAGCGTGAAATCGGCAGAGTACAAATCGCCCACCTGGTCTTTGCCGAACCGATCGGTATATTCCTCCAGATAAACGAGCGAAAAATCGTTCTGGCCGGCAGGCACCTCGAACAGCATGTCGTAGGTGACCTCTTTGCCGTTCGCAAGCTCCCATTCCAGCGGCATCATTTTGTCGTTGAACGCATCCACCGCCCACGCGTAATCATAGTCGCCCGGGCCCCACTGGATCTGGAAATCGGTATCATACATGGGCAGCGTTCTGCCGAAATCGTTCTTCACCTTTACGCCCACCACAAGCAGCTTGTTGCCGCTTGCGGCGGTGTAGCCGTCGTACTCGGCCGGGCTTTCAGCCGAGACCACGGTGTAATCAAAGAACATCGTATCGAATGTGCGCCCGATATCGCCGATGGCCGTAAGCATACCGGAAACACCGGCGCTGCCGTCCAGCGGTGCGAACGCAGAGGCACCGCCCTCCATCGTGTTGATGTCCCTGTCCGACAACGCAGAAACGGCGATCATCACGCCGTAATCGTCCAAAAGCTGAAGGTATATCCGTTCCTCGGCCATCACGCCCGAGATATTGAGCTCGATGGGCAGTACCAGAAAGTTTTTGCCGCCGAGCGGCGCACGGTAGGTGTCGTTCATCGTCAATGTGACGCCGGGCGATTCGCTCAGCAGCGTTTCCTGCTGTGCGGCGATCTCTTCCGCAAGCTGATCCTCGCTGAGCCGGGCAAAGCCCTCCAGATTCATGAACATCACCTGTACGCTGCTGCCGCCGACAGGGTCCTGCGCAACCATTCCGTAAACCGTACGGCTCTTACCCAGCTCGGCTGCCAGCTTGGTTTGGTCGCTCAGAACGTCGCTGCTGATAGCCGCATCCACCATTTCGAGCAATTCTTCATCCGAGGCGTACACCCAGCTGTCGGGCAGCGTATAGCAAAGGCCCAAAAATTCATTGGAGTACACATTGCCGTTTCAGGAGCCCAAAAAGTCGATCGTCTGCCCCGCGTCGCCGGGATCCTCCGAATCGTCTTCCGGCTCGTCTTCCGGCTCTTCCTCATCCGACACGCCGGCCGCACGGGGCGGCTCCGGCCGGACATCGCTGCTCGGGCTGTCGTCCTCCAGCGAGCGCCCGCTCTGCTGTTTGCCGCAGCCGGCAAGGCTGCACAGCAGCGCCAGCGCCAGGAACAAGGCGGTGAGCTTTTTCATCATAATCCCTTCCCTTTTCCGTCGTCATTTCGTTTTACGTTTTGCTTTCTGCCTCATCAAAACCCATGCCGCGCCGCAGGGCAAACGGCCCGGGGGGATCCTGTGCTTTATTGTAGCATCTTTCCGTTTTAAAAGCAATTGTTCTGCGCCCGGTTCCAACAAAAGCACCCTCAAAAGGCTCCGCTGTTTTGCCTGGCGGCAGCTCCTGCTGCAGCCCTGCTGCGGCCGTTGGATGCAGGCGATGCAGCGCCGCTTTACGCCGCAGAGGGACGCAAAAGTGTGAAATAGGCATCGTACCATTCACCCGTTCTCTCCCTGCCGGCTTTGTCGGTATATTCCTCCAGATAGGACAGCGAGAATTCCGTCTTGTCGGCCGGCGCCTCGAACAGCATATCGTACACGGCTTCTTCCCCGTTCGCAAGCTCCCATTCCAACGGCATCATATTTTTGTTGAACGCATCCACCGCCCAGGAAAAATCGCTGTCGCCGTTGCCCCAGAAAAGAGGAAAATCGGTATCGTACATGGGCAGCGTACTGCCAAAATCATTTTTCACCCGCACGCGCACCACAATCAGTTGATTGCCGTCCTCCGGCGTGTAGCCGTCGTATTCGGCCGGGTTTTCGACGGAAAGCACGGTGTAATCGAAGAACATCGTATCGAAGGTGCGCCCGATATCGCCGGCGGCCGTAAGCACGCCGGACGTGCCGGTGCTGCCGGAAGTACCGGTGCCGCCGGAAACGCCATTGCTGCCAGCGCCGTACAGCGATTCATCCAGCGGCGCGAACGCGGATGCGCCGCCTGTCATCGTCTCCACGTCCTCGTCCGAATATGTGGTAAACACAATTGCCGCCATCCAGTCATCCACACGGCGCAGATACATCCACTGTTTATACTCTATCACATCGGCGGGCAAAACAAGGAAATCTTCGCCGCCGAGCTGCGTCCAATATGTTTCGCCCAAATCTCTTGTTTCGCCGCCGGGCTCAATCAGAATATCCCACTGCGCGGCCATCATCTCCACATACCGTTCCTCGGTGATCATATCCTTGCCAATTTGATTTTCCAGGCTTTCAAACATAATTTGTACGAAGTCACCATTCGGTTCACTTGCTACCATTCCAAAAATCACGCTGCTTTTTTTAAATTGCGCAAGCATTTTGCCCCGATCGTTCACGATATCACTATCCAAAATGATGTTTATCATCCCCAGCAGCTCCTCGTCCGAGGCAGGTACCCAGTCCTCGGGCAGCGCAAAGCTGAGGCCCAGCGCCTGATTGCAGTAAACATCGCCCTCCCAGAAGCCCAAAAGGTCTTCCGCCTGTACCTCGCCGCCGGCGTCCTCTGCATTTTCTGCATCGCCGGCGTCCTCCGGTTCCTCCGGCGCATCCGGTTCCTGTGCATCCGATCCATCGGGCGCGCGCGGCGGCTCCGGCCGGCCGGTGTTGCCTGGGCGGCCTTCGTCCGGCCGGCGCACCACCGGCTGCCGGTCGCAGCCGACCAGGCTGCACAGCAGCACCAGCGCCAGGAACAAGGCAGTGAGTCTTTTCATCATGATCCCTTTCCTTATGATTTTATCCCCATTCGGTTTCATTCTGCAAAAATAATGTGCGTCTCAAAAAGCGCAGAGTCATTCTCCCAAAATTCACATCGGCAATACAGAACCGGCCGGAAATCGATTTTCGTTTGGATCCTCTGCTCCGTCAGGCCCCGTCCGCACCGCTTTACCCCGCGCGCTGCGGCACGCATTCCAGAACGCTGCGGGCGATGGCGTCGGCCGTGTTCCAGAGCTGGTATTCGCTCGTCACCTGCTCGTACTCGGTGGGGTTCACCATAAAGCCCACCTCTAACAGCACGGCCGGGCACGTGGTGTTGCGCGTTACGTAGTAGTAGCCCCACATTGCGCCGCGCGCATGGCGGCCGGTGGCCCATGTCACGTTATCCACCAGCGTTTCCGCCAGCGTCTTGCCGGCCGGATAGAAATAGTAGCACTCCGTGCCCGTGTGCTTGTTCGCGTCCACGGTAAGATCCACGGAATTGTGGTGGATGGCGATGAAGAAATCCGGCTGGCCGGTGCTGATGGCCTCGTTGCGCTCCTCCAACGAGAGGAACGAATCGTCGGTGCGGATCGTCTGCACGGACGCGCCCAGCTGCTCCAGGCGGTATTTTGTGGCCAGTGTCAGCGCGAGGTTCACATCCTTCTCCACGGGTGCGCCGTAGCCGGCCGCGCCCATCGCGCCCGCGTCCTGGTCGCCGTGCCCGGCGTCCAGCAGCACCGTCACGCCTGCGAGCGGCCGGCCGAATTCCGTGCTGCGCACCGGCGTTTTTTTCAAAATCACCTGCGTCGTGCCGTCGGCGTATTCCACGGTATGTCCCCAGATGGGCTGGGTGAACGAAAGCGTCACACGCGTATACGCGCCGCGCGGCGTCACCGTCACGCCCGACACCATCTCCGATCCGGTGATGGTGAAATCATCCGCGAAGTCCGCGTCGTAAAAATCCATTTCCAGATTGTCCGCCACGATATTGGTATACGCGAGCGGCGTGCCGGCGCCGGTGAAGGTGAGCACCTCGCCCGTGGCGGTTTTGGCCGCCGTCGCGCCCGTAAAGCCGGGGCGCACAGCGTCCTCCGCAACCACCTCGGTATTGTAGGCCATCACATAATCGCCGCTCTCCAACTGGTAGGCCCAGGTGGTTTTTCCGTTGCGCCGCGTCTCCACACAGGAGACCACCGCCGCCTGCGCGCCGCGGCGCACCGTTTCGTTGATGTTGCCGTCGGACGAGGGGTCGTAGAGCAGGCTCGAGATCCAGCCCGTAGTGCGGATGATCGTGCCGGGCGTCACCTGCTGCGTGGCGTCGTGCGAGGCGCCGGAACCACCGCCGCCGCCACCGCCGCCACCGCCGCCGGGACGCTTTACCGTCACCGTCACACTCTGCTGCCCCTGCGTGAACGTGAACGTCTTATCGTACGGCACCTCCACCAGAATGCCGAACGTGCCGCCCGGCGCGCGCACCTCCACGGGTTCGCCGTCCAGCAGCAGCTGCTGCTCCGGATCCGAGGTGCCCATCAGGAAGCATGTTTCCGTATAGATCACCGCGCCGTCCTCGGGATACGATACCGAGAGCACGGCCGCGGGCGTATAGCCGCCCAGCAGCGAGGGCCGCGCGCCGCTCAAATTCAGCGCGCTCGCCATCTGGCTGAAGACCTCCGGCTGTGCCTGGCATTGGGTGTAATCGAACACCACGCCGGCGTAATCCTGCCGCAGCGTCGCGAAGAACAGGGAGGAGGGGTCGGAAAAGGCCGTTCCGTTTGCATTGAACACCGACTGGCCCGTGGCGCTGTTGTACAGCGCGGCGCCCTGCGTATACACACCCGCGACGGCATAGCGCTCCTGCAGGCGCTGCATGGCCTTCTCCCAATCGGCGTTGCCGCCCGCGTCCGGCGTGACGGCGTAGACGGCCAAGCCCTCCGCCGAGGCCTGTTCGCACAGCGTGCGCAGCGGGTCGTAGTGGGAAAACAGCGTATCGTCCTTCTGTGCGCCGGGCCATGTTTCATACACGGTATCCAAAAAGCCCACGCCGGAAAGCCTGTCGCCCGCCACATCCAGCAAAAGCGCGTTCATCCCGTGCGCCCTGGCATAGGCAATGGCTTCCGCAAACAGCGCGTCCAGCGTCTGCGGGCCGCTGGCGGAGAGCACCCCCGCCGTGGTGGGATATTCCTGCGAGATGCGCAGGCCGACCATCGCGCTCTGCGGCGGCATGGCGCTGGGTTGGTTTTTATCCATCGCCTGCGGGCGCTGCAGCATCCAGATTCCCACGCCCGCGCCCACCGCCGCAAGAAGCAGGACGGGAATGGCGATCAAAATAACAGTGCGCAGAATGCGCCGGTTGCGTTTTGCGCGCATGAAGAAAAGCCTCCTTTAAAGTCCAGGTGCGTCAAAGCCACATGCATCTGTATGCATCCATCGTCTGACGTAAGCTTTGGCAAATGATATTGTCCGGCGGGAAGAACGCCTTGCAGGGTTTCCGCCGCCTCATTCCATTGGTTTTCATAAGCGGAAAGGGGATCCGGGCGCTGCGCCCCGTTGCGCAGCGAAAGCCCATTCTGTGATTAATCATAGTATACCACATTACAGGGTACTTTGGGAAGCGTGGATTTTGGCATTCCACCGCCCCTGTGCCCTTCCTGTGCCGGTTTGACAAATTGCATCTTCCAATTTCAGAACTTTGTGGTATGATACTATATTGGATGTTCTTATTTTTACAGGAGATCTTTTACAAAACGATCAAAAGCAAGGGAGTGTTTTTGCATGAAATTTTCCGAAATGCCTTACGAGCGCCCGGATCTGGAGGCGGCAAAGGCGCAGTGCGCCGCGCTGTGCGGCCGCATCGCCGAAGCGCAGAGCGCCGAAGCGGTGCTGGCCGCCGCGCGGGAATTCGACGAAATGAGCCGGCACATCTCCACGCTGGCCACGCTGGCCGAGGTGCGCCACACCATCGACACACGCGACACGTTCTATCAGGCCGAGCAGGATTTCTTCGACGCGAACGGCCCCGCGCTGGGCGAGGCGCAGCTGGATGTGACGCGCGCGCTGCTGGCGTCGCCCTTCCGCCCGCAGCTGGAGCAGGCGCTGGGCACGCTCGCGTTCCAAAAAATGGAGGTGGACGTAAAGGCCTCCAGCCCCGCGGTGCTGGATCTGATGGCCGGGGAAAACGCGCTTGTCACGGCATACGATAAGCTGTACGCGTCGGCGCAGATCGAGTTCGACGGCAAAAAGAACACCGTCAGCCAGATGGGCCCTTACAAGCAAAGCCCCGACCGCGCCGTGCGCAAGGCGGCGTACGAGGCCGAGGGCGCGTGGTTCGACGCACACCGGGCCGAGCTGGACGAGCTGTACGACAAGCTGGTGAAAAACCGCACCGCGCAGGCGAAAGCGCTGGGGTACGAAAACTATATCCCCCTCGGCGCCATCCGCATGCAGCGCGTCGGCTACACGCTGGCAGACATGGCCGCATACCGCGAACAGATCAAGCGGGATGTGGTGCCCGTCGTTGCAAAGCTGAAGGCGATCCAGTATGCCCGCACCGGCACGGCAGACCCGAAATTCTACGACGATATGTTCTTCTTCGCCGACGGCAACGCCGCGCCGCACGGCACGCCCGAGGAAATTCTGGCCGCTGGCAAGGCGATGTACCACGAGCTGAGCAGCGAGACAGCCGGCTTTATCGACCTGATGTTCGAAAACGAGCTGTTCGACGTGCTCTCGAAGGAGGGCAAGGCACCCGGCGGCTACTGCACGGGCCTGCCGGATTACAAGGTTCCGTTCATTTTCTCGAACTTCAACGGCACCTCCGACGATGTGGACGTGCTGACGCATGAGGCGGGCCACGCGTTCGCCGATTATATCGCCGCGCAGAAGGAACTGCCGAACATCCTGCGCTCGCCGGGCCTTGAAAGCTGCGAGATTCATTCCATGGCGATGGAATTTCTGACGGCGCGGCACCACGAGAAATTCTTTGGCGCGGACACGCCCAAATACGAGCTTTCGCACGCCGAGGACGCGCTGTTCTTTTTGCCCTACGGCACGATGGTGGACGAATTCCAGCATCTCGTATATGCAAACCCCGATTGGACGCCCGACGAACGCAACGCCGCATGGGCAAAGCTGGAAGGCGAATACCGCCCGTGGCTCGATTTCGCGGGCCTGCCGTTCTACGGGCGCGGCGCGGGCTGGCAGCGGCAGATCCATATTTACGAGTGGCCGTTCTATTATATCGATTACTGCCTCGCGCAGACGGTGGCGCTGCAGTTCTTTACCGCGTCCCTGCGCGATTGGCCCGACGCATGGCAGCGCTACCTCGCACTGGTGAACGAGGCCGGGTGCAAGGCTTATCCGGGCCTTGTGGCCGCGGCCGGTTTCGAAAGCCCGTTTGTGCCCGGCACGATGAAGAAGCTGGCCGAAACCGTGGGCGCATGGGTGGAGGCGCAGAACGAAAAGCTGGCCGCGCGGTGAAACGTGTTGCTTTTCAAGGATGTCGATTCTATCAGACAGGGAGGGAAAGAGATGCTGCGGCGATACACCGACCGGATCGGGTCCTTTTTCTGGGGGCTTTACGGCTGCCTGTTCTTTTCCATCTTTTTTTGCGTGCTGTTCTTCAACAAAATTTTCAATTACCAGCCGCTGCTGCAGCTGATTCTGCTGGCAGCCTGGGGCGCTTTGTTCTGGTCCGCACTGGTTCTGATACGCCGCTTTACCCCTTGGCTGACCGCCCACCTGAACCTGGTGCTGGCCGCTTTGTTTGTTTTTATGTTTGGGGTTGAGTTCACGGTCGGCCTTTTCATGGTGCCAGAGTG
>JAAVHN010000010.1 GCA_014799685.1 Subdoligranulum sp. | reverse complement strand
CCTGCGGGTCGACGGCATTCTCCCACAAATACGTCAGCAGACGGCAGGCATCCTCTTTCCATCGAAAGAGCGCACGGCAAAATTGAGCAGACTGGTCGTTTCGCCACAAAGCTGTGATGGCAACGCCATAGGGCAGGGCCTCCTGCGGATCGGCCGTCAATGCATATTGCAGGATGTGCGCCTCCTGAAGCCGGCCAAGATCCGAAAAATTCCGCGTATAAAGCACCTGTGTCGTTTCCATGTTCATTCCTCCACTTTCACAAAGGAATCGCTGGATCAACCGGCCGTCAAAACGGACTGCTCCTTTGGGTTTTGAATGCGCACCACCGCTGCCCGGCGGCCATTTTGACTGCGATCAATACAACTATCGTCTATTCAATAGTGTACCGAATTTTTCCGCCGCATGCAAGCGAAAATAATCGACCATTTTCGACCGCGGTCGATTTTGGAACCGCCATTCCTGCTGGATTTCCGTTTTCCCGACCTGCTTCGCCGGGTATGCACCGCAGGTTCTCTTAAAACAGCACCCCGGCGGTTTGCGGTGTCGATTTCGCGATGCATTTGCCGTTCCGGTAAGAGGCCGGCACCGCCGCGTTCGCGTTCAGGGCATCGTAATAATTCGCGGCATCCAGCACCAAAACAGCTTGACAACGCCCATAAAAAACGGCATTCTATTTACGATGGCTTTTTCGCAGTTTGAAAAAGCGGCGGGACAAATCACATACCGAGATATTGGCGAACGCGCTTCTTTGTTTTTGGTAAAGAAAAGAGGGATCCCCTATGCAGAAAATGACCATTATGCTCAAACCCGCAAGCGGGCTTTGCAATATGCGGTGCCGGTATTGCTTTTACGCCGACGAAACCGCCAAGCGCGAGACGGCCAGCTTTGGCCTGATGCCGCTTACAACATTGGACGCCGTGCTCACGCGCGCGCTGGACGAGGTGACGCGTTCCGTCACCATCGCATTCCAGGGCGGTGAACCGACGCTTGCGGGCCTGCCCTTTTTCGAGGAAGCCGTGCGCATTTGCAGGGAAAAGAACGTGAACCACTGCAGAATCTCCTTTGCGCTGCAGACAAACGGCCTTTTGATCGACGCGGCCTGGTGCAAATTTCTGGCCGAAAACCATTTTTTGGTGGGCGTATCGCTGGATGGCCCGAAAGCGCTGCACGACGCAAACCGCACAGACGCAGAGGGCAAGGGCACCTACAGCCGTGTGATGCATGCGCTGCAGCTGCTGCAAAGTCATCATGTGGATACCAATATTCTATCCGTGATCACGGCAGATGCCGCCCGCAGTGTGCGCAAAAGCTATTCGTTTTTCACCCGCAGCGGCTTTGACTATCAGCAGTACATCCCCTGTCTCGATCCGCTGGATGAGGCGCGCGGCAGGCGCCCGTGGTCGCTGACGCCCGAGCGCTTTGAACAATATCTGAAAGCGGCGTTCGACTGCTGGTATCAGGACGCGATGCGCGGGCACAAGCGCTACCACCGCTATTTCGACAATCTGCTGTTGATGATGAATGGCCAGCCGCCCGAGACCTGCGGTATGGCCGGCGTGTGTGGTATGCAGTACGTTGTGGAGGCAGACGGAAGCGTCTATCCGTGCGATTTCTATATGCTGGACCGGTACCGTCTGGGAAACCTGAACACGGATACCTTTGCGCAGCTGGATGCAAGGCGCAAAGAAATCGGTTTTGTAGAGGAAAGCGCCGCCGTGGATGAATCCTGTAAAGCCTGCAAATGGGGTCCCTTCTGCCGCGGCGGCTGCCGGCGCGACCGGGACTATTTTGAACAGGGCATCGGAAAGAACTACTATTGCACCGCCTACCAAGGCTTTTTCGAGTACGCCTGGCCGCGGCTGGAAACTCTGTATGCGGCGCTGATGCGCAGGGCATAAACGCTTTGGTGTCGGTTCGAACAACCGGCCGGGCTCCCCATGGGATGTTCGGCCGGTTGCCGCAATTTGCGCATTGATTTCATCCGTATGGATACACCGTACCGCTTTGCATGGCCATTCTGCGCAAGCTCCAAAACAGCGCAAAGCTTTTTGGCAGATGCCGCCGGAACCGCTTACTGTCCGCCAAGCTGTGCCAGCAATTCGGCGGAAAGCGCGGTGTTTTCCGTCAGTGCGGCCAGCATCAGCCGGTAGATATCGTCGCCGTTTTCAATAAATTTTTCGCGCGTCAGCTGGGCCGTCAGACGGTCCGGCATATAGAGCGAGAAGCTGAACACATCGCTGTCCATATCCCGCAGGCTGCACTGTACCGCAAAGCCCCCGCCCTCTGCGGGCACGATCTCAACATGGTGCTGCGCCTCTTTGTACGCAAACTGCCGTGCGGACAGCGCGGCGCGAACGGCCGCCTCCCGCACGCTGCGGGGCACATCGTCCGCCAGCATATCGGCGATCTCCTCTCCGGCCGGGGTGACGGTATAGCCACCCTCTTCTTCGCGCAAAAAGCCCTGCTCGCACAGCTCGGAAAGATTGCTCGCCAGCTCGAAATAATTGACGAGCTCCTCGCCCAGCAGCGCGGATTCGATCTCCCGCCGGGACAGCGGCGCACCGGCCTGCTGCAGCAGATAGCACAGCAGAATGCGGATCTCTGTTGATGTCGTCAACCCACCCGGCTTTACGCCTGCGGTAAAAGCATTTCCGGCCATAGCCCATTCCTCCAAAACTCCGGTCACAGGCGGATCCTTCTTTCGCCGTTTTGCGAAAGGAAACCCCGCATGTACGGATACCTTTGCATCCCGCGTATGGATATCCTGATATCTATTGTACCAAACTGCCGTGAAAAAAGCAAAAGGATTCTGACGCGGCCCATAAAATGCGCGCAAAAAATGAATACCGGATCGATATTTCCCGGAAAATGCAGGGAACCAACAAAGACACTGATCCATTTGCCGTGCCGGGTCGGCGGGATCGGGGCAAGGGGCGCGGCTCAGAGCGTTTCAAAATCATCAAAAACCGTTTCGATCACGCGTGCCGCACCGGGGACGGAATAGCGCCAGCTGTCAAGATGCCCCTCCCTGGGCGCATATTCCAGCGGAAACATAAAGCGCTCGCCTTCAACGGCATGCAGCACAACAAGCTTGATCTTCATTTTTTCGGGAAGAATACTTTTGATGTAAACACTCACGAGCTGTCCGGAGCTGATCCCCTCGCATACCTCTGCCAGGCCCGCAAGATTGGGCCTCAGTTCGATGAACACGCCGTAGGGCTCCATGCTGCGCACGATACCCACGACTGTCTCGCCCGGGGCAAACGCGGCGGCGTTTTCCTCCCATGTTCCGAGCAATTCCTTCATGGTAAGCACGATGCGGCCCTGCTCATCCCGGTTTTTGACGACACACAGGATCTCCTGCCCCTCGCGCACACGGTCGGCCGGGCTTTGGATGCGCGATACGGACATGCAATCGATGGGCAGCAGCGCGGGGATCCCACAGCCGACATCGCAAAATGCGCCGAAGCGCTCCAGATGCGTCACCCTGCAGGGCAGAATATCGCCGGGCCGCAGCCTGTCAAGGTATTCCTCCCTGCAGCGGATCTGCGCCCTGGTACGGGAAAGGTAGGCGACGGGCTTTTCCGCGTCTTCCTCGATGCCGGTGACTGTAAAGCAGACAGGCCGTCCCACACGTGTAATAAGGGCGATATCCCGCACGGTTCCCTCGCGCACGCCGTCGGCACATTCTTCATAGGGCATGATCCCCTCCGCATCCTCAAACCGGAAGTGCAGCCGCTTTTCCCCATCAAAAGAAAGGGCGCGGCTCTCTAAAATTTCGCCTGATGTCAGCGCACGGCGCAATACATCGAGCGTCAGCGGAGCAGCGGCTTCGCGCGCTCCCTCGGCAAAGTATTTCATTCTTCCAACCGTCCTTTGCTGTTCCTTGTACGGCTTGAAACCGGCCGCATTGGTACAATATATGTGCGGACACACAAAGATAGACAAATGATTCGGGATAAATCCAAATGGATTCATTGCCTTGTGGGTTTTTGAGCCGAAACGCCGAAAAAGCACGCGATTCAAAAGCTTTCCGGTGCTTTCTCTGATGCTTTCTTCGGAAACCATTTGCGTATTGGTAAAATTTGAGATATAATAACCTTGGGCCGCCGCTTACGCGGCTGCGCGCACACCCTGTGTGCGCTTTTGCGCTGTCGCGCATTGCCCAAGAACATTGTTACGCGCAACACCGCTCTNTCCTTTCGCTTGTGTTGTTGTGGCCGCCTGCGGCGGCTTCGCGTTATAATAACCTTGGGCCGCCGCTTACGCGGCTGCGCGCTTGCCTTGCATGCGCTTTTGCGCTGTCCGTGCGGCAATGGTGCGGGGCGCCATATATCCGCTGATAAGGAGAATCAGGATGGACGTTCAGGTGGGAGACAGCATCATCACCAAAAAGCCGCATCCCTGCGGCAACAATACCTTCGCGGTACTGCGCGTGGGCATGGATTTTCGCATCCGGTGCACAAAGTGCGGGCGCGAGGTGATGCTTCCGCGCGTTAAAATTGAAAAAAACATCAAAAAAGTGGTGCGCGGGGCCGCGCCGCTTTAGCGTTTTCCCTTTTCGCGTTTTGATGAAAAAGAACCTCCGATTCGATTTCCGGCTGCATCCCGGCAAAACATCCCCGCCGGCCCTGCTCCGCTGATCGAATCCGGACTTCCCTGCAAGTAAGAAGCAAACTGTTCGGGGCAGCGATCCGGCTGCATCAGCCGGCCGCGTTTCCTTCTTATTTTCACTCATACAAAAAAGGGAGCGTATGAAATATGGAACTGATGACACAGNTGCGCGCCGTGCGCAGCCGGTATGAAGAGATTGCACTTCGGCTGCAGGACCCTGCGGCCATTTCCGACAANGCGCGTTACCGCGCTCTGATGAAAGACTACAAAAACCTGACGCCCATCATCGAGGCCTATGACGCATACTGCGCCGCNGAAAAAGCTTTCGAGGAAGCCCGCGATCTGCTGGATACAGGCGGCATNGACTCGGAGCTGCGGGAACTGGCACAGGCGGAATTCAGCGAAAACCGCGATACCATGGCGCAGCTGTCCGAGCAGCTGAAGCTGCTGCTTTTGCCGCGGGACGAAAACGACGACCGCAGCGTGATCATCGAGATCCGCGGCGGCGCGGGCGGAGAGGAAGCCGCCCTGTTTGCGCACAGCCTGTTCCGCATGTACACGATGTATGCGGAATCGCNCGGCTGGCGGCACGAGGTGCTGAACGTCAACGAAACCGAGCTTGGCGGCATGAAGGAAGTGAGCTTTTCCATCGAGGGCGAGGGCGCGTACAGCCGCATGAAATTCGAAAGCGGCGTACACCGTGTGCAGCGCGTGCCGGAAACCGAAACNCAGGGGCGCGTACACACCTCCACCGTCACGGTCGCCGTNATGCCTGAGGCGGAGGAAGTGGAGATCGACATCAACCCNGCCGATCTGAAGATCGATACGTTCCGCTCCTCCGGCGCGGGCGGCCAGCACATCAACAAAACCTCCTCCGCCATCCGCGTGACCCACCTGCCCACCGGCATGGTGGTGGAATGCCAGGACGAACGCAGCCAGTACAAAAACAAGGACAANGCGCTTAAAGTTCTGCGCAGNCGCCTGCTGGCGCAAAAACAGGCGGAGTATGATTCCGAGATCGCCGAAAAACGGCGCAGCCAGGTGGGTACGGGCGACCGCTCCGAGCGCATCCGCACGTATAACTTCCCGCAGGGGCGCCTGACGGACCACCGCATCGGGCTCACGCTCTACAAGCTGAACACCATCATGAACGGCGTGCTGGATGAAGTGNTCGATGCGCTTACAACAGCNGACCAGACCGAGCGGCTGAAGGCTTCCACGGAGGAATAGACGATGCAGACCATGTTACGCCCGGCAGACGCGGATGCCATCCGGCAGGCCGCGCGCCTGCTTTTGGAAGATGCGGTGGTGGGNGTTCCCACCGAAACGGTATACGGCCTTGCGGCAAACGCGCTGTCCGATNCGGCGGTGCGCAAAATCTTTGCGGCAAAGGGGCGGCCGCAGGATAACCCGCTCATCTCCCACATTGCGTCGCTGGAAATGCTGCCNATGGTGGTGCGCGATGTTCCNGACGGCGCATACCGTCTTGCCGAGGCGTTTTGGCCCGGCCCGCTCACGATTATTTTGCCGCGTGCAANAGGCCTTGCGGACGCCGTCTGCGCAGGGCTGGATACCGCCGCCGTGCGCATGCCAGGCCATCCGGCCGCGCGCGCGCTGATCGAGGCCTCCGGCGTGCCGTTTGCNGCNCCCTCGGCCAATCTGTCCGGCAGCCCCAGCCCCACCACGGCGGCGGACGTACTGGCGGACATGGACGGCCGCATCCCGCTTATTTTGGACGGCGGCNCCTGCGATGTGGGCGTGGAATCAACCGTCATTTCCCTTGCGAACGACGANCCCATTTTGCTGCGGCCGGGCTGCATCACNGCCGGGCAGCTGCAGCAGGTGCTGGGCCGCCCGGTGGCCGTTGCCGGCGCGGTGCTGCATCCGATGGAACAGGGCGAAACGGCGGCATCGCCCGGCATGAAGTATAAGCANTACGCCCCCAAAGCCGAGGTCATACTGATAAAAGGGCCCCTAAGTGCATATAAAACCTATGTGGAATCGCATTTGCAGGATGGCGTAACTGCGCTTTGCTTTACCGGCGAAGAACAAACGCTCCCCTGCCCCTGTGTAACATACGGCCATGCGGACAGCCCCNAGGAACAAGCCCACGAGCTCTTTTCCGCACTGCGCGCTTTGGATGCGCGGGGCGCAAAAATCGCCTATGCGCACTGCCCCGCACAGCAGGGCGTGGCCATGGCTGTGTATAACCGTCTGCTGCGCGCGGCGGCATTTCATGTTGTGGAGGTATCCTGATGCAGATCGTTGCGGTCACAGGCCGTTCCGGATCCGGAAAAAGCACGGTCGCGGCCTATTATGCGTCGCTGGGCTATCCTGTGCTGGACGCGGATCTTGTTGCGCGGGAGGTGGTACTGCCCGGCAGCGGCTGTCTTGCACAGCTGTGCGATGCGTTCGGGCCCGGGATCCTTGCGCCGGACGGCACATTAAACCGCGCCGCACTGGCCGCGCGCGCCTTCGAGACGCCGGAACAGACGCGCCGGCTGACGCAGATCACGCACCCGGCGATCATCAAAACGCTTTTGGATGGCGCGGCAGAGGCCGAGAAAACGGGAAAGCCGTTCGTCTTTGTGGACGGTGCGGTGATCGTCGGCGAGGCGTTCGAGCCATACTGCGATCGGATCATCGTTGTTGTCACCACCGAGCGCGAGGCGCTCTCGCGCGTGATACTGCGGGACGGCATCTCCAAGCAGGCCGCACGCGCGCGCATGGCCGCGCAGAAATCGGACGAAGACCTGCGCGCGGCGGCAGACTATATCATTGAAAACACCGGAGACCGCCGGCATCTGTGCGCCGCAGCCGGGCGAATCCTGGAACAGCTTTTAAGCAGCGCTGCATCTGGGGATAGCGGAGACGGCATAAAATAGGAACCGCCTCCCTGCACAGNCTGGGAANCTTTGAAAGAAAGCGAATTCCGGTTTAAGGAGCGATATGAAAAAACAAAAACAGCAGCGCCGCGGCATTTGGGTGGCGCTGATCGCGGTACTTTGCGTTGCGGGTGCGTTTTTTGCCAAAGACCTTGTCCGCGCCCTGGAACGCGCGTCCTACCCNCGCGANTATGCGCCCGATGTGCGGCAATATGCGGCACAGTACGGGATCGAGGAAAATATGATCTATGCCGTCATCCGCACGGAGAGCGGCTTTGCGCCGCGCGCGGAATCGGACGCGGGCGCACGCGGCCTGATGCAGATTACGGACGAGACNTTTGAATGGATCAAAAGCAAGATCGCACCCGATGAGGCGATCGGCTTTGACGACCTGTACGATCCGCAGACCAATATCCGGTTCGGGGCGTACCTGCTTTCTGTGTGTCTTGCCCGGTATGGCGGAGACCTCTCCACGGCGGCTGCGGCCTACCACAGCGGCATGGGGCTCGTGGACAATTTGCTGAAGCAGCCGGAGTACTCTGCCGATGGAACAACGCTTTCGACGTTTCCCTACCAGCAGATGAACCGGTATGTCTATAAAATCAACGAAAGCTATCAAAAATATTGCGAGATCTATNCGGAAGAATAATTTCCCATTCGGTTTTGGAGCGNCGGCGGGCTGCGCCTCGGCGAAACGGCTCTTGCATCGACGGGATGCGTCCCGGCAAAATGGGCTGGTACGCCGCCCGGAGATTTTTCAGGAAGCTTTGCAGCGGCAGCACATGATCGGATCGGGCGAAACATAAAAGGAGCGAAAAAACAATGGCAGAGAAAAGCAAGGGAAAAGAATTGGCAGAGGCACTTACATTTACACCGCCGCACATCGCCGATGCGCGGCCGGACACAGCGAAAGCNGCCGCATACTTTTGCGAGGATTACAAGGTGTTTTTGAATGCCGCCAAAACGGAGCGCGAAGCAGTAGGCGAGGTGGAGCGCCGTCTTTTGGGCGCAGGCTATCAGCCGCTGCAGCGTGTGGGCGCGGCCTATAAAGCGGGCGATAAAGTGTATTACAACAACCGCGGCAAGGCAATTTTATGCGCCACGCTCGGCAAGCAGCCGCTCGACGCGGGCGTGCGCCTGATGGTNGCGCACATCGATTCGCCCCGGCTCGATTTAAAGCCCAATCCGCTGTACGAGGACAATGACATTGCCCTGTTCAAAACACACTATTANGGCGGCATTCGCAAATACCAGTGGGGTGCAACGCCGCTTTCGCTGCACGGCGTCGTTTATCGGAAAGACGGCACGAAAGCCGAGGTGTGCATCGGTGAGGATGCAGGCGACCCGGTGTTCTGCGTCACCGATCTGCTGCCGCACCTCGGNACGGANCAAAACAAGCGCACCCTGGCGGACGGCCTGCGCGGCGAAGAGCTGAACATCNTCGCCGGCTCTATCCCCTATCCNGACAAGGATCTGAAAAGCCGCGTCAAGCTGCGCGTTTTGGAGCTTCTGCATGAAAAATACGGCATTACCGAGCGCGATTTTACCCGTGCAGAGATCGAGGCCGTGCCCGCCGTCAAAGCAGTGGANGTGGGGCTGGACCGCAGCATGATCGGCGCATACGGCCATGACGACCGCGTGTGCGCCTACACCGCGCTGCTTGCAGAGATGGAGATGCGCGAGCCGGAATATACCACCGTGTGCATTTTGGCCGATAAGGAGGAAGTGGGCTCTATCGGCGCGACCGGCCTTGCAGGTGATTTCGTGTTTCATTTCCTCGGCTATCTGGCAGACGCGCAGGGCGCCAATTATAAACTGATGCTGCAAAATTCGAAGTGCATTTCCGCCGATGTCAGCGTGGCGTTCGACCCGACCTTCCCGGAGGTTTTGGACAGGCGCAACGCGTCCTATCTGAACCGGGGCGTCGTGGTGACGAAATACACCGGCTCGCGCGGCAAGAGCAGCACCAACGATGCCAGCGCCGAGATGCTGTCGTTTGTAACGGGCATCTTCGATGCAGCTGATATCTTGTGGCAGACAGGCGAGCTGGGCAAGGTGGATCTGGGCGGCGGCGGAACGGTAGCACGCTTTTTGACAAACCACGATCTTGACGTGGTGGACGTGGGTGTTCCCGTGCTTTCNATGCACTCCCCNTTCGAGCTGGTGTCAAAGCTGGATGTGTACATGATGTATCAGGCGTTCACGGCGTTCGCGGGCGCGAAATAAATGCGCAGCCTGTGCCGGNCAGCAATCCGGCGCAGGCTGTGTGCAAAAGTGAGGAAAGTTTATGTATGAATTGACACATNCNGCGGGGCAGAGCTACTATCTGGAAAGCCCTGCAAAAATCGGGCTGGTGCGGCTGGGCGGGCCGGACGTCTGCCTGATCGACAGCGGCGGCGACAAGGACGCCGGCCGCAAGGTGCGCCAGCTGCTGGACGCGAACGCCTGGCNCCTCACGGCCATTTACAATACCCATTCCAACGCCGACCACATCGGCGGCAACCAATACCTGCAAAGGCAGACGGGCTGCGCCGTCTATGCGCCGGGCATCGAGTGTGATTTTACAAACCATCCCATTTTGGAGCCGTCGTTTTTATACGGCGGCTACCCGTGCAAGGCGCTGCGCCATAAATTTCTGCTCGCNCAGGAAAGCGGCGCGCAGCCCTTGACGGAACATGTTCTGCCGGAGGGCTGGCAGATGATTCNCCTGCCCGGACACTTTTTCGATATGGTGGGCTTTCGCACTGCAGATGATGTTGTGTATCTCGCCGATTGCCTTTCGAGCCTGCAAACGCTGGAAAAATACAAAATCGGCTTCATTTACGATATCGCCGCCTATTTGCAGACGCTGGAACAGGTAAAAACGATGCAGGCAAAGCTGTTTGTCCCGGCGCACGCCGCAGCAGCGGAAGATATCGCCCCGCTGGCGCAGGCGAATATGGATCAGGTACTTGAGATTGCGGAAAAAATCGAGTGCCTCTGCAGCGAGCCGCTCTGCNTTGAAACCATTTTGCANCGGCTGTTTACAGATTACGGGCTGACAATGAACTGGCAGCAATACGTGCTTGTGGGCAGCACCGTGCGCTCGTACCTCTCGTGGCTGTGCGATGCGGGGCGCGTGGAGGCTTTGTTTGAAAACAACCTGCTTTTGTGGCAGAAAAAATGAATCACGTACAAAGCGAAGCATAGCACCGCCGATTTCTCGCGCCACTGTATACGCCGAGCGGCACTTTGTGATGCTGATAGAACATCNCCATGATACACATATTTTCATGAATTTTTCATTTACATCAAAACGGGAGGGATGGCGGTGAACAGCAGGTATGTTCTGCATGCCGGTGATATTTTTACCATACCGCTTTTCCTGCCCTCCTATCANAAATGGCGCAGGCTGGATGAGCTGATCGATTATCGCAAATATAA
This sequence comes from Subdoligranulum sp., assembly GCA_014799685.1. Lineage (GTDB taxonomy): Bacteria > Bacillota > Clostridia > Oscillospirales > Ruminococcaceae > Ruthenibacterium. Next base: position 45,142 of record JAAVHN010000010.1, on the reverse strand, counting down.
ATTCCACGAGGATGATATTTTCGCCTTTGGCCGGTTGATCGAGCACCACNCGGGAAATATGGAGCTGATCGAAATTTTTTCGTANGCGGGAANGATCCCGGAAACNCCGGAAGTGATCCTCCGCTCCGGACGGCTGTTTGAACCTGTAATGACCGGGGGCGCNTTTTCCCGGGGACGCTGGCGCTTTCTTTTTGATGACNCGCACTATGACAAATGGGTCGATTCCGATTACGCGGACATCTCCTTTATTCTCGGCATGGGTACGATTTTGTGGAAAGGCGGAGAACAAACCCGCATCCCGCTGGAACAGGGAAAGGCTCTTAAAAAATCCGGCGTATGTAACATGACCCTTTACGGCAGCGTCGNATTGGAGGTGAAAATCCGATCGCTGCTCGCTGAACAGGGCTTGGAACTGCACTATGAACAAACCGTAGAGGCACGCAAAAATGAATACCCCGAGCCGCGCGATCCNGACAAAAAGCTGAAAAAAGCAATCTCGCCGTTCCGCTGGATGTCGGAACGCGGCAGGTATTCCCTGTCTCTGGAAGCCGGGCAGCTGTGCGGTGACAGTTTTACAAAATACGGCCGGANCGGGAATGGATACGATTGGGAGAAAGCGGCATCCGCCTTTATCGAACTGCGTTTTCCATCGGCGAAAGGTAAGTTTTCCTTTGACTGTGAATCGGACACCTTTTCCATGCAGTCTGCGTCCAAAAAAGCGCTCAAAGAGTTTGCGCTTGCCTTTTATGAGCTTGCNGCAGACTCCAATGCATTTGAGGCATTGTTGAGCCGGCTTTGAGATAACGATCAAAATCCATTTGGGGTTTTTGTTTCAATCATGTACGCGTATATCGTGCTGAAAGATACACAGATCCAATCAGAACGATAACGCGCATCTTGTCCGCACTTGATAATACCGGTGTGCACTTTTAAAAACGCCCTGATTTGACCCGGCATCCCGCCGGATCGGATCAGGGCGCTTTTACAGCTCCAATTTCATAAAGATGGAGGAATCAACAGGGACTNTCATTATAGCNNTCNNTNTCANAAAANCCANANNTTTTNTANAGNTNCANCGCACNCTGNAAAAAGGGCAGCGTATCCAAAAGCATGTACTGGTAGCCGATCTNNTTTGCATCCCAGATAATCTTTTGCNCCAGCATACCGCCAAGACCCTGCCCCCGGAAGCGCGGGCGCACATAGAGCCGCTTCATTTCGCAGCGTTCCGCATCCAACCGCCGCAGCCCGATGCATCCGGCCGGTTCCCTGTTGCAAAACGCCAGATACAGCCGTCCTGCGGGCGGGCCGTATTTTTCTTTCAGGCGCCCAATTTCTTCATCGTAATGCTGCAAATCCAAATACGCCCTGAACGAGGGTTCCCCGCGCACCAGCATCTGGGTATATTCCGCAAACATCATGCGCACTTCGTCTGGNAAATCGTATGCGGGTTTGATTTCCGTCATGGTTTTTCTCCCCTTTATCCCGNTTCGGCTTTACAGGATCGCCGTTTCACAAGATTTCCGGATATCTTCACAGCGCTTTGCCAATGCCTTGCCGGAATTTTTATCAACGNCAATATGCAGCCGGATTGAGANCTTTTTGCATTCCGGCTGCAGCACACTTCCGCCCTCTTATCCCCGATTCCCGGCGGCAGCGATATCGCCCTGCGTCGGCAAAAGCTGCGTCAGCTCCTCATACGTGTACAGGCTGTTCAGCACCTCGCACAGCGCTTTTTTTGATAGGCGCGGCGGCAGGCCAAGACTTTGCAGCCACGCGCGCCGCACTTCGGCGCTGCCGGCGGTGCCGGAAAGGCCCCATTCGTACAGGTCGGCATATGTGATGGCGCGGCCCGCGCGCGCTGCGCGTTCCTGCGCGCCCGCCGTGCGCAGCGCNGTAAGGATCGCCTCGGCCGGAACACCCTCAACGCCCAGCAGTCCNTCCCTCGAGGGCGCCGCTTTCCGCCGCTCCTTGCCCGCGATCGCCGGAATATAGGCATTTTTCACCGTGANGCCGTGGGCGAACTGGTTGATATAGTTGCGGATGCGAAAGCCTGCCGCGTCGGAATCCGTCAGCACGATGATGCCGCGCTTTTTTCCAAGCTCCAGAATCAGTTGTTTCGTGGNCTCGCTGTGAAAGATCGAAAAGCCGTTTGTCGTCAGGATCAGGCCGTCCACCAGATCGGCCAGCTTCACGGCATCGTACTTTCCCTCCACGAGAATCACTTCCTCCACGCGCAGCCGGCTCATCGCGCGCCACCGATNCGCATCAGATCGCACAGCGCCGTCTGCAGCAGCACTTCGCCGTCTGCNGCCGAGGATTTCAGCGCCAGATCCAGATCCATCAATACGGCAAGGGACTGTTCCAGCTGGCGCAGCGTGTANCGGGACGCCGTCTCGCCCGCCTTTTTCAGCGCATACGGACTTCCGGTATAAGCAAAATCCTTATAAACGGCATTTGCATCCCGCCGCACNGCCGCACCGCATTTTACGCGATACATATTGACAAACGAGCCGGACAGCGCCGCCGCAATGGCCACCGGTTTATTCTGCAGCGCGATCAGCCGCCGGAGCTTTTCCATCGCCGCCGTCTCTTTGCGCACGTTGACGAGGTTGATCAGCTCGAACACGTCCGCCTCAATGGTCTGCGTGCCCATCCGCCCAATCCATTCCGGCGTGATTTCTCTGTAGCCGCATGCGGCGGCCAGCTTCCTCAGCTCGCTTTCGATCGTGAACAGATCGGTGCCGCAGCGCTCCACCAGCTCGGACGCCGCCNTTTTTGACAGCGTCGCGCCAAGCTCCTGCGCCTTTTCTGCCGCTATGCGCTCGATGTCCCACCGTTTGGGCTTTTCCATGCAAACGGCGATACCGGCCTTTTCCGCCGCGCCGATCAGCTGCTTTGCCTTTTTGGTCTTCATCGCCTTTTCTTCCTTGAATACCGTGCTCATCACCAGCACCGCATTTTCAAGGCTCTGCATCAGATCNCACAGCGCCGCCACGTCCCCCTCCGTCATGGCGGAGGGCAGGAGCAGCGGCAGCTCCACGATGCGCTTTGTACCGAACAGCGAGATCGTGCCCGCCGCAGCCACAGCCTCGCCGATCGACNGATCGGGGCCCTCGATGCGCGTCACCTCGGCATCGTTTTCCTGCTTTAACAANAGNGCCAGNGTTTTNGCNGCATAGTCCCGCACAAGNTANTCNTCGGTNGAGTAATAATAGTAAACACTATGGCGCAGCGGCTGCGCCAGCATTTTTCGAAGATCCTGCTCGTTCAAGTCGTCACCTGCTTCTTCAATCTCTGTATGGACTATGAAACCTTATTAAAATTTCTCTTATCTCCTCTCAATTCAGCTGCGTATTTCCAACATAAAAAATCCTTGGCAATGCACCAGCGAATTGATTGGGACGCCTCCCACCGGCAATACCGTGCCGAATTGAAATGGANNGGTTCCCCGCTGNCTACTCTTCCCGGATCGTCACCGANGCGCCCGCGCGCAGGCAGATCGAGGCACGCTGCCANATATTCGCCTCCGGCGGCGCATCCTCCAGCCAGCGATAGCTGCCGGCACGCGGCAGGATCAGGTTCACGCACGAAAGCCCCTCCGGCCGGCCCGTTCCCGCGATGTAAACATCNAGCGCCGGCAGCGCGGAAAGCTCCACACTGCCGCTCGCAACGCCCGCGCGGTAACCGCNCACTTCAATGCAGGCAAGGCTTCCCGCCGCCTGCCGCCGCACATAAAACAGCACATCATNAAACGGCGCATACACCGCATGATTGACGACATTGCTTTCAACGCTGACNATCTCCCTCACATCCAGTGTCTCCGTCANCTTGTCTATATCTCCATCCNAACGCAAATCAAGCAGGAAATCCACCTTGGTACGGTTATATTGCGTCAGCACGTCCTGCACCGCCTGCAGATTGGAATTCGGACCNCGGTAGACCACAGCCGTTTTCATTCCNTCTAACACNACGACTGCCGGATTGCCCCCGCTGCCCGCAAGCACGATGCGCACCACGCCGGTGTCCGACGCTGCATAGATCACTCCACAGAAAACAGTAAACAGCACACACGCCGNCGCGGCCCTGCGCAGGGAAACCCGCATTGCCCATGCCGACCATGCCAAAATGCAGANCAAAACAACGCAGCAAAAGGCAAATGCGCCGCTGACAAAAACAAATGTATGTGGAACCTCCGCGACCCACCGCGCCACCCACAGCGCCCAGCGCAGCGTCAGCGAGCAAATCAGCCCCNCAAGCCGCGCAAAGAACCGAAGCCACGGAACAAACCCAAATATGATCGTCGCAAACCCGCTGCCGACGGCAAGGGGCAGCACCGGAACCACCAAAAGATTNCTGATCACGCCAAGCAGCGAGACGCCGCTGCCTGTCACGATCAAAACCGGCAGCGTAGCAAGCGTCGTGGCGANGGGCACNGCCGCCGCCCAGAACAAATTGATCCCGATGCGTACGGGCAAGGGCTGCGTCGTGCGGTGCTCCGCCAGCCAACGCCTGCGCGCCGCCACCACCCAGAGCACACCCACCGTGGCGCTAAAGGAAAGCAGCAGCCCGATATCCAGCGCCGCGTACGGATTTTGCAGGCATAGCAACAGCGCCGCCGCACCGAGGGACGTGAGCCCGTCGCTTCTGCGCAAAAGCAGCATGCCGCCATAGAGCAGCAGCATTGCAATACCTGCACGCACCGCCGAGGGCGTAAAACCGATGAGCAGCCAAAACGCAGGGATAGATGCCATCGCGCCGACGGCGCCTGCACGGTACCCAAACAGCCCGCGCAGCACTGCGTAAACAAGGCCGCTCAGCGCGGAGAGATGCAGCCCGGATACCACGATCATATGCGCAAGTCCCGCCCGGCGCAGCGTATCCTGCACCTCGGCCTGCAGCACAGTGCGGTCGCCTACTGTAATCGCGGCGGCCATGCCGGAATAGGGCTGCGAGAGCGTGCGCCGCAGCACCCCGACGGCCGCGGTGCGCAGACGGCACGCCCTTGCCCAAAGCGCACCGCTCTGCCCCGCCGGTTCGTAGTCGGAAAGATATTCCGCGGCCAAAAACACACCGTCCGCCAAATAGCTGTTCCGGTATGTATTTTGCTCCAGCGCCGTGAACCGCACGCCGGCATAAAAGCACTCGCCCGGATCCGTTTCCGGCATGGAGGAAACGTACACGCGGAATGGGTGCACGNCTGCGCCGTCCACCTCGTCTACGATCACGGTCGCCCGGGCNGTATCCTCCACAAAGCCGCGGGAGGCCTCCGCCACGGCGGCATGAATGCGCGCCTCGCTCCCCTCCCGTGCTTCGATGGGCGCGGCCCAGAGAGCAAGTGTTCCCATACGCACCAGCAGTGCAGCGGCGGCAACGCCGCAAAGGAGCATCGCATACGGCCGAAAATATCCGCCATATTTCCATCGCCCTGCGCATTTCCAGCAGAGGAAACCCGCCGCGATGCAAACCGCCGCCAGCGGCAAAAATGCCACCGGCGGCAGGAAAGCGGCGCACAGCTGCACAAAGAGATAGCAAAATCCCGCGCAGNCAAGCGGCCTTTTCATCTTTANTTGAAGAACAGCGGCAGCGGCTCGAGGAAGATGATGTCCTTGCGCTCGGCCGCATCGCCCTCGGCCAGCACCGCNGCGCGCGCCGCCACCGTGCCGGTGCTTCTCGCAGCAAGCGTTTCCAGCGCATGCANGCTGCCGCCCGTGCTGATCACGTCATCTACAATCAAAATGCGTTTGNCGTTCATATCNTCGATGTCCTTTTGATCGATCACAAGCTTCTGCACAGCCTGCGTGGTGATGGAAATATCCTCCACCACCACCGGATTTTCCATATANAGCTTCGGCCCCTTGCGTGCNGGAATGTAGCGCTTGCCGCTCTGCCGGCTCATCTCATAGGCCAGCGGAATCCCCTTGGCCTCGGCCGTGAGGATCACGTCAAACTCGGGAACCTTTTCCAGCAGGGCCTTGGCACAGGCCACCGTAAGCTCCACATCGCTGAACATCACAAATGCAGCGATATCGAGCTTTTCGTTTACCGGGCACAGCGGCAGCTCCCGCGTGACACCCGCAACTTGCAGCGTATAGGTTTTGCGCATGATCGGTCTCTCCCTTTCGGTTTNTGATTCATTTTATAGATCGGCAAATATACGGCCTGCGCCGNNTATCTGCCCGCGTGAGGAGCGCCGGGCAGGCCGGCGTTCCCGGGTTCCTGTTTGGAATGCCAAAAAACTCAGATCCCTCACTGTGTACAAATGCTGGAAAGATCCATATTTTCAAGGCATGTTCAAAAATGCTCAAAGGCGGCCAATCAGCCCGGAGGCCACGCAAGGCTGCGCTTCGCCAGCACATGGAAATGCAGATGGCCCACGCTCTGCCCTGCATCCGGGCCGCTGTTCGTCACCACGCGGTAGCCGTTTTCCAGCCCCAGTTCCCCTGCCAGCTTCGCGATCACCGTGAAAATGTGCGCCACAACGGCACTGTTTTCCGGCGTAATGCACGCGGGGGATGCAATATGCTCTTTTGGGATCACGAGAAAATGCACCGGCGCCTGCGGGTCGATATCATAAAACGCAAGCACCTTGTCATCCTCATAGATCCGGTTGGACGGGATCTCCCCCGCCGCGATCTTGCAGAACAAACAATCCTGCATCAGCATGACCTCCCTGACTGTAAATTCTTTTTATCCANCTGCAGCTGCGANCCCGCAGAGACGCAGTCAACCGCCGCCGCTCACTGCCCCAGCGCATCGCGGACGATCTGCGGCACGGCCGCAAGCGCCTCGTCGATGCGGGTGGTATCCTTGATGCCGGCCATTGCAAAATCCGGCTTGCCGCCGCCGTTGCCGCCGGCGCGCGAGGCGATCTCTTTCGCCAGCTTGCCCGCCGCAAGGCCGCGCGCCTGCGCCTGCTTGCCCACAGCCACGGCCAGCGTNGTTTTGCCGTCGGCCTCGCCGATGATGGCGGTGACGGAATCGGGGGCCTTGTCGCGCGCGGTATCGCACATCTTGCGCAGCGCATCCGTCGCCGTGCCGCTGAAGAACATCGTATAGAGCTTCACGCCGTCCACGTCCACGGCATTATCAAACAGGCCGTCCGCCTTCCGGTTGGCCTGCTCCTGCTTTGCCNCCTCCAGGGCGCGCTGCACATTTTTCANCTCCGCCGTCAGCGCGGCCGCGCGCGCNGGCAGATCGTGCACATTGCCCGCCNTCAGCGCGCCGGCCGTCTGGTTCAGCATCTCGGTGCGCTCATCCAGCAGCCGCAGCACGCCGTAGCCCGTTGTTCCCTCGATGCGGCGGATGCCCGCCGCCACGCTGGATTCGGAGAGGATCTTGAAGCAGCCCAGCTGCGCGGTATTGGCCGCGTGCGTGCCGCCGCAAAACTCGGTAGAAAAGCCCTCGATATCCACAACGCGCACGATCTCGCCGTACTTTTCGCCGAACAGCGCCATCGCGCCCAGCTCCTTCGCCTCTTTCAGCGGCATCTCCTTCACGGTGACGGGCAGCGCCTCGAAGATCTTCGCGTTGACGATGCGCTCCACCTCTTTCAGTTCCTGCGGCGTGACGGCGTTGAAATGCGTAAAGTCGAAACGCACACGCTCNTCNTCCTCATAGGAGCCGGCCTGGTGCACNTGTGCGCCCAGCACCTCGCGCAGTGCTTTTTGCAGCAGATGCGCGCCTGTGTGNTTGCGCATGATGGCATGACGGCGCTCGCGCTCCACACAGGCCAGCGCCTCGTCGCCCGTCTGCACCATNCCGTCCAGCAGCGTGCAGGTGTGGACATAATAGCCCTTCGGCGTCTTTTTGCAGGCCGTCACGGAGAGGTGCGCGCCGCCTGCCGTGGTGATCACGCCCGTATCGGCCACCTGGCCGCCGCTCTCGGCATAGAACGGCGTGCGGTCCAGCACCACCAGAATGCCCTCTTTCGCGCCGTCATCCGTCGCGACGGCGTCCGTNAGCTCGTCACCGTCGGACAGCGCGACGATCTTCCCCTGTNCCTCCAGCATCTCGTANCCCAGGAACTCGGTCGCGGGCACGTCCAGCGCGCCGAACAGATCGGCCGTCCAGCCGGAAATATCGCGNNNNCGGCGATCCTCGCGCGCCTTTTCACGCTGCTTTTGCAGCTCGGTGCGGAAGCTCTCCTCGTCTACCTCAATATTCTTTTCCGCCGCGATCTCCTTTGTCAGATCNAGCGGGAAGCCNAACGTATCNTTCAGCTTGAACGCGTCNATGCCGGCCAGCACGCGGCGCTTGCCCTCCTGTGTGGCCTTCTCGATGTTGTCGATCAGGTTNGACAGGATGTTCAGNCCCTGATCGATGGTGCGCGAGAAGCGCTCCTCCTCGGCCGAGATCGTGCGCTTGATATAGTCGGCATGCTCCACCAATTCGGGATATGCGCCGCCGTTCTCCCGGATGACGGTATCGCACAGCTCGGCGAGGAACGGGCGCTTCACGCCCAGCANCNNCCCNTGCCGCGCGGCGCGGCGCAGCAGGCGGCGCAGCACATAGCCGCGTCCCTCGTTCGAGGGCAGAATGCCGTCGCTCACCATGAACACCGTCGAACGGATGTGGTCGGTGATCACGCGGATAGAGACATCCGTCTCGTGCTGCTGCCCATACGTTTTGCCTGTGATGCGCTCGACATGGTTCAGAATATTGTGGACCGTATCCACCTCNAACAGGTTGCCTACGTTCTGCATCACGCAGGCAAGGCGNTCNAGGCCCATGCCGGTATCGATGTTCGGGCGCTCCAGGCGCGTATACGTGCCCTTGCCGTCGGAATCGAACTGGCTGAACACGAGGTTCCACACTTCCATATAACGGTCGCAGTCACAGCCCACCTTGCAGTCGGGCTTGCCGCAGCCGTGCTCGGGGCCGCGGTCGAAATAGATCTCGCTGCACGGGCCGCACGGGCCGGAGCCGTGCTCCCAGAAGTTATCCTCCTTGCCGAAGCGCACCATGTGCGAGGGATCGATGCCCACTTCCTTCGTCCAGATGTCGTAGGCCTCGTCGTCCTCCTCGTAAACCGAGATATAGAGCAGGTCGGCGGGGATCTCCAGCACCTTGGTCAAAAATTCCCACGCCCACGCGGTCGCCTCGTGCTTGAAATAATCCTGAAAGCTGAAATTGCCCAGCATCTCGAAGAACGTGCCGTGGCGCGCCGTGATGCCGACGCGCTCGATATCCGGCGTGCGGATACACTTCTGGCAGGTCGTCACACGGTGGCAGGGCGGCTCCTCCTGCCCCAAAAACCACTTTTTCATCGGCGCCATGCCGGAGTTGATGAGCAAAAGGCTTTTGTCGTTGCTTGGCACCAGAGGGAAGCTGTCGAGGCGCAGGTGCTGCTTTTCCTCAAAGAAGGAAAGGTATTTTTCGCGCAGTTCGTTCAGTCCGGTCCATTCCATAGGATGATTCTCCCCATTTCGTTGCTTTTTATTTTTCGCTTACATTCCTGCCGTCAAACAAAACAGATCTCAAAAAAGATAGCCCTCGCCCCAAAACAAGGGACGAAGGCCAATCGGCATCCGTGGTACCACCCAAATTGCGCATCCTGATCACAGACAAGCATCGCTTTTCCCAAGGATCCGCCGCTCTTTGCGCGATAACGCCGCGCGTGCGTCCCGCTCTTCACGGGAAGCTGTTCGGGTGGCTGTGGAGGGCGAAGCGAAAGCGTCTCAGCCATGCGCCTTCTTTCTGTGTGCTCCCCCGGATTCCATTGGCCCGGTCGCTGCCTTTATTCCGTTTTATTTGTCCTTCTTTATTATAAGATAAATCGCGGAATTGTCAAGCGATTTGTGCAAAAGCTCTTGCGCCGCGCCGCAGAATCCGATATGATGGTATCGGCGGGATGGGTTTGGGCCGCTGCACCGGGCTTCCCTCCGGCACCTGCCGGAGTTCCCATGCACAGCCTGCCTCTTCCCCGCAAATCTTCTTCAACGCTTGAATCACGGAAAGGATGGATTCCATTTATGGCCTATCTGCAATGCTGTTTTTTCGCAAAATCCTTGATGCGCACCGTCGATGTAACGGTGATTTTGCCCACCGATAAGGTGGTGCCCGGTCAATCGGGATACGCGCCGCAAAAGCCGCTGAAAACCCTGTACCTGCTGCACGGTATTTTCGGCAGCTGCTACGACTGGGTGAACGGCACGCGCATCGCCGCCTGGGCGCAAAACCGCGATCTCGCCGTTGTGATGCCGTCGGCGGAAAACAAATTCTATGTGGACAATCCCCGCTCGGGCGATAACTTCGGCAAATTCATCGGGGAGGACCTTGTGGAGTTCACGCGCCGGTCGTTCCCGCTCTCGCACGCGCGGGAGGATACGTTCATCGGCGGCCTTTCCATGGGCGGCTACGGCGCCATCCGCAACGGCCTTGTGTACAGCGATACCTTCGGCGCGATCGTGGGGCTTTCCAGCGCGCTTGTTCTGGACAACGCCGCCAAGTCCACGTATGACAACCCCACGCTCCTGGGCAGCCGCCACTATTACGAATCCATTTTCGGCGACCTTGACGCGCTGCCCGGCAGCGATATGGATCCCTACGCACTGATCCAAAAGCATTTGGCCGCGGGCAAAACGCTGCCAAAGATATATCTCGCCTGCGGCACGGAGGACACGGGAATCCTGCCCGGCAACGAGGCGTTCCACGCGTTTCTTTCAAAAAACAACGTGGAGCACACCTATATCACCGCGCCGGGCACGCACAATTGGACCTTCTGGGATACGTTTATCGAAAAAGCGCTCGACTGGCTGCCGCTCGGCGATGCGGCGCAGGGCCTGAGCAGCGGGCATATTTCGGCGGAGGATTGAGCAATGCCCCTGAATGTATTCGACATCGTCGGGCCCGTGATGATCGGCCCTTCCAGCTCGCACACGGCGGGCGCGGCGCGCATCGGCCTTTTCGCGCGCAAGCTGCTTGGCGCAGACCCTGTCTCGGCGGACGTACGCCTGCACGGCAGCTTTGCCAAAACCTATCGCGGGCACGGCACGGATAAAGCGCTGGCCGCCGGCATCCTCGGCATCCAGCCGGACGACATGCGCCTGCGCGACAGCCTGACGCTGGCAAAAGGCGCCGGGCTTGATGTCACATTCAGTGAGACCGCGCTGGAAGACGCGCACCCCAATACTGCGCTCATCACCCTGACAGACCGCAGCGGCCGCACCGTCAGCGTGCAGGGGGCTTCCGTCGGCGGCGGGAATATTCTCATCACGCGTGTCAACGGCATGGCGGTGGAGATCACGGGCCAGTATCCCACGCTGATCGTCCTGCACCGGGACGCGCCCGGCACGATCGCCGATGTAACAGAGGAAATGAGCCGGCGCGGTGTAAACATTTGCAATTTCCGCCTTGCACGCGAGACAAAAGGCGGCGTCGCCGTAATGACCATCGAGATGGACGGCATCGTGGACGGCGATGAGCTGAACGACCGAGTGCAGAAGCTGCCGAATGTGCTTTCCTCGACGCTCCTGACGCCAATCTCCTGACACGGATTATCCCATATGTACGCAAACAAGGGGAATTTATTATGGAAATCAACTACCATTCTCTCGCCGCGCTGATCGAGGCCGCGCAAGCGGGCGGGCAGCCAATCAGCGCGCTGGTGCTCCGCCAACAGGCCGCGCAGCTTGAGCAAAGCGAGGAAGATCTGTACGAAACCATGCGGCAAAGCTATCTTGTGATGGCGGATTCCGTGCAGGCGGGCAAAGCGCCGGGCGTGCGCTCGGCCAGCGGGCTTTCCGGCGGGGATGCCTTCCGCATGGAGCAGGCGCGCCAAACGGCAAACGACCTCTGCGGCGGCGTATTCACCGACGCGATCACCCGCGCGCTGGCCGTCAGCGAATGGAATGCCGCGATGGGGCGCATTGTCGCCGCACCCACTGCGGGCTCTTGCGGCATTTTGCCCGCCGCCGTCCTCTCGGTACAGGCCGCGCGCAATTTGTCCGAGCGCGACTGCGTGCTCTCGCTGTTTACCGCGTCGGCGGTGGGCATGGTGATCGCGAACAACGCATCCATCTCCGGCGCGCAGGGCGGCTGCCAGGCCGAATGCGGCAGCGCGGCCGCCATGGCTGCCGCCGCGCTGGTGGAGCTGTGCGGCGGCACACCGCAGCAGGTGGGCCACGCCGTCTCCATTGCGCTGGGCAATGTGCTCGGCCTCGTGTGCGATCCGGTAGCCGGCCTTGTGGAGATCCCCTGCATCCACCGCAATGCATCGGGCGTGGCCGGTGCGCTTGTGGCGGCGCAGCTGGCACTGGCGGGCATCCAAAGCCCCATCCCCGCGGACGAGGCCATCCTCACGATGAAGCGCGTGGGAGATGCCATGCCGCAATCGCTGCGCGAGACCGCCGAGGGCGGCCTTGCCGCAACACCCACCGGCCGGCGGCTGCATCAGCAGGTGTTCGGTACACCGGCGCAGGGCGGTTCTCCCCTTGCCGCTTCGTCCTGCCCGCCGGACTGCGCCTGCCGGTGATGTTTTCCCTTTCCCCCGGTTTGGTTTTCAGCTGCACCGCACAAATCCCAAAAAATCGATCGGGGATCCCATAAAAATCAGCACCGATCGGAAAAACGTAAAATCGCATAATTTTGGTAAGAGCACAGGAAAACAGCTTGAAACGATCCTGTTGCACTGAAAGCCGCCCCTGAAAATGGGACGGCTTTTTTGCGTACAATGATTCCCGGAGCGAACTGATTATTCTGCATCCAACTGCTTTTTTAACGCGGTTGACAATCTAACGATCGTTCGGTATAATAAGTCTAACAGTTGTTAGATAATCTCTGGTCGAATCAGCAGACCGGGATGTTGGGCAGTGTTTTATTCCTCTGCCGGAAAACAGCCTCTTCGCGGCAGCTGCCCGTCGGATGCGCCCGGCGATGATTCAGAGGTTCCTTAAAAATGGAGGCATGACGATGCAAGACACAAAAGAAAATATCTTAATGGTTTCTTTGGAGCTATTCTCCCAGAGAGGATTTTCCGCAGTTTCCATCAGGGATATTTGCAAAGAGGTAAACATCAAAGAAAGCTCGATCTATTATCACTTTCAAAACAAACGGGCAATTTTGGAAGAGCTGCTGCAGCGCTTTCAAAGTACGGCAAACTCCATGATGAATCAATTAGACTCCGCTCTAAACGACATGGGCTGCTCTCCTGATACACTCTCCCATGATATGATAGAGAACTGCTTTTTTGATCGATACCTGATGGATGATTTTTGCAATAAAGTGATCCGTCTGCTTTTAATCGAGCAGCTGGATAATAAAGAGGCACAAGAAATCTATGATCTCTGGCTCTTTGCGAAGCCTCTCGCGTTCCAGAGCAAAGTGTTTTCCATGTTAATGGAAATAAAAATGATCAAACCCGCAGACAGCGGCTATATGGCGGAAAAATATTATGCGCCAATTTTCCTGTTTGCCCAGCGGTGGTTATTTTGCGGTCCATTGACAGATGCTCGTAAACGATCTTTTCGGGCGGCCATCGACCGGCATCTGCACAAATTTTTTGAGGAAATCATGGAGGAATACTGAAATGAAAAATATCGTTATTATCGGCGCAAATCAGGGAATCGGATATTACATGGCAGAAAGATTATTGGCATCGGGCAATTCCGTGACAGTCCTGGACATCCAGACAGATGCGGTTGAAGAATTGCGTCAGAAATACCCAAAATCCGTTTTACCCGTTCTTGCGGATGCAAAAGACTTTGATCGTATTGAATACGGCGTAAAAAAATCAATAGCACATTTTGGTGATATAGATGCCGCCATTCACAATGCCTGTCTTTGTGTATTTGAAAATGAGCAGAATATTGGCTGCGATATTTATCAAAATGTGCTGGATGTCAATTTTTTTGGAGCGCTTCGGCTGGCAAAATCTGTTCTACCCAATATGCGCAAGGCCGGAAAAGGCCGTGTGATCTTTACAAGCTCCGGTGTTGGCGTCACGGGCTTTCAAAACATTTCTCCTTATGCGGCCTCTAAAGGAGCAATCGAATCATTGGCAAAATGTCTGCAAATAGAAAATGAGGAATATGGCATCACCTTTCACTTATTCCATCCGCCGTTGACAAATACAAAATCAGCATCAGGGCTTCCTGTGCCAAAAGAATTCAAAGCGGATGCAAAAAGCGTCGGGTACGGATTGGCCGATCGCATCTGGAGCAAAAAGTTTATGATTTGTCACTCTGCTATCCAAACAGCACAAATGAAGTTTTCATACCAACACCCTTTATTCATCGGAAAAATGATGTCCCGCGCAACAAGAAGGACTGTCGGGTCAGAAAAGAATGAGAACCGGCAGTAAAAATGCAGAATGGCTGCACCATGCGAACATTGCTTCTTTCTTCAAGGAGTTCAAATCTTTTTATCCCCTTTCAGACCACTGAAAATCGATTTCGTCATCTTCAAGGTCAGACAACCGCAAACAGGATCCGGCTTCTTTTCATTTTCCAAATTTCCCGGCTGTTTCGTCTGTTTTTCTGTGTCATTTTGCCGATTTTTTCATACAATGGGGCAAAGGGGTGTATGCATATGGAACAGCGGGAACTTGATTTCTTTTTAGGGGCGCTCTCGCCCACGGGCTTCGCAAGCTACTATACGCAGCTTGTTAAGGATGTAAAGACGCAATCTCCGGCGCTGCTCAAGGCAGGCCCCGGCTGCGGCAAATCCACTTTGCTGCACCGCGTGGCCGATCATCTGAAGCAGCTGGGAGAAACGGTAGAATTGATCCACTGCTCGGCAGACCCGGATTCCCTCGACGGCGTCATCTGCATCGCGCGCGGGTTTTCCGCCGTGGACGCCACGCCGCCGCACGCGCTGGAGCCGGTGTATCCCATCGTGTTTGAGGACATCGTTTCGCTGTACCGGGCGGTCGATCTGCAAAAGCTGCGCAGCCACAGGGAGGAGCTTGTCGCTCTGTTCCGGCAGCACAAGGCGCTGACGGAGCGGGCCACGCGCTACATCACGGCCGCGGGCAGCCTGTTGCAGGACAGCATGCGCGTTGCACTTTCCTGCACGAACACCGAAAAGGCCCGCGCCTTTGCCGGGGCGCTCGCGCGCCGGTATCTGCCGCCAGCCGAAGGAACTGGAAGCGAGGATGTGCGGCTTTTGAGCGCGCTGACGCCGCACGGGCTTTGCTTTTACCGCGATACGATCCAGAAGCTGGCCGATACCGTCGTTGTGCTGGACGATGAATACGGCGCCGCCAGCCGCACCCTGCTTTACGCACTGCGCGGTCTTGCGCTGGAGCGCGGATACGATGTTATCACCTGCTACTGCTCGATGAGCCCATACGAGAAAATCGAGCATCTTTTCGTCCCCTCCCTGCGGCTCTGCTTTGCCACAAGCAACTCCTTCCATCCCATTTCTCTGCCCGGGCAGCGCGCGATCCACTGCACGCGTTTTTGCAGCGCGGAGGGCCTGCGGCTGCGCCGCCAGAGGCTGCGCTTTAACAGAAAAGCCGCACAGGAGCTGTTCCGGCAGGCAGTGTGCGTATTGCAGGAGGCCAAGGCCTGCCATGACGCCATCGAGGAATACTACAAGGATTCGACGGATTTCTCTTTCCTCGATAAAGCGTACCAATATCTGATCGGTACGATATAGCGGAATCCCGCCTGACGGAAAACGCATCTTCCATAGGGAACCTCTGATTCAATCGCCGCGCAAGGGTTTCGGCGAATCGGATATTTGAAAATCTGTTCAAAATATTTCACAAAAGATTGCAGCAAAGTCCTGACGGCTTGCACCCTCCCGGAAATATCGGGTACGCATGCCGTCGGGACAATTATTTTAGATTGCGTTTCTTGCCGGGTTATGCTGAAAATGCGCAAGAAACACCATGTTTTTTCTGTCGCTATCCATGGACAAAAATCTTTTTATCTCCTAAAATAGTACATTAGGGATTTATCGATTTTTGGTAAGAAACACAGGGGAATCGCCGAATCAATCGCTGCGCGCACCTCGGCGAGCCGATCTGATCCATCGATCTACGCAGATCTGCCCCCGGACTGTGACAGGAAAGGACTGGAACAACTCATGCAGGAGCGTTCGTTCGCCGCAAAAATACGGAAGCTTTTTTCCGCGCATGACATGACGCAGGGCGCGCCATGGAAGCGCATTCTCGAATTTGCCGTGCCCATGCTGATCGGCAATCTTGCCCAGCAGCTTTACAACACGGCCGACTCCATCATCGTGGGCCGCTATGTGGGCGATAACGCGCTGGCCGCTGTCGGCAGCGCCTCACCGATCTTGAATCTGCTGCTGGCGCTGTTCGTGGGCGTCTCTACGGGCGTCGGCATTCTGGTGGCACAGCGCTTCGGCGCAAAAGACCGGGAGCAGCTTTCCGTCGTGATCGGAAACTGCATCTCGCTGTGCGCCATGGTATCCCTTGCCACCATGGTCATCGGCGTTGCCATTACACGGCCGATGCTGACGCTGCTGCGCACGCCGGATTCCATCATCGATTGGTGCGCAGACTATCTGATCATCTATTTCCTCGGCATCGCGGGCTTTGCCTACTACAACATCCTCTCCGGCGTATTGCGCGGCATGGGCGACAGCTTCTCGGCGCTTTTGTTCCTGCTGATCGCCGCCGGGCTGAACGTGGGGCTGGATATCTGGTTCGTGGCCGGGCTTGGGCTGGGCGTTGCAGGCGTAGCACTGGCCACGGTGCTGTCACAGGCAATTTCGGCCCTGTTCTGCCTGTGGAAAATGATGCGCATGCGCGACGTTTTCGATTTGAAGCTCTCCTACATCCGGCCGCGGATGACGCCTATCATGAATATCATCCGCATCGGCCTGCCCTCCGGCGTAACGCAGGCAATCTTCTCCTCGGCCATGATGATCGTACAGTCGTTGACAAACAGCTTCGGTGAAATGGTGATTGCGTGCAACGTCATTGTGATGCGTGTGGACGGCTTTGCCATGATGCCGAATTTCACCTTCGGCCAGACCATGACGACCTACACCGGGCAAAACATCGGCGCACGCCGGATCGACCGTGTGCGTCAGGGCGCCGTTCAGGGCACGCTCATTGCCGTTGGCTTCTCGGCTGTGCTGACGGGATTGATCCTGCTGTTCGGCCGCCAGCTGATGGGCCTGTTTACCGAGACGGAAGAATTGATCGTTTTGGCGATGCGCATGATGTCCATCCTCGCGGTGGGCTATATCGCGGTATCGATCACACAAAGCCTTTCCGGCGTGATGCGCGGCGCGGGCGACACCATGACGCCGATGTGGATCTCGCTGATTACCTCTGTCATCCTGCGCGTTCCCGCGGCATACGGCCTTGCCTACCTGACGCGCAGCGAGGAATATCCCAACGGGCGGCCGGAGGCCCTGTTTTTTTCCATGCTGATCTCGTGGACGATCGGCATGATTATCACGATCGTTGCCTACCGCTTCGGCAAATGGCGGGGGCGCGTTGCGCAGGAGGAAGCTGCGGCGGCTTAAACACAGGCAGCTCGGCATCCATAAAAAGAATCATCGCATAGAACATCCAAAAGCGCTGCATTTTAGAAGCGGCCGGATCGCCGGCCCCGAAAATGCGGCGCTTTTTGTTTTCGCAAAAGGATCGAAATTCATCTGCAAAAATCGGAGGCGTTGCTCCACGATTTTAGCTGCGCTGCACGAACTCTACCGACAGTCGATTGCGCTTTGATTTCTTTTGCGCTATGATATAGTTGATTTATTTGATTCACTGGAGGAACATGAAATGGATATACAGAAAACCGGACCGTTGATCCGCCGCCTGCGCGAAGCACATGGGGACACGCAAAAAGCCCTGGCGGAAAAGCTTCACGTTACGGACAAGGCCGTCTCGAAATGGGAACGCGGCCTGAGCTGTCCTGACGTTTCCCTGTTGGAGCCGCTTGCCGAACAGCTTGGCATTTCCGTAGCGGAGCTGCTGCAGGGAGCGTTAAATGGGCCTTCCCAAAACAGCAGCATCGAAAGCTCAAGCATGCCGCAGCCTGCAAAGCGTCTTTCGCAGCCGACATCTTCCGCTTTTCAAAAATGTGCATTTTGCGTCTGCACATTCTTATTTCTGGCCAGCGGCGTCATTTGCGCTGTCTGCGATCTTGCCGTCTTCGGCGCATTCACATGGTCGCTCTACCCCATCGCCTCGCTTGTCTTTGCGTGGGCCATTCTCTCCCCGCTGCTGCAACACGGCAGGAAGGGCATTCTGGGCAGCCTTGTATCGCTTTCTCTGGCAATCTTTCCGTATCTTTTTACCCTTGCATGGCTTTTGCACATGCCCACACTCTTTTTGCCGGTTAGCTTCAGCATGTCTGTAATCGGCCTTGCCTTTTTATGGGGCATTTATTGGAGCATACGGCGGCTGGCACAGCGCAGAATGCTTGCCCTTGCGCTGTGCAGCCTGTTGGCCGTTTTCGCATGCCTTGCCGTCAATTTTGCCCTGTTCCGCCTCATCCATATCCCTTTCCTCGATGAGTGGGATGGATTGACAATCGGCGTTTTTCTCTGCATGGCAGTGTTTTTCCTGCAGCTGGATCGAAAAGCACATACCGCGCAAGAGCACCAATATCCCGATGAAATTTTGGATCTCTAAAAACACCGCGCAGAGATCCGTTCGGGTAAATCGCTTCTTTAACCATCAAGATAAAAGAAAATATTGGCTTTATCCTCCTGCGAGGTGCCCCGATATACGCGGTTATCAAAGCCGCCTATTTCAAATCCTGCGTTCAGATAGAACCTACAGGCATTTACATTGTTATCCTGCCCGATGGTATAAATGCCGTTATAATTTCTTTCGCGGGCAACCTCGATTGCCTTTTTGATCAGCGCTTTTCCAACGCCCTGGTTTCTGTATTTTTGAGATACCTTTAAATCATCCAGATACATGTACCGAAACATATCGTCCGCCAAAACTGCCAATCCGATACATTGTTCTCCATCATATGCGCCGATAAACACATGATCATGCATCAGCTTGTCGTAATCGTAGTCTTCGTCGGGAAAGCACATCTCTGTAACTTCATTTTCCGGGAAATGTTCGATTGAATAATTCCATTTCCCGCCCAGACAGGTTGGAACGACTCTTCCGTATAATAAAAACGGCTCGTTTTTCAAACGGATGTCCCTGCTGTGCGCCTTGTCGATCAATCTGCATTCCATATTCATTCCTCCGCTGATTCGAATGATTTACATTTTACTNTGTTGAAAAAANNTGTACTGCAGAATGTTATTCAAGCTCTGTGCGGATCGTAAAGACTTGCGGCAAACAAAAATCTCCTTTTTTAAAAACAAGGGATAAAAATATTCATCTTTCAGCCGTTCAGAGGCCAAAGTATTCAGAATACCTCTTTAGCATTCCAATCGGATCGGCAACNGCCTTTTTTGCCCTCTCAGATGGTGTCCCGCATGTATTCACCCAAAACTCGTAAGCATTGTATTCCCATGCTTTCTTATTCTGTTTACTATAATCTTTCATTGAACCGATCCGTCAAAGCCTCCTCAGTATTTTTCGCCGCCGGTTTTCCGGCGGTATTTTTAGCATTTCAATTATCCGCAGGTATGCTCCCCGCATCCATGGCTGCCGCAGGTGTGCGCGCCTTCGCCGTGTGCGTGCGCGTGATGGCCGCAGTGTGCGTCCGGGTCGTAGCCGAGCGTTCCGGCGAGCAGCGCCTCTACGGCCTTGTCGGCCTCGCCGCTCACGCCGCCGTACANCTGGATGCCCGCCTCGGCCAAAGCCGTGCGCGCNCCGCCGCCGATGCCGCCGCAAATCAATGTATCCACCTGCTGTGCCGCAAGAAAGCCCGCAAGCGCACCGTGCCCGCTGCCGCCTGNCGGCACAACAGCGCCGGAAAGCACCGCGCCGTTTTCCGTGTCATACAGCTTAAAAGCCGGCGTGTGTCCAAAGTGCTGAAANATCATTCCGTTTTCATAGGGTACTGCAATTCTCATCGTTGTCAAACTCCTTTTTTCATTTTGCCCAGTCGATATTGGCCGTAAAATCACCGGCAGCGCGCCAAATCCATGTGCTTTTCTGTCCGGCATGGTCCCTGTCGTACGCTTTTTACCATTGTACCATATTACATACGCACCGTAAAGAAATATCCCGCTGTGCACATTCTACACATTCGAATCATTCCTGCCATCATCCATGCCAAGCGTAACTGTAACCGTCAGCACAC
This sequence comes from Subdoligranulum sp., assembly GCA_014799685.1. Lineage (GTDB taxonomy): Bacteria > Bacillota > Clostridia > Oscillospirales > Ruminococcaceae > Ruthenibacterium. Next base: position 24,995 of record JAAVHN010000010.1, on the reverse strand, counting down.
CGTTCCGGACAGACGCAGAAATATCGCCATCCATTACTTCCACAAACTGCTTGCAGATATAAAGCCCAATTCCCGCCCCGCCCGCTGTCCTCGATTGGCCCGCGCGGTAAAATCGATCAAACAGTTTTTCCGAATCGATTTCACGCTCTGTTATAGGAGATATGGGATTGGATACGGATATCTGTACCGCCGCATCGGCCGTGCACGCCGTGAGCGCAAAGCAAAGCCTGTCGCTGCCATGTCGGATCCCGTTTGATATCAGATTTTGGATGACTCTCGTGAGCATTTTTCTGTCGGCATGCGCATAGACGGGTTTGCCGCTGTCCGCAAAATGGGGCGTGATGCCTTTGGCTTCAAAATGCGGGAAATTGGCAAGGATCAACTCGCAGAGCAGATCGTTCACATCAATACGCTCCATATCAGGTGCGCAGCCCTTGGAATCAATGACCGACAGTTCAAAAAAATCGTTCACAAGGCTGCTGCAATACCTTGCGCGTTCCAGGGCAATGCCGATGTTCGTTTGCGCATCTTCCCTTTCCGCAAGCTGGAGATACCCCACCACCGAGGTAAGCGGGGTACGGATATCGTGCGAAATATCGGCGATCGCCTGCCTCAGCGCGGCCTGCTCCCTGCGGACCTCGATTTTCGCCTTCCGACCGTTCCCGATCAGAAGGTTGATCTTTTTTACGACGGCTTCCAGCTCGTCGCCGCTGAGCGGTGTTGTGATGAGCGTGCGGCCCGGATCGTCCAGCTGCTTTGATACCGAGCGGATCCTGCTTTCCAGAGAAAACAGCTTTGCCGCAAGAATACATACAGCGGCAGAAAGCGCAATGATGATAACGATTCCCACCGCTGCATCCCCTCCTTATTTGATCTCGGCTTTTCGGAAAACGAAGTGTGTTGCTGTCAGCGAAACAGCAATCACCGCCGCCGCAAACACCGCCGACACGGCAAGCGTTTTGTGGTCGCTCGTTTGTGCAAGGCTGAAACAGGTAAACCTGAAAATGCTCTCACTGATAAAGTTCCGAAGAATATTGCAGCACACAAAGCTGAAAACAACCGTTGCAGCAATTCCCGCTGCCGCCTTTTTCAGGGCAAAAACGATCAGAATCACAATACAAATGTTGGCGCAGATCTGCAGCATAACGACAAGCATCCAGACAAAATTCACAACGGAAAACATGCTGCTGTCAAACCGGTAATGAACCGCAAATCCGAGCACCGTGGCGAGAATATAAATCAAATGAAGCAACATGGCCATGATTCCGGTTGCGATCGTCCTCGACATGCATACGGAAAANCGGCTGTATCCCGCTTTGATCTCGTTTTGTATCGTCCGGTTTTGAAAGTCATTTCCTGCNAACCAGGCCGCGACAAGGGAAATGATAAACAGAAAAGATGTATCGCAGATCGAAAGAGAAAACACCGCTGCTGTATCCATAGATGCCGGGAGCTTCAGCAAACCGAGNAAAAANCCNGCCGCTGCAAGNACGGCCGCTGCAAGATACAAAAGAATAAATCTTTGCGCTTTATATGTTTCAATCGCCAGCTGGTTACGCATTGCNGTCACCTCCCGTGAGGCCGAGGAAGTATTCTTCCAGGCTTTGCCCGGTCACGAAGAATTCTTTTGTGACAATATGNTTCTCCATNAGAAGCTCTGCGATGCTNTCTGCCCTGTCCGTNTGCGAGAACAGGTGCAGCGTCTCGTCATCCGTAACCGTGTATTCCGCATTCTGAAANGCTTTTTCAATNACGGTGATNCATCTCGGCAATTCGGATGTTTTTATCTTGATATACTGCCGGCANTTTTCGTCCAGCTCCTCATGGGTGAGCGNTTCGATGATCTTCCCCTTATGGATGAAATAATAATCTGTGGCAAGCAGATAAAGCTCGCTCAGGATATGGCTTGATAAAAACAGCGTNACGTCATGTTCCTCATTCAGCCTTTTGAGCAGACTGCGCAGCCCGGATATGTTTTTCGGGTCAAGCCCGTTGATCGGCTCATCCAGTATCAGCAGCCTCGGCTTGCCGACAAGAGCCATTGCGATACTGAGCCTCTGCTTCATGCCCATAGAGAGCTTTTTTACTTTCCGATTCCGAACCGCATCCAGCCCCACCATGCCGAGCAGCCTGTCGCATATTTCTTTGTCGGGATTGCCGATCAAAATACGCTGCAATTCAAGGTTGCGGTAAGCGGAATATTCCGGATAAAGGGCCGGTGCTTCAATGGTGCTGCCGATCTGCCGGCGCATTTTCAGAATATCGGACGGCTCGCTTNTCCCNAACAGCGAAAAGGCGCCGCCTGTCGGATAAAGCAGCCCCGTCAGTANTTTCATCAGTGTGGTTTTGCCTGCGCCGTTCTCGCCGATAAAGCCGTAGATATGTNTCTGTTTCAGGCAAATACTCACATCATCCAGAGCAGAAAAATTTCCGTATTTCACGGATATTCCATTTGTTTGCAGAATCACATTTTCCAATTTGCAAACCTCCCTTTCTTTCCTGCCCGTTATGATACCATGNGATGTTTTGAAGATCCTTCACCAAACCTGAAGAAAATCTTAATTTACAAGACGATACCCCATCCCATAGACANTTTCAATATATTCCTCCGGCGTGAATCTTGCAATCTTCTTGCGCAAATTGCTGATGTGCACATGTATCGTATTGTCGTCGCTCAAATATGCATCGCCGGAAACGCTTTCGTAAAGCCTGCGCTTGGAAAAAATCGTTTTGGGATTTTTCAGCAGCAGCTCTAAAATCGCATATTCCGTAGCCGTGCAGGCCATTTCGTTTTCCCGGATATAAACACGCTTTGCGCCGGTGTCGAGTATTAATTCTTTGAATGTGAGCAGCGTGGGAGCCTGTACCCCTGTCCGGCGCAGCACGGCCTGGATGCGCAGCATAACCTCGTCNATATCAAAGGGCTTGGTGATATAGTCGTCGGCGCCGATCCGGAAAAGCTCTATTCTGCTGTACACCTCTAATTTTGCCGAAATGACAATAACAGGCGTGCTCTTGACAGCGCGCAGCTCACGCAGCACCTCCTCCCCTGTTTTCAATGGCAGCATCAGATCCATCAGAATCATGTTATAGTCGCGCGATAATGCCTTTTCAAGGCCGTCCAGTCCGTTCCCGGCGCTGTCTGCAGCATAGCCGCTTTTCGTTATGATCCTGCAAAGCAGATCGTTTATCGTTTTGTCGTCTTCAATTACGAGTATAGAGTACATACGCTCACCGCTTTCCTTTGCCTTGAGGAATCGCATTTGTATCTATTATTTCATCACAGATCCCATGAAAAATCAATAGGGACAGGCTTATATTTGCAGTTTACATACAACTTGGCGCAGCAACGCCCCTGNACAAATCCACTGTCTGCCGGAAAACATTACGCCAAGGGCGCCGTAGAATCCCACGGCGCCCTCGGCAGATGATATAGGATGGAAGAAAANCAGCTTGTGTATTTGCCCTGTTTGCCGATAACGGATACCGGCAGTTTCAGTGAATGANCTTTGTAATAGGCTCTGTTTGTTGATANGGAATATAGGCAATCCCGGCAGACCGGCTTTATCGCTCAGGCGTGTACGCCCTCTTTTTGCAGCGNGNGCGATGCGCCGCGCGTATAATCGGCATTGTATTTGTTCGGGCGCACCAGCATGTAGACGAGGAACGCCAGCACCAGCAGCGCGGCGAGCGTGCCGAGCCCAAACGAGACTTCTCCTGTGATCAAACCGCCGATCTGATAGGTCATCAGCGATACCGCATAGGCGAACGCGCACATATATCCGATGGCGGCCGCCGTCCATTTGGCATTGTTCATCTCGCGCTTGATCGCGCCCATGGCCGCAAAGCACGGCGCGCACAGCAGATTGAACAGCATAAAGCTATACGCCGAAAGCTGCGTGTAATGCATGGCCACNGCTGCCCACAGGTCGGCATCGTCCTCGGCAACTTCTTCGCCGATGTGGAACAGCACACCGAAGGTGCTCACGACGTTTTCTTTCGCNATCAGGCCCGTGACGGTCGCCACTGCAGACTGCCAGTTGCCGAAGCCGAGCGGAGCAAAGATAAAGGCAATCGCGCCGCCAACAGAGGCAAGCAGGCTCGAATTGTTATCCTCCACCATGCCGAAGCCGCCGTCCGCAAAGCCGAAGCCCTGCAGGAACCATAAGACGATGGAGGAAGCAAGNATCACCGTACCGGCGCGCTTGATGAAGCTCCAGCCGCGCTCCCAGGTGGCGTGCAGCACATTTTTCGCGCTGGGCACATGATAGGCCGGNAGCTCCATGACGAACGGCGCGGGCTCGCCCGCAAATGCCTTCAGCTTTTTCAGCATGATGCCGCTGATGATGATCGCCGCCACACCGATGAAATAGGCGCTGAGAGCCACCAAACCGCTCCCTCCGAACAGTGCCCCGGCAAACAGGCCGATGATCGGCATCTTCGCGCCGCACGGGATAAAGCAGGTGGTCATGATCGTCATTTTGCGGTCGCGGTCATTTTCAATCGTGCGCGAGGCCATGACGCCCGGCACCCCGCAGCCCGANCCAATGAGCATCGGNATGAAGCTTTTGCCCGAAAGGCCGAATTTGCGGAACACGCGGTCTAAAATAAAGGCGATGCGCGCCATATAGCCGATGTCCTCCAAAATCGAGAGCATCAGGAACAGCACCAGCATCTGCGGCACAAAGCCGAGCACGGCGCCCACGCCGCCCATGATGCCGTCCGCNACAAGGCCGACGAGCCAATCGGCCACGCCCCAGCTTTCNAGCAGNGCCGCGGCGCCGCCCTGCAGCCATTCCGCGCCGAGCACATCGTTCGTCCAATCGGTCAAAAAGCTGCCGAACGGGCCCATNGCTACCCAGTAGACAAGCCCCATCACCAGCACGAAGATCGGCAGCGCGGCAATGCGGTTCGTCACGATCTGGTCGATTTTATCCGAGACGGACNGGCTGTGCTTCGCCGCCTTTTTGTGCACGCAGCCGTCCACCACCTTGCTGATGTACGCGTAGCGCTGGTTNGTNATGATGCTCTCNGCNTCGTCGTCCAGCTCTTTTTCGCAGTCNNNGATNTGTTCTTCGAGATGCTGTGTCAGTGCCGCGTCCAGCTTCAATTCGGCAGCCGCTTTTTCGTCCCGCTCGAACAGCTTGATCGCATACCAGCGCAGGTTCTGTTTGCTCACCATCTCCGAAACGGATTCCTCGATGTGCGCGATGGCGTGCTCGACGCTGCCCGTAAACACATGCGGATGCTCGGACGTTTGCTTTGCGCCCGCCAGTTCGATCGCCTTTTCGGCCGCCGCTGCACTGCCCTCGCCCTTCAGCGCACTCGTCTCCAGCACAGCGCATCCAAGCGTCTTGCCCAGCTTTTCCAAATCGATGCGGTCGCCGTTTTTGCGCACAATGTCGATCATGTTTACCGCGATCACCGTCGGGATGCCCAGTTCCAGCAGCTGTGTTGTCAGATACAGGTTGCGCTCGATGTTGGTGCCGTCAACGATATTGATGATGGCGTCCGGTTTTTCGTTCACAAGATATCCGCGCGCCACGACTTCTTCCAGCGTATACGGGCTGAGCGAATAGATGCCGGGCAGGTCCTGAATGACAACATCCGGATGCCCTTTCAAACGTCCTTCTTTCTTTTCCACCGTGACGCCCGGCCAGTTGCCGACGTACTGGTTCGATCCCGTCAGATCGTTGAACATGGTCGTCTTGCCGCAGTTCGGGTTGCCGGCAAGCGCTATGGTAATAGGCATTGCTTCATTCCTCCACTCTGTCATTTTTGTTAGTCTGTGCTAACTTATGCGCAAAAAAATTTGCGCGGCCTTACTCCACCTCGATCATTTCCGCGTCGGCCTTGCGCACGCTCAGCTCGTAGCCGCGCACGTTCAGCTCCATCGGATCACCCAGCGGAGCCACCTTGCGCACATGCAGCTCCACACCCTTGGTGATGCCCATGTCCATAATACGCCGTTTTACGGGGCCTTCGCCGTACAGCTTTTTCACCGTCACGGTCTCGCCCACCTTCGCGTCCTTCAGCGTTTTCATGTTTCTTCCCCCTTTTTTTGCAGAAATCAGCTGTTTTAAAATCAAATGATCACACGGTTTGCCAGAGTACGATCCAACGCGACGCGGCTTTCCTTTACCTGCAGGATCAGATTGCCCGCGATCTCACTGATCACCGTGACGGTACTGTCCACCACAAACCCCAACTCGGCCAGATGCTGGCGCACCTCATCCTTGCCGGTAATTTTGCGGATTGTCACTGTCTCGCCCGGCCTTGCCATCGACAAAGGCATGGATCCATCACTCCTTTCGCAATTCAGTAGGTTAGCATATTCTAACTCTCCCCGACGCCTTGAAGTTTACCACAACTAACCACACTTGTCAAGCACTTTTTTCAAAAAAATGAATTTCTCTTTTTGCCGCTTGATCGGGCAAGAGCAAATCGCATGCAGTATAAAACAGGCTGTCGCTCTCCCCCGGTGAAAAAACTGCTCTACACGGCGAAAAAGGGCTGCAGCCGGCGCCAAAAATCCGGCCGCGCACAACGTAAAAAGCGACCGCTCCCAATGCAAAAAGCCGGCCGCACCTGCGTTTTGCGATTGAAAAAAGCAGGTTGGTATGATACACTGAATATACGCCCGGAAAACAAAGGCCCGGCGGCAGCGTGAGCAAGAGCGCAAAAGCAAGGAGAGATGCACGGATGAAGCAATGGAACGATCTTGTCGATCTCTGCAAGGGATACCCCGTCTATATCCAAACGCACAATTTCCCCGACCCGGACGCCATTGCCTCGGCATACGGCCTGCAAAAGCTGCTGGAGGCCTACGGCATCCAATCGAAACTGTGCTATGACGGAAGGATCGATAAATTAAGCGCCGCCAAGATGCTGGATGCCTTTCACCTTGAGATGGCGTCTTACGAAAGCCTTGCAGGGCAGATGCAGGAAACAGACCGCATCATCTGTGTGGATACGCAAAAGCACGGCGGAAACGCAACCGATTTTATCGGGGATGAGGTCGCCTGCATTGATCACCACCCCACATTTGTTCCCATCGACTATCGATATCAGGATATCCGCATCACCGGGGCCTGCGCCACGCTCATCGCAGAGTATTATGCCAAGTTGGGTATAGAGCCGGATAAGGATGTCGCGACGGCACTGCTCTACGGCATCAAGATGGATACGCTGCAATTCTCGAGAGGCGTCACCGAGCTGGACATTCAAATGTTTGCGTTCCTGTTCCCACGGATCGATTCCCAAAAGCTCTCCGATCTGGAGCGCAACAACATGGAGTTTACCGATCTGAAGGCCTACGGCGCCGCCATCGAAAGCATCGAGCTGTACAACAAAGTCGGGTTTTCGAGCATTCCCTTCTCCTGCCCGGACGCGCTGATCGCGATTATTGCCGATTTTATCCTTGCGTTGATCGAGGTGGAGGTGGCAGTCATCTATTCGTTCCGGGAGGACGGCATCAAGTTCTCCGTCCGCTCGGAGGATCCGAATATCCATGCCGGAAACCTGCTGCATGAGGCGCTGGCGGATATCGGAAGCGGCGGCGGCCATGCCTCGATGGGCGGCGGTCTGATCGATCAGGGCAATATCGAAGCGCTGGGACGTTACCCGAAGGATGCCATTCGGAATTTGTTTCTGGACGTTTTGGCAAAACAGACGCAGATCTGATGCGGTATCGAAATGCAGCGTACCGGGCTTGGCCCCGATCCGCCCTGTTTTACCTTGTTTTTCCCTTTTTATTCTTCTTGCGAAAAGCAAAAAAGTGTGATACGCTTAATTCAGCAGTTTATTTTATCGCCGTGTCCTCTTTGGGCACAGCAGCAATGGGAGGCCTGGAAAATGCAGATCCGTGAATCATCCGAAGACTATTTGGAGAGCATCCTGATTTTGAAAGAGCGCAACGGACTTGTCCGTTCCATCGACATTGCCAATCAGATGGATTTTACGAAAGCCAGCGTCAGCATCGCCATGAAAAAGCTGCGCGAAAACGGCTATATTGCGGTGGACGGCGAGGGTTTTATCACATTGCTGCCCGCCGGCGAGGAGATCGCCTCCAATATTTACGGACGCCACAAGCTGCTGACAAAATTTTTTGTGCGGCTCGGTGTCAGTGAGGAGACAGCCGCCGCGGACGCCTGCAAGGTAGAGCACGATTTGAGCGAGGAAACCTACGAAAAGCTGCTGCAATACGCCGAGGCGCTTTTTGCACAAACGGATGCGCCGTAAAAGCGGACGCACCGCGAAAACGCTTACGTTTTCTGCGCTGGAGCCATCACAAAGTAAAACAGGGACGACTGAGAGAAAACATCTCCTGAGCATCCCTGTTTTTTATTCTCCAATTCGGTTGTAGATTGCCGGAATGATGCGTCCTTGAAAAACCGCCTATACGTTTTTCGAAATTTCTTTTCNGCAATACGAAACCGAAATGCTTTTTCATTTNNNCAATCGCGTCAGTAAAAATACAACAACCATCAAAACGGGCTGGTGCAGCAGATAAATGAGCAGACTATGCCGGCCCAGAAATTCGAGCGGACGGCAGATTTTTTTNCCGCGCAGCCTTTCTTCCGTATCGGGGCGCAGATACCGCCAGAGGAACATCCCCGTCCAAAATAGNAACAGCCACGGAACAATGGGAAAATAATCCGCCGAATAAAAGCCCGGNCCCGGAAAGCCCAAGGGAAACAGCACCGGAGACTGGTACAGCCACCGCGGCAGCGCGGTNGAAACAGCCCCGAGGCCCACAAAACCTCTCGGAACGCCGCGCAACAGCAAAAACAGCGCAAAACTGCCGATCGCTCCCGGCAGCGCCGGAATTTTATCCAGCAAGCGGCGCAGCAAGGCTGTGAGCAGAATCGCCGCGCCGATCAAATGTAAAACGCCGAACAAAATACGCTCTGAGGGCATTACCAGAAGCGTCACAGCCGTCAGCAGCATGCCGCAGCCGAACACCAGTGCACCGCGNCGCAGCGGCTGCCTGCCGTATGGNAACACGGCGCCCGCCACAAGCAGGAATGTCCAGCAGATCGCCTGCTGCCATCCGCGTGCGTAGTCCGTACTCGTAAACCACACGGCGGAGCGGCCGAAGACCGAAACCCAATCATATACGCCATGGTATGCGACCATNTTCACCAGCGCCAGGCCGCGCANCGCGTCGAGCAGCCGGATGCGCCGATCCAGATTGTCCGTGCGCCGGTTTAAATTATCCAACGTCATGCGTNTTTACAGCGAAGGCGTTACACGGATCCCGCCATAATTGCGCACATTCAGCACATAGCAGGATCCCGCGCCAAACACGCCGTCCATGGCTGCGCGGTATTCGTCCAGCAGGCGCACCGGAACAAATGCCTGGATCGTACCCGCAAAGCCGCCGCCATGCAGCCGCCATGCGCCGCAGCCGTTCAGCATCCGCTGCGACAGCGCCAAGCCGAGGGNAACGCCTTGTTCCTGCGGGTTTTTGATGCTGTACGCGTTCTGAACNCATTCACACGAGGAATGCCCGCTCTCCGTNACCAGGCGCAGGAATTCCTCAAACCGATCCGCGCGGATCGCCTCACACATCGCGCCGGCGCGGCGGCTGTCTGCAAAGAAGTGCAGCGCGCGCAGCACCGCACGGTCGCCCAGCTTTGCACGCACGCCCGCGATATCNGCCAAAAACGCGTCCTCGTCCACATCGCGCAAAACAGCCTTGCCAAAACAGGCCGCCACNGCCTCCATCTCTTTGCGCACCGCCGCATATTCGCCGGTGAGCGAGGCGTGGCTGCCCTTTGTATCGGTGATGCACAGGCAATAGCCGTGTTTTTCCAAATCGAACGATACCTTTTCCACAACCGGATTTGCCGGATCGCANAAATCGATTGTGATCACACTGCCCACGCTGCAGGCGGTCTGGTCCAGCAGGCCGCTGGGCTTGCCGAAATATTCGTTTTCGGCATACTGGCCGATCTTGGCGATCTCCACGGCGGAGAAACGCCCCTCGTTGTATTCGCCGTTGAAAANAGCGCCGATGACGACCTCGAACGCCGCCGAGCTGGAAAGGCCGGAGCCGCGCAAAACCTGAGACGTGGTGTATGCGTCAAAGCCGCCCACCTTGCCGCCCTGCTTTGCAATGCCAGCCGCAACACCGCGGATGAGCGACTGGGAATGCTCCGCTTCCTCCAAAACGGGCAGCAGGTTTGAAAGCTCNACCTCATCGCGCTTATCGAATCCCATCGATTTCACGCGCACGATATTTTCGCCGTTTTNGGATACGACCGCGATCACATCCANNTCCACCGCGCCCGCCATTACTTTGCCATGATTGTGATCGGTATGATTGCCGCCGATCTCGGTGCGGCCCGGCGCGGAATAGATCTCCACGGCCCTGTCCGCCCCGTACATCGCCGCAAATTCCTCTACGGCCCCGGCGTAGCGCGCGCGCTGGCTGTCCAGCATGCCCGCCCGGCTGCCATACAGCTTTTCCAGCGCGGCATCCCATGCGCCGTTTTCGATCGACTGCTTCAATTCCCTTGCTGTTGCCATCGTTTTGGCCTCCCTGTTCCGTATGATATTTGAAAACGATCAATATGGACTTTTGTTGATTCCTCTGCTATAATGTAACCAGCGGATCGACCGCTTTGCAGCGGATGTGGGGCGCGGTGCCTCCGGCCGGTTTTGCTTTTCGGCTTTATGCGCATGATCCCAACTTCTGACCATTTCTATTGTATCACAGACANACGGTCCTTGCAAGGATTCCGGCGAAGCAGCGCCAAATAATTTCACCAATCATTTGAAATATCCGCCGCACGCACGCGCGGCAAAAGCGTCCCCAAAAACAACAAGCCCACGCCAGCGGCTTTGCAGGAGGTATTCGAAATGTCCGGCACGTACAAACAGTCCTTCAAGCAGACCGACATCGACCATATCGATCTCTCCATTTTCAACTGCGGCCAACAGAGCTGCGAGGGCGGCTACACCTGGGGGCCGGGTGTGCGGGATCATTATCTCATCCACTATATTGTCCGCGGGAAAGGCACATTCTCGGTTGATCGCACCGTATACGANCTGGGTGCGGGAGATGTTTTCCTCGCAAAACCCNATCAGCTGATCTCCTACTCTGCCGACAGAGNGGANCCATGGGAATATTATTGGGTGGGCTTCAACGGCGTCGGCGCAAACCGTCTNGTGCTGGANCTGCCCTTCCGGGACGGGNGCCCCACACATCACTGCAAAAACACCGAGCGGGTAAAAAAAGCCCTGCTGGATATCTTTCTTTCGCGCGGGCCGGATCCGCGCAGCGAGGCACTGATGGTGGGGCACCTGTACCTGTTTGCCGCCGAGCTGATGCAGGAGGCGCTGGAGCTTGCGCCGCACGCCGCGGGCTCCAGCGCGCAGCACGTTCTGAACGCCGTNANATTTATTCAGTTCAATTACTCGCACGAGATCGGCATCGATGACATCGCCAAAGCGGTAGGTATCAGCCGCAGCCATCTGTACCGCGTTTTCATGAACAATACGGGGTGCTCCCCCATCGATTATCTCACGCAGTACCGCATCGACGAGGCGTGCGCCCTTTTAAAAAACTCCTCGCTCTCGATCGCGGAGATCGCCGTCTCGGTGGGATTTTTCGACCAATTCTACTTTTCGCGCGTTTTTAAAAAGAATGTGGGCGTGCCGCCCAGCCGGTATCTCGCCAGCCTCGCGCACAACATCGGGGAAAAGGATGGGGAAGCATTGCTCTGAAAAGTTTTGGATCACCTGCCGTTCAAAGCTTTCACTGACCTTCCCTTCAGAAAGAAGGATTTCGATGCCGCTTATCAAAAATCAAATCATCCCGCTCACCATCGATTCGCTCTCGAACGACGGCAGCGGCGTGGGACGCTTTGAGGGCATGGCCGTGTTCGTGCCGTTCACTGCCGTGGGCGATGTGCTGGAGGTGCGCATCGTCAAGGTGTGCAAAAGCTACGCCTTCGGCATCATTGCGCGCATCGTCATACCCGGCGCGGACCGCATCCCGGCGGAGTGCGCCATCTTCGGCAAATGCGGCGGCTGCTGCTTTTGGCATCTTTCCTATGCGGCGGAGCTGCGCGCAAAGCAGGGCTTTGTGGCAGACGCGATGCAGCGCATCGGCGGCCTTGCGCTGCCGGTGCGGGAGATCCTGCCCTCGCCGCAGCCCGCGCGCTACCGAAACAAGGTGCAGTATCCCCTGTTTTGCGCCGAAGACGGCAGCGTCCGCACCGGTTTTTACGCCAGCCGGAGCCACCGCCCCGTCCCCTGCGCCGACTGCCTTTTGCAGCCGCGCCTGTTAAATCAAATCGCCGATACGGTTTGCACGCTTTTGACAAAATACAAAATCTCCGTTTACGACGAACGCACGCACCGCGGCCTTGCGCGGCATCTTTACCTGCGCCACGCCGTCACCACGGGCCGCGTGCTGGTATGCCTTGTGTGCAACGGGCGCCGCCTGCCGCACGCAGAAGAAATTTGTGCCGCGCTCTGTGCTGCGCACCCGGAGGTGGAAAGCGTTGTTCTGAATGTAAACACCAAACAGACAAATGTTGTCACCGGTGCGCAGTGCATCCCGCTGCATGGCCCCGGTGTGTTGCGCGACACCTTGCGCGGCGTGCCCGTCGCGCTCGATCCCCTGTCGTTTTATCAGGTGAACACAGAGGGCGCGAGCCGCCTGTACGGCGTTGCCGCCGAGCTTGCGGCACTCAGGCCCTCGGATACGCTGCTCGACCTCTACTGCGGCGCGGGCGCCATCGGCCTTTCGATGGCGGCGCAGTGCAAACGGCTGATCGGCGTGGAGATCGTGCCCGAGGCTGTGGAAAATGCGCGCCGCAGCGCGGCGGAAATGGGCTTTTCGCACGCAGAGTTTCTGTGTGCCGACGCGGGCGAGGCCGCCGGGAAGCTTGCGGCGGACGGCCTTTTGCCGGACATTGTGATCCTCGATCCCCCGCGCAAGGGCTGCGACGCCGATACGCTCGACGCCGTACTGCGCATGGCCCCCCGGCGCGTGGTGATGATCAGCTGCAACCCCGCCACCGCGGCACGGGATATTCAATATCTTACCGCGCGGGGATATATGGCCGAGGCGATCCAGCCGGTAGATCTTTTCCCGCGGACGAAGCATGTGGAGTGCGCGTGTCTGCTGGTGCGCAGTGAACAGGCTGTATCTGCAATATAGAAATATACCCGCTATGGAGATTCGCTATGGACGTTTTCAGAATTATAGACCGATTTACGATTCCTGAAAGGGGCACGGTCTACACTATAAAAATCAGCAAAGGCGTGGTACTGCATATCAATAACCGTCTTTGCGATCTTCACGGAAATGAATTTTTCGTTAAAGGCTTTGAAATGCTTCGCAGGTGCTTCACAGATATTCCATTGCAAGACGTGCCTGTCGGTATTATGCTGGAACCGCTGAACGAAAGTGAAGTTTGCGGAAGTATCCTTGTAAGAGATCAAATGGAAGTAAACTTTCTGTTCTGCAGCCATCCTCTTGATCCAAAGCAGGTCGACGAGGGCTTCGAAGCAGAATATCAGGCCGCCGGGCTGGACCACCCCTGCGCGCTTTTCAGCTATGAAGACTTTTCTGAGGGGAAGCTACGGCTTTCCGGAGAAAAAATCTCCGGGCTGACCATATACCGCGGCTGGATGATGAAGCCGGAGCTGTACAGAGACCTCTATGGCCGTCTGGAAGAACGCGGGATCCTCCTCATCAACACACCGGAGGAATACGAAAGATATCATCTTCTGCCGGGCTGGTATGGGGAATTTGCCGCCGAGACCGCGCAAACCGCTTGGACTTCCGGGAATAACATCGATGATGCACTGCAGCTGGCCAAAAGACTGGATGCAGGCGCCTATATCGTGAAAGATCATGTCAAAAGCCGCAAGCATGAATGGTATGATGCCTGCTTCATCGGGAATATCCGGGATGCGGCCGCCGCAAAAAAAGTGATCGGCAATTTTATCGAGCGTCAGGGCGAAGACCTTGTTGGCGGAGTCGCCCTTCGAAAATTTGAAAATCTAAAAAAAGCAGGTTTTCACTCGCAGAGCGGTATGCCGCTTTCCGAAGAATACAGGGTATTTATTTATGCCGGAAAGGTTCTCACAATCAACAGCTATTGGCATCAGGATGCAAAAATTTCGTTTACAGAGGAAGAATTCGCCTGGGTCGAATCTATTGCCGGCCGTGTGAAAAGCACCTTTGTGACGGTCGATCTTGCCAGGAAGGAAAACGGTTCCCTGATCATCATGGAATTTGGCGACGGACAGGTTTCCGGACTGCAGCAGCTGGAGGCGGAAGAGTTTTATAAAAGCTTCCGAAGACAGGGACAGCAGCCATAAAAAAATTTTTTATTTCTACAGGGGGGCCATCATGAAAAATACGCAGCAGATCCTTTTGGGGATGTTGATTTTATTCGTGTTCCTTCTCGGAGGATGTGCACAAAACACTGAAGCTCTGCCAAAAGACCGCTCCGAACCGGAACCGGCAAGCAGCACCGCAGAAACCGGCGTGGAAGAAGACAATACGCCGAAAGACAGTATGCCGGAAAGCAATGCAGGCGAGAACCACACTGCAGCAAACACTCCGGCAGACAGCACTCCGGCCCCGCAAATTGAATTTGAGTGCATCGACCTCGACGGGAACACCGTCACCGCCGAGGTATTCGCGCAATCCAAACTCACCATGGTGAATGTGTGGGCAACCTATTGCAACCCGTGCCTGAACGAGATGCCGGGCCTCGGCGAGCTGGCCGCGGAATATGATCCGGAAGAATTCCAGATCATCGGCATTGTCAGCGATGTGCTGGAGGGAGATGACCAGTCTCTTGCGGAAAGCCTGGTGCAGCAGACGGGCGCGGCGTACCCCCATCTGCTTTTGAACCGGTCGGTCTATACGGCGCTCCTCACCGATATCGTCGCCGTTCCCACCACCTTTTTCATCGACGAAAACGGCGAGGTTTTGGATACGGTGGTGGGCGCCATGAACAAAACGGCATGGGAGGATGCGATCGATGCGCTTTTGGAACAATCGGGCCAATAAAATGCGGCTTTCCTGGATTTTCGGCGTGCTGGCCGGGATCCTCTTTTTGGGCATCGGCATTCTGCAGGGGCAATTCGCCGTGATGTGGAGAAAGGCCGTAATGATTTGCATGGAATGCATTGGGATCGGGTGACGTATGAAAAAGTCTTTGAAAAAGTCTCTGGAAAAGCTTCGTTTGACGGTGCAGCTTCTGTTTACCGTGCTGACAAACGGATATCTGTACGGTTTTGCATCGGGAAAAATCTATCAGGGCAGCCTGAAATACGCCTGCGTACCGGGGCTAAACTGCTATTCCTGCCCGGGCGCCCTTGCCTCCTGCCCCATTGGTGCGCTGCAGGCGCTGCTGAACCAAAGGGGATTTCATGTTCCGTTCGCCGCGTTGGGCTTTTTCTTTTTATTCGGCAGCATTTTCGGCCGCTTTGTCTGCGGCTGGCTGTGCCCGTTCGGCCTTGTGCAGGATCTTTTGCACCGGCTCCCCTTCTTTCAAAAGAAAAAGCATCTTCCGCTGCACCGGTTTTTGAAATATGGAAAATATGTGGTGCTGATTTTCCTTGTATGCATCGGTTCCCTGTTTTTATTCGGCGGCTTTACAAAGGTTCCGGCATTCTGCAAATATCTCTGCCCCTCGGGTACATTATTTGGGGCACTTCCCCTTCTGGGCGCAAACGAAGCACTGCGGGCGCAGCTGGGCGGCTTATTTTTCTGGAAGCTCGGGGTCCTGATCGCGCTTTTGCTGCTCTCTGTCAAATTCTACCGGCCGTTTTGCCAGTACCTGTGCCCGCTTGGGGCGATCTACGGCTGGTTCAACCGCATCAGCCTGGTCCAGATCCACTGGGAACAAGAACGCTGCACTGCCTGCAACGCCTGTGAAAGGGCGTGCCCGGTTTCGCTTTCCGTGCACGAGATCTCCCATTCCCCGGAATGCATCCGGTGCGGGAAGTGCGTCGGTGCCTGTCCGCAGGAATGTCTGCGCTTTGGGAAAGGCAACGCTTCGAGCAACGTAAAAAACGGCTCTGCAAACAGTTTGAAAAACGATCCTTCAGGTGCTTCTTCGAGCGCTTCCCTGAACAGTTTTCAGCAGAAAACGGAAACCGAACACGTTCAAAAGCCGTCTTCATAGCCGCGCCGCCGCACTCTTCGGCAGCCGGTATCACAATCAAAAGCCGTCCCGATCGCTGCCGGCACACTCTCCGGCGGTGGTCAGAACGGCTTTTCCTTATTTCGCTCCTCCTCTGATTCAAAAGATCAAAATGGGCCGGAGTTTTTTGCAAATCAGGCATTATCCCCTAAACCCGTAGGGCATCTCTACAGGGCGGTAATTGGGGCGGCTTGCGAAAAAATCCTCATAAGAGATCATGCCGTAACGCATTGTAACGGATAAACCATTTTTTACAGTGCCGTCTTCATGAAAACCGGTCGATTGCTCCATGCCCTCTTCATACATCACCAGAATCCCGGTTTCCCCCTGTCCCTCAATGGGCACCGGATGTTCCGACGTCCCCTGAAGATACCGAAGCGTCAGGGGTATGGCGCTTCCCGCGGAACCGCCGTCTGCCGGTTCGTCCGCCGATTCGTCCGAAAGTTCGATCGCGCAGCGCGAGACGGAGCCTGTCTCCGGGCTGCGGATATTTACCAGCAGCCTGCCTTGCACGATGCGATCCAGTGTATAAACCGCATTTTCATCATTCGATTTTTCCGGCAGCGCGGCCAGTTCTCCGCTTTGTCCGTCTGCATCCAGCCAGTGGATGGGCCCGTAGACACTGTCGGCACACCAATACAGCCGCCCGTTTTCCCACAGGCAATAGCGTCCTGCGCTGCCGAACGCACTGTCCCATGCATCCAATTCCCGCTGCATACCGGTATCGATATGGACCAAAAGCACACTGTGACGGGCCATTTGCGGCAGCCGCTGTTCACCTTGTGCATCGATCGCTGCGTCTATCTCGCTGAGCGGCGCATCGATCCCGAACGAACCGCCCCAATCGCATCGATAGACTGCGACCTCACGACCGCTGACGCCCCAAAACTCGTAGCCGACACCGGCGCCGCTATCATCCCAGGAGAAAACATCTTCGCTTTCGCCGCCCGCAAGCGGAACGCGCGCAAGACGCTGCCCTCTTTCCGGCGTCCCGCCATTTCCTTCGCGTGTGAAGCCATAAAAGTAGTAGAGGAACGTATCATCCTCTGCCACAGGCGAATATCCGCCGCTCCCCGTCGTACTGCGCACCAACAGTCGGCGGTTGCTGCCGTCCGCGTCTGCGGCCCAGATCTCCTCCTGCAGGGATCCGTCAGCCTCTTCGATTTCCTCATTTTCCATCTTGAAAAAAATCGCGCCGCCGTCACCGGTCTGCGGGGCCATGGCTTTTTTGCCCGATTCCACAAATGCCGTGCAGGCATCGCTGTCGTGGCTGCAGGAGGGCTGGGCACACAGCGGGATCTCCTGCGCCAAATCGTAATCGATATAGCATAAAAGATCGTTTGTGCTTTCCGGATCTGTTGTCTGGCCTACGGTATAGCGCCCCTTGTCCGTCTCCTGTGAAAGTGGGATCAGGTCGCTGCCGGAGGCGGCCGCCGGGCCCGGTGTTTCCGCGGAAAGTGCATTTTCTCCTTCCGTCCCCGGCCTGTCCGGCGCATTGGCATCCTGCCTCAAAGAAGCCTGTCCCCCGCAGGCGCACAGCAGGCAGAGCAGCGCCGCAGCTATGGCACATGCGATGCAATGATTTCTTTGTTTTTTTATCCGGTGCCCGAGCGGATCCTTTATTTGTCGCTTCATATGATTCCCCCTCTTTTTCTTCTCCGGCCCTGATCAAAATGATCAACATGGGCCGGATTTTTTGTAAATCGACTGCTGTGACCACCCCCGCAAAGGGTGAATCGAGCGCCTTGGAAATCAAGCAGAACCACCGCCTTGCGGTTATCTCGGTGCAAACCCATAGGACATTTCAACAGGGCGGTAATTGGGGCGGTTTGCGAAATAGTCTTCGTAAGAAATCATGCCGTACCGCATTGTAACGGAAAAATTGCTTTTCGCAGTTCCGTCCTCGTAAAAGCCGGTCGATTGCTCCATGCTTTCTTCGTACAGCACCAGCAGACCGGCTTCTCCCTGCCCTTGAATGCGTACAGGACGTTCCGACACCGCGTGAAGATACCGAAGCGTCAGAGGCTGGGCACTGCCAGCAGAACCGCCGTCTGCCGGATCACCCGAAAGATCGATCGCGCAGCGCGAAACGGAATCCGCCGCGGGGCTGTAACAATCAACCAAAATCTTTCCCTGCACAATGCGATTCAGCGTATAAAGCGCATTTTCGTCGTTTGATTTTTCCGGCAGTATGGGCAGTTCCCCGCTTTGGCCGTCCGTATCCAGCCAGTGGACCGGCCCATAGGTATGGTCCGCACACCAATACAGCCGCCCTTGATCCCACAGGCAGGAACGTCCCGCGCTGCCGGAGGTGCTGCTCCATATATCCAGTTCCCGCTGTGTGCCTGTATCGACATTGACCAAAAGTACGCTGTGATAGCCCGTTTGCTGTCGCTCCTTTTCCTGCTGTGCTTCGATCGCCGCGTCCATCTCCTCGGGTGATGCGCCCTCGGGAACCACGATCTCTATCGGAGCGCCCCAATCATATCGATAAACCGCGATCTCGCGGCCGCTGACGCCCAGGAACTCATACCCGACACCGTTGCCGTAATGATCCTCCCAGGAGGAAATATCCTCACATTCTCCGCCCGCCAGCGGGACACGGGCAAGACGAAATCCGACTTCCGGCTCTTCTCCCTCCGCCCTTCTAATAAAATAGTAGGTGTAATAGAGAAATGCATCGTCCTCGGCAACAGGCGAATGTCTATTTGTTCCCGAGTCGCCGTGCATCAGGATCCGGCGCCCGCTGCCGTTTGGGTCTGCCGCCCAGATCTCATTTTGCTGGGTCTCGTGATCCATCATCACAAAGAAGATCGCGCTGCCGTCACCGATTTGCGGTTCAAAAGCGTTTTTGCCCTGTTCCAAAAATGCCGTGCAGGCATCGCTGTCGTGGGCACAGGAGGGCTGGGCGCACAGCGGGATCTCCTCGGCCAGAGCATAATCCACATAGCACAAAAGATCATACGCGCCTTCGTCATGTCCGCCCAATGTATAGCATCCTTGGTCCGTTTCTCTGGAAAGCGGGATCAGGTCACTGCCAGATCCGGCCGGTCCGGCAGTCAGACCCGGTGTTTGCAACGAAAGCACATTTCCTTCATCCGCCCCAAGCCCATCCGGCGTTTGAACCTCCTGCCCGGAAGAAGCCGGCCCTCCACAGGCGCACAGCATACAGAGCAGCGCAAAAACGATCGTCCATGCGGGCCAACGATTCCTTCGATGTTTCATACGATTTCCCTTCTCTTCATTCGGATTCGGCCGCATTTCCGGCCGGCAACAGAAAGCATATCACACCGCTATTGCAAAAATGTTTCGGCTATTTCTTCCAAAGACGCAGATGTTCCCCAAAGGACAGATGCCGCACCAAACGCCGGTTCTTTTTTCTTTGCAGAGCAATACCGATAGGGCCGCTGTCGTCAGATAGACCCGTAAGGCATCTCCACAGGGCGGTAATTGGGGCGATTTGCGAAATAGTCTTCATAAGAGATCAGGCCGTAGCGCGACGTGGCGGAAAAATTCTCTTTCGGGGTGCCGTCCTCGTAGAAGCCGGGCGAATACTCCACATCGATTTCGTACATCACCAGAAGCTCGGTTTCACTCCGCCCCTCAATACGCACCGGATATTCCGACACTGCGTAAAGATACCGAAGTGTCAGCGCCTGGGCGTTTCCCGCAAACCCGCCGTCCGCCAAGTTATCTGAAAGATCGATCGCACAGCGCAAGGTGGAATCCGCCGCGGGGCTGAAGCAATCGATCAAAAGCTTCCCCTGCACGATGCAATCCAGCATATAATATGCATTTTCATCATGTGGATTTTCCGGCAGGGTGGCCAACTCTCCGCTTTGTCCGTCCACATCCATCCAGTGGATCGGCCCATAGGCGTTGTCGGTACACCAGTACAGCCGCCCGTCTTCCCACAGGCAGGAGCATCCTACGCTGCCGGTGCTGCTGCTCCATGTACCCAGTTCCCGCTGCGTTCCCGTATCTACATTGAGCAAAAATGCGCTGTGACGGCACATATGCTGCTGATCGCCCTGCGCATCGGCCATCGCGCCTGTCTCCTGGGGCGGTGTATCCCCGGGGGCTGCGTTCTCCATCGGATTGCCCCATTCATACCGATAAAGCGCGACCTCGCGACCGCTGACACCCAAAAATTCGTAGCCGGCGCCCTCGTTTTTGTCCTCCCAGGAGGAAATATCCTCGCTTTCTCCGCCCGCGAGCGGGACACGGGCAAGGTAAAGCCTGCTTTGCAGCATCTCTCCGTTCTCTTCGCGGTAGGATTCGTAGAAGTAATACAGATAGGCGCCGTCCTCAGCAATCGGCTTACATCCATTGCTTCCCGTCGTGCTGCGCACCAACAAACGGCGGTTGCTGCCGTCCGGGCCTGCTGTCCAGATCTCATCCTGTCCGGTTTCCCCATCCATGATCACAAAGAAAATCGCGTTGCCGGAACCGATTTTCGGAGCCGTAGCGCTGTTGCCCAGTTTCATAAATGCCGTGCAAGCATCGCTGTCGTGGGCACAGGACGGTTGGGCGCACAGCGGGATCTCCCTGGCCGCAGCGTAGTCCACATAACATAAAAGCTGGGTTACTTTGTCCTGATCATAGATTCGGCCTGTTGTGTAACGCCCCTTGTCTGTTTCTGAGGAAAGCAGGATCAGCTCGCCGCCGGAGCCGGCCGTCCCGGCCATCATGCCCGGTGTTTCCGACTGAGACGCGTTTCCTCCCGCTGTCCCCGGCCCATCCGACGCTTGACCATCCGGCCCGGAAGATGCCGGCCCCCCGCAGGCACACAGCAGGCAGAGCAGCGCCGCAAGTATGGCGCAGGCGATGCAATGATTTCTCCGTTTCTTTATCCGGTATCTGGTCAGATCCCCCATTTGATGCTTCATACGATTCCCCTTCTTTATTTGTCCGTATTCAGCCGCTTATGCGGCCGGCAACGGGAAGCATATCACACCGCTATTGCAAAAATGTTTCGCTCATTTCCTCCAAAGAGAGCGATACCGCACCAAGCGCCAATTCTCTTTCCTGCGCGAAGCAATAAAGATAAAGCTGCCCTGTCGGTGAAAAGCAGGCGGCCTTGGCCTCGCTTTCCAAATCGACAGCCATCCAATCGTCCAGCACATCCAGCCCCAAATAGGCGCGATATCGGCGCAAAAGCTCATTTGCATCCGTTTTTGAAGCGTCAACCGATGCCTGTAAGCTGACAATGAGGCCCGTATCGGTGTGCCAGTACAGCATCACCGACAATTCGTCTGCCGGTTCCGACAACAGGCCTCCCGGTTCTGACAGGCTTTTCGTAGAAGATCCCTGCTCTGCGGCGAAAAAATCCCCGCCTGTATCGCAGCCTGTGTACAGGGGCGGAATGCTCAAAAGCTCCTGTATTTGCTGTGCCGGGGCCTCGGGCAAAACACCGGCTTGCGTGAGTTCTGATAGTTTCATCTGCAAAAGCGCCGTCCCGTCCCCGGTTCCGTCGTTCTGAATGGTCGATGGAAAGGTCGGGCTCACAAGATATCGCCGGCGATACAGCGCATAGACCAGCGGGATCTCCCTTGCGCGCTCGTCAAGGGTGCTCTCTTGTGCCGGACGCGGCAATTCGCGTGATAAAACTGCCGCATCCTGCATACGCGCAAAGACGGCGGGCAGGCAAAGCGAGAGCAGGCTGCAAAGCACGGCAAGCACGAGTACGGATACGGGTGCAAGCAGCCCTTTGCGTTTTCGGCGCTGATTGATTGCTTTCCCATTTATTTCTTTCCCATTTGCTTCTTTCTCATTTGTTTCTTTCGCATTTGCTTCATTCATGTTTGTTTCCTTCATTCCCCCGCCCCCTTCAGCCAGATATACGCGGTCGTTCCCTGCCCCGGCGTGCTTTCCAGCCGCAGCGTTCCTCCGTGCGCCTGCGCAATCTCGCTGCACAGCGTAAGGCCCAAACCGTTGCCGCCGTTTTGCCGCGTGCGGCTCGGGTCCACCCGATAAAAGGGTTCGAGCACCTTTTCCAAATCTTCAGCGGCGATCCCGCAGCCGGTGTCGCGCACGGCAATCTGCCAGCCGCCGTCTTTTCGCTCGCAGAAAATTTTCACCGTACCGTCGCGCGGCTTCGACGCAGCCGCGTTCAGCACAAGGTTGCGGATCAGCGTGCTCAGCAGCGCGCGGTCGGCCAGGACGGCGGCGTCCGGCGGACACTCCACCGTAAGCTGCACCGGAAGCTCCGGCAGGCTGCGGCGCACATCGCCGATCACGGCGGCAAGCGGCGCCGGGTGCAGCGCCACTCCGCCGTGCTCCAGCCCCAGCAGCTGCATCAGCGGATGGCTCAGCTGCTCCAGGCGGCTTGCCTCGTGATAGATATGGTTTGCGGCGCGCTGCCTGCGTTCCGGCGGCTGTGCGCCGCTGCGCAAAAGATCGGCATAACCGAGGATCGACGTCATCGGCGTTTTCAGCTCGTGCGTAAACGATGCGACAAAGCGCTTTTGCCGCTCGGTCTCTGTGTGCAGCGCGTCGATCTGCGCACGCACCGCGCTTGTCATCGCATCAAAGCTTTCGCCGAGTGCGCCGAGCTCGTCGTTTGTATCGAGGGCGCAGCAGACATCATAATCCCCCTCCGACACACGGCGGCTCGCCGCTTCCAGCACGCGCAGGGGCCGCGTGAGAAAAATACTCACCGCAGCCGCAGCCGCGCCCGCAAGTACCAGCGCGGTGCATTCCAGCAGCAAAAATTCCCGCAGCTGCCGATCTCGTTCGGAAAACAGCGCCGTAATATCGTAGGCGTTGATCAGCCACAGCGCCCGCTGCTGCCCGGCCAGTGGCGACGCCAATAAAAGAAAACGCTGCTGCCCCGCTTCGGCACAGCAAAAGCTATTTTCCCCCGCCTGGACGGCCCGCCACCGGTCGCTGTAAGAAACGGTATCCGACATCACGGAATAGAACGTCGTGCCGAAATCGTCCATCAGCGCGAACGGCGCAAAGTCTCCGCCGTAAGCGGCGCGCAGCTCGCGCGCGTAGCGGTCCGCCGCTGTGAGCAGATCGGCTGTCGTGTCACCTCCCGCCTGTTCCAGCGCGGTTTCCAGCGCAAAGCGCTCGCGCCGCTGCTGCGCAGAATACTGCCGCGCGGCGCTGTCCAGCGCACTTGTAAAATTCTGCGTGATCGTCCATGCCCCGCCCAGAGAAAGCGTCACGCTCAGCAGCAGGACGATGGCCGCCGTCAGCTTTGCCGCAAACCTCATGCGTCCTCCTCCCGTTCCAGCAGGTACCCGATTTTGGGAATGGCCCGCAGCTTTGTTTCCCAGCCGAGCTTTTTGCGCAGGCGCGAAACATGTACGTCCAACGTGCGCGGGCCCGCGTCGCTGTCAATGCCCCACACGCGCTCGAACAGCACATCACGGTAAAGCGCCGTGCCCCGGCTGCGCGCAAGCGTGAGCAGCAGATCATACTCGTGCGGCGTCATCTCTACGGGCGTCCCGTTTTTGCGCACCGCGCGTATCTCGGGGTCAATCGTCACATCCCAGAGCTGCAGCACAGCGCCGCGCCGCCCCGTGTGGCGCATCAGCCCATCCACCCGCGCCAGCAGCTCGCTGGCCGCAAACGGCTTGATGATATAGTCATACGCGCCCGCGCGCAGGCCGCGCACGCGATCCTCCACGGCGTCCCGCGCCGTGATGAACATCACGGGCGTGCCTGTCGGCTCGATGTATTCCATCAGCGAAAAGCCGTCCACACCCGGCAGCATCACATCTAATAAAATCAGATCGAACCGCTGGCGTTCAATATAATCGGCCGCATCGTCGCCGTTCAGCGCTGTCACGCAAGTGTAACCCGCGTCCTGCAGCGTCAGCTCAATCAGCTCCGCGATGGCGGGTTCATCATCTACAATTAATATAGGATACATTGGTTTTCTCCTCTTGTTCTGTATATTCTTCTGTACCGGGGCGCTGCCGCACGTCCCTTTCGTCACAGCTTTCCGGGTATACTCTGATATCAGTATAACATATTCCTGTTTCAAAAGTGTTTCATTTTGTATATTTTCATTTTTATCTTTCGTATGAGTGGATCCGGGCTCTGCCGGCTTTGTCAGATGTTTTTATTGAAATTGGGAATCAGGTATGGTATAATCGATGAAACTCATTGAAAATCAAAGGGATATAACGTGAAAAGGTTTTTAAAAGCTGCTGTCAAGATACTAAAATGGTTGATTCTTGTACTTGCTGCCGCTATTGCATTTTTTCTGACCGTTTGATTGGTTGAGCAGAATATTTATAACAGAATACCGGAAGGCGGCATCAATGAATCGCTGTATGTCGATATAAACGGTACAAGGGAGTTTAGCAATGAAAAATAACCGATTTTCAATTTTTATAATCTTAACTTTTTTAATCTATGTAATGTCCAATGGAGAATGGTGTATCCCGTTCTTTGCATGGATTTATCCAATTTTGTTTTTACATATGCTTTCTCTCAATCATACCCGAAAAGTATATCTAATAATTGGCTCAATATACGCCATCGGGTTTGTTTTCCAGTTCGCAAAAGCCATCGGAATGGATATAAAAATATGTATAGTGGCAGCTTTTTTGGTAGCTTTTCTCAAAATTTTACCATATATCTATTGGGCTAAATCAAAAATGAGATTTCAAGATACTGTTATTTTTGCAAGTATAACGGTATCAATAGAATATATCTTCTATTTGGTATATCCTGCTTTGGGCGGGTTGTCTGACGCTTATACACAATACCAAAATCTATACCTGCTACAAATAGTAACGGTAACAGGGATTTACGGAATCATCTTTTTAATGTATTGGACGGCGGCAATGGTTA